>NZ_DJJN01000003.1:362866-480320 GCF_002434165.1 Pantoea sp. UBA6567 | reverse complement strand
GTTCAGGGCTTTTTTACGTCTGCAGAAAATAACTTTTATGTTCGCTCACGGGTATTGCTGAAGCATCAGCATGCTATGGGTACTTTTTTTACCTCAAAAAAGATCTTACCGTCTCGCTTTTAGTGCCGGCGCAATTTCCTTTCTTCTCTGTCGCTGTCGGTTATGCCACATTAAGCTGAAACATTTTCATAAATAGCATGAAGTCTCGACATTCCGCGTATGCCAGGCTAATCTCGGGCATCTGGATGTCTAAACGTTTATATGGTTATCAGCAAGAGGTGAGCAGGTTATGCCAATCAGGGTGCCCGACGAATTACCGGCAGTGAATTTCTTACGTGATGAAAATGTGTTTGTGATGACCTCATCGCGCGCCCGTGTTCAGGAGATCCGCCCGTTAAAAGTACTGATCCTTAACCTGATGCCAAAAAAGATCGAGACTGAAAATCAGTTTTTACGTCTGCTCTCTAACTCACCGCTGCAAATTGATGTGCAGCTATTGCGGATAGACAGCCGCGAATCGCGCAATACCCCCAGCGAACATCTGAATAACTTTTACTGCAATTTCGAAGAGATACAGCACGATAACTTCGATGGCCTGATTGTGACAGGTGCGCCGCTGGGTCTGGTTGACTTTAACGACGTCGCCTACTGGCCGCAGATCCAGCGCGTGCTGCACTGGGCAAACGAGCATGTCACCTCTACGCTGTTTGTCTGCTGGGCGGTACAGGCTGCGCTGAACATTCTGTATGGTATTCCCAAGCAGACGCGGCAAAACAAACTGTCAGGCGTCTATGAACATCAGATCCTGCATCCGCACGCTTTGCTGACGCGCGGCTTTGATGACAATTTTCTGGCGCCGCATTCGCGCTATGCAGATTTTCCCAGCCAGCTTATACGCGACTACACCGATCTTGAGCTGTTTGCTGAATCTGAGGCAACCGGCGCCTATCTGATGGCGAGTAAAGACAAGCGGCTGGCCTTTGTAACCGGGCACCCGGAATATGACGCGCTGACGCTTGCGGGTGAGTTTCATCGCGATAATGACGCGGGCCTGCAGCCGGAAGTGCCGTTTAACTACTTTCCGCAGAATAACCCGGCCCTGCCGCCGCGTGCGACCTGGCGCAGCCATGGTAACCTGCTGTTTTCTAACTGGCTGAACTACTATGTTTACCAGATCACGCCGTTTGATCTGCGCCATATGAATCCGACTCTCGACTGATCTCTTTTTAGCTTCTCTCCACCGCGATCGCCCTCAGGCCATCGCGGTTTTTTTATGTCTTTTCCAAAGCAGAAACCATTGCCTTTATTTTGATACTTTAAATAACAGTATATACAGATAGTTAATGCTTATCTTTTCATAAAATGGAAATAGTTTTTGAAATAAAAATTAAAATGCATATGCTCTGATCCTGTCGGTTACAAAACATCCAGTATTCTGATCCCGGCAGTAAACCAGGATCGCTTCAGGAGAGAGCCAGCATGACAGACACGATTATTCACTCTACGCTGACCTTCACTCAGCCCTTCTCAGACGCGGAGCAGCAACTGCTGACGCCGGCGGCTATCGATTTTCTGCAGGCGCTGGTCGTGCGCTTTGCCCCGGAACGCGATCGACTGCTTAAAGCGCGGCAGCAGCGCCAGCGGGACTACGATCGCGGAGCGCTGCCTGACTTTAATGCGGAAACCACTTCCATTCGTGAAAATGAATGGCAGGTGCGCCCGCTGCCTGAGCTGCTGTGCGATCGCCGGGTCGAAATTACCGGGCCACCCGATCGCAAAATGACCATTAACGCGCTGAACGCCAACGTTAAGGTTTTTATGGCGGATTTCGAGGATTCGCTGGCTCCGTGCTGGAGCAAGCTGATTGAAGGGCAGCAGGTGCTGCGTGAAGCGGTCGCCGGTACGCTGCGTTTTACCCGCGATGATGGCCGGATCTACCAGCTGCGCTCCGATCCTGCACTGCTGATGTGCCGGGTGCGCGGATTACATCTGGCTGAAAAGCATGTGGAGTGGCGCGACAAAGCGATTCCGGCTGGCCTGTTTGATTTTGCTCTCTTTGTATTCCATAACGTGCGGGCGCTGCAGGAAAAAGGGCATGCACCGTGGTTTTATCTGCCTAAAACCGAGCACGCCAGTGAGGTAGCGTGGTGGCGTGAGATCTTCCGCTTCAGCGAAGATCGTTTTGATCTGCCGCGTGGCACGATCAAAGCCACGGTACTGATTGAAACGCTGCCCGCGGTGTTTCAGATGGATGAAATCCTGTGGGAGCTGCGCGACCACGCCGTAGCGCTTAACTGCGGCCGCTGGGATTACATCTTCAGCTACATCAAAACGCTGGGGCAGCACGGCGATCGCATTCTGCCCGATCGACAGCAGATCACCATGGATCAGCCATTTCTGGATACGTACTCCCGGCTGCTGATTAAAACCTGCCACCGGCGCGGCGTACTGGCAATGGGCGGCATGTCTGCACTCATCCCGGCGCAGGAAGAGACGCGCAATGCGTGGGTAAAAGAGAAAGTTGAGGAAGATAAAGCGCGCGAAGCGGGTAACGGCCATGACGGGACATGGGTTGCGCATCCTGGTCTGGCAGATATTGCCATGAAGGTGTTTGATCGCCAGCTGGGCGATCGCGCCAATCAGCTGCACGTGACGCGTAATACCGATTCGCCGGTAACGGCTGAGCGGCTGCTGCGTCCCTGCCGCGGTTTACGTACCGAAGCGGGCATGCGCGCAAACATCCGCGTTGCGCTGCAGTATCTGGAAGCGTGGATTAGCGGTAACGGCTGCGTGCCGATTGAGGGACTGATGGAAGATGCGGCAACGGCTGAAATCGCCCGCGCCTCTATCTGGCAGTGGATCCGTCACAAACAGATCCTGAGTGATGGCCAGCTGGTCACTGCTGCCCTGTTTGAGCAGTTTCTTGACGAAGAGCTGGCCGCACTGCGCCAGCGCTACGGCGATATACGTTTTCAGCAGGGACGTTTTGAAGATGCGGCCGCGCTGATGGCGCAAATCACCACGGATAAAGAGCTGGTTCCATTTCTGACGCTGCCAGGCTACCGCCTGCTGGCCTGACCCCCGGAGAGAGTGCTATGAATCGGACACAACAGATCACACAACTGGAAATGAGCTGGCAGGATGCGCGCTGGAACGGTATCACGCGTCCCTATCGGGCAGAAGAGGTCATCAGCCTGCGCGGCTCGGTAACGCCCGCCTGCACGCTGGCAGAACGGGGCGCCGTCAGGCTCTGGTCGCTGCTGAACGGCGGCGCGACTAAAGGTTATATCAATAGCCTTGGTGCGTTAACCGGGGGGCAGGCAGTGCAGCAGGCGAAAGCCGGTATCGAAGCGATCTATCTCTCGGGCTGGCAGGTGGCGGCGGATGCAAACCTCGCCGGTCAGATGTACCCCGATCAGTCGCTCTATCCGGTTAACTCTGTACCGGAGGTGGTGCAGCGGATTAACCAGAGCTTTCAGCGCGCCGATCAGATCCAGTGGGCCAGCGGCCTGTCGCCGGAAGATGACGCGTATGTCGACTATTTTCTGCCGATAGTGGCCGATGCGGAGGCGGGCTTTGGCGGCGTACTGAACGCTTTTGAGCTGATGAAATCGATGATTGTGGCCGGGGCTGGCGCCGTGCATTTTGAAGATCAGCTGGCGGCGGTAAAAAAATGCGGCCATATGGGCGGTAAGGTGCTGGTGCCAACGCAGGACGCGATTCAGAAACTGGTAGCTGCACGCCTTGCGGCTGATGTCATGAATGTGCCAACCGTGCTGATTGCGCGCACCGATGCGGATGCCGCTGACTTAATTACTTCTGACTGCGATCCGAACGACAGCGCGTTTATCACCGGTGAACGTACGTCGGAGGGGTTTTATCGCACCCGTGCCGGGATCGAGCAGGCGATCAGCCGCGGTCTTGCCTATGCGCCCTATGCCGATGTTTTATGGTGTGAAACCTCCACGCCCGATCTGGCGCTGGCGCAGCGCTTTGCTGACGCGATACACGCGCGCTATCCCGGCAAACTGCTGGCTTATAACTGCTCACCCTCATTTAACTGGAAGAAAAACCTCGACGATCGCACCATCGCACGCTTTCAGCAGGCGCTGAGCGACATGGGCTATCGCTTTCAGTTTATTACGCTGGCCGGGATCCACAGCATGTGGTTCAGCATGTTTGACCTGGCGCACGCGTACGCGCAGGGCGAGGGGATGCGCCACTACGTTGAAAAAGTGCAGCAGCCGGAATTTGCGGCGCGCGACAAAGGCTACACCTTTTCATCGCATCAGCAGGAAGTGGGCACCGGTTACTTTGATCGCATCACCACGGTGATTCAGGGCGGCGCATCTTCTGTGACGGCCCTGACCGGCTCAACGGAAACCGCGCAGTTCTGATCGGATCGGCAAGAGAGGCGCCGCTGCTGTGCAGCGGCTCGTGGCCACCGCGTACCGGAGATAACTGATGTCACCCGGAGAATCCCTTATTGCCCATACCATTCTGCAGGGCTTTGACGCGCAGTACGGTCGTTTTCTCGATATCACCGCCGGTGCGCAGCAGCGGTTTGAGCAGGCGGACTGGCCGGCGGCGCAGCGCGCCATGAAGGAGCGCATACATCTGTATGATCATCATGTCACCCTGGTAGTCAGTCAGTTGCGCGTGCTGAACGGGCAGGCGGAGTGGGATACCGCCTTCTGGCTGCGGGTAAAGGCGCACTATGAGACGCTGCTGCCGGGCTATCCGCGCCATGAAATTGCAGAGAGCTTTTTTAACTCCGTTTACTGCCGGCTGCAGGGGCACAGCCATCTGTTTCCGGAGCGGCTGTTTATTCACTCCTCGCAGCCGGGTTTGCAACAACCGGAAGCGCAGCGTCCACTGTCGCGTCGCTATGCTCCCCGGCCGGACTGGCAGAGTGCGCTGCGGCAGCTGCTGTCCGATCTTCCCCTGCGGCTGACGTGGCAGGATCGGGCACGCGATATCCGCTGGATTGAGCGGCATCTGAAGGAGCAGTTCAGCGCGGCGCAGCTGGCCGGTGCCGTGCTGGAGGTCGCCAGCGAACTTTTCTATCGTAACAAAACCGCGTGGATTGTCGCGCGGCTGCAGTTCCGCAGCGGTGAGATCCTGCCCTGTCTGCTGCCGATCCAGCGCGACAGCGATGGGCAGCTGTGGATCGATACCTGCCTGACGGATCGCGATGAGGCGAGCATCGTATTTGGCTTCGCCCGCGCCAGCTTCATGGTTTACGCCCCGGTGCCTGCGGCGCTGGTGGCGTGGCTGCAGCCGCTGCTGCCAGGCAAAACCCTCGCCGAGCGCTATATCGCCATTGGCTGCCAGAAACACGGTAAAACCGAGAGCTACCGCGAATATCTGCACTATCTGGCACACCATGATGACGCATTTGCGCCTGCGCCTGGCGTGCGCGGCATGGTGATGCTGGTGTTTACTCTGCCGGGCTACGATCGGGTATTCAAGGTCATTAAAGACCGTTTCGCGCCGCAAAAGGAGGTAACGGAAGCGCAGGTGCACGACTGCTACCGGCTGGTCAAAGAGCACGATCGCGTCGGACGCATGGCGGATACGCAGGAGTTTCGCTATTTTGCCCTGCCGCGCGCGCGGATCCCGGACGCGCTGATGGCGGAGTTCATGCGCGATATACCGGAAAAGATCACGCTGCGCGATGAGAACGTTATCATTCGTCATCTCTGGCTGGAGCGTCGCATGGAGCCGCTCAACCTCTGGCTGCAGCACGCCAGCGAGGCGCAGCGTCGGCATGCGCTGGAGGAGTATGGCAATGCCATCTGTCAGCTGGCGGCGGCTAACATTTTTCCCGGCGATATGCTGTTTAAAAATTTCGGTATGACGCGCCACGGGCGCGTGGTGTTTTATGACTACGATGAAATCCGCCTGATGACTGAGCTGATATTCCGTGACGTTCCGCCCGCGCGTTATGAAGAGCAGGAGCTGCAGGCAGAGCCCTGGTACAGCGTCGGGCCCGATGACATATTTCCGGAGACGTTCCGTTACGCGCTCTGCAGCGAACCCGCGACCGGCAGGCTGCTGCAGACGCTGCATCCGCAGCTGTTTGACCCCGGCTGGTGGCGATCGCTGCAGGCGCAGATCCGCAATGGCCATGTTGAAGAGGCGATGGCGTGGCGTAACGCCCGGCGCTTCAGCGTGCGCTACGCCACGGTAGCAGTTTAACGCCCGGCGTACGCCTGCGTGACCGTTCGGGCGGCGCGGATCACCAGCGCACCCAGCTCGGTAATACGATCGTCCGTCATACGGGCCAGCGGGCCTGAAATAGAGATCGCGGCAAACGCGTCGCCGTGCTCGTCATAAATAGGTGCCGCTACGCAGCGCAGCCCCAGCGCATGCTCCTCATCATCATGCGAGAAGCCCATTTTGCGGATCAGCGCCAGATTCTCTTTCAGCGTATGCGGCGACATCAGCGTTTTAGGCGTATAGCCGTGCAGGCCTTTCTGATGCAGCAGTGCAGTTACCTGATCGTCATTCAGATGGGCCAGAAAAGCTTTCCCGGCGCCGGAAGCGTGCATCGGCAGCTTGCCGCCAATCGGGGCTGACATACGCATCAGCTGCGTGCACTGCACCTGATCAACAATCACCGCCTGATAATCACTCAGGTCCAGCACCGCCAGATTCACCGTCTCGCCAGCTTCCTCCATCAGTCGCCGTAACACCGGATGCACAATGGCCAGCAGATTGCGGCTCTGCAGAAAACTGCTGCCCACCACAAAGGCGTGGGCGCCAATCGTCCAGTAGCCCAGATCGCCCACCTGATGCACAAAGCCCTGCTGCTGCATCGTGGAGAGCAGACGATGCGTGGTTGAATTTGGCAGGCCCGCCTGCTGCGCCAGCTCGGTCAGCGCCACGCTGCCGTGCGCGTCGGCAATTAGCTCCAGCAGACGCAGGCCGCGCGTCAGCGACTGAACCTGACCGCCAGCCGGCGGCGTAGCCGCAGGGGAGGTAACGCGAGGTTTTTTTCCGCGTTTAGCCGGTACCGGGGTAGCCATAGTTGCTCCATTTCAGCGTTGTACGTGGAAACCATTTTCGTTTTAACCATTATGGAGGCAAATGCAGTTGTGCTGGTCGGATCTGTGAGCAATGAGGAAAGAAAGCGTGCGGAGTCTGACTGATGCCAGGGGAAAGAGGGGTGGAGAGCATCAGCACAGATAGAGTGCGCGGGTGTTACCCCGCGCCCGATCTTAATTAAACCGCGCGTCGCGATCGGCGGTCAGATCGTAGAGCTGATATTTACGACTCAGCATCTGGCCACCATCACGCGTCAGCGGCACCCAGTTCACCTGTGCACGGCCGCGCGTTGGCGTGACGGTAAACAGATCCATCGGAACCGAAATATAGAAGCCTTTGGTAAAGTCGCCTTCGCCATACGCTTCAGATGAAACGTTGGTTTTGGTGGCGTAGAAGCCCACGGTGACGCCGCTGTCGTAGCGTTTGGAGATATCCAGCGTGGCGCCTTTATCCTTCGCCAGGTATTGCCCCACGCTCGCTTTCACCAGCACATCCTGCATAAACCACGGGCGCCAGTAGGCGGTCAGATGACCGGTTGGCGCTTTGTAGTCGCGGAACTGCATCATGTTGTCCCAGTCGCGTTGTTTGACATAGTTGGCATCAACGCCCACCGCCCAGTTGCTGTCTACCGGGCGGTAGAGCACTTCAGCACCGGCGCCGCCATACATGGTCTCCAGATAGCCGCCATAAACCTGACCATACAGGTTATTACCGAGGTAATGCATATAGTTGGCCTGCAGATCGTTTACGTAGACATTGTTTTTCACATAGTCGCGGATATGGGTACGCACGCGCGGCAGCGTGGAGTCAGAGGGCGCGCCGTTATAATTGAAGCGGTCATAGTTGTTCACGATATTGCCAAACAGGCTGCCGCCCACCAGCAGGTGATCGGTCAGCCAGTAATCCGCGTTTGCCATCGCGCCAACCTGATACATATAGAAGCTTTCCGGCCCGCCAACTGACTGGTTGAGCACCGGTGACAGGCTGTAGTTCAGGCGATCTTTACGCATAAACAGGCCCTGCTCGGTTGCGCCCGGATCGACCGGATTAACGCGCGACTGCTGCAGCGGCTGCTCATGCCCCAGCGGATAGCCGCTGAGCGTATTATGCAGGCTGGCAACCTGCGTGCGCGTCGTCACCTGCGGCATATTAAAGCGCGACTCCGTGACGGCAATCGTGTCAATGCCGGCCGGCAGGTGATTCATCATAATACGATTGGCGCGATCAACGCCTTCGCGCGTATCGCGATATTTGATCTGCTCACCGCTGACGTAAAGGGTAGCGCCTTTGGTCTGAATGCGCGGGCCATTGAATCCGGCGTCATACTTCAGTGCGCTAAGCTGGCTGGCGACCACGGCAGAATCCAGCAGATCGCCCTGCGGATGCGGGTCGTAAGCAGGCTTCGGCGTATCGATATGCGTCTGGCGCAGATCGTTGAAGTTGGTGCGAATGGTGACGCCAAACATAAAGGTGTTGCCGCGCTCATAGCTGGCATTGATATCTGCCCAGTCAGTAAGGCGATAAATCGCACCGGCGTTGACTTTGCTGCGCTGCTCCAGCCGTCCGGCAAAGTCATCCTGATAGTCGTTGCCCTCATACTCCAGCTTAAGGCGCAGCGGCTGCCACGGCGTCTGATACTCCACGCCGCCAAACAGGGCAGCAGGGCCATGAAACAGCTGTGAGCCATTGACTGAACCGGCCGTGCCGCCACCGGTGCGGCTGCAATAGCTGTCGCTGTAAGAGCAAAACGGGTTTTTCACGGTGCCGCTGTTGCCGAGATAGCCCCAGCCAAGGCCCAGCGTAAAATCGAACGGCCCCCAGGCTTTAGACGCCACCAGATATTCGCTGTCAAACAGCCCGGTGCCGCCGAGGTCGCGTGAACCCACCGCCACCTCCGGCAGCCAGTAGCTCTCCTGCCAGAGGCGCAGTTTCAGATCGAACGCTTTATCTTTATAACTCTGGTTGCCGCTGAAATCTTCCACGCCGCTGTAGCGACGGGTCCGCACATCGGTATAGCGTACGGTGGTTTCCAGCCACGACAGAAGCTGAAGCGAGGCGGAGTAGTAGCGATACTGATCGTTATCCCGCGCGTTAAGGCTGAATTCACCCTCTTTCGCCATGCGGGCGGTAGGCGTCTGCAGCAGGCCGACGCCGCCAAAATCGGATTGTGAAGGACCCACCGGCTGCGGCCAGGTTTCAGCCTGCACCTGGCAGGCGGCAGAGACAGATGCAGCCAGCAGGCTGAGCAGTAGTTGTTTTTTCATTATTGCGGGATCCGGTGAGTCAGAACAGAAATCAGACGCGTATTTAAATCTGCCTGGCCCCACGGCAGGCTCCATGAGGTAAAGCCGAGCCAGATAATGCTGCCGGGTTCAACTTCAGCATGACGCTGATTCCAGTAGGCGACCGGAACCTGACGGACCTCGCCAGATGGCGCAATAACGGTGGCCACGCTGCGATCGCCGCCGGTCAGGCGTTCGTGTGCGGCGAGATAGTCGCGTACGCTGCGTCCGGGCTGCCAGCTCTCTGCGCCAGGCCGGGCGAGGGCGCCCATAATCAGTACCTGGTGCGGTTCCGGCAGGGTATAGAGGTCATAACTGCCCTGCAGCGCACGATCCGCTTCCGGATGCAGCCGCAGCCAGTCGATATCCAGCGAGGTAAACTGCCGGCCGGTAACCGGCAGCGCGTTGAGCTGCCGGATCACTGCACCGATGGTTGCGCCGAGTGCGGCATCGCTGCTGCCCTGCCAGGCACGCAGATCGGTCAGCAGCTGGTGGCGCTGTTGCTGTACGGCAGCGGTAGCACCGCGCTCTGCTATGACGGTGCCGGGCCACCAGGTATTGAGGCCGGGATGCGTCAGCAGCTGGCTCAGACGCTGAACGTCATCAATCTGCATGCTGCTATCGCCTGTCGCAGCGTGCACGGTAATCTGGCCTGCGGCCAGCGCGTTGCCTGCCGCAGGCAGAGCCAGTGCAGCCAGCAGAGTTATTATTTTTTTCATGATTTAGCCGGCTTCAGAAGGGTGGTTACAACAGGAAAGTGGTCAGCGGCAAGCATCTGCTGCGTCTGCAGCACCGTGCCGTCGCGGTTGTCGATCCAGAACGTGTTCTGCCAGGTGCGGTTCAGGCTCGCCATCGACACATTTTCCTGCCAGACGCGGCACGGTATCGCTTCTCCCGCCAGCGTCAGCACTTCATCGGTGCCGCGCTCAAACTGCGAGACCGCCGTTGCGGCGCGTACCCGATCCTGTTCACGCCACTGCACGACGCGTGTCCAGCTGGCACCGTTCTGCAGATGCAGCGCATCAGCCAGCGGATCCCCGGCGAGGTTGCTGACCGCCTGCAGGTTGTCGCGCAGTCCCAGCGTTTTCACCAGGCGGCCATGCTGCATCACCAGCATGGCTTTGTCCTGAGTCACCCACTTTTGCTGACCCGCTTCAAGGTAGCCGAGTACCACAAAGATACGTGCGCCATTGTCGATGCGGGCGTACATACTGGCGTAAGGGAGTTTCTGAATCTGTTCGGTACTGACCGTGACGTCGTCGGGACCATTGACGGCAAGCATGACGGTCTGCTCAAGACCTTTTTGCGTCTGTGTGCAGGCCTGCAGCAACAGACAAAGCAGCAGCAAAGAGAGTTGGCGCACTGTGTGTATCCCTGTCTAAAAAACAAAAGCAAAAAATAACCACACGGCGGTGTGGTCAGGAGTCAAAGCGTATTATCAGCGGGTCGTGCCCGTTGTGGTTGTTGTTGTACCGGTATTTGCGCCATCACCGCCGCCGCCGCCAGCAGCGGCAAGGCCGAGACCTACCAGCGCGCCGAGCGCGCCAATCCCCACCGCGGTCGATGCGCCAGAGGAGATCGCGCCCGCCTGTGCGCCGGCTGCTGCGCCGGTCTCTTCCGGTACGGCGTGGGCGGCAGAAGCGACCGCGAGATATAACAAGGCTGCACCGGCAGCCACGAGTTTTTTCATAACAGCGTTTCCTGCATTTAGAAAAAAAATGAATGAAGGAGCTATCCTGGTTTCAGGCGCATTTACGTCAGAGCAATAAAATATCAGCCTGTAGCAGGCTAAAAAGCGCGCCCGTATCCGGCTGCTGTGGTATTGCAGTCAGAAAAAACCGGCGTGAATAGCTTTTTTCCGTGGCCCGTTTGCTACTGCCTGAAGCGTAAATATGACGACATTATATACGGCAGGATTTTACACTTTTTTAGTAAAATTTGGCACGGAATAGGAATTATCGGATTTTCCTGATGGGTTGTAAATTTAAATCCGCGTGGATTCAGGGGGGCTGAGCGCCTGTTGCACACAATCAGATCCGGTAAAATCTGTGATTTTTGCAGAGGCTTAGCGCAACATCAGATTTTCTGTAGCCAGCCGAAGGGATATTGCATCAGCAATGAATGGCCGTATTAAAACCGGCAAATAAGCGGAATAAAAAAAGGCGGCCAGCGGCCGCCCTGATGATCCTGATGCAAATTAACGCCAGGATTTGTAGCGATTGATCAATCCATTGGTCGAGCTGTCGTGACTGGCAATATCTGCGTCATTTTCCAGCTCAGGCAAAATACGATTTGCCAGCTGTTTGCCCAGTTCCACGCCCCACTGATCGAACGTGTAAATATTCAGAATGGCACCCTGCGTGAAAATCTTATGTTCATACAGCGCAATCAGCGCACCCAGGCTGTAAGGGGTAATTTCGCGCAGCAGAATGGAGTTAGTCGGACGGTTACCTTCAAACACTTTAAACGGCACAACGTGCGCCACTGACTCCGCCGATTTACCGGCATCGGTAAACTCTTTCTCTACCGTATCGCGTGACTTACCAAATGCCAGCGCCTCGGTCTGAGCAAAAAAGTTCGACAGCAGCTTCTGGTGGTGATCGGCCAGCGCGTTATGGGTAATGGCCGGTGCAATAAAGTCGCACGGCACCAGCTTGGTTCCCTGATGGATCAGCTGATAAAACGCATGCTGACCATTGGTGCCAGGCTCGCCCCAGATAATCGGGCCGGTCTGATAGTCGACCGGATTGCCTTCACGATCGACATACTTGCCGTTCGATTCCATGTTGCCCTGCTGGAAATAGGCAGCAAAGCGATGCATATACTGGTCGTAAGGCAGGATCGCTTCGGTTTCGGCACCAAAAAAGTTGTTGTACCAGATACCGATCAGCGCCAGCAGCACCGGCAGGTTCTGCTCCGCCGGAGCGGTGGCAAAATGCTGATCCATCGCGTGTGCGCCGCTGAGCAGCTGCGTGAAGTTGTCAAATCCGATGGAGAGAATAATAGAGAGGCCGATGGCCGACCAGAGCGAGTAGCGCCCGCCAACCCAGTCCCAGAACTCAAACATGTTGCTGGTATCAATACCAAACTCGCTGACCGCTTTGCCGTTGGTAGAGAGCGCGGCAAAATGTTTTGCCACGTGCTGCTGATCGCCCGCCGTTTTCAGGAACCAGTCGCGTGCGCTGTGCGCATTGGTCATGGTTTCCTGCGTGGTGAAGGTTTTTGAGGCCACCAGGAACAGCGTGGTTTCCGGGTTCAGATCTTTCAGCGTCTCAGCAATATGCGTGCCGTCAACGTTGGAGACAAAGTGCATATTCAGATGGTTTTTATAAGGGCGCAGCGCCTCAGTCACCATAAACGGACCGAGATCGGAGCCGCCAATGCCGATGTTGACCACATCGGTAATGGGCTTACCGGTGTATCCCTTCCATTCGCCGCTGATGATACGCTCAGAGAAGCCTTTCATCTTGTCCAGCACGGCGTTGACTTCCGGCATCACATCTTTGCCATCAACCAGAATCGGCGTATTGCTGCGATTGCGCAGCGCCACGTGCAGCACGGCGCGCTCTTCCGTACGGTTGATCTTCTCGCCAGAGAACATCGATTTAATGGCGCCCGCCAGGTCAGTCTCTTTAGCCAGCGCCTGTAATTTTGTGAGGGTTTCCTCAGTGATACGGTTTTTTGAGAAATCCACCAGCATCTGGTCATCGAACGTAGCGGAGAATTTCGCAAAACGATCGGCATCCTGCTGAAAAAGATCGGCGATCTGCACTGATTTCATCTGTTCAAAATGCTGCTGCAGCGCTTGCCACGCTGCGGTTTGTGTCGGATTGATATTTTTCATGGCAACACTCTTGTTGATATAAGAACCGTCATTTCATCCGGGCGCGTTCCGCTGGCCCGGCATGCTTAGTTTCTCTTACGGCGCGCTGCTGATGCCCCGGTGTGCGCCTGTTTATCAGGGGCATAACCGCGTCGGGTACAGTCGAACAGGCATCGCGCAAACGCATTTCAGTATGACCATAGTTGCAGGCGAAAGGAAAAATTTTGTGACCCTGGCCGCACGGTTTCAGTGAAATCCAGGCGCCAGTATGCCGAATGCGGAAAAGATAAATTCTGCGGCGCGTCAGTAAAAAGCCGCGTAAGCGGGCGCTTTTGTATCAGGGATCCCGCATCGGGCGCGGCGCGTATTTACAGCGGGGCTGCACGCGTTAAAAAATCATTTCTCCGGGTGCCACAAGGCTGGACAGCAGCACAATTTGTCGATAATTTATGCCCGCGACTTGCACCTCCGGGTGCAAGCCAGAAGAGGCGCGTCGCCCAGGCAGTGTGTTTGAGGATCCGTATCCGGCGAAAACACATCAGGGGGTGCGACGCCGAGATGGCATAACACGCGGAGTGTTGTGCTGTCGGCTGCAGGGGCTGAATCCTCTGGGTTGTCACCAGAAGCGTCCGCAGTCGGACGTTTCGCAAGGTGAAGTGCTTTTGGTGACTCATCTCCTGATCTTGTCTGTCCAATTCCGCTCTTCTCTTGTGCCAAGGCTGTTATCCCTGTCTTCTGAACCGAATTCCCGGCGGAAGATAACCTGACACGAGGTTTGTTACATGTCTCAACCGTTGATTGTGGCAAAATTTGGTGGCACCAGCGTTGCCGATTTCGATGCCATGAACCGCAGCGCAGACGTTGTGCTGTCCGATGCCCAGACCCGTCTGGTCGTTCTCTCTGCGTCTGCTGGCGTGACGAATCTGCTGGTCGCGCTGGCCGAGGGCCAGGATCAGGCAGAGCGTACCCAGATGCTGGATGAAATTCGCCGTATCCAGTACGCCATTATCGATCGCCTTGCTGCGCCGGATGTGATCCGTGAAGAAATTGACCGCGTGCTGGAAAACATCACCATGCTGTCAGATACCACGGCACTGGCCAATTCTCTGGCTCTTACCGATGAGCTGGTCAGCCACGGCGAACTGATGTCAACGCTGCTGTTTGTCGAGATCCTGCGCGAGCGCGGTGTCAATGCCGAGTGGTTTGACGTTCGCAAAGTGATGCGCACCAGCGATCGTTTTGGCCGGGCCGAGCCGCAGGTGGCTGAGCTGCAGACGCTGGCAGCGGCGCAGCTGCAGCCGCGCATTGCCGAAGCGCTGGTGGTTACCCAGGGCTTCATCGGCAGCGAGAGCAAAGGGCGCACCACCACGCTGGGCCGCGGCGGCAGCGATTATACTGCTGCGCTGCTGGGCGAGGCTCTGCAGGCTGAGCGCATCGATATCTGGACCGACGTGGCAGGTATCTATACTACCGATCCGCGCGTGGTGCCGGCTGCGCGCCGTATCGAAGAGATCACCTTCGAAGAGGCGGCAGAAATGGCAATTTTTGGCGCGAAAGTGCTCCATCCCGCCACGCTGCTGCCGGCGGTACGCAGCGATATCCCGGTGTTTGTTGGCTCCAGTAAAGATCCGGCCGCCGGCGGCACGCGCGTCTGCAATGAAACGCGTAATCCGCCGCTTTTCCGCGCGCTGGCACTGCGTCGCAAGCAGACGCTGCTGACGCTGCACAGCCTGAACATGCTGCACGCGCACGGTTTTCTGGCTGAGGTGTTTGCGATTCTGGCGCGCCATAATGTTTCTGTGGATCTGGTCACCACCTCTGAAGTCAGCGTGGCGCTGACGCTGGATAACACCGGCTCCACCAGCAGCGTGGATAGCCTGCTGACGCAGGCGCTGCTTACCGAGCTCTCTTCGCTGTGCCGCGTGGAAGTTGAAGAGAATCTGGCGCTGGTCGCTATTATCGGTAACAACCTGTCGAAAGCCTGCGGCGTGGGCAAAGAGGTCTTTGGTGCGCTGGAGCCGTTTAATCTGCGCATGATTTGCTACGGTGCCAGCAGCTACAACCTCTGTTTCCTGGTGCCGACGCCAGATGCGGAAGCAGTGGTGCGCGCGCTGCATCACAATCTGTTTGGTGCCTGATACCCCCCTTATGATGCTGATTAGCCGGACGCTGTCCGGCTTTTTTTCCGCCTGAACCCGCCATATCTGCTGGCGTTTGCCGCAAAGCGCAGTGTTATTTCCCGCTTCAGGGCGTAATACGCAGCAGCTGATAGGCAATTGCCGCCGGCACCGTCGTCGGCGATAACGAAATGTTATGATCTCTTCCGATTGCAGCGGTCGTTCCCCGTGCGATCTTTCACCTGTGGCACATTATCTAAAACCTCTCCGGCTCGTTTTTGTAGCGGACAAAGGTCTCTGAAAAAGGAAGTGTTTCATGCTCGCCAGTCTCACCCGCCTGTTTCCACTCTGGGCTGTACTGCTCTCAGTCGCCGCCTATTACTCGCCATCCACCTTTACCGGTATCGGTCCGTGGGTCTCTTATCTGCTGATGCTGATCATGTTTGGCATGGGCGTTACGCTAAATATTGACGATTTTAAACGCGTGCTGGTGCGTCCGGCTCCGGTGATTGCCGGCACCTTTCTGCACTATCTGGTGATGCCGCTGGCCGCATGGGCGCTGGCAAAGCTGTTTCAGATGCCGCCCGATCTGGCTGCCGGCATGATTCTGGTCGGCAGCGTCGCCAGCGGAACCGCGTCAAACGTAATGATTTACCTGGCGAAGGGCGATGTGGCGCTCTCGGTGACGATCTCTTCCGTCTCTGCGCTGGTGGGCGTGTTTGCCACTCCGCTGCTGACCCGTTTTTACGTTGATACGCATATTCAGGTCGACGTGGTGGGGATGCTGCTGAGCATCGTGAAAATTGTGGTGATCCCGATTTCACTCGGGCTGATTATTCATCACACCATGAACAGCGTGGTGCGCCGCGTTGAACCCTGGCTGCCGGCGTTTTCCATGCTCTGCATTTTGCTGATTATCAGCGCGGTGGTGGCGGGTAGCCAGAGCTTTATCGGATCGGTGGGCCTGATGGTTATTCTGGCGGTGATCCTGCATAACGCCATTGGTCTGCTCGGCGGCTACTGGGGCGGCAAGCTGTTTGGCTTTGATGAGTCGACCTGCCGCACGCTGGCGCTGGAGGTGGGGATGCAGAATTCGGGGCTGGCGGCTACGCTCGGCAAACTCTATTTCTCACCGCTTGCTGCCCTGCCGGGTGCACTCTTCTCGGTCTGGCACAACCTCTCCGGCTCACTGCTGGCAGGCTACTGGTCTGGCAAACCCATAAAGAAAAAATCCTGAATGGTTGATGCGGGCGATGCCAGTCGCCCGCAGCCATAGCATGCGGTTATAACTTCAGATACGCCCGGATCCCATCCAGAAACATCTGCGTCGCCAGCATAATCAGGATCAGTCCCATCAGCCGCTCCAGCGCGTTAACGCCTTTGTCGCCCAGCAGGCGCAGAAACAGCCCCGACAGCAGCAGAATGATAACCGTAGCTCCCCAGGCGATCAGCAGCGCGCCGACCAGATGGCTCATCTGATGCGGGTACTGGTGCGACAGCAGCATCAGCGTGGCCAGCAGTGAGGGGCCGGCGACCAGCGGGATGGCCAGCGGCACGAGAAACGGCTCCTCGCCAGCCGGCAGGCCGCTGCTGCCGGTGTCGCCGGAGGGAAAAATCATGCGAATCGCGATCAGGAACAGAATAATGCCGCCGGAAATAGAGACCGTTTCGGTGCGCAGGTTCAGGAACATCAGAATGCGTTCACCGGCAAACAGAAACAGCAGCATCAGACCGAGCGCAATCAGCATTTCGCGCATCAGCACCACGCGACGGCGTCTGGGTTCCAGATGTTTCAGCACCGACATAAAAATAGGCAGGTTGCCGAGAGGATCCATGATCAGCAGCAGCAGCACGGTCGCAGATATCATTTCAGTCATGGGCGGTAAACCACTCCTTTCTGTTGGTGTTCACTATTATTAGCTCTGTTGCTGAAAAAACAGGTGTAATCGAATTAATTCACTTGCCAGAAGTGCAGCATTTTGTAGAGTTGAAGGTCGCAGGTAAACCTGAATATTACGCAGGCTCGCGCATCGTTAGCGCCGGGTCTGATACATGCACTATACAGGCCTCGGCCCGAGCTCCTGAGACGGACAGAAAATGAAGAATGTAGGTTTTATTGGTTGGCGTGGCATGGTCGGCTCTGTGCTGATGTCACGAATGAGCGAAGAACGCGATTTTGACGTGATCAATCCGGTGTTCTTCTCTACGTCGCAGCTGGGTCAGGCTGCGCCCGCGTTTGGCGGTAAGTCAACCGGCGCGCTGCAGGATGCGTTTGATATTGACGCGCTGAAAGCGCTCGACATCATTATTACCTGCCAGGGCGGCGACTATACCAGTGAAGTCTATCCAAAGCTGCGCGAGAGCGGCTGGCAGGGTTACTGGATTGATGCAGCCTCTACGCTGCGCATGAAAGACGACGCCATCATTATTCTCGATCCGGTTAACCATCAGGTTATTCGTGACGGACTGAACAACGGCATCAAAACCTTTGTCGGTGGCAACTGCACCGTCAGCCTGATGCTGATGTCACTGGGCGGGCTGTTTGCGAACGATCTGGTGGAGTGGGCCTCGGTGGCAACTTATCAGGCGGCGTCCGGCGGCGGCGCGCGTCATATGCGCGAACTGCTGACGCAGATGGGCATGCTGCACGATCATGTCGCACCGGCACTGCAGGATCCCGCTTCCGCTATTCTGGAGATTGAGCGCAGCGTGACTGACTTTACCCGCTCCGGTACGCTGCCGACGGATAACTTTGGCGTGCCGCTGGCGGGCAGCCTGATCCCCTGGATCGACAAGCAGCTCGACAATGGCCAGAGCCGCGAAGAGTGGAAAGGCCAGGCCGAAACCAACAAAATCCTCAACACCGGCAACATCATTCCGGTTGATGGCCTGTGCGTGCGCGTCGGCGCGCTGCGCTGCCACAGCCAGGCGTTTACGCTGAAGCTGAAAAAAGATCTGCCGCTGGCAGAGATTGAGCAGCTGCTCGCGGCGCATAACGAGTGGGTAAAAGTGGTGCCAAACGATCGCGAGATCACGATGCGCGAGCTGACGCCCGCCGCGGTTACTGGTCGTCTGACCACGCCGGTTGGCCGCCTGCGCAAACTTAATATGGGACCGGAGTATCTTTCCGCTTTCACCGTTGGCGATCAGCTGCTGTGGGGTGCCGCAGAACCGCTGCGTCGCATGCTGCGTCTGCTTATCGACTAAGCGCAGCGACATCAGACAGGCCGGGGTTTCCCGGCTTTTTTTTAATCAGCTGACGGGCAAAACCTAAGGCAAATTGCCGCCAGCGAGTGATCGGCTTCCCTTTTTTGTTTTTCCGATAACAATTTTTCACGTTCCTACCTGGCTTCTGCCAACCCCAAGCTATGATTTAACTGAGAAGTACCGATTGTTAACAGGTTGTACTTTGTAAGCGAATTAGTAGTGGTACCTGGCAACGAATTTTCCCATGGAGGGTGGCCTCTCTTGCCAGCGTACGTATGACTCAATGAAAAGCAGCGCACTTACAGCGGCACAGCTGCCCCTGCGGTCGCCTGCACAAAATCATAGGAAGAAAGTCATGTCAGAGTTTCCCGATCGCGATGCGATCAATGCGCTTTTTGCCGGGGATTACGCCGACCCCTTTTCTGTCCTGGGAATGCACCAGACCGTTCAGGGCCTTGAAGTCCGCGCGCTGCTGCCGGATGCGTCTGAAGTCTGGGTGATTGAAACCAAAACCGGCCGCAAATGTGGTCAGCTGAAGTGTCTGGATTCACGCGGCTTTTTCAGCGGAGTGATTCCGCGCCGCAAGAACATGTTTCGCTATCAGCTGGCGGTGAACTGGCATGGTCAGCAGAATCTGATTGATGACGCCTACCGTTTTGGCCCGCTGCTGGCCGATATGGACGCCTGGCTGCTGGCTGAAGGTACGCACCAGCGTCCGTATGAAACCCTGGGTGCGCACGGCGCGACCATTGATGGCGTCAGCGGCATCCGCTTTGCCGTATGGGCGCCGAATGCCCGGCGCGTCTCTGTGGTGGGCGACTTCAACTTCTGGGACGGCCGCCGTCATCCGATGCGCTTCCGGCGCGAACTCGGTATCTGGGAGCTGTTTGTGCCGGGTGCGGTAAACGGACAGCTCTATAAATATGAGGTTGTCGATTTACACGGGCAGATGCGTATCAAAGCTGACCCGTTTGCGTTTGAAGCGCAGATGCGCCCGCAGACGGCATCGATGATCTGCGGCCTGCCGCCGAAGGTTGAGATGCAGCCAGCGCGCAAAGCGGCGAACGGTTTTGATCAGCCTATCTCTATTTATGAGGTGCACCTCGGCTCATGGCGACGCCACACCGATAACAACTTCTGGCTGAGCTACAAAGAGCTGGCTGAGCAGCTTATCCCCTATGTCAAAGAGATGGGCTTTACCCATATCGAGCTGCTGCCGATTAATGAGCATCCGTTTGACGGCAGCTGGGGTTATCAGCCGCTGGGCATGTATGCGCCGACGCGGCGCTTCGGCACGCGCGATGAGTTCCGTCAGTTTATTGCAGCGGCACATGAGGCGGGTATCAACGTACTGCTGGACTGGGTACCGGGCCATTTTCCTGACGACGACTTCGGTCTGGCGAAATTTGACGGCACTGAACTCTATGAGCACAGCGATCCGCGCGAAGGGTATCATCAGGACTGGAATACGCTGATCTATAACTTTGGCCGGCGTGAAGTCAGCAACTATCTCTCCGGTAACGCGCTTTACTGGCTGGAGCGGTTTGGCATTGACGGCCTGCGCGTGGATGCGGTGGCTTCAATGATCTACCGCGACTACAGCCGTAAAGCGGGCGAGTGGATCCCGAATCATCTGGGCGGGCGCGAAAATCTGGAAGCGATTGCATTTCTGCGTCATACCAACCAGACGCTGGGCACGGCGGTACCTGGCAGCATCACCGTGGCGGAAGAGTCAACCGACTTCCCTGGCGTCACGCGCCCGAGCGAAAATGAAGGGCTGGGCTTCTGGTTTAAGTGGAACCTGGGCTGGATGCACGACACCCTCGACTACATGAAGCTCGACCCGGTACATCGCCGCTATCATCACAATCTGATGACATTTGGCATGGCCTACAACTACAGCGAAAACTTCGTGCTGCCGCTCTCCCATGACGAAGTGGTGCACGGCAAGCGCTCTATTCTCGATCGCATGCCGGGTGACGCCTGGCAGAAGTTCGCTAACCTGCGCGCCTACTACGGCTGGATGTGGGCGTTTCCGGGTAAAAAGCTGCAGTTTATGGGCAATGAGTTTGCTCAGGGGCGCGAGTGGAACCATGACGTCAGCCTCGACTGGCACCTGCTGGAAGGCGATGACAACTGGCATCACGGCGTGCAGCGTCTGGTACGCGATCTCAACCACACCTATCGCCACTATGCGCCACTTTATCAGCTCGACTTTGATCCGCAGGGCTTTGAGTGGCTGGTAGTGGATGACCACGATAACTCGGTGTTTGTCTTTGTACGCCGCGACCGCGAAGGCAATGAGATCATTGTTGCCAGCAACTTTACGCCGGTCACGCGCCAGGATTACCGTTTTGGCGTCAATCAGGCGGGCAGCTGGCGCGAAGTGCTGAATACCGATCAGCACGACTATCACGGCAGCGACGTGCGTAACCACAGCATCGCCCGCACCGACGAGATTGCCAGCCACGGCCGCGCGCAGTCGCTGAGTCTGACCCTGCCACCGCTGTCGACCATCTGGCTGGTGCGGGAGGCGGACTGATGATCGAAGCGGGCCAGCCTGCGCCGCACGGGGCCCGCTATGATGGACGCGGCGTCAACTTCACGCTCTTCTCGCGTCACGCAGAGAAGGTGGAGCTCTGCCTGTTCAGCTGTGAAGGAGAGGAGCAGCGTCTGACGCTGCCCGCCCGCAGCGGCGATATCTGGCACGGCTATATTGCCGGGCTGAAGCCGGGTCAGCGCTACGGCTATCGCGTTTATGGTCCGTGGGATCCGCAGCGGGGACACCGTTTTAATCCGGCTAAACTGCTGGTGGACCCCTGCGCCAAAGCCGTTACCGGCAGCATTGCGGATGACGCCGCGCTGTATGGCGGCATCGCGCAGCCTGACAGTCAGGACAGCGCCGGCTGCATGCCCAAATCGCTGGTTATCGCTGAAGACTTTGACTGGGAAGACGATCGGCCACCGCGTACGCCCTGGGGCAAAACGGTCATTTACGAAGCGCACGTGCGCGGTCTGACGCAGCTGCATCCGGAAATTCCTGAAACGCTGCGCGGGACGTATGCGGCGCTCGGCCACCCTGCTATGGTGAAGTACCTGCGCGACCTCGGCATTACCGCGCTGGAGCTGCTGCCGGTGGCGGCGTTTGCCAGCGAGCCGCGGCTGCAGCGGACAGGGCTGCAAAACTACTGGGGCTACAACCCCTACGCGCTCTGGGCGGTACACCCGGATTATGCGTCAGGGGAAGCGGGCGTCACAGCGCTGCAGGAGTTTCAGCAGGCGGTGAAAACGCTGCACGCAGCAGGTATTGAAGTGATCCTGGACGTGGTCTTTAACCACTCCGCAGAGCTGGAAGAGATTGGCCCGACGCTGTCGCTGCGCGGGGTGGATAACGCCAGCTACTACTGGCTTGATGAGCAGGGGAATTACCAGAACTGGACCGGCTGCGGCAACACGCTAAATCTCAGCGATCCGCAGGTGGTGGCGTGGGCGCTGGAAGCGCTGCGATACTGGGTACAGCACTGTCACGTTGATGGCTTTCGCTTTGATCTCGCCAGCGTGCTGGGGCGTACGCCGGACTTTTGCGCTGAAGCACCGCTGCTGGCGGCGATTCGCGCCTGTCCGGTTCTGTCGCAGGTCAAGCTGATTGCTGAGCCGTGGGATATCGGCGAAAACGGCTATCAGGTGGGCCGGTTTCCGCCAGGCTTTGCCGAATGGAACGACCATTTTCGCGACGCCGCACGCCGCTACTGGCTGCATGGCGAACTGAACAACGGCGAGCTGGCGCGTCGGTTTGCCGCCTCAGCCGATCTGTTTCAGCAGGCAGGGCGCCGGCCGCACGCCAGCATTAATTTTATTACCGCGCATGATGGCTTCACGCTGCGCGACCTGGTGAGCTATAACCATAAACATAATCAGGCTAACGGCGAGGATAACCGCGACGGCAGCAGTGACAACTTCAGTCATAACCACGGGCATGAAGGGCTGAAAGCGAATCCGGATGTCCTGCAGCGGCGGCGGCACAGCGCGCATGCGCTGCTGACCACGCTGCTGCTGGCACAGGGCACGCCGATGCTGCTGGCGGGCGATGAGCGCGGCCAGAGCCAGTATGGCAACAACAACGCCTACTGTCAGAATAACCTGCTGACGTGGCTCAACTGGCAGCAGGATGATGAAGGACTGGTCGACTTTACTGCGGCGCTGATCCAGCTGCGCCAGCGCATTCCGGCGCTGACGGCAGACTGCTGGTGGCAGGAAGGTGATGGTCAGGTGCAGTGGTTCAATGCCAGCGGCAAACCACTGGAACCAGAAGAGTGGGAGCGGGGTGCGCATCAGATGCAAATCCTGCTGTCGGATCGCTGGCTGATAACAATAAATGCAACAGATGCAATCAGTGACCTAGCCTTACCAGACGGAGAATGGCATGCCATACCTCCTTTCGCCGGGGAAGATAATCCCATTTTGACAACTGTCTGGCACGGGCCCGCACGCGGCGTGTGTGTGTTCCTAAAGCAATCATAAGGAGTCAGACATGGTGAAGTTAGACAGAAACGATCCTCTGATGCTGGCGCGCCAGCTCCCTACCCAGACAGTTGCCCTGATCCTTGCTGGCGGACGCGGCACGCGTCTGAAAGATCTGACCGCAAAACGCGCGAAGCCTGCCGTTCACTTTGGCGGCAAGTTTCGTATCATCGACTTTGCCCTTTCCAACTGCATTAACTCAGGCATCCGGCGCATCGGCGTCATTACCCAGTATCAGTCGCATACGCTGACGCAGCATATTCAGCGCGGCTGGTCACTGTTTAACGAGGAGATGAATGAGTTTGTCGATTTGCTGCCCGCTCAGCAGCGCGCCGCGACGGAGTACTGGTATCGCGGCACCGCCGATGCGGTGACGCAGAACCTCGATATTATCCGGCGTTATAACGCGCAGTACATCGTGATCCTTGCCGGCGATCACATCTACAAAATGGACTACTCGCGTATGCTGCTCGACCACGCTGAACGCGGGGCGAAGTGCACTATCGCCTGTCTGCCGGTTCCGCTGGCGGAAGCGACCGCCTTTGGCGTGATGGCGGTAGATGCTGACAACAACGTGGTCGATTTTGTTGAAAAACCCGCGACTCCTCCCGCTATGCCTGGCGACGCAGATAAGGCGCTGGCAAGTATGGGTATCTATGTTTTCAATGCCGACTATCTTTATCAGTTACTGGAAGAAGATTTGCTGGTAGAGAACTCCAGCCACGACTTTGGCAAAGATCTGCTGCCAAAAATTGTGGCGAGCGGTGAGGCGTATGCACATTCATTCACGCTCTCCTGCGTGCAGAACGATGAGAATGCAGAACCCTACTGGCGTGATGTAGGTACGCTGGAGGCCTACTGGCGTGCGAATCTTGATCTGGCATCCGTGACGCCAGAGCTGGATATGTATGACCATGAATGGCCCATCCGGACCCATATGGAGCCACTGCCGCCGGCTAAATTTGTGCAGGATCGCTCTGGCAGTCATGGCATGACCATGAACTCGCTGGTATCGGGCGGCTGTATTATTTCCGGCTCCGTAGTCGTGAATTCAGTGCTGTTTCCGCGCGTGCGCGTAAACTCATTTTGCAATATTGATTCAGCGGTGCTGCTACCGGATGTTGTGGTAGGCCGTTCGTGCCGGCTTCGCCGCTGTGTAATTGACCGTGCCTGCGCAATCCCGGAGGGCATGGTGATTGGAGAGAATCCGGATGAAGACAGCCGGCGTTTTTACCGATCGGAAGAGGGCATCGTACTGGTGACGCGCGCCATGCTGGGCAGGCTGGCCACCGCGGGTCAGTGAGTGGCGACAAGCATACAAAAAAACCGCCGCGTGGAACGCGCGCGATAACATAATAGGGGTTCAGGATGCAGGTTTTACATGTCTGTTCAGAGCTTTTTCCGCTGCTGAAAACGGGCGGGCTGGCTGATGTCGTCGGCGCATTACCGCAGGCGCAAATAGCCGATGGTACGGATACGCGGGTACTGATCCCGGCGTTTCCGGATCTGCGTAAAGGAATTCCTGATACTGACGTGGTGGCGGAGCTGCAAACTTTTGCCGGGCCCGTGCGCCTGCTGTTCGGGCAGTACAACGGTGTTGGTATTTATCTGATTGATGCGCCAGGACTGTATGACCGTCCCGGCAGCCCCTACCACGACACGTCGCAGTTCGCATACGTAGACAACTATCTGCGTTTCGCACTGCTGGGCTGGATGGGTGCCGAGCTGGCCAGCGGAGTAGATGGCCTGTGGCGTCCGCAGATTGTGCACGCGCATGACTGGCATGCCGGTCTGACCTGCGCCTATATCGCCGCGCGCGGCAATCCGGCTAAAACGGTCTTTACCGTACATAACCTTGCCTATCAGGGGCTGTTTAACGCCCGGCATCTGGATGAGATTCAGATCCCGCGCGAATATTTTGGCATGCATGGCCTGGAGTTTTACGGCCAGATCTCTTACCTCAAGGCTGGTCTGTTCTTTGCCGATCACATCACGGCGGTCAGTCCGACCTACGCGCTGGAGATCACCCGACCGGAGTTTGGTTATGGCATGGAAGCGCTGCTGGAGCAGCGTCTGCGTGAAGGTCGTCTGAGCGGTATTCTCAACGGTGTGGATCCGGGCATCTGGGATCCGGCTCATGACCTGCTGCTGACCGCCCGTTATGACCGCGAAACCCTGGAAAGCAAAGCGGAAAACAAACGTCAGCTGCAGATCGCCATGGGACTGAAGGTCGACGATAAAGTGCCGATTTTCTGCGTCATCAGCCGGCTGACAAAACAGAAAGGGCTCGATCTGGTGCTGGAAGCGCTGCCGGGTCTGCTGGCGCAGGGCGGGCAGCTGGTGCTGCTGGGTCAGGGCGACGCCGAACTGCAGCAGGGTTTCCTTGCGGCCGCGGCGGAACACCCCGGCAGCGTAGGCGTGCAGATTGGCTATCACGAAGCGTTCTCACACCGCATTGTTGGCGGTGCCGATGTGATTATGGTTCCCAGCCGCTTTGAACCCTGCGGACTGACGCAGCTCTATGGCCTGAAATATGGCACGCTGCCGCTGGTGCGTCGTACCGGTGGCCTGGCCGATACCGTACAGGATAGCTCTCTGGAGAACCTGGCGGATGGTGTTGCCAGCGGCTTCAGTTTTGAAGACAGCAATGCCTGGTCACTGCTGCGGGCTATTCGTCGCGCCTTTGTACTCTGGTCACGGCCTTCACTGTGGCGCTATGTTCAGCGCCAGGCCATGGCGATGGATTTCAGCTGGCAGGTGGCTGCGCAGGCCTACCGCGATCTTTATCAACGTATGCTGTAATTGAGAGATTGGGAGTCCGGATATGAATGCACCTTTCACCTACGCCTCACCCACGCTGACGGTTGAAGCGCTGAAGCACTCAATCGCCTATAAGCTGATGTTTACGATTGGCAAAGATCCTTCAATCGCGAATAAGCACGAGTGGCTGAACGCCTCGCTGCTCGCGGTGCGCGACCGTATGGTGGAGCGCTGGCTGCGTTCCAGCCGTGCGCAGCTGTCGCAGGATGTGCGTCAGGTTTACTACCTGTCGATGGAGTTCCTGATGGGCCGCACGCTGGGCAATGCGCTACTGGCGATGGGCATTTATGACGATCTCAATCAGGCGCTGGATGAGATGGGACTCAATCTCAGCGAACTGATGGAAGAGGAGAACGATCCCGGACTCGGCAACGGCGGCCTTGGTCGTCTGGCCGCCTGCTTTTTAGATTCGCTGGCAACGTTAGGCCTGCCGGGACGCGGTTACGGCATCCGCTATGACTACGGTATGTTCCGGCAGAACATTGTCGACGGCCAGCAGCGTGAGTCGCCGGACTACTGGCTGGAGTATGGCAATCCGTGGGAATTTCAGCGCCATAATACCCGCTATAAAGTGCGTTTCGGCGGTCGTCTGCAGCATGAGGGCGCGCGCGTTCGCTGGATTGAAACGGAAGAGATTGTCGCGATGGCGTACGATCAAATCATTCCCGGTTTTGACACCGATGCCACCAATACCCTGCGGCTGTGGGGGGCGCAGGCGAGCAATGAGATCAATCTCGGCAAGTTTAACCAGGGCGACTACTTTGCGGCCGTCGAGGACAAAAATCATTCCGAGAACGTTTCGCGCGTTCTCTATCCGGATGATTCAACCTACTCAGGACGCGAGCTGCGGCTGCGTCAGGAGTACTTTCTTGTCTCCTCTACGGTGCAGGATATTCTGCATCGCCACTGGAAAATGCATGAAACCTGGGACAACCTTGCTGACAAAGTCGCTATCCATTTGAACGACACGCATCCGGTTCTGGCGATCCCGGAGCTGATGCGGCTGCTGATTGATGAGTATAAATTCAGCTGGGATGACGCGTTTGAAGTCACCTGTCAGATCTTCTCCTATACCAACCATACGCTGATGAGCGAGGCGCTGGAGACCTGGCCGGTAGATATGATCGGCAAAATTTTGCCGCGTCACCTGAGTATTATTTTCGAGATCAACGATTACTTCCTGAAGACGATTCAGGAGCACTATCCCGACGACTGGGATCTGATGTCGCGCATCTCGATTATCGATGAGAATGATGGCCGCCGCATCCGTATGGCGTGGCTGGCGGTGGTGGTGAGTCACAAAGTAAACGGCGTCTCTGAGCTGCACTCCAATTTGATGGTGCAGTCGCTGTTTGCCGACTTTGCCCGGCTCTTTCCGGGACGTTTCTGCAACAAGACCAACGGCGTGACGCCGCGTCGCTGGCTGGCGCTGGCGAATCCGGCGCTCTCCGGCGTGCTGGATGAAACCATTGGCCGCACCTGGCGCACCGATCTGTCACAGCTCAGCGAGCTGCAGCCGCATATCGACTACCCGGCGTTTATTCGCCAGGTTGCCGATGCCAAATTTGCCAACAAGCAGCGGCTGGCGGCATGGGTCGCCAAAAATATGGATATCGTGCTCAATCCGCACGCGCTGTTCGATGTACAGATCAAGCGTATTCACGAGTACAAACGGCAGCTGCTTAACGTGCTGCATGTGATCACCCGCTATAACCGGATCAAAGCCGATCCCGATGCCAGCTGGGTGCCGCGCGTAAATATTTTTGCCGGTAAAGCCGCCTCGGCCTACTACGTGGCAAAACACATTATCCATCTGATCAACGATGTGGCTGACGTGATCAACAACGATCCGCAGGTAAAGAACAAGCTGAAAGTGGTGTTTATTCCTAACTACGGCGTCAGCCTCGCGCAGATCATCATTCCGGCGGCCGATCTTTCCGAGCAGATCTCCACGGCGGGTACTGAGGCCTCCGGCACCAGTAACATGAAGTTTGCGCTAAACGGCGCGCTGACCATCGGCACGCTGGATGGCGCAAACGTGGAGATGCGCGAGCACGTGGGCGCAGAGAACATCTTTATCTTCGGCAACACCACTCCACAGGTTGAGCAGCTGCGCAAAGAGGGCTACAACCCGCGCAAATACTTTGAGGAAGATGCTGAACTGCATCAGGTGCTGACGCAGATTGCCACCGGCGTCTTCAGCCCGCAGGAGCCGGGACGTTACCGTAACCTGTTTGATGCGCTGGTTAACTTTGGCGACCATTATCAGCTGCTGGCGGATTACCGCAGCTATGTGGATACGCAGGATAAAGTGGATAAGCTTTACCGGCAGCCGGATGAGTGGCAGCGGCGTGCAGCGCTGAATATTGCCGGTATGGGCTACTTCTCGTCAGATCGCACCATTCAGGAGTATGCGGATGAGATCTGGCATATTTCGCCGGTGCGGTTATAAAAAAGGTCACCATGAATGGCGACCCTGCAAAATATGGCCCGATGCGCATTAATGCGCATCGGGTAACGGCTTACTTCAGCGTAATGCTCTTCACAATGCTGTCTGCATCGCTCTGCGCCTGCTGCTGATTCTCTGCCGGCAGGGTGATCTGCAGCGTCAGCAGCTGATTATCGACTTTTGCCAGCACCACCGTTGACCACGATGTCTGGTTGTTAGCGGAAATCACCGTATCCAGCTGCTGTGCCGGCTGGTCTTTCAGCGTTACCGCTTTATTCGACACCACCTGCAGCTGCGGATCGCGATTGCGCTGCTGCTGCTCCAGACGTTTTGAGAGCGTCTCAAGTGAGTCACTGGTCGGGTCGCCGGCAATCACGATAATGGCGCGCTGGCCGGTTTCATTAGCGTAGACGTGCATATTGGTGGATTCAGAGCCGAGTTTACCGCTCTTATCAGACATGCCCGCAGGCAGCGTAAAGCTCAGTTTCCCTTCCATCAGATTCACCGTCTGAGCGGACTGGCTGACGCTGGTACCGCTGTTGTCAGCAGCATCCTCTTTTTTCTGATCGCACGCCGCCAGGCCCAGCACCAGCAGGCCGATACCTGCATACTTCACTACGTTGCACATTCTGTTCCCTTTTACAATTCCAGTCTGGCTTATACAAACGGAATCGGCGGTCAAAAGCAACCGCCGATGTGTCAGGAAATCTTAGCGCACCGCGCCATTTCGTCTATGGCACATTAGCCGAAATTGATCTGGCGGGCCTGATGCCGTTCCGCCATGCGCTTCAGGGCGGCATTCAGCAGCAGGCCGTAGGCGGGCAGGAAGAAGATCAGGCAGATCAGCACTTTGAAGCTGTAATCCACCAGGGCAATCTCGACCCAGTGCGCTGCCATGAAGGGATCCTGGCTCTTATAAAAAGCGATAAAGAAAAAGGCCAGCGTATCGCTGACGTTGCCGAGAAACATGGCGCAGGCTGGCGCTATCCACCACTGCGGCAGCTGGCGCAGACGGTTAAAGACGTGAACGTCAAGGATTTGACCCAGCGCATAGGCCATAAAGCTGGCGCAGGCGATACGGGCGACAAACAGATTGACCTGCTGCAGCGACGCCCAGCCCTGCCATGCCCCCTGATAAAAGAGGCAGGAGATAGCGTACGAGATAAATAGCGCCGGGATCATCACCGCGAGAATAATGCGTCGCGCGAGCGGGGCGCCAAAAATACGCACGGTCAGGTCGGTTGCGAGAAAAATAAAGGGAAAGCTGAACGCACCCCAGGTGGTATGAAAACCGAAAATAGCGACCGGCAGCTGAACCAGATAATTGCTGGAGGTGATCACCAGCAGATGAAACAGCGACAGCCAGAAAAGGGCGTGCATGCGCTGACGCGCAGAAAAAGCGATCATATTGAGCCTTTTTTAACAATGGGGTGAGGGAACCCATCCCTTCATCGTTCGCATTTTTGCTGCGCTGGCTGCGCGTGCTAAAAGACTAACGATTTTGGGGACTAAGCAACGGTATTGAAAAATCGGACGGCATCTTAACCCGTTGCGCAATTTATGCAACGGTTAATTTTAACGCAATCGTTGTCGCCTTGCGCTGCGGAAATGGCGAGCTAGAATGAGCATCCCTGTTTACTGACCGATAAGAGAATCATGAGCGATCCTTTCTCCGCACCCGACCATACGCTGGACGCGCTGGGCCTGCGCTGCCCTGAACCCGTGATGATGGTACGCAAGACGGTACGCACGATGCAGGCGGGTGAAACGCTGCTGATTATTGCCGACGATCCGGCGACTACGCGCGATATCCCCGGCTTCTGCCGCTTTATGGATCACGATTTACTGGCACAGCAGACCGAAGCGCTGCCGTACCAGTATCTGATCAGGAAAGGCGCGGAGGCCTGACGGGGGGCTGGCGCAGCAGACGCAGAGCGTTTGCGGTCACCAGCGCCGTAGCGCCCGAATCGGCCAGCACTGCCAGCCACAAGCCGGTTAAGCCGAGCAGCGTCGTGAGCAGAAACAGCGCCTTCAGCCCCAGCGCCAGCGTAATATTCTGCAGTACGATGGCGCGGGCGCGTCGCGCCAGCGCGACGGTCTGCGGCAGAAGGGTCAGGCGGTTCTGCGTCAGCGCAGCGTCGGCCGTTTCCAGCGCCACGTCGGTGCCGCTGCCCATAGCAATCCCGATAGCCGCCGCTTTCATCGCTGGCGCATCATTAATGCCGTCACCTGCCATCGCCAGCGGCTGCTGCTGGCTCAGCGCGCGTACGGCACTGACTTTGTCTGCCGGCAGCAAACCCGCCCGATATTCAATATTAAGTTCTGCCGCTATGGCGGCGGCCGCACGCGGGTTATCACCGGTCAGCATGACGCTGGCGATCCCCGCGGCTCTGAGCTGATCGATAGCCGCCGCAGCCTCTTCACGCAGCCGATCCTGCAGCGCCAGCAGCCCCAGCGGCCGATCTGCCTGCAGCAGGATCACCACCGTGTTGCCCTCGCGCTCGTACTCCATCACACGCTGCCGCTGCTGCTCGCTCAATCCCGGCGCGGCACGCGGTGTCAGCAGCTGATAAGGGACGCCGTCGATGCTCGCGCGAATGCCGCTGCCCGCCAGCGCCTGCTGCTGTTGCGCATCCGGCAGAATCAGCTGCCGTTTCGCGGCTTCTGCGACAATTGCCTGCGCCAGCGGATGCCCGGACCCGCGCTCTGCCGCCGCCGCGAGGCGCAGCAGCGCCGCTTCGTCAGTCTGACCAAAAGCGCGGATCGCCGTAACCTGCGGTTTACCCAGGGTCAGCGTGCCGGTTTTGTCGAAGGCGATAACCTGCACGCGGCTCAGCTGCTCCAGCGCGGCGCCACCTTTAAGCAGCACGCCCTGACGCGCGGCAGAGGCCAGCGCTGAAGTCACCGCCGCCGGCGTTGAGATCACCAGCGCGCAGGGGCAGCCAATCAGCAGCAGCGTCAGCCCTTTATAGATCCACGGCTGCCACTCTCCCAGGCCAGAGAGCGGCGGGACCACCATCACCAGTAGCGCCAGCAGCATAATGGCCGGCGTATAGATGCGGCTAAAGCGATCGATAAAGCGTTCTGCCGGTGCGCGATGGCTCTCCGCTTCATCAATGAGCTGCAGGATACGATCGATAGCGCTCTCTCCCGGCAGGGAGGTCACTTTTATCTGCACCAGCCGATCAACGCTGGTGGCGCCCGCCATCAGTCGATCGCCGGGCTGGTGGCTCACCGGCAGGGACTCACCGGTTAATGCGCTTTCATCAAAGCTGGCGCTGAACTGCAGCAGCTCGCCATCAACCGGCAGGCGGCCGCCGGCGGCAACTTCAATAATGTCGCCCGGCTGCAGCGCCGCCAGCGGGACCGCAACGCGCTGCGCGCCCTGCAGCCGTGTCGCACGCTCCGGACGCAGCGCCATCAGAGCGGTCACACCGCGTCGCGCCTGCGCTGCGGCCCAGGCCTCAAGCCGCTCACCGATTAAAAACAGCAGCAGCACCATCGCAGCTTCGGCATGAGCGCCCGTTACCAGCGCGCCGGCTGCAGCCGCCGTCATCAGCGTTTCGATTGAGAAAGGCGAGCCGCTGCGGATCCGCTGCAAGGCGCTGTGCGCGACCGGCAGGAGACCGGCCAGCGCGGTCGCAACAAACAGGCGATCGCCCCAGATCGGTGACTGCTGACTTATCAGCCAGCTCGTCAGCATCAGCAGTGCCAGCAGCAGCAGCGCGGCGCGATTGCGCCAGCATGAAGTCGCCGGCGGGGGAGCGGGGGCATCAGCGGCGTGCAGCCTGAAGCCCGCCTGTTTTACCGCCTGTTCTATAGCGGCCTGCATGGCAGCGGGAGCGCAGACTTCCAGCTTTTCACTGGCAAAAATCACGCGCGCCTGCGTGACCTGCGGCAGCTTTTGTACGGCGGTTTCGATAGTGCGCGCGCAGCCCGGGCAGTCCATCCCGGTAATTCGCCAGCGCAGTGCAGGCTGCCCGTTAGCAGAGTCTCTGTGTTCATCCGCGTCAGCTGACGCCGCGCTTCCGGCACAGCAGGCGGTGCCGGTTGTGACGGGCGTGGTCAGACGGGTGAAGCGGGCCGCGGGCAGGGGGCGCACGGCAGCGTGTGGCCGCAGTTTGCTGCCCGGCCGGTCACAGCCGCAGGGGGAAATCTGTTGATGCATGGAGCCTCCGGTATCAGTAACGGGCAGCTGCCCGTTACTGAAGGCTACACTCTGGAGTCAGCTCCAGAGTCAAGCCCGGAATGGCCGGATTATCAGGAGAGCCAGAGTGAACGCACGATCATAAAATGACCGGCAAAATAGCAGGCGGCGACAATGGCGCTGTCAGCGCTGAAGCGGCGGCGATAGTGTGAAATAAACCAGATAATATTGGCCAGCAGCAGCAGGCCCGCACCAATCAGCAGCGAGAAACTGTAGTCGGTCGGACGGAAAAAGTAGTTTTCAGCCGCCATCCAGTTCATCACCAGCGTCATGCCAATCAGGGTACAGATGGGCCAGCGCAGCTCCTCCAGCCGCGTCCAGAGCAGCGCAATGACCGCAACGCCGATAATCAGAAACGTCAGCGGAATAGGCCAGTAGAAGCTCATGGTCATATGGGCGGTAAAACTGATGGTGTAGAGCAGATGCGAAAGGAAAAACGCGCCCAGCGCATAAAGCATTTGCTGTCGGGGCAGCAGCATCAGCGCATCGCCTGCCAGCGTGGCAATCAGTCCGGCAAGGATCAGATAGTCAGTGGTGTTCACGGCCGGTGCCTGCCAGGCCCAGGCAACCAGCAGCAGCAGGGTAACAGGTTTAAACAGCCAGCGTTGCCACTGCGGACCGCGATAGGAGGCATCCACATAAAGCCAGCCGGAAAAAAGTACTGCAAGGAAAGACCAAAGCATTTTTTCTCCCTTTTGTAGACCAGATGTCCACACTGTTGAAATATCCCAGACTCTCTTTGAGTTTAAGTTACCGCTGGCAAATGTGACAATCGGGCAACTCTGGTTGTATGCTTTAGCTTCTTTTTTAATGATCAAATGAAGTGAAGTGCGAGCAAAAACATGAGCAAACCACCGCTAATCTTTTTTATCGTCCTGGCGATTATCGCCATTCTGGCGACCCGGCAGTTTATCAAGCAGCGGCGGGAAGCTGCGGTTAACGACGCCTCCCCGGTACGATCGCTGACCGTGCAGGTAAAAACCAAGCGTGAATATCCGGCACCGAATCGTCGTTCGCGTCAGCGCGAAGAGATTGCCGGTGAAGAGATGAAATATGAAGCCTGGTTTCATCCGCTGAACGGGGCGAGCGACATTAAAACCGCGGTCAGCGCCAGCGATTATCACCAGATGGATAAGGGCGTAAAAGGCGAGCTGAAGATGCAGGGCAGCCGTTTTGTCAGCTTTACCCCCGCGCGCTGAAACCGGAGCGCTGGCAAAGGTGCCCCGGTTAGCGCCGGATCACATCTTCGGATAGTGCTTTTTCTGCCAGGCGAGCAGCTCAAATACCCCGAAAAAGAAAATCTTAGCCTGCGTGGCGCCGCTCAGCTTCGGCGCCTCTTTGGGCTGGGTGGCGCGCAGCAGCACCAGCTGCAGTCCATGCATAATCACCATGAAAAACAGGGCGACATGCACAAAATAGCGCAGCGGTGTGGGGAAAGGGTGCACCAGATTAAGCAGCAGAAAAGCCCAGACGCAAATCATCAGTAACCGTCCCAGATTAAGCCACATCATGCGCCTCCTGTTGGCGTTGATAGAGTCGATAGGCGACCTGACCGGCGATCTTCTCCCGGTAAAGCTGCCAGCTGGCGGGCACGTCAGGCGCCCCCTGTTCCACTTCACTTTCCACGTAAATCAGCGCGTCTGCGCTCAGCCACTGATTGCGCTCCAGCAGCGCCAGCGTCTCCGCCAGCAACCCTTTGCGAAAGGGCGGATCGACAAATACGATATCAAAAGCTTCGCCAGGCTGAGCCAGCCACTGCAGCGCGCTGGTCTGCACCACCGTCGCCTGCGTGGCGCGCAGCGTGTCGACATTGCGTGACAGCTGCTGCGCTACGCTGCGCTCCAGCTCCAGCAGCGTGACTGAACCCGCATAGCGCGACAGCGCTTCGAGACCCAGCGCGCCGCTGCCGGCGAAGCAGTCGAGGCAGCGCGCCTGCGGAAGGTCGGGTGCCAGCCAGTTAAACAGGGTTTCGCGTACGCGATCGGTCGTGGGGCGCAGGCCTGCGCTATCCGGCACCGGAAGTTTACGGCCGCGCCACTGGCCGCCAATGATGCGGATCTGGCCAGGGCCGCCGCCGCTGCGGGGTGATTTACTCATTTTGCTCACAAATCGTCATAATTTGTTGCGTAGTTTAACGGGCGCGACAGGCAGAAGAAACGTAAAAAAGGGTGCTGTGGTGCGCTGGCCGGAAAGTGTTAGACTATTGAACGATACAAGCGTGCGTAATTCGCTGATTTTACGCCGCAGAAAGCTAAAAAACTGAATTTATATCCCCTGGGGACAGCGTGCTACCGGGAATAAGCCATCGAGGAGTGTAGTTACACAATGGCAAAAGAGAAAAAACGCGGCTTTTTTTCCTGGCTGGGATTTGGCAAGGAAGAGCAGGCACCCGCCCCGGCTGAAGAGCAGGTAAAAGAGCAGCCTGCAGAGGAGGCTCAGCCCGCTGCCGCTGAAGAGAGTGCGTCAGAGCGTGCCGAAGCGCAGGCAGCAGAAACCGTTGCGCTGACGGAGCAACTGGCGAAAGAGCAGGCGGCAGCAGATCAGGCAGCCCGGCATGCGCTGCCACCTGAAGAGGCTATCATCACCGCGCAGCCGGAGGAGATCCTGCCGGAAGAGGAGCCTGAGCTGACGCCGCTGCCGGTCAATGAAGAGATCCTGCCGGAAGAGGAGCCCGGGCTGGCACCGCTGCCGGTTAATGAAGAGATCCTGCCGGAAGAGGAGCCTGAACGGGCGCCGCTGCCGGAAGAGATACCGGCTGCCACTGCCGGGGAGCCACCGCTGACAGCCGCCGTCGCGCCGGAACCGGTTCTGCCTGGCGATGAAAGCCAGCTGGCGGAAGCGGAACCTCTGGCAGATGAGGATGCGCCGCTCAGCGATGAAGAGCTGGAGGCACTGGCGCTGGCGGAAACCTACGCTGAAGACGCCGCTGCAGACTCTGCAGACACCGTAAGCGATCTTCCGCTGGCGGCCGCGCCTATTGTAGCGCAGGAGCAGGAGCGCCCGACTAAAGAGGGCTTTTTTGCGCGCCTCAAGCGCAGCCTGGTTAAAACGCGCACCAACCTTGGCTCAGGTTTTATCAGCCTGTTTCGCGGTAAAAAGATTGATGACGACCTGTTTGACGAGCTGGAAGAGCAGCTGCTGATTGCGGATGTGGGCGTGGAAACTACTCGCCGGATTATCACCAGCCTGACTCAGCAGGCGAGCCGCAAACAGCTGCGCGATGCTGAAGCGCTCTATGGTCTGCTGAAGGCGGAAATGGCCGGCATTCTCGATAAAGTCGATGCGCCGCTGGATGTCAGTGGCAAAACGCCGTTTGTGATCCTGATGGTCGGCGTAAACGGCGTCGGCAAAACCACCACTATCGGTAAACTGGCGCGCCAGTATCAGGCGGAAGGCAAATCGGTGATGCTGGCTGCCGGCGATACCTTCCGTGCCGCTGCGGTCGAGCAGCTGCAGGTGTGGGGAGAGCGCAATCATATTCCGGTTGTGGCACAGCATACCGGTGCGGATTCCGCCTCGGTGATTTTCGATGCTATTCAGGCGGCGAAGTCGCGCAATGTGGATGTGTTAATTGCGGATACCGCTGGTCGCCTGCAGAACAAATCGCACCTGATGGAAGAGCTGAAAAAAATCACCCGCGTGATGAAGAAGCTGGATGAGGATGCGCCGCATGAAGTGATGCTGACGTTAGATGCCAGCACCGGACAGAATGCGGTGAGTCAGGCAAAACTGTTTAATGAAGCGGTAGGGCTGACCGGTATCGCCCTGACCAAGCTGGACGGCACGGCGAAGGGGGGCGTTATCTTCTCCATTGCCGATCAGTTCGGCATTCCTATTCGCTATATCGGTGTCGGAGAAGGCATCGAAGATTTACGGCCATTTAAGGCCGAAGACTTTATTGAGGCACTGTTTGCCCGAGAGGAATGATTGGCATGATTCGCTTTGAAGAAGTCAGTAAGGCTTATCTGGGAGGGCGCCAGGCGCTGCAGGGCGTTGATTTTCATCTGCGTCCCGGCGAAATGTCCTTCCTGACCGGACACTCCGGCGCGGGTAAAAGTACCCTGCTGAAGCTGATTTGCGGCATTGAGCGTCCGAGCGCCGGACAGATCTGGTTCAGCGGGCACGATATCTCCCGCCTGCGTCACAGCGAAGTGCCGTTTCTGCGGCGCCAGATTGGCATGATTTTCCAGGATCACCATCTGCTGATGGATCGCTCTGTCTATGACAATGTGGCTATCCCGCTGATTATTTCCGGCGCCAGCGGCGAAGATATCCGCCGTCGTGTTTCAGCGGCCCTGGATAAAGTCGGCCTGCTCGACAAAGCGAAAAGTTACCCGATTCAGCTCTCCGGCGGTGAACAGCAGCGCGTGGGTATTGCGCGCGCGGTGGTTAATAAACCCGCCGTACTGCTGGCAGATGAACCCACCGGTAACCTCGATAATGCGCTGTCAGAAGATATCCTGCGCCTGTTTGAAGAGTTCAACCGGGTTGGGGTAACGGTACTGATGGCAACCCACGATCTGGGGCTGATCGCGCGGCGTAACTACCGCGTGATGACGCTGAATCAGGGACGTCTGCACGGAGGCCACGATGGTCAATAAACGCAACAAGCGCCCGGCGGCGGCCAGAGCGGCAAAGCAGCCTAAAACGCCGTCAAAGCGCAAAGCGCTGAAAGGTGGCTGGCAGGAGCAGTGGCGCTACGCCCTGCGCGGTACCCTGTCTGATATGTGGCGCCAGCCGCTGGCAACGCTGCTTACCGTTATGGTTATCGCGATTTCACTGACGCTGCCCAGCGTCTGTTACATGGTGTGGAAAAACGTCAGCCAGGCGGCCACCCAGTGGTATCCGGCGCCGCAGCTGACGGTCTATCTCGACAAGACGCTTGACGACAGTGCGGCAGAAAACGTCACCGCACAGCTTAAGCAGCTGGAAGGCGTCGACAGTGTGAACTACCTGACGCGCGACGAGGCGCAGAGTGAGTTTCGCAACTGGTCTGGTTTTGGCGGCGCGATGGATCTGCTGGAGCAAAATCCGCTGCCGGCGGTGGCCATCATCACGCCGAAGCTTAATTTCCAGAACTCAGACACTATGGCAAGCCTGCGCGATCGGGTGGCAAAAGTGCAGGGCGTGGATGAAGTACGGATGGATGACAGCTGGTTTGCCCGTCTGGCGGCGCTGACCGGTCTGGTCGGGCAGGTGGCCTCTATGATCGGTCTGCTGATGATTGTGGCAGTGTTCCTGGTGATTGGTAACAGCGTCCGGCTCAGCATCTTTGCCCGGCGTGACACCATCAACGTCCAGAAGCTGATTGGCGCAACGGATGGCTTTATCCTGCGGCCGTTCCTCTATGGCGGTGCGCTGCTCGGTTTTGCCGGTGCGCTGCTGTCGCTGGTGCTGTCTGAAGTGCTGGTGCTGCGACTGCAGTCGGTGGTGGCGCAGGTCGCGTCGGTGTTTGGCACCGCCTTTACGCTGGAAGGTTTTGCGTGGGACGAAGGCCTGCTGCTGCTGCTGATTGCCGCCATTATTGGCTGGATTGCTGCCTGGCTTGCCACTGTACAACATTTACGCCGATTTACGCCGCAGTAACCCATGGCAACGATTTTTTGATATACTCTTCCTCTGCCGCCAGCGATGCAGGCGCAGAGGAATGCTCCGATTTTCCCCGCTGTCACCTGTGTGTAAAATATTCACTGCTATAATTGAACTTGTGGATAACCCTGGCGTCTAATTAGCACAGATTGCTGTTGGTTTTCGCCTGACGTTGACATACTGTAGCGTCTGCGTAAGGACACGCGCAGCAACTCCATTGAATTTGTGAGGGTTTGAATGACCAAAGAAATGCAAACTTTAGCGATTGCTCCTCTGGGCAACCTGGAATCTTACGTTCGGGCTGCCAACAACTGGCCGGTATTGACGGCAGAAGAGGAAAAAGCACTGGCTGAGCGGCTGCATTACCAGGGCGATCTGGATGCAGCGAAAACGCTGATCCTGTCACACCTGCGCTTTGTTGTTCACATCGCACGTAACTATGCAGGTTATGGTTTGCCACAGGCGGATCTGATTCAGGAAGGCAACATCGGCCTGATGAAAGCGGTGCGCCGTTTTAATCCGGAAGTGGGCGTGCGCCTGGTCTCATTTGCAGTGCACTGGATCAAAGCAGAGATCCACGAGTACGTGCTGCGCAACTGGCGCATTGTCAAAGTCGCTACTACCAAAGCGCAGCGTAAGCTGTTCTTTAACCTGCGTAAAACCAAGCAGCGTCTGGGCTGGTTTAATCAGGATGAAGTTGACATGGTGGCGCGTGAACTCGGCGTCAGCACGAAAGATGTGCTGGAGATGGAGTCGCGTATGGCGGCACAGGACATGACCTTTGATATGTCCTCTGACGATGAGGCGGGCGACGGCAAGCCAATGGCTCCCGTACTCTACCTGCAGGATAAAACATCAGACTTCGCTGACGGTATCGAAGAGGATAACTGGGACGCCCACGCAGCGGATAAGCTGAGTGATGCGATGCTCAGCCTGGATGAACGCAGTCAGCATATCATCCGTGCCCGCTGGCTGGATGATGACAATAAAACCACGCTGCAGGAGCTGGCCGACCGCTATGGCGTTTCAGCAGAGCGCGTGCGTCAGCTGGAAAAGAATGCGATGAAAAAGCTGCGCATGGCGATTGAAGCCTGACAGTTCGCAGACGGTAATAAGGGCAACCTCAGGGTTGCCCTTTTTTATGTCCGCCATCCGGCCGCGTAACGCTACTCTGCCACTTTTACCCAGCCATCTGCCTGCGCGCGGAAGCCACACGCCTGCATAAACGCCGCCCGGATCCCCTGGTCAGCATAGCCATCATCCGCAATCCACCAGTGATCCTGCGAACCATTCTGCGCCAGAGTCTCCTCCAGTAAGTAACGCCCGACGCCGCGCCGGCGCGTAGCCTCACGGACTTCAAAGTGCGTGATTTTGCCGTGGGTACCGCGGATTTCCAGCTGCAGCGCGCCCAGCAGCCGATCGTTAAACCGCGCGGCATAGAGCCGCTGCGTATCACTCAATGTCTTTTCCAGCTGCGCAATATCCTGCTGTGGCCAGATTTTAGCGAGATCGATGCGATCCTGCGGCGTAAGTGAAACGATACGCTGAATAGTGAGTTTCATAACCCGTACCTGTACTGGCAGAAAGGGCATAGTGTAGCGAATTTATACAGTCAGAGCGCTGTCACTTTTTTGCGATAAAAACAGGTCAAATGGCAGACACTTTGCCAGGATTGTGGAGTAAGCCCGCAACGATTGCCGAATAAGCCAGCATAACGCGCTACCCTGGTGTACAAATTACGGCCATAACCTCCAGAGTATTATGCTGTTCAGGCCGCTCATTACTGAATATGTCAGTTGATTTACAGCAGAAAATTCCTGTTTAATAACCTGAAAATAAAGCTGTTTTAACAAAAAAAGCCAGATAAGAACGCTAACTCCTTCTATCTGAATCAGTTTCCTCTTTCACTGGCTGAAATAAAACCAATCACAACAGACACGACATAACAGATGGGGAAGTACGCATGAAGATGAGTAAAGGACGCGCGTTACTGGCGGGCTGCGTTGCGCTGGCAATGAGCCATGCCGCGCTGGCTGCTGATATCAAAATTGCTATCGTAGGTGCAGCAACCGGCCCGGTGGCGCAATATGGTGATATGCAGTTCACGGGCGCAGCGCAGGCGATTAAAGATATTAATGCCAAAGGCGGCGTAAACGGCGACAAGCTGGTTGGCGTGGAGTATGACGACGCGTGCGACCCGAAACAGGCGGTTGCGGTGGCGAACAAAGTGGTTAACGACGGCATTAAATATGTTATCGGCCATCTCTGCTCCTCTTCTACGCAGCCTGCGTCTGACATCTATAACGATGAAGGCATTCTGATGATCACGCCGGCCGCCACCGCCCCTGAACTGACGGCGCGTGGCTATGCTGACGTTATGCGCACTACCGGTCTCGACTCCGATCAGGGGCCGACGGCAGCGACCTATATTCTGGAGCAGATCAAGCCGAAGCGTATTGCCGTTGTGCATGACAAGCAGCAGTACGGCCAGGGTCTGGCGGAGTCCGTGCAGAAAACCCTGAAGGCCAAAGGTGGCAACGTGGTGCTGTTTGAGGGCATCACCGCCGGCGATAAAGATTTCTCCACGCTGATTGCCCGCCTGAAGAAAGAGAACGTCGATTTTGTTTACTACGGCGGCTACTACCCGGAGCTGGGGCAGATCCTGCGCCAGGCAAAAACTGCCGGCCTGAAAGCGGGCTTTATGGGACCAGAGGGCGTGGGTAACGCCTCACTCTCCAATATTGCTGGCGATGCGTCAGAAGGGCTGTACGTCACGCTGCCAAAGCGTTATGACCAGCTGCCGGAGAACAAAGCGATCGTTGATGCCATTAAGGGCAACAGCGCTTCAAACCGCAAAGATCCGACCGGCCCGTTTGTCTGGACCACCTATGCCGCAATCCAGTCGCTGGTGGCGGGCATTGAGCGCAGCAAAAGCGATGAGCCCGATGCGATTGCAAAAAACCTGAAAGAGGGCGCACCGGTGCCAACCGTGATGGGCAACCTGAGCTGGGATCAGAAAGGCGATCTGAAAGGGTTCGAGTTCGGCGTGTTTAAATGGCACAAAGATGGCTCATCAACCGCAGTGAAATAAGCGCTGTTAACCGGTTCTACCGCATAGCGTAACTATCTCCCCCTCCCGTGCGCGGGCGGGGGCAGGGAGCTGGCAGACGCGCCGCGAGCGGTTTGCTGCCCTGACCCTTTCTTACCCCAGAGAGGGAATCTCTGATCCACTTGCAGGTCCTCATTATGTCCGAGCAGTTTCTCTATTTTATTCAGCAGATGTTCAACGGGGTCACCCTCGGGAGCACCTATGCGCTGATCGCGATTGGCTACACCATGGTGTATGGCATTATCGGCATGATCAACTTCGCCCACGGCGAGGTTTACATGATCGGCAGCTATGTCTCTTTTATTGTCATTGCCGCCCTGATGATGATGGGCATTGATACCTCGTGGCTGATGATCGCCGCCGGTTTTATCATGGCAGTGATCATCTCCAGCGCTTACGGCTGGAGTATTGAACGCGTTGCCTATAAGCCGGTGCGCTCTTCCAAGCGGCTGATTGCGCTTATCTCCGCCATCGGGATGTCTATTTTCCTGCAAAACTACGTCAGCCTGACCCAGGGCTCGCGCGATCTGGCGCTGCCGAGTCTGATCACCGGCCAGTGGACATTGGGTGAAAGCAACGGCTTCGCCGCCACGCTCACCACCATGCAGCTGGTGATCTGGGTAGTGACGTTTCTGGCAATGCTGGCGCTGACGCTGTTTATCCGCTATTCGCGTATGGGCCGCGCCTGCCGCGCCTGCGCAGAAGATCTGAAAATGGCGAGCCTGCTGGGCATCAATACCGACCGCGTCATTTCGCTGACCTTTGTGATTGGTGCGGCTATGGCAGCGGTTGCTGGCGTGCTGCTGGGGCAGTTCTACGGCTCAATCAACCCGTTTATCGGCTTTATGGCCGGCATGAAAGCATTTACTGCAGCGGTGCTGGGCGGTATCGGCAGTATTCCGGGCGCCATGATTGGCGGACTGGTACTCGGCATTGCGGAAGCGCTGACGTCAGCTTACCTCTCGACGGAATATAAAGATGTGGTCTCCTTTGCGCTGCTGATCGTGGTATTGCTGGTGATGCCAACCGGTATCCTGGGCCGCCCGGAGGTAGAGAAAGTATGAAGCGTCTCGGGCTGCTTAACGCCGTGCTTTCCGCGGCAATGCTGCTGGTACTGGCCAGCTTCTTTATGGGCATGCGTCTCGACCTGGATGGCACCCGGCTGATTGTGGTCAGCGCGGGCGAGGTTCGCTGGAACTGGATCTTCGCTGGCTGCGCGGTGGTCTTTATCTTTCAGCTGCTGCGTCCGCTGTTTTCAGGCCGGTTTCACCGCAGCGGTAAAGCCTTTGTGCTGCCGGCGTTTGATGGATCTACCGCGAAGCAGAAACTGCTGATGGCGCTGCTGATCGTCGCTGCCGTTGCGTGGCCGCTGTTTGCCTCACGCGGCAGCATCGACATTGCTACGCTGACGCTGATCTACGTCATGCTGGGACTGGGGCTTAACGTGGTGGTTGGCCTCTCCGGACTGCTGGTGCTGGGCTACGGCGGTTTTTATGCCATTGGCGCCTATACCTTTGCGCTGCTGAACCATTACTACGGTTTTGGCTTCTGGGAGAGCCTGCCGCTGGCGGGCATCGTGGCGGGCGCCTTTGGCCTGATGCTGGGATTTCCGGTGCTGCGCCTGCGCGGCGACTATCTGGCGATTGTCACGCTCGGTTTCGGTGAAATCGTGCGTATTCTGCTGCTGAACAGTACGTCGATTACCGGCGGGCCGAACGGTATCGCGCAAATCCCCAAACCCGGCCTGTTTGGCATTGAGTTTGGCCGCCGCGTCAGCGAAGGGGGCTGGACGACGTTCCACGAGCTGACCGGGCTTGCCTACAACCCCAATCACCGCGTGATTTTCCTCTATCTGGTCGCGCTGCTGCTGGTGGTACTGACGCTATTTGTGATCAATCGCCTGCTGCGTATGCCGCTGGGGCGCGCATGGGAAGCGCTGCGCGAAGATGAGATCGCCTGCCGCTCGCTGGGGCTGAGCCCGACGCGCATCAAGCTGACCGCCTTTACCATCAGCGCCGTATTTGCCGGTTTTGCCGGGACGCTGTTTGCAGCGCGCCAGGGCTTTGTTAGCCCGGAGTCGTTTACGTTTGTTGAATCCGCTTTTGTGCTGGCTATCGTGGTACTGGGTGGGATGGGGTCTCAGCTGGCGGTGATCCTCGCGGCGATCCTGCTGGTGGTATCGCGTGAACTGATGCGCGATCTTAATGAGTACAGCATGCTGGTGCTGGGCGGCCTGATGGTGCTGATGATGATCTGGCGTCCGCAGGGGTTGCTACCGATGAAGCGTCCGCATCTGAAACTGAAAAAGAGCAAACAGGGAGAGCAGGCATGAGTCAGCCTTTATTAGCCGTTGAAGGCCTGATGATGCGTTTTGGCGGCCTGCTGGCCGTCAACAATGTGGCACTGGCGCTGCATCCGCAGGAAATTGTTTCGCTTATCGGACCCAACGGTGCCGGTAAAACCACCGTGTTTAACTGCCTGACCGGCTTCTATAAGCCGACCGGCGGCACCATTAAATTGCGCGATCGGCCGCTGCAGGGCCTGCCGGGACAGAAAATCGCGCGCATGGGCATTGTGCGCACGTTTCAGCACGTGCGGCTGTTCCGTGAGATGACGGTGATTGAAAATCTGCTGGTGGCGCAGCATCAGCATCTGAAAAGCGGCGTCTTTTCCGGCCTGTTAAAAACACCGGCGTTTCGCCGCGGTGAGAGCGAGGCGCTCGATCGCGCAGCCATCTGGCTGGAGCGTATCGGCCTGCTGGAGCTGGCAAACCGCCAGGCGGGTAATCTGGCTTACGGCCAGCAGCGCCGGCTGGAAATTGCCCGCTGCATGGTCACGCGCCCGGAGATCCTGATGCTGGACGAACCGGCCGCGGGCCTTAACCCGCGTGAAACGCATGAGCTGGATGCGCTGATCGCCGAGCTGCGCAGCGAGCACAAGGTATCAGTACTGCTGATTGAACACGATATGAAGCTGGTGATGGGCATTTCCGACCGCATCTACGTGGTCAATCAGGGAACGCCGCTGGCGAACGGTACACCGGAACAGATCCGCAACAACCCGGACGTGATCCGGGCTTATTTAGGTGAGGCGTAAGATGGCAAACCCGATGTTAACGCTGCAGGGTGTAAGCGCCCACTACGGTCCGATCCAGGCGCTGCACAATATTAATCTGCATATCAGTCAGGGGGAGATCGTCACGCTGATTGGTGCCAACGGCGCCGGTAAAACCACGCTGCTGGGTACGCTGTGCGGCGAGCCACGCGCCACCAGCGGCACCATTGTGTTTGACGGAAAAACCATTACCGACTGGCAGACGGCAAAAATCATGCGGGAGGCGATCGCGATCGTGCCGGAAGGGCGTCGGGTGTTTTCCCGCATGACGGTGGAGGAGAATCTGGCGATGGGCGGTTTCTTTGCCAGCCGGCATGAGTATCAGACGCGTATTGAGCGGGTTTACCAGCTCTTTCCCCGGCTGGCAGAACGCAAAGTGCAGCGTGCCGGTACCATGTCCGGCGGTGAACAGCAGATGCTGGCGATTGGTCGTGCGCTGATGAGCCAGCCGCGTCTGCTGCTGCTGGATGAACCCTCGCTCGGGCTGGCGCCTATCATCATCCAGCAGATTTTTGACACTATTGAGCAGCTGCGTAAAGAGGGGATGACCATCTTTCTGGTTGAGCAAAACGCCAATCAGGCGCTGAAGCTTGCCGATCGCGGTTACGTGCTGGAGAACGGTCACGTGGTGCTGGAGGACAGCGGTGAGGCGCTGCTCTCTAACGAAGCGGTGCGCAGCGCCTATCTCGGTGCCTGATCGGCCTGCGGCCCGGTATCCTGCCGGGCCGCCTTTTTCCTGCCTGCCGCTTTTTTGCTGAAAAATGTGCACAACGTTCACGTTTTACCGCCCGGCTGGCGCGTTTCTGTGTGTCATATCTCTGTCATATTTCGGTTATTTTTCTATCATCTTCCCGTGTCATGTTACTCCGCGAACAAAAAATGCGTGATATTGCGCGTACCTAACAGCACAGGAAAACTTTATGACCGCTTTAACGCTTCGTCCCCGTCTGATGAGTGTGTTGCTTGGTCTGGCGCTCAGCGGTAACGCGCTGGCTGCGACCGAAATCCCTTTCTGGCACTCAATGGAAGGGGAGTTAGGCAAAGAAGTTGACTCTCTGGCACAGCGTTTTAACCAGGCGCATCCCGATTACAAAATTGTGCCCACTTACAAAGGTAACTACGAGCAGAGCCTGGCGGCGGGGATCGCAGCGGTACGCACCGGTAAAGCGCCTGCGCTGCTGCAGGTCTATGAAGTCGGTACGGCAACCATGATGGCCTCGAAAGCGATTGTGCCGGTGCACGACGTGTTCAGCCAGGCTGGCGTGCAGATGGATGCGAAGCAGTTTGTGCCAGCCGTGGCGGGTTACTACAGCGACAGCAGCGGTCAGCTGATCTCTCAGCCGTTTAACAGCTCAACGCCGGTGCTCTACTACAACAAAGATGCCTTTAAAAAAGCGGGGCTGGATCCGGAGCAGCCGCCGAAAACCTGGCAGGAGCTGGCAAAAGACGCCGCTGCGCTGCGTAAAGCCGGCATGAGCTGCGGCTATGCCAGCGGCTGGCAGGGCTGGATCCAGATTGAAAACTTCAGCGCGTGGCATGCGCTGCCGGTAGCCAGTAAAAACAACGGCTTCGACGGCACGGATGCGGTGCTGGAGTTCAACAAGCCGGTGCAGGTGCGGCATATCCAGATGCTCGAAGAGATGAACAAAAAAGGTGATTTTACCTACTTTGGACGCAAGGATGAGCCGACCGCCAAGTTTTATAACGGCGACTGCGGGATCACGACCGCCTCTTCCGGCTCGCTGGCGGATATCAAGCACTACGCCAAATTTAACTTCGGCGTAGGCATGATGCCGTATGACGAGACCGTGCCTGAAGCACCGCAGAACGCCATCATCGGTGGCGCCAGCCTGTGGGTGATGAAAGGCAAAGATGCGGCCACCTATAAAGGGGCGGCGGAGTTTATGAAGTTCCTCGCGCAGCCGGAGATTGCCGCCGAATGGCATCAGAAAACCGGCTACCTGCCGATCACTACCGCCGCCTACGAGCTGACCAGAAAGCAGGGTTTCTATGAGAAGAACCCGGGCGCGGATATCGCTACCCGGCAGATGCTCAACAAAGATCCGCTGCCATACACCAAAGGGATGCGTCTCGGCAATATGCCGCAAATCCGCACGGTGGTAGATGAAGAGCTGGAAGGCGTCTGGACCGGCAAGCAGACGCCGCAGGCAGCACTGGATAACGCGGTTAAGCGCGGTAATGCACTGCTGCGTCGCTTTGAACAGCAGGTGAAATAAATCCGATCCACCGGGAGCGGCGCTGGGTCGCTCCCGCTTTCAGCGTGAGTTCGCTATGCCCTCATCGTCTCGTCCGGTCTTTCGTGCCCGGCTGCTGCCCTATTTGCTGATGGCACCGCAGCTGATTATCACCGCCATCTTCTTTCTCTGGCCTGCCGGAGAAGCACTCTGGTATTCGCTGCAGAGCATCGATCCGTTTGGCATCTCCAGCACCTTTGTCGGGCTGGAGAACTTCAGCCGTCTGTTCAGCGATCCCTACTATCTCGACTCCTTCTGGACCACGATAGTGTTCAGCCTGCTGGTCACGGTGCTGGGGATGCTGTTCTCGCTCCTGCTGGCCGGGCTGGTTGACTATGTTGTGCGTCTGCAGAAGCTCTATCAGACCCTGCTGCTGCTGCCGTACGCGGTGGCACCGGTGGTCGCCGCAGTGCTGTGGATGTTCCTCTTTAATCCAGGGCTTGGGCTGCTTAGCCATCTGCTTAATCAGATGGGCTATAACTGGAACTATGCGCAGAACAGCGGTCAGGCGATGTTTCTGATCGTGCTCGCCTCTATCTGGCAGCAGATGAGCTACAACTTTCTGTTTTTCTTCGCGGCGCTGCAGTCGATTCCGAAGTCGCTGACTGAGGCGGCCGCTATCGACGGGGCCGGGCCGGTACGGCGCTTTTTTCATCTTTCTCTGCCGCTGATTACGCCGGTGAGCTTCTTTCTGCTGGTGGTCAACCTGGTCTACGCCTTCTTTGATACCTTCCCGGTCATTGATGCCGCCACCGGTGGCGGGCCGGTACAGTCCACCACCACGCTTATCTACAAAATTTATCGGGAAGGATTTACCGGTCTCGATCTCTCCTCATCTGCCGCGCAGTCAGTCGTGCTGATGCTGCTGGTGATTGGCCTCACTATTCTGCAGTTCCGCTTTGTTGAGCGTAAGGTGCAATATCAATGATTGAGAACCGACGCGGGCTGGATATTTTCAGCCACACGCTGCTGATTCTGGGCGTGCTGACCATTCTGTTTCCGCTCTATGTCGCCTTTGTCGCCGCCACGCTGGATAACACCGCGGTTTATCAGGTCCCGATGACGCTGGTGCCCGGCACGCATCTGTGGGAGAACGTTTCGCGTATCTGGACGCAGGGCGTTAACGGCAGCGCCGCGTTTGGCATGATGTTGCTGAACAGCTTTATCATGGCGCTGGCGATTACGATCGGCAAAATCAGCGTCTCTATGCTCTCAGCTTTTGCGCTGGTCTGGTTTCGCTTTCCGCTGCGCACGCTCTTTTTCTGGCTGATTTTCATTACGCTGATGCTGCCGGTTGAAGTGCGTATCTTCCCGACGGTTGAGGTGATCGCCACCCTTAATCTGCTCGACAGCTACAGCGGGCTGACGCTGCCGCTGATGGCGTCGGCAACGGCCACCTTTCTGTTCCGCCAGTTCTTCCTGTCGCTGCCGGACGAGCTGATTGAAGCCGCGCGCATTGACGGTGCCGGGCCGATGCGCTTCTTTTGGGACATTGTTCTGCCGCTGTCAAAAACCAATCTTGCCGCGCTGTTTGTGATCACCTTTATCTACGGCTGGAATCAGTATCTCTGGCCGCTGCTGATTATCAATGATGCCAGTCTGAGCACCGCCGTGGCGGGGGTAAAAAGCATGATCAACACCAGCGGCGGCCCGACGCAGTGGAATGAAGTGATGGCGGCGATGTTATTAACCCTGATCCCACCGGTTGTGGTGGTTCTTGTAATGCAGCGCGCGTTTGTGCGTGGCCTGGTGGAGAATGAGAAATAGATGGCAGGCGTAACCTTACAGAGCGTGACGAAATCGTATGACGGCAAAAATGCGGTGATCCAGCCGCTGACCATCACCATCAACGAGGGCGAGTTTATGGTGATGGTGGGGCCCTCCGGCTGCGGCAAGTCGACGCTGCTGCGCATGGTGGCCGGACTCGAGCGCGTCAGCTCCGGCGACATTTTTATTGCTGAGCAGCGGGTCACGGAGATGGAGCCGAAAGATCGCGGCATTGCGATGGTGTTTCAGAACTACGCGCTCTACCCGCATATGACGGTAGGCGAAAACATGGGCTATGGCCTGAAAATCCGCGGCATGGGCAAAGCGCAGATCGCCCAGCGCGTGCTGGAGACCGCGCGTAGTCTGGAGCTTGACCACCTGCTGAACCGGCGACCGCGTGAACTCTCGGGCGGGCAGCGGCAGCGTGTGGCGATGGGACGCGCTATCGTGCGTGAACCGGCTGTCTTCCTGTTCGATGAACCCCTCTCCAACCTTGATGCGCGCCTGCGCGTGCAGATGCGTCTTGAACTGCAGCAGCTGCACCGCCGTCTGAAAACCACCAGCCTTTACGTCACGCACGATCAGGTTGAGGCGATGACGCTGGCGGAGCGGGTGATGGTGATGAACAAAGGGATTGTGGAGCAGGTTGGCACGCCGGTAGAGGTTTATGAGCGTCCGGCCAGCCAGTTTGTTGCCGCCTTTATCGGCTCCCCGGCGATGAACCTGCTGCCAGGAGAGATCAGCCGCGATGGCCTGCACTTTACGCTGGATGCGCTGAACAGCCTGCCGCTGGGCGAGAGACGGCCGCAGTGGGCTAACAGGCCGCTGACGCTCGGCATCCGTCCTGAGCATATTCATCTCTCTTCGCGTGAAGCAGGCGGCGTGCCGCTGGTGGTCGATACGCTGGAGATCCTCGGCGCGGATAACCTGGCACACGGCCATCTTGGTCAGGCGCGGCTGGTGGTACGGCTGCCGCACAGCGAACGTCCGCAGGCGGGCAGCACGCTGTGGCTGCATCTGCCGCCGGATGCGTTACACTTCTTCGATGCTGTTCATGGAAAACGTCTGGAATGAGTAACAACAACTGGCCCTACCCGAAAATTGTGGCCCATCGCGGCGGCGGTAAACTCGCGCCGGAAAACACGCTGGCGGCAATTGATACCGGCGCGCGTTATGGCCATACCATGATTGAGTTTGATGCCAAACTCTCGCAGGATAAACAGATCTTTCTGCTGCACGATGACACGCTCGATCGCACCAGCAGCGGCTGGGGCGTGGCGGGCGAACAGACGTGGGCGCAGCTGGCACAGCTCGATGCCGGCGACTGGTTCAGCGGGGCGTTTACGGGCGAGCCGCTGGCGCTGCTGACGGACGTGGCGGCGCGCTGTCGTCAGCACCGGATGATGGCGAACATCGAAATTAAACCCACCACCGGCACCGACGCGGAGACGGGCGCTGCCGTGGCGCTCGCCGCCCGTCAGCTCTGGCAGGGGCAGACACCTCCGCTGCTCTCCTCATTCTCACCTGAAGCGCTGGCGGCAGCACAGCAGGCTGCGCCAGAGCTGCCGCGCGGTCTGCTGCTCGATGAGTGGGATGACGCATGGCAGGCGCTGACCAGCCGGCTGGAGTGCGTGTCGATTCACCTGAATTACCGGCTGCTCGACGCGGAGCGCACTGCGCTGCTGAAGGCAGCCGGGTTGCATATCCTGGCCTATACGGTTAACCAGCCCGCGCGTGCCCGCGAGCTGCTGAGCTGGGGTGTGGATGCCATCTGCACCGATCGCATCGACATTATCGGTCCCGATTTCAGTTAGTTGTTATTCGGCATGGTGCCGTTCTGCTGCGTATTCTGACCCGGCTGCGACTGCAGTACCTGCTGCCGGGTGCTGTCGCGTTTTTCCTGCAGCTGCCGCTGCATATTTTGCGTCTGCCGCTGCTGATCCTGGTGCAGCAGGCGCTGCTGCTGCTGCTGCTGGGTCTGCATCTGGGTCTGCATACGCTGCTGGCTTGGGTTATAGCCGGGCTGATTCACATTATTGTTATTCAGCGTATTTGCCATACCGCTCAGCGGCAGCAGGGCTGCCAGCGCAATAAGCCATGTTTTCATTATTCCCTCCGATCGTCTGACCTGCTGTGTAAACAGGCGGCCCGCAGGTCGTCTGCCTCTTAATCATAAGTTTATGCGATATCACAAAGCCTGAAATCGGGCGTGCGTGCAATTTGCGTTAAGTGTTATGTTTTTACTGCTTTAGCAAACACTTGCATCGATAAATAACAAATGTAAACAACTGAAAAGGATGGTGGCAGGATGAGGACAGCAGGCAGGTTGCGCCAGTTGAGCTGGGCGATGTTAATGAGTTTTACCGTGGTGCAGGGGGCTGCTGCGGCGCCCGCAAGCGCGCCGCCGATCTCCTATGGCGTTGACAGCGACACCTTTCATCCGGTGAAAGCGCAGCACGGCATGGTCGCTTCGGTGGATGCGATGGCAACGCAGGTGGGCGTGGATATTCTCAGGCAGGGCGGCAATGCGGTGGATGCGGCGATCGCCGTGGGCTTTGCGCTGGCCGTTACTCATCCGCAGGCGGGTAATCTCGGCGGTGGCGGCTTTATGCTGCTGCGCACGGCGTCCGGGCGGACTGCTGCTATCGACTTTCGTGAAATGGCGCCGGCGCGCGCCTCGCGCGATATGTTCCTTGATAAGCAGGGTAATGCGGATAGTAAGTTATCACTTACTTCTCACCTGGCGTCTGGCACGCCGGGTACGGTTGCGGGATTTGCGCTGGCGGCAAAGAAGTATGGCACGCTGCCGCTGCGCACGCTGCTGGCCCCGGCTATAAAGCTGGCGCGTGACGGCATTATCGTCAACGATGCGCTGGCGGACGATCTCGCCACCTATGGCAAAGAGAACCTGATCAATCACGCCACCAGCCGGGCAATTTTTTACAAAGCGGATGGTAGACCTTACCAGAAAGGCGATCGGCTGGTGCAGAAGAACCTGGCGCGCAGCCTGCAGCTGATTGCGCAGCAGGGAGCCGATGCGTTTTATACCGGCCGCATTGCTGATGAGATCGCCGGCGAGATGGCACAGCACGGCGGGCTGATTGGCAAAGCGGATCTCGCCGCTTACCGTGCCGTAGAGCGTAAACCGGTCAGCGGCACCTACCGCGGCTATGAAGTGTTCTCTATGCCGCCACCCTCATCGGGCGGGATCCACATTGTGCAGATCCTGAATATCCTGGAGAACTTCGATCTGGCGAAGTGGGGCTTTGGCAGCGCAGACGCCATGCAGGTCATGGCAGAAGCGGAGAAGTACGCTTACGCCGATCGCTCAGAGTATCTTGGCGATCCCGATTTCGTTAAAGTGCCGCAGCAGGCGCTGACCAGCAAAGCCTATGCCAGGACCCTGGCGCAGCAGATCGATGTCAGCAAAGCGCGGCCGTCGTCAGAGATCAAACCGGGTAAGCTGGCACCGTACGAGAGCAATCAGACCACCCACTTCTCGGTGGTGGATAAAGCGGGCAACGCTGTGGCGGTAACCTATACCCTGAACACCTACTTTGGCAGCGGGATCGTGGCAGGCAACAGCGGCATCCTGATGAACAACGAAATGGATGATTTCTCCGCGAAGCCGGGTACGCCAAACGTTTACGGTCTGGTCGGCGGCGAGGCGAATGCGATTCAGCCGGCGAAGCGTCCGCTCTCCTCCATGTCACCGACGATTGTGGCCAAAGAGGGGAAAACCTGGCTGGTCACCGGCAGTCCGGGCGGCAGCCGGATCATCACGACCGTGCTGCAGATGGTGGTTAACAGCATCGATTTCGGGATGAACGTGGCGGAAGCGACTAACGCGCCGCGTTTTCATCATCAGTGGCTGCCCGATCAGCTGCGCGTGGAGAAAGGCTTCAGTCCCGATACGCTGCGCCTGCTGGAAGCGAAAGGCCAGCACGTGAAGGTGCTGCCGGCAATGGGCAGCACGCAGAGCATCATGATCGGTCCTGATGGCATGCGCTACGGCGCCTCCGATCCGCGTTCGGTTGACGATCTCAGCGCCGGTTATTAATCGCCGGTAAGTCCGATACTGCTTCCGGTATTGTTTAGCCAGCCTGCGTGCTGGCTTTTTTTATCGCCGATCGACCCATCCGGCATGCGGGCGGGCACCAGACACGGAAGCGGTAAAAATAGTGATAAACTCAGCCTATCTCTGGCCTCAGGTGCATACGATGAAGAAGAAAAGACCGGTATTACAGGACGTCGCCGATCGCGTCGGCATCACCAAAATGACCGTCAGTCGCTATCTGCGCGACCCGGAGCGGGTCTCCGCCGCGCTGCGTGACAAAATTGCCGTCGCGCTGGATGAGCTGGGCTATATCCCTAATCGTGCACCCGATATGCTCTCAAACGCCACCAGCCGCGCCATTGGCGTGCTGCTGCCCTCCCTGACCAACCAGGTCTTTGCTGACGTGCTGCGCGGAATTGAAACCGTGACCGATGAGGCGGGATATCAGACGCTGGTCGCGCACTTTGGCTACAATCCGGAAAAAGAGGAGCGGCAGCTGCGCTCGCTGCTGGGCTGGAATATTGACGGCGTGATCTTAACCGAACGCACCCATACCACCGGTACGCTGCGCATGCTGGAGGTAGCCGGGATCCCGGTCATTGAGATCATGGACAGCGTCACGCCGTGTCTGGATATGGCGGTGGGATTTGATAATGTCGAAGCGGCGCGACAGATGACGCAGGCTATCCTGAAGAAAGGGCATCGCCATACGGTCTACCTGGGGGCGCGGCTCGATGAACGTACGCTGCAGAAGCAGCAGGGATATGAACAGGCAATGCGCGAGGCGGGGCTGACGCCGCACAGCGTGATGATGGAAGACGCCTCTTCCTTCAGCGCCGGCGCGCAGCTGCTGTGCGAGGCGCAAAAGCGCTATCCGGCAACCGACAGTCTGTTCTGTACTAACGATGACCTGGCCGTAGGCGCCATGTTTGAATGCCAGCGTCAGGGGCTGCGCGTGCCGGAGCAGATGGCGATCGCGGGCTTTCATGGTCACGATATTACGCAGGTCGTGACGCCGCGGCTGGCAACCGTGCTGACACCGCGCGAACGGATGGGGAGCGAGGCGGCTGCCATGCTGCTGGCGCGCATTGGTGGCGATCGTTCATTTAGCGGCCCGCTCGATATCGGCTTTGAGATTGCTGAAGGTGACAGCATCTGATTTTGGCGATTGTATGAGCCACTTCACACTTTTACGCTTTTCCGGCTGACGAGGGTTGTCAGCATCGGGACGCACTCCGACAATGAATGACAGATTTGTTATCGGTAACATTGGCAGAATAAGCTGCCGGAGCGCAAAACTATGATCACGCCATCTTCATCACATCACGTTTTTATCCTGATGGGTGTATCCGGCAGCGGAAAGTCTGTCGTTGCTAATCGGGTATCACACGAACTGAATACCGCTTTTCTGGATGGAGATTTCCTTCATCCGCGCAGCAACATCATGAAAATGGCGGAAGGCCATCCGCTGGATGACAACGATCGCCAGCCGTGGCTGCAGGCGCTGAACGACGCGGCTTTTGCCATGCAGCGCACTCAGGCGGTGTCGATTATCGTCTGCTCGGCGCTGAAAAAGTCCTATCGCGACATTTTGCGCCAGGGCAATCACAACCTGAAATTTATCTATCTGAAAGGCGATTTCGAAACTATTGAAACCCGCCTCAAAGCCCGTAAGGGTCACTTCTTCAAGCCGCAGATGCTGGTAACGCAGTTTGCCACGCTGCAGGAGCCTGGCACAGATGAGGCTGATGTCCTGATGGTGGATATCAATCACTCGCTGGATGACGTTGTTGCAGCTACGGTTGCGACCATCAGGGAAGCAATCAACAAGGGCGAGTAATGAGTACCGCAACGCTGGTGTTAACCGCAGCAGGCTCTGTCCTGCTGCTGCTGTTTCTGGTAATGAAAGCGCGGATGCACGCCTTTGTCGCCCTGATGTTAGTTTCTATTGGCGCCGGACTTTTCTCCGGTATGCCACTCGATCAGATCGCCGATACGATGCAGAAAGGCATGGGCGGCACGCTGGGCTTTCTTGCTATCGTCGTAGCGCTTGGCGCAATGTTCGGCAAAATTCTGCATGAAACCGGTGCGGTGGATCAGATCGCTATCCGGATGCTGAAAACCTTTGGCGAGAGCCGGGCGCACTATGCGATGGGGATCGCCGGGCTGATCTGCGCGCTGCCGCTGTTTTTTGAAGTTGCGGTGGTGCTGCTGATCAGCATCGCCTTTGCGGTGGCGCGCCGCACGCATGACAACCTGGTGAAGCTGGTGATCCCGCTGTTTGCCGGCGTAGCGGCGGCGGCGGCGTTTCTGCTGCCGGGACCTGCGCCGATGCTGCTGGCGGCACAAATGCACGCTGATTTTGGCTGGATGATCCTGCTGGGACTCTGCGCAGCCATTCCGGGGATGCTGATCGCCGGGCCGCTGTTTGGCAGCCTGATCGCCCGCCACGTCAGCTTCAGCGCGCCGCCGGAAGATCATCAGCCGGATGTGGACGAGGGCAGGCTGCCCTCATTTGGTTTCAGCCTCTCTCTGATCCTGTTTCCGCTGCTGCTGGTCGGGCTGAAAACCATCGGTGCGCGCTTTACCACGCCGGATACCCGGCTTTACGAATGGCTGGAATTTATTGGCCATCCGTTTACCGCGATTCTGCTGGCGCTGCTGGTGGCGATCTATGGCCTGGCGTACCGGCAAGGCATGGATAAAGAGAAGGTGATGCAGGTGTGCGGCAGCGCGCTGCAGCCCGCCGGCATTATTCTGCTGGTTATCGGTGCCGGCGGCGTCTTTAAGCAAGTGCTGGTTGACTCTGGCGTGGGGCCGGTGCTGGGTCACGCGCTGACCGGCGCCGGTATGCCGATCGCGCTGGCCTGCTTTATTCTGGCGGGCGCTATCCGGGTTATTCAGGGCTCTGCAACCGTGGCCTGTCTGACCACCGTAGGGCTGGTGATGCCGGTGATCGAACCGCTGCACTACAGCGGCGCGCAGCTCGCGGCACTTTCAATCTGTATCGGCGGTGGCTCAATTATTATCAGCCACGTCAACGATGCTGGCTTCTGGCTGTTTGGCCGCTTTACCGGTGCCACCGAGGGCGAGACGCTAAAGACCTGGACGCTGATGGAGACCATCCTCGGCACCACCGGCGCCATCGTCGGCATGATTGCGTTTAGTTTGTTATCGTAAATAAACCAGGGGCGCATAAATGCGCCCCCTACATCGCCCTCGTAGGGGCGTCATTAATGACGCCCTGGCCGATGTCCACACCGGATCCAACGACGCGGCTTATGGCGGTTGATACCGTGCACACCCTAAACCAGGGGCGTATAAATGCGCCTCTGCGTGCTTACCTTAATCTACTTCCCGCTCATCATCTGGCTGGTCGAGAACGGTGTAAGCCACCGCGCAGAACAGCGAATTAAGGCGCTTCATATCTCCCAGCAGCCCCAGATGCAGCGAACTGGTCTCAATGCTCTGCACATTATTCAGATGCAGCCGCTCCACGTGCGAGTGAGAGAAACGGCGGATCAGAATACGGAAGCGATGTTTGGCCCGCCGCAGACGTTTCGCGCTGGTGATATCATGCGACAGAAATACCGAGAGGCTCAGGCGCAGGTTATTCAGCACCTGCTCCTGCAGTGTATTCAGCTCTTCCAGCCCTTCTGCCGAAAAGGCCCGCCGCGCCTGCAACGATTTATCCGCAACGTCACCGCTCATGCGCTCAATGATGTCACCCGCCTGTTCAAGATTCAGCGCCATCTCAATAATTTCAGCCCAGCGCCGCGCATCCTCCTCTGCCAGATCTTCGCGCGGCATGCGGGCCAGATAGAGTTTGATCGCGGTATAGAGCACGTCAACATCATCATCCAGCTGCCGCACCCGGTGCGATTCACGCAGTTCGCCCCGGACTACGCGGCTGAACGACTCCAGCATCTGCTCCAGCACGTCGCCCATGCGCAGGGTCTCACGCGCGGCATTGACCAGCGCCAGCGCAGGCGTATCCAGCGCGCTTTTATCCAGATGTCTGGGCTTGAGATGCGCCTGATGCTCTGCATCGTCAGAAATCATACGCTGGCAGAGTCGCGCCATCGGTGCCGCAAACGGCACCATGATCAGGCAGCGTGCCAGGTTGTAGAAAACGTGGAAAAAGATCACCAGCTCTTCATCATTCACCGGCAGCCGATCCAGCAGCTCAGCAATAAAATCAACAAACGGCAGTACCGCAATGCTGCCGATAAGCTTGAACAGCAGGCTGCCGAGCGCCACCCGCTTGCCAGCCGCATTAGAACCGCTGGCGTTGATCATCGCCAGCAGGCCGCTGCCGAGGTTGGCACCAATGACCAGACAGAGCGCCACCTTAAATGAGATCACCCCGGCGGCCGTCAGGGTCGCGGTGATCAGCACCGCTGCCAGGCTCGAGTAGCTGATGATGGCAAAAACGGCGCCAATCAGGGCGTCCAGCAGCGTATCGCCGGTCAGGGTGGAGAAGAGCACCTGCACGCCCGAAGCCTGCGTTATCGGACGTGCTGCGGTGACAATCAGCTGCAGCGCCAGCAGGATCAGCCCGAGACCAATGGCAGCACGGCCCATCTGTCCGACGCGCGTCTGTTTGCGGCTGAGAAAAAAGACCACGCCAAAAAAGATAAACAGCGGGGAGAGCCAGGAGAGATCGAAGGTCAGCACGCGCGCCATAATGGCCGTGCCGACGTCAGCCCCCAGTACCACCACCAGGGCAGGTGTCAGGCTGACCAGGTTTTGCGCCACAAACGAGGTGACCAGCAGCGTAGTGGCGTTGCTGCTCTGTACCAGAGCGGTAACGCCAATGCCGGCCAGAAAAGCCATCGGTTTTTTTTCCACGCTGCGGCTCAGTACCCGGCGCAGATCGGCGCCGTACACGCGCATGATGCCGGTACGCACAATGTGGGTGCCCCAGACCAGCAGTGCGACAGCAGAAAGCAGATTAAGCAGAGTTAGCACGGTCGCAGGCTCCTGTATGCCAGGCAAAAAGCAGCCAGCTGCCTGCCTGGCAAACACGGCAGCGGGGGAAGACCGGTAGCGCACCGCATGAATTTTTCGTTAGATATAAATAACCTGAAGCGGCGTCGACCTGTTAACTGTAGCTGAATCCGGTTCACTGCGATGAGATATCCACGGCGTTTACGCTGCCCCTGACGGAGAACCGCCACCTTAACGTCATATTGTGATTCAGATCACATTGCAGCATGATAGCGCTCTTCTCATTTGCGCATTAAGGACGCAGCAATGACAGATAAATCAGCCGCCGGTCAGCTCATCGCGACGGTGCTGCAGTGGGTACTTAACCTCGGCCTGTTAATCCTGGCCGTGATCCTGGTGGTGTTTCTCGGCAAGGAGACGATTCATCTGGCTAACGTGCTGTTCAGCACCGGTGAACAGGCGTCATCCTATCTGCTGATTGAAGGCATTGTGATCTACTTTCTCTACTTTGAATTTATCGCGCTGATTGTGAAATATTTTCAGTCGGGCTATCACTTTCCGCTGCGCTACTTTGTTTATATCGGGATCACCGCCATTATCCGGCTGATTATCGTTGACCACAAAAACCCGTTCGACACGCTCTGCTATTCCGCTGCGATCCTGATTCTGGTGGTCACGCTGTGGCTGGCAAACAGCAACCGGCTGAAGCGCGAATAACGTCCCTTATCATCTCCGGCGCTCGCGGCCGTGCCAGCGGCCGCGCTCTGCGGTAAACTAAGGCAACTTTTTTGCCGGAGATCGCCTGATGTCGCACGATGCGCTGCGCCAGTTATATGCCTTGCAGTGGTTACCCGCCTCCTCGCTGCTGCCCGCACCGCTGACCGACTGGCTGATGGAAGAAGATTCCATGACGCGCCGTTTTGAGCAGCACTGCCGGCAGGTTACCGTTCAACCCATCCGTGAAGGCTTTGTCAGCGCGGCGGAGGTCGCAGCAGAAGCGGCTTTTCTGCCGAACGATACGCGCTTCTGGCTGCGCGAAATCGTGCTGTGCGGCGACGGCGAGCCGTGGCTGCTGGGCCGCACCGTAGTGCCCGAGAGTACGCTGCAGGGACCGGAGCAGATGCTGCAGCAACTTGGCACACGCCCGCTGGGGCGCTATCTTTTTGCCTCTTCAGCGCTGAGCCGCGATTTTATTCATCCCGGCCAGGCCGGCGATCTGTGGGGACGGCGTTCGCGCCTGCGCCTGTCGGATAAGCCCCTTCTGTTAACTGAACTTTTTTTACCGGCATCGCCGCTTTACCGCGCGCTGCAGCAAGGATGAGACCCGTGCAAAAATCATTATCCGTAAGCAAATGGCAGGCTTACAGCCGCCTGATGCGCATCGACAAACCTATCGGCACGCTGCTGTTGATGTGGCCTACGCTCTGGGCGCTGTGGCTGGCTGGCATGGCGGTGCCGCCGCTGCCGGTGCTGATTGTGTTTGTGCTTGGCGTCATCGTTATGCGCGCTGCCGGCTGCGTCATCAATGATTACGCCGATCGCAAAGTGGATGGTCACGTCAAACGCACCGCCGGCCGGCCGCTAGCGAGCGGGGCGGTTTCAGAAAAAGAGGCAAAGCTGCTGTTTGCTGCGCTGGGCCTGCTGGCGTTTATGCTGGTGCTGACCATGAATCGCATGACCATCCTGCTCTCTTTCGGCGGGCTGGCGCTGGCTTGGGTCTACCCCTTTATGAAACGCTATACCCATCTGCCGCAGGTGGTGCTCGGCGCAGCCTTTGGCTGGGCGATCCCGATGGGGTGGGCTGCAGTAAGTGAGTCCTTACCTTTAGTCTGCTGGCTGGTGTTCTTCGCTAACATCTGCTGGACGGTGGCCTACGATACCCAGTACGCCATGGTGGATCGCGATGACGATTTGAAGATAGGCGTTAAATCTACGGCGATTCTGTTTGGTCGTTTTGACAAGCTGATTATTGGCCTGCTGCAGCTGGCCACGCTGGGGCTGATGGCGCTGGTGGGAAGTATGCTGAATCTGAACGGGGCATTCTACTGGTCACTGCTGGCTGCCGGCGCGCTGTTTGTCTATCAGCAGAGCCTGATCGCCCGCCGCGAACGCGACGCCTGCTTTCAGGCCTTTCTGAACAATAACTATGTGGGACTGGTGCTATTTGCTGGCGTGCTGCTGAATACGCAGCCGTTTCTGGCGCTGTTCTGAACCGGCAGGGACGCATCCTGCGTCCCTGCCTTGCCTTACTCGTGTGCGACTGCACTCTCAATTGTCAGACGCACATCGCTGGTGACCAGCTCCGCCAGCATCTGCCACATCGCGTGCGTGCGCTCCGCATCGGCATCACCTGAGTCGCTGATATAGCGCTCATCGCGCAGCGTCAGCACCAGCGTGGTAAATACCGCCTTATCAAAGAACTCCGGCGCATTGATACCGTGCAGCACTGACAGACGCTGCGCCAGCGTGCGGCTCTCTTTCTCCAGCGTGCCGCGGTTGATCGTCGGTTTGGCACTGAGAATGGCGAAAGTGATCGCAAAGCGCTGCAGCGTTTCGCGAATACCGGCTGCCAGCAGCTGCAGCGTGCGATAGCGCGCGGCGCTCAGCTTAATCTGCCCATCCAGCTGCGTTACCAGCCCCTGTCGCGCCATCTCCGCGCACAGCGCGCTAAGCAGCGCCGGCAGTTCGGCACTTTCCCAGCGCAGGAACAGTTCACTTTTCAGCATCGGGTAGACCAGGCTTACCTGACGCAGAAGCTCTGCTTCGCTGATTTCGCGGTGCTGCTGCACAATCGCGGCAATCAGCGACGGCATCACCAGCATGTGCTGAATGTTATTCCGGTAGTAGGTCATCAGCACGGCCTGCTCGCGCGGCAGAATAATGATATCGCCGATGCTGTCCTGCTCGGTTTCAAACTTATTCATGCCCATCGCGTGATCCAGCAGCGCTTCGGCGCTCAGATCGGGCACCGTCGCTTCCGGTGAATAGGGCACGTTGCGCAGCAGCTGGGTGTAGCACTCCAGCTGCTCCGTCAGCTGCTCACGCGTCAGCGAGCGCTGACGGGACGCAAGCAGCGCGGTCACACACAGATTCATGGCGTTGGCCGCACCCGCTTCGTTAATGCGCACCATCAGGCGGGCAGCGATATCGTTTACCGCTGGCGTCATCCACGCGGGGCGCTGCGGATCGATCGGGTCGATCGCCTCGCGCCACTCGGGAATATGCTTGTTCAGGTAGTTAACCAGCGGCAGCGGTTCGCCAAAGTTAACGTAGCCCTGACCGAGATTGCGCAGCTTACGCAGGCCGCGCACCATCTGCACAAAGCCCTCTTTCTCTTTCGCTGCGCCGCGCAGCTCTTTGGCGTAAGTACCCACTTCCATTACGTGCTCATAGCCGATGTAGATCGGTACAAACGTAATCGGACGGCTGCCGCCGCGCAGCAGCGCCTGCAGCGTCATTGAAAGCGTGCCGGTTTTGGGATCGAGCAGGCGACCGGTGCGCGAGCGTCCGCCCTCAACAAAGTACTCAACCGAGTAGCCGCGGCTGAACAGCTCGCCCAGATATTCGCGGAATACGGTGGAGTAGAGTTTATTGCCCTTAAAGGTACGGCGAATAAAGAAGGCCCCCAGCCGGCGGAAAATGGGCCCGGCTGGCCAGAAGTTAAGATTGATACCGGCAGCGATGTGCGGCGGCACCAGCCCCTGATGATAAAGCACGTAGGAGAGCAGCAGATAATCCATATGGCTGCGGTGGCAGGGCACATAGACTATTTCATGACCATCCTGCGCCAGCTGACGCACGCGCTCGCCGCCGTTGACGCTAATGCCCTGATAGAGGCGGCTCCAGAGCCAGCCCATGATGCGGTCGGTAACGCGGATCGCCTCATATGAGAAGTCTGCCGCGATCTCTTCCATCATCTCAACGGCGTTTTGCTGCGCTTTTTCATGCGAAATCTTTTTGCTGCGCGCTTCATCTTCAACCGCTTTTTCAATCGCCTTCGACTGCAGCAGCTTGTTGAACAGATCCTGACGGGCGGGCAGGCTTGGTCCCACCGCGGCGAGACGCTGGCGGGCAAAGTGAATACGCGCCACGCGCGCCAGCTTCTGCGCAATCGACTTATCCGTGCCGTGTTCGGTCGCCATCTGGCGCAGCGAGACGGTGGAAGAGAAGCGGACAAAGCTGTCGCGACCGTGCCAGAGAATGGCGAAAAACTTCTGTACGCCATTCAGTACGCGCAGATGCGGCGTAGGCTCGCCCTGAATTTCACGACCCGGCGCACGGCCAAACATCACCGCCACCGGCAGCATCTGGACATCCAGCTGCGGGTTATTACGATGCAGATCCAGATAGTCGTGAAACAGTTTCACTGACTCCGGGTTCGCCACATAGTAAGGAAAGACACGCGGGCCATCATGAATAAACACATGGCGCGGCAGCAGCGTGCCGTCAATCTCCAGCGGCGCGAGCGGATCGGGCAGATCAAGCCGCAGACACTGGTTGCGTAATGTAAGCAGATCCGCCTTTGAATCATAAGGCAAAACATACATCACGGGACGAGTGGGATCGATACCGTGCTCCGAAACCGGATCGGTCGGTATGACCTTACTTTTTACCAAAATAGAGAGTGGTAAATTCAATAATTTGTAATAGAGTTTACGCCAACCTGACATAGACAACTTGAAGCCTCTTGTTAGCAAAGCGCGGCAAGCATACCAGAAAGTGCAGCGGAGATCTGTGGCTGTGCCATCGCACGCTGCGCACTCATTGACGCCAAAATTACTCAAGGGTTCCCTATTCATGGCAAATAACGTTACCGGCCTGCTGCGTATTATCAAAGCGGCGGGCTACTCCTGGCAGGGAATACGCGCAGCCTGGCAACATGAAGCGGCCTTTCGTCAGGAAGCCGTTGCAGCGGTGATTGCGGTAGTTGTCGCCTGCTGGCTGGATGTGGACGCAGTGACGCGCGTACTGCTAATTGGTTCGGTGATACTGGTGGTGGTGGTGGAGATCCTCAACAGCGCGATTGAGGCGGTGGTCGACCGAATCGGCCAGGAGCGTCATCCGCTGGCGGGCCGCGCTAAGGATATGGGTTCTGCCGCCGTACTGCTGACGATCCTTCTCGCGCTGTTTGTCTGGATAACGCTGCTCTGGCCGCACGCATATTAAGGCCGCCCGTACCGATATATCGCTGATTTTTGCCGCAGCTGCGGTTTTCATTTCGCCAATACCTGTATATACTCACAGCGACTGTATAAACAACCAGGGGGCGGGATGAAAGCGTTAACCAGCAGGCAGCAGCAGGTCTATGACCTGATTCGCGACCATATTAATACAACCGGCATGCCGCCAACGCGTGCTGAAATCGCTTCACAGCTGGGCTTCCGCTCACCCAATGCAGCTGAAGAGCACCTGAAAGCGCTGGCGCGTAAAGGGGTCATTGAGATTGTCTCTGGCGCCTCGCGCGGCATTCGCTTGCTGATGGAAGAAGAGACAAGCGGCGGACTGCCGTTAATCGGGCGTGTCGCTGCCGGCGAGCCGCTGCTGGCTCAGGAGCACATCGAGACCCACTATCAGGTCGATGCTAACCTGTTCAAGCCGAGCGCGGATTTTCTGCTGCGCGTTAGCGGCATGTCGATGAAAGATATCGGGATTATGGATGGCGATCTGCTTGCCGTGCATAAAACCCAGGATGTGCGTAATGGCCAGGTCGTGGTGGCGCGCATTGACGACGAGGTCACCGTAAAACGCTGGAAAAAGCAGGGTGCTATCGTGCATCTGCTGCCGGAAAACAGCGATTTTCAGCCTATCGAAGTGGATACGCGCCAGCAGTCTCTGACCGTTGAAGGTCTGGCTGTCGGTATTGTCCGTACCGGTGAATGGCTGTAATACCTGGTTAGTCCCCCCGCTGCGGTCTGTGCCTGCACAGGCCGCGGTCTGCTATATTACCCCTCTGCTTCCAACCGTGGCGCCGTGCAGCTGCATGAGGCGCGTTGCCCGCAATAACAGGACTGGCTGATGCCGCTGTTTACCTCTTCTGATCGCACGCTCTGGCGCCTGGCGCTGCCCATGATCCTCTCTAACATCAGCGTACCGCTGCTGGGCATTGTGGATACGGCTATCATTGGCCACCTCGACAGCCCGGTTTACCTCGGCGGCGTAGCCGTGGGTGCAACGGCCACCAGCTTTGTCTTTATGCTGCTGCTCTTTTTGCGGATGAGCACCACTGGCCTGACGGCGCAGGCGTTCGGCGCCCGCGATAAGCCAGCGCTGGCGCGGGCGCTGATCCAGCCGATGCTGATTGCGCTGACGGCAGGCGTGCTGTTCATTGCGCTACGAACGCCGGTCAGCGAGCTGGCAGCCGCGCTGATGGGCGGCAGCGAGGCGGTGCAGCAGCAGGCACAAACCTTTATCGCTATCCGCTGGCTCAGCGCGCCTGCCACGCTGGCAAATCTGGTGATCCTCGGCTGGCTGCTCGGCGTACAGTATGCGCGCGCGCCGATGGTGCTGCTTATTACCGGCAACGTCGTGAATATCCTGCTCGATCTGCTGTTTGTTCTGCAGTGGCACTGGGGCGTGGCGGGTGCCGCAGCGGCCACCGCCGTCGCGGACTATGTGACGCTGGCCGTGGGGCTATGGATGGTGGCGCGGGTGCTGGCGCTGCGCGGCATATCATTTTCGCTGCTTAAAGCCAGCTGGCGCGGCGACGCCGCGCGCCTGTTCCGGCTTAACCGCGACATCATGCTGCGTTCGCTGCTGCTGCAGCTCTGCTTCGCCTCGCTGACGCTACTGGGCGCGCGACTCGGCGCTGACGTGGTCGCCGTCAATGCGGTATTGCTGATGTTCCTGACTTTTACTGCCTATGCGCTGGATGGTTTTGCGTATGCGGTGGAAGCCTGCTCCGGTGAGGCGACCGGCGCAGGCGATCGCAGCCGGCTGCGGCTGATCTGGTATGCCGCCTGCCGGCAGGCGGGCATTGTGGCGCTGCTGTTCGCTGTGATTTACGCCCTCTGCGGTCCGGCAATTATCGCGCTGCTGACCTCGATTGAGTCGCTGCGTGAGGCGGCTGACCGCTATCTGATCTGGCAGGTGATCCTGCCGCTGGCTGGCGTCTGGTGCTATCTGCTGGATGGGATGTTTATCGGAGCCACGCGCGGCCGGGATATGCGCAACAGCATGCTGCTGGCGGCGCTGGGCTATGCGCTGACGCTGCTGACGCTGCCGTGGCTCGGGAATCATGGTTTATGGCTGGCTATTACCGTATTTCTCGCGCTGAGAGGCATTACGCTCGGGCTGATCTGGCGTCATCACTGGCAGCGCGACAGCTGGTTCAGCGTGTGATAGCAGCCGGTCAGGCGGTAGCCCACAAAACTGGCAGTTTGTGCTGCAGCGGTTAACCTTAACGTGACAGCACGCGGGTTATACGGCGGTTCAGCCCGCGCTGTGGTGGCATACCGTCTGGCTCAGCAAACCGGGGAGAGATGCAATGAACAGAGATGAAGCGAGTGGCAGCTGGAAACAGTTTAAAGGAAAATGCAAAGAGCAGTGGGGCAAGCTGACCGATGATGACCTGAGCGTGATCGAAGGCAGACGCGAGCAGCTGATCGGCAAAATTCAGGAGCGCTACGGCTATGCCAGAGCAGAAGCGGAGCGCGAAGTAAACGAATGGGAAAGCCGGCACAACGATCCACACAGCTAGTGCCACCCCGCTTCAGAGCATAACCCGCCCGCATGCCTTCAGGCGTGTGCTCAGCCCTTTTTGCCGCGTTTTTTACTCATCGCTTCATGATCGTGCGCGCAGCTGGCGTGCTGTGTACAGGCGGCAATTTCCGCACAGTTTTCGCACAGGCCGTGCGCTTCAATTACCGTATGGCGCAGGCTGAAGTTTGCCTGGTCAGCCAGTCCCGCAATGATTTTTTCCACGCCGTGCGCCTGCTGTTCACTCACTGCGGCACAGCTGTCGCAAACCAGCATGACAGAGCTGTGGGCCGGCTCATTGAAATGATGGCAGACCACATAGCTGTTGTTGGACTCCACGCGGTGGATAAATCCCTGCTCCAGCAAAAAGTCGAGGGCGCGGTAAATCGTGGGCGGCTTCGCCTGAGGCTCACTCATACGCAGCTGATCCAGCAGATCGTAGGCGCTGACAGAACCTTTCTGCTCAGCCATCAGGCGCAGTACTTCGGCACGCTGTGGCGTAAGACGCACGCCGCGATCGAGACAGAGCGCCTCGACCTGGGTCAGCAGCTGCGCTGGGGTAAGAGTTGACATAATGTTCTCCGGCTAACAGGTGATGTTATTTTATCACACTCCATCCGCCCATGCTGTTTTTGCCTGCCCTGGCCGAAGCGTGCTGTCGATCACACTTATCCGGCAATTTTAAGCGTGTTTAGCGCGCTATTTTTGCTTTGCAAGTGACCAGATTCCCGATATGGTTCAGGCAGGCTAAAGTTATCACTGGCCTTATAAGAGCAATAATTCGCCTGAGTGGCTAAAAAAAGCGCAGTGTGACGCAATCGTGTCCAATTCTGCGAACAGCAGTGCTTATCCCTTTCAGTTCACAGCAATGAAGCGTTAGCCGCCATTCAGAATAGCGGTTAACACCATTATTTCGCCTACGCGACACTCAATAATTTTTTAAGGTGATAGCAGCCTCATGATGACAACACGCTTTACGCTGGCCCGGGTGGCTTATTTTGCTGGTTTAAACGCGCTGCTGGTTTCCTCTTCAGCGCTGGCCGCGGGAACCTGGTATGATGCGCGCAATGATGCGATGGGCGGAACCGGTGTCGCATCGTCGCACTGGAGCTCTGCCGTGCTGGCTAACCCCGCGCTGATGACACGCGCGCAGCCGGAAGAGAACGCCGGCATTATTTTTCCCTCTGCCGGGTTACAGGTGACGGATAAAGACAAGCTGGTCGATCGCATTGATGACATCACCGATACGGTTGATCGCTATCGCGACGTGATTGATAACATCAACGCGAATCTCATCTCGGATCCGTTTGCCGCCATCAATGCGGTACCGCAACTGCGTGCCGCAGCCGGTGATATGGCCGATCAGCTGCGCGGGCTTAAAGGTAACAAAGCGGATGCCACCGCTGGCGTTGCGCTGGCCGTCACCGTTCCCAATGCGACGCTGCCGTTTGCTTTTATTACCAAAGCCTATGGCACCGCCCATATCCGGGCCAATGTGGCTCAGAGCGATATCGATTATCTGGATAGTCTGGCAAACGGGGCGTTTCCGCAGCCGGGCGATCAGGATAACCTGCGCTCCAGCGCGAACGGACTGGCAGCGCTGGTCACCGATTATGGTATCGCCATGGCGCATGAGTTCACGGTTGCCGGTCATCCGGTCTCGCTCGGTATTACGCCCAAGCTGCAGAAGACCTGGCTCTATAACTACAGCGCCAGCGTCTATAACTACGATAAAAACGATCTTAAAAACGGACGCTATCGCAGTTCAGACACCGGCTTTAACGTTGATGCCGGTCTCGCAACCGCGTTTGCTGAAAACTGGACGTTTGGTCTGACCGGGCAGAACCTGATCTCACGCGATCTGGAAACCAAAGTCGTCAATGGCTATCGCGATACCTATCAAATCCGTCCGCTGGTGACAACCGGACTGGCATGGGAGCGCGGGCCGGTTACCCTGACCGGCGATGTGGACCTGACGGAAACCAAACGCTTTAAGTCGCAGGAGAGCAGCCAGTATGCGGGCGCAGGCGCGGAATATCGCGTGCTCGACTGGCTGGCACTGCGGGCAGGCTATCGCGCCGATCTGAAATCAAATGACGTTAACGTGGTTACCGCCGGCCTCGGGCTGTCGCCGTTTAATAATGCGGTGCATCTGGATCTCGCGGGCTCCGCCGGTAAAGATCGTACCTGGGGTGCGATGGTACAGCTCGGCTTTAACTTCTGACGGGTCTGTCACGGGCGGCTGTGTCGTCCGTGACGGCTGTGGTATCATTGCGCAGTTTCTCATCATTTAACTCCGGATCTACTGCGCTTCATGACTGATAACTTCTCTTCGCAACGCTTCTCTATCGCGCCGATGCTCGACTGGACCGATCGTCACTGCCGCTATTTTCATCGCAAGCTGACCGGCGATACGCTGCTCTATACCGAAATGGTGACGACCGGCGCGATTATTCATGGCAAAGGCGATTACCTTGCCTATAGCGAAGAGGAGCATCCGGTTGCGCTGCAGCTGGGTGGCAGCGATCCGGCGGCGCTGGCGCAGTGTGCCCGACTGGCTGAAGCGCGCGGTTACGATCAGATCAACCTTAACGTGGGCTGTCCTTCCGACCGCGTACAGAACGGTCGTTTTGGTGCCTGCCTGATGGCGGATGCGAACCTGGTGGCTGACTGCATTAAAGCGATGCGCGATGTGGTTTCTATTCCGGTCACGGTAAAAACCCGCATCGGTATTGATGAGCAGGACAGCTACGCGTTTCTGCGCGACTTTACCGGCACCGTGGCAGAGCGGGGCGGCTGCGACACCTTTATCATTCACGCTCGCAAAGCCTGGCTGTCAGGCCTGAGCCCCAAAGAGAACCGGGAGATCCCGCCGCTGGACTATCCGCGCGTTTATCAGCTAAAACGTGATTTTCCGGCGCTGACCATGGCGATCAACGGCGGGGTAAAAACGCTGGAAGAGGCCAAGACGCACCTGATGCATCTGGATGGCGTGATGATGGGCCGCGAAGCGTATCAAAATCCTTCCGTGCTGGCGCAGGTTGACCGCGAGCTTTTTGGCCGCACAACGCCGGCAGTGGATCTGGTCGCCGTTGTGCGTTCAATGTATCCCTATATCGAAGCGGAACTGACGCAGGGCACTTATCTGGGGCACGTCACCCGGCATATGCTGGGGCTGTTTCAGGGTATTCCGGGTGCCCGTCAGTGGCGACGGTATCTGAGCGAAAATGCCCATAAACCGGGTGCTGATGTGCGGGTGCTGGAAGCCGCGCTGGCGCTGGTGGCCGATCGCATCCCCCAGGAAGCGTAATCCGCGTGCTCTGAAAACCGCAGCAGAAATGGTGCGGTTTTATTTTGCCTGAAACCTGGTTTTTTTCACCACTTCTACCGCAGTGCCCTGAATAAATACTTTTCAATCAATATCTTATAAATTAACCGATCTGGCACGAAAATTGTATCTGTCAGCAGAGTCCTGACAGAGGAGAATAGACGTGGAAATTGTATTTGTGCTTGGGTTCTTTTTAATGCTGTTGCTGACCGGCGTTTCCCTGCTGGGGGTGATTGCGGCTTTAGCCGTTGCCACCGCGCTGATGTTTTTAACCGGCCTGTTTGCCTTTGTTATAAAACTGTTACCCTGGCTGCTGCTGGCCGTGGTCGCCGTCTGGGTCTGGCGCAGCGTTACCACACCGGGTAGCAGCACCAGACTGAACCGGCTCAGGAGAAAAATCAGCAGGATGGAGCGACGCGGCTGGTAAAAAATGCGGCTCAGATCACAGCGCTGAATTCCGCTGGCGCTAAATAAAACGTAAACATATTTTTTACTTATGTTTTCTGCCACTATACGTATACAGATTCAGTACCGCTGTCCCTACACCAGCGCGAACTAAAAAAAGAATCAGGGGCTTCCTTCAGGAAGCCCTCTTTTTTTGCCTGCATCAGGGCAGCAGCAGGCTGGAGCCCTGGGTCGCACGACTCTCCAGTATCTGATGCGCGCGCATGGCATCGCGCAGCGGGAACTTCTGCTGCTCCGGTACGTTTACCTGAATGGCGCGGCTGGCTATCAGGGAAAAGAGTTCACTGCTCGCCTGCTCCAGCTCCTCACGGTTTGTGATATAGCCAAACAGCGACGGGCGGGTGACAAACAGAGAGCCTTTCTTATTAAGAATTCCTAAATCCACGCCGGTTACCGGGCCGGAGGCGTTGCCAAAGCTGACCAGCAGCCCGTGGCGCTGCAGAGAGTCGAGCGATGGTTCCCAGGTATCCTTACCGACAGAGTCGTACACCACGGCCACTTTTTTCCCCTGCGTCAGTTCGCTGACGCGCTGTGCAATATCCTCTTCGCGATAGTTGATGGTGGCCCATGCGCCAGCCGCTTTGGCAATCTGCGCTTTTTCGGCAGAACCCACCGTACCGATAAGATGTGCACCCAGCGCTTTGGCCCACTGGCAGGCAATCAGACCCACACCGCCTGCGGCAGCATGAAACAGAAACGTCTCATCCGCTTTGACTTTCCAGGTTTGTCGCAGCAGATACTGGACCGTCAGCCCTTTAAGAAATGAGGCAGCCGCCGTTTCAAAAGAGATACTCTCCGGCAGCAGCGCCAGCCGCTCTTCCGCAACGTTGTGAAGTTCACTGTAAGCGCCCAGAGCGGCCTGACAGTAAACCACCCGATCGCCAGGCTGAAAACGCGTGACCGCTGCGCCCACTTTGCTGACCACGCCTGCCGCTTCGGTACCGAGTCCGGAAGGAAAGGCTGAAACCGGGTAGAGCCCGCTGCGCACATAGGTGTCGATATAGTTGATGCCTATCGCCCGGTTTTCTACCTGCACCTCATGCTCAGCCGGATCGGCAGGATCAAAATCTGCCCACTGCAAAACCTCCGGGCCACCGTGCTGACTGAACTGAATACGCTTTGCCATGCTGACTCCTGTGAATGTTCATCCGGGGGCGGTATACTTGCGCGTCCCTTTCACGATCGGTAATGCATTCACTATGGCAGGAAACAAACCCACCAACAAATCGAACGAACCCCGCGATCGGCAGCTGGAAGGCGTAAAAATGCCGCCGCACTCCATAGAAGCGGAGCAGTCGGTGCTGGGTGGGTTGATGCTGGACAACGAGCGCTGGGACAACGTCTCTGAGCGCGTTGTCGCAGACGATTTTTTTAACCGCTCACACCGCATGATTTTTGCTGAGATGCAGCGGCTGCTGGAGCTGGGCCAGCCTATCGACCTGATCACGCTGTCAGAGTCGCTGGAAACGCGCGGCGAGCTGGAGATGGCGGGCGGCTTTGCCTATCTGGCCGAACTCGCGAAAAATACGCCAAGTGCGGCTAACATCGGCGCCTATGCAGATATCGTGCGCGAACGTGCGGTAGTGCGTGAGATGATCGCGGTTGCCAATCAGATTGCCGACGCCGGTTACGATCCGCAGGGGCGGAGCAGTGAAGATCTTCTCGACTTTGCCGAATCCAACGTCTTTAAAATCGCCGAGCAGCGCGCGAATAAAGATGACGGCCCGCAGAACATTGAGCAGATCCTTGAAGCCACCGTGTCCCGTATTGAAGCGCTGGTCTCAACGCCGCACGATGGCGTAACCGGCGTAGATACCGGCTATCAGGATCTGAACAAAAAAACGGCTGGCCTGCAGGGGTCCGATCTGATTATCGTGGCGGCGCGTCCCTCAATGGGTAAAACCACGTTCGCCATGAACCTGTGCGAAAACGCCGCGATGCTCAATGAGAAACCGGTGCTGATCTTCAGTCTGGAGATGCCCAGCGAGCAGCTGATGATGCGTATGCTGGCATCTCTGTCGCGCGTGGACCAGACGCGTATTCGTACCGGCCAGCTGGAAGATGAGGACTGGGCGCGCATCTCCGCCACGATGGGTATTCTGCTGGAGAAGAAAAACATCTTTATTGATGACTCTTCCGGCCTGACGCCAACCGAAGTACGCTCGCGTGCCCGCCGCGTGTTCCGCGAAAATGGCGGTCTGAGCATGATCATGATCGACTATCTGCAGCTGATGCGCGTGCCGTCGCACTCCGAGAACCGTACGCTGGAGATCGCCGAAATTTCGCGTTCATTGAAAGCGCTGGCCAAAGAGCTGAATGTGCCGGTCGTGGCGCTGTCGCAGCTAAACCGTTCACTGGAGCAGCGCGCCGACAAACGTCCGGTTAACTCCGATCTGCGTGAATCAGGATCGATCGAGCAGGATGCTGACCTGATCATGTTTATCTACCGCGATGAGGTTTATCACGAAAACAGCGATCTGAAAGGCATCGCTGAGATCATCATCGGCAAGCAGCGTAACGGGCCGATCGGTACCGTGCGTCTTACCTTCAACGGCCAGTGGTCGCGCTTTGACAACTACGCCGGCCCGCAATACGACGACGAATAAGCCTTTGCCTGCCAGTGCATGCACGTTTTGTGCATGCATCTCACGTCATCAGAAAATAGTGTTGGACAAGGCGACCCGCTATCAGGTTATCTGTGCCAAAGCGAATGTGACAACGCTGTGGGATCAGAATGACGCAGGTAGATGATTACGATCTTAAGATATTGACGCTATTACAATCTAACGGCCGTCTTACCAATCAGGAACTGAGCGATCTGGTGGGGTTATCCGCATCACAATGCTCACGCCGCCGCATCAACCTTGAACAGGCGAATTTAATCCTTGGCTATCATGCCCGGCTGTCGCCTGATGCGGTGGGTCTCGGCATGGTCGGACTGATTGAAGTGCGGCTGAAAAACCATACGCCTGATTACGAAGATAATTTTTTGCAGATGGTGGAAGCGGAACCCGCCATTGTTGACGCGTTTAAAACCACCGGAGACGCTGACTATCTGCTGAAAGTGGCGGTGGCCGATCTCGCCTCGCTGAGCGCGCTGATCAGCCAGCTGGTGGCGGGCCATCAGAGCGTGTCGCACGTTAAAACGGCGGTGGTACTCAACCGGCTGAAAGAGAATGGCCTGATGATGAAGCCTGCGCACAAAGTGCGCCATAAAGGTGCATAATGCGCCATAAAAGTGCATCAGACTCCCTCTCTCTGCTTATTTCTCGCGATTAAGACCGAATTTGTGCATGAATCAACGGTTTTATTCTGATTCATGCATAAAACTGTGCAATAAAGCGCCTTAGATATCAATGGGATATTCGCTGGCACCCTCCGGCTAAGCAGCAGCGAGGCCGGAGTGGTGCGTTTTTTGCAGCTATATCGCTTTTATTTGCACAGAGAACTCCTGATGGACAACATCGCTCAGCCAGTGGCGGCTCCTCACTCCCGTATCGAAGATGCGCTGGCTATCGTGCTGGGAACGCTGATGGTCTCATTTGGCGTCATGCTGCTGAAGCAGGCGGGCGCGCTGACCGGCGGAACGGCCGGTATCGCGTTTTTAATCAGCTACCTTTCATCCTCCTCTTTCGGCGCCGCCTTTTTTGCCATCAATCTGCCGTTTTACTGGCTGGCGATACGCCGCATGGGGTGGGAATTTACCTGCAAAACCTTTGGTGCCGTGGCGCTGGTTTCCCTGTTCACACAGCTGCATCCGCTGTTTATCCACTTTTCGGCATTAAATCCTTTTTATGCGACACTGTTCGGTAACGTGGTCATGGGGATCGGGTTTATAGTGTTGTTTCGTCACAAAGCCAGCCTGGGTGGTATCAATATTCTGGCGCTCTGGCTGCAGGATCGCACTGGTCTGCGTGCCGGGAAGCTACAGATGATGGTTGATACCTGTGTGGTATGCGCCTCGCTGTTTGTCGTACCGCTACCGATGCTGCTGGCCTCTGTTGCGGGCGCGGCGATCCTCAACCTTATCATTGCGCTGAACCATCGTCCTGGCCGCTATCAGGTATAAAAGCGCCGTCTTACGCTTACTCATGCATTTTTATGGAGATCTGCACCGTGTTTCAAAACGTTGATGCCTACGCCGGCGATCCGATTCTGTCGCTGATGGAAACCTACAAACAAGATCCGCGCGCGCATAAAGTCAATCTCAGTATCGGCCTGTTCTACAACGAAGCAGGGATCGTTCCGCAGCTGCAGGCCGTTGCGGCAGCTGAAGAGCGTCTGCAGGCGCAGCCGCATCAGGCATCACTCTATCTGCCGATGGAAGGTTTAGGCCCTTACCGCAACGCCATTGCGCCGCTGCTGTTTGGTCACGAACACCCGGTGCTGAAAGCGGGACGCATCGCGTCTATTCAGACGCTGGGTGGTTCCGGTGCGCTGAAAGTGGGGGCTGATTTCCTGAAGCGCTATTTTCCGCACTCAGAGGTCTGGGTCAGCGATCCGACCTGGGAAAATCACGTAGCGATTTTTAACGGCGCGGGCTTCGCGGTAAACACCTACCCCTGGTACGATGCTGAGACCAACGGCGTTAAGTTTGACGCATTTATCCGCTGCCTGAAATCGCTGCCGAAGCATGCCATTGTGCTGCTGCATCCCTGCTGCCATAACCCGACCGGCGCCGATCTCACTGACGCCCAGTGGGATGAGACCACCGCCGTGCTGAAAGCGCAGGAGCTGATCCCGTTCCTCGATATCGCCTATCAGGGCTTTGGTGCAGGAATGGAAGAGGATGCTTACGCCATTCGCGCTATCGCAGCCGCGGGTCTGCCGGCGCTGGTGAGCAACTCATTTTCCAAGATCTTCTCGCTCTATGGCGAGCGCGTGGGCGGGCTCTCTGTGGTCTGCGACAGCGCTGAAGAAGCGGGACGGGTGCTGGGTCAGCTGAAAGCCACCGTGCGCCGCAACTACTCCAGTCCGCCAAATTTTGGTGCGCAGGTAGTCTCCTGCGTGCTGAATGATGCCGCATTACTGAACATGTGGCTGGCAGAAGTTGAAGCGATGCGCCTGCGTATTGCGGAGATGCGCCAGGCGCTGGTCAGCGAGCTGCAGGCAATTCTGCCGGGTAAAAATGTCGACTATCTGCTGAAGCAGCGCGGTATGTTCAGCTACACCGGTCTCAGCGCACAGCAGGTTGATCGCCTGCGCGATGAGTTCGGGATCTATCTTATCGCCAGCGGGCGTATGTGCGTTGCTGGTCTGAACCGCAGTAACGTTAAACGCGTTGCAGAGGCGTTTGCTGCCGTTATGTAACCGCCGGACGCGACACCACGAACCATCCGTTTTAATGCGGATGGTTTTTTTTTGCGTCTGCCAGGCAGGCTGATGCTTTTTCCTGCGGCAGGGTTTACCTTTCGCCAACATGCTGCACACTTAAGAGACCTGTTTTTTTAGGACTTTGCTATGTGGCAGCAACAGACCCTCACCCTGAGCGCAAAAGCGCGCGGGTTTCACCTCATTACCGATGAGATCTTAAGCCAGCTTAACGGCCTCAATGGCGTGCGCATCGGCCAGCTGCATCTGCTGTTACAGCATACCTCCGCGTCGCTGACGCTGAATGAAAACTGCGATCCCACCGTGCGCAGCGACATGGAGCAGCATTTCTTACGCCAGGTGCCTGAAAACGCAGGGTGGCAGCACGATTATGAAGGCGCAGACGATATGCCTGCCCATATCAAGTCGTCACTGCTGGGCGTTTCACTGCTGCTGCCGGTCAGTCGCGGGCGGCTGATGCTGGGGACCTGGCAGGGCATCTGGCTGGGCGAACATCGCATACAGGGCGGTGCCAGACGCATCGTCGCGACTTTACAAGGGGAATAACCAATGACGATTTCTGAGCTATTGACCTACTGCATGAGCAAACCCGCCGCAGAACAGGACATTAAAGACGCGTGGGATGCAACGCAGATTAAGAGCCACGGTGTGCTGTTTGCCATGCTTTATGAGAAAGCAGGGCGGCCGGCGGTGACGCTGAAAACCTCTCCCGCACTGGCTGAACTGTTGCGTGAAGAGCACAGCGACGTCTTTCCCAGCGAATACCTGAATAAATCCTGCTGGAGCACGCTGTGGCTGGATGGATCGCTGAAGGATTCGCAGATTTACTATCTGGTTGACGCCTCTTACCAGCAGGCCGACGCCACGCACGCGGCGGGCGCCAGCCAGCACAACGCCTGAGCCGTTACGCCGCAGGCGTATCGCGCAGGGTATTGATATCGATGACAAAGCGATATTTTACATCGCTTTTCAGCATGCGCTCATACGCCTCATTAATTTGATCCATGGCAATCAGTTCAATGTCTGAGGTGATGCCGTGCTTGCCACAGAAATCGAGCATCTCCTGCGTTTCAGCGATGCCGCCGATCAGCGAGCCAGAGACACTGCGGCGTTTGAAAATCAGGTTAACCACCTGAGGTGCCGGATGATCGTGCTCGGGCACACCGACCAGCGTCATATTGCCATCACGCTTCAGCAGGGTGATAAACGGGTTGAGATCGTGCTGTGCGGCTACCGTGTTCAGAATAAAATCGAAACTGTTAGCGTGGGCCGCCATCTGATCGGCATCTTTAGATATCACCACTTCATCAGCGCCAAGACGTTTGCCATCTTCGACTTTTGATGGCGATGTCGTAAACAGCACGACCTGCGCGCCCATCGCATGGGCAATTTTCACCCCCATATGGCCCAGGCCGCCGAGGCCTACGATACCCACTTTTTTGCCCGGCCCGACATTCCAGTGGCGCAGCGGCGAATAGGTGGTGATCCCCGCGCACAGCAGCGGCGCAACGCCTGCCAGGTCGAGGTTTTCCGGCACGCGCAGCACAAAATCTTCGTTGACCACCATGCTGGTGGAGTAGCCACCGTAGGTGACCGCGCCGGTTTCGCGATCCTGGCCGTTGTAGGTGCCTGTCATGCCCTCTTCGCAATACTGCTCCAGCCCTTCCTGACAGCTCGGACAGCTGCGGCAGGAGTCAACCATACAGCCAACGCCCACCAGGTCGCCGGGCTGATATTTATGGCTGTGCGCGCCCACGGCGGTTACGCGACCGACAATTTCATGGCCCGGTACGACCGGAAAAATTGTGTTGTTCCATTCGTTGCGCGCCTGGTGTAGATCGGAGTGGCAGACGCCGCAATAGAGCACTTCAATCTCCACATCATGCTCACGCAGTTCGCGCGGTTTGTAGTCGAACGGGGCGAGTTTTGATTTGGCGTCCTGTGCAGCCCAGGCATGGGTAATATTCATGGTGTCTCCAGTCGGATGTGTCGTGAGTAGGGTATGCAAACGCCTTACGGAGTTCGAAAGGCCGCAACGCTGAGGCAGCGTTGCAAGCAGACCGCTATAAGCGTAGTCAGCTCGCCTGGATGCGACCATGCCTGAAGTTGTCTGATTCTTGCCTGTTTCTGCATTTTGTTGCGTAATCAGGCACGTCTGAATAACCGGCAAATAAAAAGCCGCCCCGGAGGGCGGCCTGATAATGGTAAAGGCGCAGACAGAAAAGCCTTACTTCTTCAGCATCGGTTTCAGGAAGCGTGCGGTATGTGACTTTTCACACTCTGCCACGGTTTCCGGCGTACCGGCGACCAGGATCTCACCGCCGCCGCTGCCGCCTTCGGGACCCAGATCCACGATCCAGTCTGCGGTTTTAATCACATCCAGATTATGCTCAATCACCACAATGGTATTGCCCTGATTACGCAGCTGATGCAGGACTTCCAGCAGCTGCGCAATATCGGCAAAGTGCAGGCCGGTGGTCGGCTCATCCAGAATATAGAGCGTCTGTCCGGTACCGCGCTTCGACAGCTCACGCGCCAGCTTGACGCGCTGCGCCTCACCACCGGAGAGCGTGGTGGCGGACTGGCCGAGACGGATATAGGAGAGGCCGACATCCATCAGCGTCTGCAGCTTGCGTGCCAGCGCCGGGACCGCTTCAAAGAAGTCGCGCGCTTCTTCAATCGTCATCTCCAGCACTTCGTGAATGCTTTTGCCTTTGTACTTGATCTCCAGCGTTTCGCGGTTATAGCGCTTGCCTTTACACTGATCGCACGGCACATAGATGTCGGGCAGGAAGTGCATTTCCACTTTGATCACGCCATCGCCCTGGCACGCTTCACAGCGTCCGCCGCGCACGTTAAAGCTGAAGCGGCCCGGATTGTAGCCGCGCGAGCGCGACTCCGGCACACCGGCAAAGAGTTCACGCACCGGCGTAAAAATGCCGGTATAGGTCGCCGGGTTAGATCGTGGCGTACGCCCGATCGGGCTTTGATCGATGTCGATCACTTTATCGAAGTGTTCAAGGCCGGCGATCTCACGATAAGGTGCCGCTTCACCGCTGGTTGCACCGTTAAGCTGCTGCTGCGCGATCGGGAAAAGCGTATCGTTGATAAGCGTTGATTTCCCGGAGCCGGAGACGCCGGTGATGCAGGTAAACAGGCCAACCGGCAGCGTCAGCGTCACATCCTTCAGGTTATTGCCGCGCGCGCCGGTGAGCTTCAGCACTTTAGCCGGATCGCCTTTCACCCGCTCGGCCGGCACTGCGATTTCGCGCTTGCCGCTCAGGAACTGGCCGGTCAGCGACTCTTCATGCGCCATAATGGCGTGTACATCACCTTCAGCCACTATCTGTCCGCCGTGCACGCCCGCGCCCGGACCGATATCAATGATATGGTCAGCCGCTCTGATCGCGTCTTCGTCATGCTCTACCACAATCACGGTATTGCCGAGATCGCGCAGGTGGATCAGGGTCGAGAGCAGGCGTTCGTTATCGCGCTGGTGTAACCCGATAGAGGGCTCATCAAGAACGTACATGACGCCAACCAGGCCCGCGCCAATCTGGCTGGCCAGACGAATACGCTGCGCCTCGCCGCCGGAGAGCGTTTCAGCCGAACGTGACATGGAGAGATAGTTCAGGCCGACGTTGACCAGGAAACTCAGCCTATCGCCGATCTCTTTCAGGACTTTCTCAGCAATTTTTGCGCGCTGGCCGCTCAATTTAAGGTTGGTGAAAAACTCCATCGCATGACCAATACTCATTTCAGAGATGGTAGGCAGATTGGTATCTTCAACAAATACGTGGCGCGCTTCGCGGCGCAGGCGGGTACCGTGACAGCTGGTGCAGGCGCGGTTGCTGATAAACTTCGCCAGCTCTTCGCGCACCGCATTGGACTCCGTCTCTTTATAACGGCGCTCCATATTATGCAGCACCCCTTCAAACGGATGACGCCGCACGGAAGTATCACCGCGATCGTTGATATATTTGAATTCAATATTCTCTTTGCCCGAGCCATACAGGATCACCTGACGCGCTTTGTCGCTCAGGCTGCTGAACGGCGCCTCTACGTCAAAATCGAGATGCTCAGCGAGCGAGCGCAGCATCTGGAAATAGTAGAAGTTGCGGCGATCCCAGCCGCGAATCGCACCGCCCGCCAGCGACAGCTCAGGGTTCTGCACCACGCGATCGGAATCGAAGTATTGCTGCACGCCAAGGCCGTCACAGGTCGGACAGGCGCCGGCCGGGTTGTTGAACGAAAACAGGCGCGGTTCCAGCTCACGCATGCTGTAGCCGCAGATCGGGCAGGCGAAGTTGGCGGAGAAGAGCATCTCTTCGCTGTCAGGATCGTCCATGTCCGCCACGATCGCGGTGCCGCCGCTGAGTTCAAGCGTGGTTTCAAACGACTCCGCCAGACGTGTCGCGAGATCGTCGCGCACGCGAAAACGATCGATGACGACTTCAATAGTGTGCTTTTTCTGCAGCTCAAGTTTCGGCGGATCGGAGAGATCGCACACTTCACCATCGATGCGGGCACGGATGTAACCCTGCGCCGCCAGGTTTTCCAGCGTTTTGGTGTGCTCACCTTTGCGATCTTTCACCACCGGTGCCAGCAGCATCAGGCGGCGACCCTCTTCCTGCGCCAGCACCTGATCCACCATCTGGCTTACGGTCTGCGCCGCAAGCGCGACGTCGTGATCGGGACAGCGCGGCTCACCCACGCGGGCAAACAGCAGGCGCAGGTAGTCGTGGATTTCAGTAATAGTACCCACCGTCGAGCGCGGGTTATGCGAAGTCGATTTCTGCTCAATGGAAATGGCGGGCGACAGGCCTTCGATGTGATCGACATCCGGCTTCTCCATCAGCGAGAGAAACTGGCGCGCGTAAGCAGAGAGGGACTCTACATAGCGCCGCTGACCTTCGGCATAGAGCGTATCAAACGCCAGCGATGACTTCCCGGAACCTGAGAGACCGGTGACAACGATCAGCTTATCGCGTGGAATGATCAGGTTAATATTTTTCAGATTGTGGGTGCGAGCACCGCGGACTTCGATCTTATCCATTCACCTTTCCCGGATTGAACTACACCCGCTATGCCAGCAAAGCATAACGGATAGAAACGCATCATTATGGCACAAAAAATAACCTGAATAAATATCCAGTAGTTTTATCCTTTGGTACACTAGAGACGCAAAACTGGAAGCACGCTCCAAAGTATCCATCATAGATCAGGACGTGTTAAACTTTGTCGTTTAGACTTATAGCATCAACTCATCGGGAGAGAGCAACATGGCCAGTCGTGGCGTAAACAAAGTGATTCTTGTCGGGAATCTGGGTCAGGATCCGGAAGTGCGTTTCATGCCAAACGGTGGCGCTGTAGCCAACTTCACGCTGGCCACGTCTGAAAGCTGGCGTGACAAGCAGACCGGTGAAAACAAAGAGAACACCGAATGGCACCGCGTTGTGCTGTTTGGCAAACTGGCTGAAGTTGCCGGCGAATATCTGCGTAAAGGCTCACAGGTCTATATTGAAGGTCAGCTGCGTACGCGCAAGTGGCAGGATCAGAGCGGTCAGGAAAAATATACCACCGAGGTTGTTGTCAACGTAGGCGGCACCATGCAGATGCTGGGCGGACGTCAGCAGGGTGGTGCGAATGCAGGTGGCGCACCGATGGGCGGCCAGAGCGGCGGCGGAAATAACAACGGCTGGGGTCAGCCACAGCAGCCGCAGCAGCAGCAGTCTCAGGGCGGCAATCAGTTCAGCGGCGGCGCGCAGCAGCGTCCACAGCAGCAGAGCGCACCGGCGAACAACGAACCGCCAATGGATTTCGACGACGATATCCCGTTCTGAAGCTGACTGATAAGTCACCTTTTAAAATATATGCGCAAGCCCCTGTTAATATAGGGGCTTTTTATTTTGTACTTTCGGCACTCATCAAATATCAATTCATATCCGTTTTTTGATCCAAAGATCCTGCATGACAGCCAGGATAAAAAAGAGTGGCATATTTTATCTGTATGGACGCGTCAGCTGATGTAAAGCAGGAAAGAGCAATATTAGCCTTAGAATAATTATTAGCTGCGCAGCTAATGATGCAATTATGACTAATATTAGCTAAGCTAGCTTTATTTTTGCACAGCTAATAACGGGCTGGAAACGAATGTCATGAGCCATTACCCACATTATTCAGAATTCGAACAACAGATGCTGGATGCACTGAGGGAAGCTATTGCTGAAGCCTTCGGCTCCGAAGCTTCTATACTGAATGCCTCACACGAGCTTCCCGAAGCTGGAGTTGAACTTGATGGCAAGATTGTGATCAAGACTCCTGGTAAAACCCTGCAGGTATTCGTCGACGTCAAAAAAAAGGTCTACCCAAGAGACCTGAGAAATGCTGTCTACCAGCTTCGCAGAGGCATAGATGAAACCAGTGATTGTCACGAAGCGATTGGACTGCTTGCTGCAGGTGAGTTGAGTCCCGGGGCTAAACAGGAGCTCAGGAATCAAAATATCGCCTCATTCGAGCTGGGGGGCAGCCTTTATCTGAAGCATGAAGGCTGGCTCATTAACATCGAAAAGCCTTCCCACCGTACCAAAAAGAACACTCATGGCATTGAGCTTTTCACTGAGGCTCGGGAAAGTGTAATACATGCGCTTCTGATGAATAGTCATAAGTGGTTAACCGGTGCAGAACTGGCCGAAAAAGCCGAAACATCTCCATACACCTGCTCTCTCGTTCTGCAGGAGCTGACGCTGCGTGAATGGGTGGAGTCTACTGGTAGAGGACCGGGCAAGCGCAGAATGCTCACTCACCCTGATAAGCTTTTAGACGCCTGGTCTGAGCAGTGGCAGGGGCGTAAAGAAAAAAGGTCAAAGTGGTACACCTTTGTCGAAACGCCCGAGCATCTGCTGGCTCACCTGGCGGAAGAGATAGACCGTCAGAAAGTGGATTATCCGTGGGCATTTACGGGTGCTGCTGCAGCGAATGTTTATGCTCCACTGTTGACCAGTACTGAGGGAGCAGAAATCATTGTGCCCAGGGGCTATGCGGATAAGATGGCTGATAGATTAGGCCTGAAGCCAGTGAGTAAAGGGGCAAACGTTACGCTCATCGAGCGCGAACCTGCGAGCTTGCTTTATCGATATATGCGCTCGGATCAGCCTGCCTTTTTCGCCAGTCCTTACATTCTGTATCTGGACTTATTAGATGGTCGGGGCCGTAACAAGGAACTGGCGCAACATATCAGAGAACGATTGGAGTCTTTATGGCAACGGAATTGAAACCTCGTACAGCGGCTGGATACGATCAAAATGTCACACTGGCATGCGAGAGGACGCTGCTTACACTGTTAAGCGCCTTTGGAAATTTGAGAGAAACTCTGAGACTTGTCGGTGGTTTGGTCCCCCGTTACCTTACACCAGCGACTCCGCCTGACATTCCTGTACATGCAGGAACCTCAGACGTGGATGTTGTATTAAACCTAGAAATACTGGCAGCCGGCAACGAGTACGCTAGCCTTGCGCAGCAGCTAAAAGCACGCGGCTTTACCCGATGGATTGAAGATGGGCAGCCTGCATCCTGGCGCTGGCGTCGCAGGGTCAATGACAACATCGAAGTAGTCGTTGAGCTTCTCCGGGATGCGGGTAACGAGGAGCCAGGCCGGACCATCAGCGTCGATGGGGAAAGAGTTTCGGCGCTAACAATTAAGCATGCCAGAATCGTCCACGACTGGTATCAGGAGAAGACCGTTTCTGCACAGCTTCTGGATGGTGATGGTATATCAGTAGATACAGTGCGATTTGCAGACGTGCCAGCATTTGTGATTCTGAAAGCGCTGGCTTTAGATCAACGGCAGGAGAGGAAGGATGCTGCTGACCTAATCCACGTGATCAGATATTCCGGTTCGGTAGAGGAAGTCGCAGCTCTATTCGTTCAGCGTATTCGTTCAAAGCAGCACCCGGAGGCTTTGACGGACGGGCTGGCAGCGCTTGGCAGACGTTTTGGGGATGACGAGCATGGTGAAGGCTATGAGAAGGTGGGAGCTGTTGCCTATGCACGTTTCCATAGCGGGAACGATGAAGACGAAGATGAGCTTGTTAGCCGACAGCGTTTTGCTGCAGGGTTAGTCCAGAAGTTACTGACTGAGATTGAGAGGCAACGGACAGCCTGACGAAAACAGAAGTGCCGTAGCGTCAGCCCGGCAGGTTTACGCTGCGATATAGCTCGCCAGCAGTGACGCGCTTTTTACAGCCAGAGGCGTGCCGGTTTTGCTCTGCGTATTATGTCGCTAACAGCTTTTGCTGAGGTTGCTGGCGTTCATGCCTCCTCATTCTGTGACCACGGCCAGCGATGTCCAACCGGCGTTGATTTGTAGCGTTATACCGGCGTTTTTAAGAATTTAGCCCACCCGTTTTTGCCTGTTTTGCCCGTCTTACCGCCTGAACATTCGCCGCTATATGCTCCTGAGCAGGCAGACAGGTTGTCTTTTAATCACCTTTTGACATAACGCCCGGCTGCTATGGCGTGCTTACCCCGATGATAAATGTGTCAGGACGTCTGTTTTTTATGCAAAACAGAGCAGCAGTTGCATATTGATGAGACGAAATGAGAATAAAAATTGGCTGGAACCGCTCTGCTGCCCCCGGTTTTAATCAGAGAATGGCCCTGTTTAATGGTAAGAAAAACCATTCAGGTATCAAGCGAGAGCGCTGCGGTTAAGAATGATCCCGGTCACATTCCGCATAAAAATATTAAAACCAGCGACAAATAACCGAATGTTATTTATCGATCATATCGCTTTTTATCTTACATAGTTTAAAGCTCATTACGTTTTTGGGCGGGAAAATTCCTGGATAAATTAAATCATAAATTGTTTATCCCACGCGACGCGCCGATTTTTAAGCGCAACCGTCAGGGCCAGGATAAATGAGAGGGGAAAAGTGGTGCAGCCGGAGGAGATGTTCAGTTGTGCTAACTAAAAACAACTGTGATTTAAGGCCAGCAACAGCGGCATTAATGCGATAAACGAAGCGCCAATCTCACCGCAATGAGATTGGGCAACGTCTAAATGGCTTAAACTACAAGACTTTTGCTGGTGTGAATCAATTTTACCGCAAAAAAAGAAGCATTTTCCTGCCATTACTCATCAGGAAAAAGAGGTGCGAATTGTTATATTGTGAACGCCGGATTAAATGATCTTCATCTCTTCTGGTAAGAACAAATCTCAGCATTTAGTCAAATAACAGCGGCCTTACAACTATTAGCGATTTTCTGATCCTGACGGATAGTGGTAAACGCTGCGGCTGATGTCGAGCAAACGACAGCTGCGGCGGGTTCCAATATCAAAGGTTGTCTGCAAAAAGTTGACTGCCTGACGCTTTTCATTGGTGGTAAAGAAGTTTTTGAGCACGCTCTGCAGCATCTCTTTATCGGAACTCAGCGTTTGCAGTTCGCGGGTAAGGTTCTGTAGTTTGTCCTCTAACTCTTTGATCTTTCTTCCTTCTTCAGAAGAAAGGCCTGAAAATTTCTTCTTCCAGCTGTAGAAGGTAGCCTCTGAAATGCCGAGCTCTTCACAAATCTCCCTGACTTTTACTCCTGTTTCAGAAGCTTTAATGGCATTTGTGATTTGCTCTTCGCTATATCGTGACTTTCTCATAAATGCTCTTACCTTTCTTATCAATTAGTGGATGAGAATTACTGTATTAATATCTGGTACTGCAAAAACGGTATTAATGCAGTATTAAAGTGCGCGATTTGAATTGCGAGGGATAAATTAAGATATTTAGAATAAATATCATCATGGGATAAATCTTATTTTATTATGAATGCCAATGAACATCTTCCTGGCATTGGCTTTTTGATATAGATTCATTCCATCCCAAATGCAGAAAAATACGACAAACATTGGATATTCGGTACAGCTTTCTTGCAAAAAAGAGAGGGCGTGCCAGTAAACTTTTGTCTCGAATTCGGGTTGAAATCGTTTACATCCGCTGAAATTCGCACCAGATTTAATCAGAATTTTCCTGAATTTCTCTTCTAAATCCTGACGCGAGTCTCATTTTTCGGACCAGCCTGGTTTGAAGTTATTAATTTTTGTCAGGCCCACTGAGCGCTTGTTAATTCATTTCAAGGACGTTTTACCGCAAGGCAGTTGCTGTAAGTAATACTAAGGACCAGTCAATGAAATTGAGCGTAATGTCTAATGCCGTCTGGATGATGTCTGAAAAAGTCGTCTCGGTGTTCGGCGTCATCTTTGTCACCTCCTATGTGGCAAAATCGTTTGGCCCGACCATATTTGGCCAGATGGCATTTTCAGCTTCGCTATTCTCCATGGTGCAGACCGTGGCGATTTTCGGTACCGAAACCATCCTGTTTAAGCGCATAAGCAAAAGTGCGCCTAAAGGTCTGCGTCTGATGGCCGTGGCGCGCACCATGCGCCTCGCGCTGCTGCTGCTGACCTCCATTCCGGTCTTGATTTGGGTCTGGTACAACATGCAGGAGAATTTTCTCGCATTTGCACTGGCCTCATTTATCTCCTCGGTATTTGTAACGCAGGACACTTTTAGCGTCTACAACAATGCGCGTCTCGCGTCGCGGCTCAATACGCTGGCTAACTCAGTGGGACTGCTGCTTGGCTTCGCGCTGAGCTTTACCATCGCGTGGCTGCATCTCAATCCGCTGTGGCTGACCGTATCCATCGTGGCGGTAACGCTGGTGCCTTATCTCATCAAGCGCATCAATTTTTACCGTGAGCATCAGGACATTGCGCCGCCGCAGCAGAAACGCACTACCTATCTGCGCTACCTGATGTATGCCGGTCTGCCGCTCGCTATCTCCAGCATTTTTATCTCCGTGCAGGTAAAAGCGGCGCAGATGTTTCTGGCCGGTATCGCTTCCGCCCGCGATCTGGGCCTGTTCGCCGCGGCTAACACCATTTCGGCTTCCTGGATTTTTATCCCGGTTGCCATCATCACTTCCTGCTTTTCGGAAATTTTCCGTGAGCGTGGAGCAGCCGCAATCAAACTCACCGCGCGGCTGAACGGCTATGTCATGGGAGTTTCATTGCTGTTATTGGCGGTGATCGCCATGTTTGGCGAGAAGATTATCATCGCGTTATATGGTCACGAGTACACACAATCGGGAAGTCTCGTTACGTTACTGTCGTTAGCAACCTGCTTTTCGGCAATGGGGACCGTAGCTTACCGCTACATGGTCAAAGAGGGCGGGTTTAACTATCTGCTGAAGAAGATCCTCTGCCTGATGGTTATCAGCCTGCCGCTCTCATGGTGGCTGATCCAGGGGTACGGCATTATGGGTGCCGCCTGGAGCGTCTTCATCACTGAGCTGCTCTCCCTTACCGTAATGAATTACTTCTTTAAAAACGGCGTCATTCAAAAAATTCAGGTTTCCTCACTCAACTACAAAACCTACAAATGAGGTCAGATATGCTCAGGTTGAAAGAAGAACTCAGAAGAAGCGTTCAGTATTTTATCAAGAAGATGCCCTGGGCTACGCAGGATCGCATCTACTACTTCCGTAAATTCCGTAAGCTGCCTAATCTGCGCGAGCCAAAGGTGTTTAACGAGAAGGTGCTGTATCGCAAATTTGTGTATGGCGACTATCAAATCTATGGTCGCCTGTCGGACAAGTATTCAGTACGCGAATACATTGCTGAGAAGGTAGGCAGTGAGTATCTGATCCCGCTGGTTTACGAGACCAGCGATCCGCATTCGCTTCACACCCTGTCGCAGTGGAAGAATACTGTGATCAAGCCTAACCATGGTTCCAACATGGTTGAGATCCTGCTGGAAGAGCCGGATGCGCTGAAGAAGCAGCAGATCATCAGCGACTGTCATCGCTGGCTGAAAACGGACTTCGCTAATGAAGCGCGTGAGATCCACTATCGCTACATCAAGCCGCGGATTCTGGTAGAGCAGTACATTGGCGATGGCAAAAGTGCGCCGATTGACTACAAATTTCACATGTTCAATAAGCGCGATGGCAGTTTTGAATATGTGCTGCAGGTGATCTACAACCGCTGCAACCCGCTGTTGTCGATGAACTTTTACGTCAACAATCTGAACGAGGCGTATCATAAGATCCGCGATACCGGTCTGGATGTTGAGCCTATTCTGCCGCAGCTGCAGAAGGCGCTGGCGCTGAGCAAGACGCTGGCCAGCGATTTCGACTATGTCCGCGTTGACTGGTATATCCACGGTGAAGAGATCTACTTTGGTGAGCTGACCTTCACACCGGGTGCCGGACTGGTAACGGGTCTGGACCGCGGGCTGGACCAGATGATGGGTGATATGTGGATTCAGGATCGTCGCGGTACGAAGAGACCGGGCGTTTCGGTTGCGGAAGTCGGTATTCCCGCCGTGTTGAAGAAAATTTGATCGCACAGCAATATAAAGAACCCCGCAGCGCGGGGTTTTTTATGCATACTATTCAGGGAATTGGCCACTCAGTCGGCGCCTGACTCATCACATCGATAAAAGCCTGTTTGCCAATCTGCATAAAGTTGTGCACGTTCTCCATGCTCAGCGTAATACCCAGCAGTCCGGTCACAAACCAGCACGACATCCCCACGCCCAGACCGCCACACAGCAGCGCCATAATCGGATGGCTCTTTTGCCGCAGTTTTATTTTCATTGAGCTGGCGAGAAACATCAGAACGGCGCTCAGAATACCCCAGCGCATTACCAGTAAACTGGTTGTTAACGTAGCCATTAACGCAAAACCTCTTCGAATCAGTGATATCCCTGACATTAACCGGACATCACTGACGGCAAAGAGCGCGTCAGGAAACGCTCTCACGTCGGATTGAGTGTGATTTGGATCACATTATATCAGCGGATTTGAATTTTTGAACAAATTTTGTACCCGCGAAGGCGGGCTGGGACGCGCGGCTAAAGCTGGAAGAGAGCGCCTGAAGCAGGCGCGCTGATTACCGGACAGGGCAGCATTCACCGGTGGTGCGCTGGGCGAAGCTGTTCATATTGTCGCTGCAGTCAAAGCTAAGCAGGCGAGGCCGTTGCGCAATCGCCTGACGACGCATGGCGTGACGATAGGCCGTAGGCGTCTGCGAAAACTGCCGGCGGAACACGCGCGAAAAGGTTTGCTGCGAATCGTAACCATACTGCATAGCGATATCAAAAACCGGTCGCTGCGTCTGCAGCAGCGCTTCTGCCGCCATCGTCAGACGCCGTTCACGAATATAGCCACCCAGCGTCTGTTTCGTCACGGTACGGAACATACGCTGCAGGTGCCATTTTGAGTAACCCGATTTTGCTGCCACATCATCAATCGACAGTGCTTTATCCAGATTCTGATCGATCCAGTTAGTCAGTGAATGAATGATTTCCTGTTGCATCATAGCCTCATCCTTCTGAAGGGGTATTACCCGGTGAGAAATTCGTACTTTTGATGGTGAGCGAGTATAGTTCCTCAAGTTAACTTGAGGTAAAGGCTGATGGTAAAAAAAGAGCGTAACTATCCAAAGCCGGTGCTGACGCCAGGAGAAGTGGCAAAACGTAGCGGCGTAGCGGTCTCGGCACTGCACTTTTATGAAACCAAAGGATTGATCTCCAGCACCCGTAATAATGGCAATCAGCGACGCTACAGCCGTGATGTACTGCGCCGCGTGGCGATTATTAAAATTGCGCAGCGTATCGGTATTCCGCTGGCGACGGTGAGTGAGAGCCTGATGCATGTCCCGGCGAATAAACGGATGTCGACGCAGGAGTGGGATGCACTGACGCAGCACTGGCGTGAGGAGCTGGATAAACGCATTGAGACGCTGACGCGGCTGCGGAACGATCTGGACGGATGTATTGGCTGTGGCTGTTTGTCGATGCGCGACTGTCCGTTACGCAACCCCGGCGACCGGCTGGCGCAGCAGGGTTCAGGCGCCGTGCTGCTTGACCCGGAGCAGGATGAGCAGGGGCGTTAATCCGCTATACTGGTGCGATACCTTTATCAGCAAGGAGCTGTACATGATCACCGTTCATCATCTGGAAAACTCCCGTTCGCATCGTGTGTTATGGCTGCTGGAAGAGCTGGCGGTGCCGTATCAGATCAAACGTTATCAGCGGGAAAATACGATGCTGGCACCCGATGAGCTGAAAAAGGTGCATCCGCTGGGGAAATCACCGGTAATAACCGATGGCAACCGCGTTATTGCTGAATCCGGCGCCATTCTGGAGTATCTGCAGCTGAAGTATGACAGCGAGCAGCAGCTGACGCTGAGCAATGAAGATGAACAGATTCAGGGACGCTACTGGCTGCATTATGCCGAGGGATCGCTGATGCCGCTGCTGATCATCAAGCTGGTTTTTGCGCAGCTAAGCAAAAAACCGGTTCCCTGGCTGCTGCGCCCGATCGGTGGCGCCATGCGTAAAGGAATGGAGAAAGCCTGGCTGAATAAGCAGCTGGCGTTGCATACCCGCGTGATTGAACAGCATTTAAGTCAGCATGCGTTTTTTGCCGGTTCGCGTTTCAGCATCGCTGATGTTCAGATGAGTTTTCCGCTGCTGGCGCTTCAGATGCGCGGCGGCCTGCACAATCTGCCTGCCACCACCCGCTGGCTGGAAGAGATGCAGCAGCGCGCCGCCTGGCAGCGGGCGCTGAAGCAGGGCGGCCCGATTAAATTCAGCGACTGACGCCGGCCCGGAATCCGGTAATCGTAGGGGGCGCATTAATGCGCCCCGAATTGGTCCGCCGTCACCGCAGGCGTGCTTTCTCCAGTCCGGTGACGATTAACAGTTGAAAACGTCACCCCAAACGCCAGATAATCGCCTGCCATTTTATCTCCCCCTCTTTGACGGGAAGTACATAGCTGCGTAATCGTTTGCGCCTCTTTTCTCTTTGAGAAATCCCCACCAGGGTGATGCGTAAGCGGCAGCTGTGCGGCGACTTACATCTAAAATATGCAGAGGAATAATTATGTCTGGCGACTCACGCCCGGCCAGTGGAAAACTGGACGCCTGGTTCCACATTTCAGCACGCGGCAGCAACGTGCGGCAGGAAGTGCTGGCGGGGCTTACCACCTTCCTGGCCATGGTCTACTCGGTTATTGTGGTACCGGGCATGCTTGGTAAAGCGGGCTTTTCCCCTACGGCGGTATTTGTTGCCACCTGCCTGGTCGCCGGGTTTGGCTCCCTGCTGATGGGACTCTGGGCCAATCTGCCGCTGGCTATCGGCTGTGCTATCTCGCTGACCGCCTTCACTGCATTCAGCCTGGTCCTTGGGCAGCACATCAGCGTACCGGTCGCGCTGGGCGCCGTATTCCTGATGGGATTACTGTTTACGTTTATCTCGGTAACCGGTATCCGCGCCTGGATCTTACGCAATCTGCCGATGGGCGTGGCGCACGGTACCGGGGTTGGTATCGGCCTGTTTTTACTGCTGATTGCAGCAGACGGTATTGGCCTGGTGGTAAAAAACCCGGCCGCAGGCTTGCCGGTGGCGCTGGGCGATTTTACCGCGTTTCCGGTCATCATGTCGCTGGTGGGTCTGGCGGCAATCTTTGGCCTGGAAAAACGCCGCGTACCTGGCGGCATCCTGCTGACTATACTGGCTATCTCACTGATTGGGCTTATGTTTGATCCGGCGGTGACCTGGCAGGGGCTGTTTGCGATGCCAAGCCTGAAGGATGCCAGCGGTCAGTCAGCGATGTTCAGTCTGGATATCGCAGGCGCGCTGCAGCCAGCCGTACTGCCCAGCGTTCTGGCGCTGGTTATGACAGCGGTATTCGATGCGACCGGCACCATTCGTGCGGTTGCCGGGCAGGCCAATCTGCTGGATAAAGAAGGGCAGATCCTCAATGGCGGCCGGGCGCTGACCAGCGACTCCCTCAGCAGCCTGTTTGCCGGCCTGGTCGGTGCGTCTCCGGCAGCAGTCTATATTGAATCAGCAGCCGGTACGGCAGCGGGTGGCAAAACCGGCTTAACCGCTATCGTCGTAGGCGTACTGTTTCTGCTGATGCTGTTCATGTCGCCGCTTGCCGGTCTGGTGCCAGCCTATGCGACCGCGCCGGCGCTGATGTATGTCGGGCTACTGATGCTGAGCAACGTGGCAAAAATTGATTTCAGCGATTTTGTAGATGCCATGTCAGGCCTGCTGACCGCGGTGTTTATTGTGCTGACCTGTAACATCGTGACCGGCATTATGCTGGGCTTCGCCTCGCTGGTGATTGGCCGTCTGTTTGCCGGGGAGTGGCGCAAACTCAACGTGGGGACGGTAGCGATCGCTGTTGCACTGGTCACCTTTTATGCGGCAGGCTGGGCTATCTGACCACAGGTTCCAGTAATTTTCAGATAATCCCCTGACTTTGCCAGCGCCGCACATCGGGTCCCCCTATGTGCGGCGTTTTGTTTTACACTTTTTAGCGTAACGACCCTCGCTTTTAACCATTTCGATTCGCCTAAGGAAAGCATGGAAATCTTTTTTACTATTCTCATTATGACGCTGGTGGTGTCACTCTCCGGCGTCGCGGCAAGAATCCTGCCGTTTCAAATTCCGCTGCCGCTGGTGCAGATCGCAGCGGGTGCCTTACTTGCCTGGCCCACGTTTGGCCTGCATGTCGATTTCGATCCGGAACTCTTTCTGGTGCTGTTTATCCCGCCGCTGCTGTTTGCTGACGGCTGGAAGACGCCTATCAATGAGTTTCTGAGCCACGGTCGCGAGATCCTCGGGCTGGCGCTGGTACTGGTGCTCATCACCGTGGTCGGTATCGGCTACCTGATCTACTGGCTGGTGCCGGGTATTCCGCTGATCCCGGCTTTTGCACTGGCAGCCGTGCTGTCACCGACCGACGCCGTGGCGCTGTCGGGTATCGTTGGCGAAGGGCGCATCCCAAAGAAAATCATGTCGATTGTGCAGGGTGAGGCGCTGATGAACGACGCCTCTGGCCTGGTATCGCTGAAATTTGCGGTCGCCGTGGCGATGGGCACCATGGTCTTTACCTGGGGCGGCGCCAGCGTGGAGTTTCTTAAAGTGGCCATTGGCGGACTGATTGCCGGCGTGGCCGTTTGCTGGCTCTATGGCCGCTCGCTGCGCCTGCTGAGCCGCTGGAGCGGAGACGATCCGGCGACGCAGACCGTGCTGCTGCTGCTGCTGCCGTTTGCCTCCTACCTGATTGCTGAACATCTCGGCGTCTCCGGTATCCTTGCCGCCGTCGCGGCCGGGATGACCATCACGCGATCCGGCATTATCCGTCAGGCGCCGCTGGCGATGCGCCTGCGTGCAAACAGCGTCTGGCAGATGCTGGAGTTTGTGTTCAACGGCATGGTGTTCCTGATGCTCGGCCTGCAGCTGCCGGATATCCTTGCGACATCCGTTGAGCAGGCGAATGCCGATCCCAACGTCGAGCTGTGGATGCTGTTTACCGATGTCGCGCTGGTGTATGCGGCGCTGATGATTGTGCGTTTTGGCTGGCTCTGGATCATGAAGCGCGCCAGCATGCGCCTGCTGAAGAAAAAACCGCTGGAATTCTCAAACTACTCGCTGCGCGAGCTGCTGATTGCCTCTTTTGCGGGCGTACGCGGTGCGATTACGCTGGCGGGCGTGCTCTCTATTCCGCTGTTTCTCAGTAATGGCGAGCCCTTCCCGGCGCGTTATGAACTGGTATTCATCGCCACCGGCGTGATCCTCTTCTCGCTGTTTGTTGGCGTTATCCTGCTGCCTCTCCTGCTGCGCGGTATCGACAGCCATGATAAAGCAGGCCACCGTCATGAACTGCAGCATGCGCGAGCCGCGATGGCGGGTGTGGCGATTGAAAGCCTGCATAAGATGGAGCAGCGGCTGGAGAGTGATACCGAAGAGAATATCGATCCGGAGCTGCTTAAAGAGGTCAGCCTGCGGGTGATTGGCAACCTGCGCCGCCGCGTGGATGGCAAGGATGACGTGGATCAGGCGCTGTTTGCTGAGAACCTGGAGCGTCGTTTCCGTCTGACCGCGCTGCGCGCCGAACGTGCTGAAGTGTATCACCTGCGCGCAACGCAGCAGATTTCCAATGAAACGATGCAGCGCCTGCTGCGCGATCTCGATCTGCTGGAAGCGCTACTGATCGAGAAAGAGGAGTAACCTCCTTTGCATGCCGCCGCGTCTCACACCTGCAGACGCGGCGCATCATCCGGCCAGTGTGTGCGACAGCAGCTGATCCAGGCTTCCGCACTGCGCGACAGATAGCTCCCTTCACGCCAGATCAACCCGATACGCCACTCCAGCGCAGATGCCAGCGGCAGCCACGCCAGCGACTGCGGATCCAGCCGCTGACAGATAGGTTCCGGCAGTACGGCTACGCCCATCCCCGCCTGCACCATCGCAGCCAGAAAATCCCACTGACCGCTGCGCAGCGCAATCTGAGGCGTTACGCCTTCACGCTGAAATGCCTGCATCAGCTGGCGGTTAAGGGCAAACTCTTCATTCAGGATCAGCAGCGGATGCTGCGCCAGTTCTGTCAACGTCAGATGCGGGCGGGCGTGCCAGGCCGCGCTGCGCGACACCAGCACGCAGAGCGGATGGCGCATCAGCTCCAGCGTGTTAAGCGGTAAATCGGGCTCAACCGGCAGGGCGGTAAGCGCAATATCCAGCGCGCCGCTCAGCACCGCCTGCTGTGCGGTCAGCCCGCCTGATTCTGCAATATGCAGCTGCACGCCGGGATAGCGGCGCTGAAATGCTGAAATTGAGCCGGCAATCTGCATGCCCACCATCGGCGGAATACCCAGGCGCAGCTCACCGGTTTTCAGCTGATTGATATCACCAATCTGCGCCTCCAACTGATGAAACTCCTGCAGGATCGCGAGACCGCGCTGGTAGACCGCCTGACCGCTGTCGGTGAGATGCAGACGGCGTCCCTCCCGCCGCAGCAGCGCGCACCCCAGCTCCTCTTCCAGCTGGCGCACCATTTTGCTGATGGTGGGCTGCGTAACATAAAGCTGCTCTGCTGCACGGGTAAAGCTCTGCTGCTGTACTACGGCGACAAAGTAGCGCAGGGCACGTATATCCATGATCATTCCTTAATGGCATAGTCCGGATGATTTTAATTCATTTCTTTCACGGTTAGCGGCAGATTTATACTGCGTTTCTCACATTCCTTACCGGAGATCGCCATGGCTGCCGCCATTAATCCGCGCCCCCGTCTGTTACAACATCTGATACTGCCGCTGCAGCTGCTGCTTTATATCGGGCTATTCAGCGTCTGCGATCTTCTGGTGCGCTGGCTGCACCTGCCGCTACCGGCAAATGTACTCGGCATGGTTATGCTGCTGTTATTGATTGTTTTGCGCGTATTGCCGCTGGGCTGGGTCCGGGCCGGGGCAAACTGGCTGCTGGCTGAAATGCTGCTGTTTTTTATTCCGGCGGTGGTGGCGGTGGTCAATTACAGCGATCTGCTGCGCAGTGAGGGATGGCGTATTTTTATCGTGATTGCGATCAGCACGCTGCTGGTGCTGGCGGTCACATCGCTGGTGGTTGATCGCCTCTACCGGTTTGAAATGGCGCGTGCGGCACGCAGGCAGGATATCCATGAGTAACGCCATCATCAGTCTGCTCTGTCTGGCACTCACCCTGCTGGTCTATTACCTCAACAAGCGTCTCTACCGGCGCTGGCGGCGGCTGATGCTGATGCCGCTGGTGCTGACGCCGCTGATACTGGTCGGGCTGCTGCTGATTACGCATGTCAGCTGGCAAAACTATATTGCGGAGAGTCACTGGCTGCTCTGGCTGCTGGGACCCGCCACGCTGGCGTTTGCCGTGCCGGTGTATGAAAACATGGCGCTCATCCGGCGTCACTGGCTGTCGCTGAGTGCGGGGGTTCTGTGCGCTACCACGGTTGCCGTGTGTAGCTCAGTCTGGCTGGCGCGATTACTGGCGCTGCCGGAGAGTATTCAGCGTAGTCTGGCCGTGCGTTCAATCACCACGCCATTTGCGCTGGCCGCCGCCGGTCCGATGGGCGGACAGCCCGATCTGGTCGCGCTGTTTGTGGTGATCACAGGCGTGTTTGGCATGGCGGCAGGGGATATTCTTTTTCTGCGCATTGCGATAAAACAGGGGGTGGCGAAAGGCGCCGGGTTGGGTGCTGCCTCTCACGGTGCCGGAACTGCGCGCGCCTATCAGATTGGTCAGCAGGAGGGGGTGGTATCCAGCCTGGTGATGATGCTTTCGGGCGTCGTCACGGTTCTGCTGGCGCCGCTTCTGAGCCATCTGCTGTGGCACGCATGACACGTTTATCGATAAATCGTTCCCATTGTAATTTAATTTTACGTAAAGGTTTCCAATAAAAGTTGTGTCTGACGACTATGCTAACTACTCTTTGCGCCGACTTATTTTTTACTTCATGGAGTGGATTAGCATGATCAAGCAACTTGTTACCGGAAGCGTTTTGGGCCTTGCACTGCTGAGCGGTAGCGTACAGGCGATTGAGGGCAGTGTTGACGTGGGTGAGCACAGCACCAACCTGAACCTTGGCCTCGGTACTACCTCTCCGGGTCTGTTTCTGAAAGGTAACTGGCTGCGCAGCGACCATGACGGCAGCACCTACGGTGCAGGTCTGGGCTATAACATCGATGTTGGCGATCTGCGCGTCGCGCCGACGGCAAAAGCGCTGTTTACGCACCCGGAAGATGGCCGTGATGGCTTCACCATCGCCGTGGGTGCAGGTGCACAGTACAGCTTCAACAGCATGTGGGGCCTGTATGGTGAATATTACTATGCGCCAGAGGCGTTTTCCGATCGTCTGGACAGCTATCAGGAAGCGTCAGGCGGCCTGAGCTTTACGCCAGTTTCACTGCTGAACCTGCGCGTAGGCTACCAGTATATCGAGCTGAACAATAAAGGCAGCCGCAAAGATAATGTGCTGGTAGATGGCCCATACGTAGGTGCCTCACTCCGCTTCTGATCTGCCGCTGCAAACCAGGGGCGCATAAATGCGCCCCCTACATCACCTCGCAGGGGCGCCATTAATGGCGCCCTGGTTGATATCCGCCCCGGTTCCGATGACATCATTAATGACGCCCTGGCCAATTCCCGCACGTGACTGAATGACGCGATTTATGGCGGTTGATGCGGTGCGCGTAATAAACCAGGGGCACATAAATGCGCCCCCTACGTCATCCCGTAGGGGCGCCATTAATGACGCCCTGGTCGATTCCCGCACCGGATCCGATGACGCCATTTATGGCGACCGTGTCGAACCCGGTGCGGCTGCGATCAGTGCGATTTCCCCTGTGAAATACCGATACCGGTTTGCGAACGAATAAACTGTCCGCGGAACCGTGCGCGCTCCTGTGTACCCTGAGCGGAGTGATCGGTGATGGAAAAGAACCAGGTGCAGACAAAAGCGACCAGCATGGAGAACAGCGCCGGGTACTCGTAAGGATAGACCGGGGTAGCGTGACCCAGCACCTGAACCCAGACGGTAGGGCCCAGAATCATCAGCACCACCGCCGTCAGCAGTCCCAGCCAGCCGCCCACCATCGCGCCGCGTGTGGTGAGCTTCGACCAGTACATGGAGAGCAAAATAATCGGGAAATTGCAGCTGGCTGCAATAGAGAAGGCCAGACCGACCATAAAGGCGATGTTCTGCTTCTCAAACAGGATCCCCAGCGCAATGGCAACCACACCCAGCACCAGCACGGTAATTTTAGAGACGCGCAGCTCTTCACGCTCCGTTGCCTGACCTTTGCGGATCACGCTGGCGTAGAGATCGTGCGACACTGCCGACGCGCCCGCCAGCGTCAGCCCGGCCACCACGGCCAGAATCGTGGCGAAAGCCACCGCCGAGATAAAGCCGAGGAACAGGCTGCCGCCTACCGCATTCGATAAATGCACCGCTGCCATATTGGTGCCGCCAATCAGGGCGCCGCTGGCGTCTTTAAACAGCGGGTTTGCGCCCACCAGCAGAATCGCCCCAAAGCCGATAATAAAGGTCAGGAAATAGAAGTAACCCATAAATCCGGTGGCCCAGAACACGCTTTTACGCGCCTCGCGCGCATCCGCCACGGTAAAGAAGCGCATCAGAATGTGTGGCAGTCCCGCTGTACCAAACATCAGCCCCAGCCCCAGCGACAGGGCGGAGATAGGATCTTTCACCAGTCCGCCGGGCTGCATAATCGCCGCGCCTTTAGGGTGGACCGCCATCGCCTCCGTAAACAGCGTGTTAAAGCTGAAACCGGTAGCTTTCATTACCATAATCGCCATGAAGCTGGCACCAAACAGCAGCAGCACCGCTTTGATGATCTGCACCCAGGTAGTCGCGAGCATGCCGCCGAACAGCACATAGAGCACCATCAGAATGCCAACCAGTACCACGGCGATATGATAATCAAGGCCGAACAGCAGCTGGATAAGCTTGCCGGCTCCCACCATCTGCGCAATCAGATAGAGCGCAACCACCACCAGCGAACCGCAGGCGGAAAGGGTACGGATCGGTTTCTGCTGCAGCCGGTAGGAGGCCACATCGGCAAAGGTATAGCGTCCGAGATTGCGCAGCCGCTCAGCGATCAGAAACAGGATCATCGGCCAGCCGACCAGAAAGCCGAGCGAATAGATCAGCCCGTCATAGCCCGAGGTATAGACCAGCGCCGAAATACCAAGAAATGAGGCGGCGGACATAAAATCGCCCGCCATCGCCAGGCCATTCTGGAAGCCGGTAATATTGCCGCCTGCGGTGTAGTAGTCGCTGCGTGAGCGGGTGCGCTTTGATGCCCACCAGGTAATACCCAGCGTGAACGCGACAAACACCACAAACATGATTATCGCTTCATAGTTGGTCGCCTGCTGCTGGACGTCGCCGGTCAGCGCATCGGCCGCCAGTACGCCCGCTGGCGCCAGCGCCAGCAGAATCGGGAGCGCGCGCTTCATGATTTTACCTCGCTGACGATCTGTTTAGTCAGGCGATCAAACTCGCCATTTGCGCGCCAGACATAGACGCCGGTAAGCAGAAAAGAGACCACAATCAGGCCCACGCCAATAGGAATGCCGCGCGTCACATTAGTACCGGCATGCAGCGGCGTACCGAGCCAGCCGGGCGCAAACGCGATCAGCAGGATAAACCCGACATACAGGACCAGCATAATAATGCTCAGCAGCAGCGCAAAAGCCTGGCGCTTATGGACCAGCTCCTGAAAACGGGGGTTATTTTCTATTTGTTGCCAGACGGCTTCCTGTTGATTCAGGGTGTCATTCATCACAGTTTCTCCAGAGGCAAAGCAGACGGAAATCTCACATTAATGTGATTTAACGGATTGAATATTCTGGTTATCAGGGTTGTGCGATGGTGAACAGCATACGGCGTAAGGTGAACTAACGGAGAGAAGCCTGCCGGGGACAGGCTGATGCTCTCCGCTGATAAGGGCAACGATTACGGCATGGCGATCGACTGCTTCTCCTCCAGTAATTTCTCTACTACACCTGGATCGGCCAGCGTAGAGGTATCGCCAAAGTTGCTGGTATCGCCCGCTGCAATTTTGCGCAGAATACGCCGCATAATTTTACCGGAGCGGGTTTTCGGCAGCGAGTCGGTCCAGTGCAGCACGTCCGGCGTGGCGATAGGGCCGATCTCTTTGCGTACCCAGTTGCGCACTTCCGTATACAGCTCCGCTGACGGCTCTTCGCCCTGATTCAGGGTGATATAGGCGTAAATGGCCTGCCCTTTAATGCTGTGCGGAATACCGACCACGGCCGCTTCAGCAATTTTCGGATGTGAAACCAGCGCGGACTCAATCTCTGCCGTGCCCAGACGATGTCCGGAAACGTTCAGGACATCATCCACGCGTCCGGTGATCCAGTAGTAGCCATCTTCATCGCGCCGCGCGCCGTCACCGCTGAAGTAGCGATGCTTAAACGTGGAGAAGTAGGTCTGTTCAAAGCGTTCATGATCGCCAAACAGCGTGCGCGCCTGACCAGGCCAGGAGTCATTAATAACCAGGTTACCCTCGGTTGCGCCCTCAAGCTGATTGCCTTCGTTGTCCACCAGCGCCGGCTGTACGCCAAAGAAGGGTTTGGTGGCCGAGCCCGCTTTCAGCTCGGTTGCGCCCGGCAGCGGCGTGATCATAAAGCCGCCGGTTTCAGTCTGCCACCAGGTATCGACGATGGGACAGCGGCTGTCGCCAATCTTTTTGTAATACCACTCCCAGGCTTCCGGATTGATCGGTTCACCCACGGAGCCCATGATGCGCAGGCTGCTGCGTCGGGTGCCTTCAATCGCCCGATCGCCTTCCGCCATCAGCGCGCGAATCGCGGTGGGCGCCGTGTAGAGCAGGGTAACGTTATGCTTGTCGACGACTTCCGCCATCCGGCTCGGCTTCGGCCAGTTGGGCACCCCTTCAAACATCAGCGTGGTTGCGCCACAGGCCAGCGGCCCGTAGAGCAGATAGCTGTGACCGGTGATCCAGCCGACGTCTGCGGTGCACCAGTAAACGTCGTCGTCATGGTAATCAAAGACATATTTAAAGGTGCTGGCCGCATAGACCAGATAGCCGCCGGTGGTATGCAATACGCCTTTTGGCTTGCCGGTCGAACCGGAGGTGTACAGAATAAACAGCGGGTGTTCCGCTTCAACCGCCACCGCTTCGTGCTCTGCGCTGGCCTGGCTGACCAGATCGTGCCACCAGAGATCGCGTCCCTCATGCCACTCCGTGGTTTTTCCGGTGCGCTTAAATACGATTACCTGCTTCACGCTGGTCACCAGCGGATTTGCCAGCGCGTCATCAACATTCTTTTTCAGCGGAATGGCACGTCCGGCGCGGATACCCTCATCCGCCGTGATCACCAGCTTCGCGTTGCTGTCGACCACGCGTCCCGCCACGGCTTCCGGCGAAAAGCCGCCAAAAATCACTGAATGCACGGCACCAATACGCGCGCAGGCCAGCATGGCGACAGCGGCCTCCGGCACCATCGGCATATAAATGGCCACCACGTCGCCTTTTTTAATCTCAAGCTGCGTTAATACATTTGCCATGCGGCAGACGTCAGCGTGCAGCTCCCGGAAAGTCAGCGTTTTACTTTCACTGGCGTCATCCCCTTCCCAGATAATGGCCGGGCGATCGCCCCGCGTCGCCAGATGGCGATCCAGGCAGTTAGCCGCAAGATTCAGCGTGCCATCTTCATACCAGCGAATAGAGATATTGCCCGGCGCAAACGAGGTATTTTTCACCGTGCTGTAAGGCGTGATCCAGTCGAGAATCTTTCCCTGCTCACCCCAGAAGGCGTCAGGATCGTCCACGGACTGCTGATAGCGCGCCGCATACTCATCGGCATTAATCAGGGCATTCGCTGCAATGGCAGCGGGTACAGGATGCTTGTGAATTTGGCTCATGGCTGACCTCCTTGAAGATGTTAATCATATGTCAATCAAAGGTTAATTGAAGAGGGGGCAGGGGCTTTGTTTCGGTTTTGCAGTCTGGATCACGGCCTGCCAGCATGCGGTAAAGGGCGCGAAAACGGCGCTTTTTGCGGTAAAAAAGCGACGTGCTGAAAGCGGCTGGCAGCAGGCAACAGAGGGTTTTGTGATTAAATATTGAGCAAACGCGCCGGGCGATAAAATCGTCAAATCTGAATAGCTATGCGGAAAATTATCGAATTAACGCTTTTCATAACAGCGGGTTATAGCCACAGGATAACAGCAGCATTTTATGCTACTGAGCTGCGCACGATTTAAGCTATTGCGCCGGGGGTTGCATTTACCGTAGTGAAAATGGTACTTATCTGGCCGCTGTTCAGCAGGTATCAACTCAGGCTGTATCCTTGCGCTGGTGCAAACCGCCAGCAGAACAAAGCGGAATACAGCCCATTATAACCCTCTATTTTATCGGGCTTTTGCTCACTTCCCTGTGTGTACCATCTTCTGCACCTTCGCAGCAGAGCAAAGGGGTTTTAACTGAGGAAATAACGCGTTATGAAAGGTTTTAAACTCACCCTCGCCTGGCAGATCCTGATTGCCCTGATCCTCGGCATTATCGCAGGAACCGTGCTGCATAATCAGCCAGACGATCGTGAATGGTTAATCACCAATATTCTTACTCCTGCCGGTGATATCTTCATTCATCTGATCAAGATGATTGTGGTGCCGATTGTTATTTCCTCGCTGATTGTTGGCATTGCCGGCGTCGGGGACGCGAAAAAACTCGGGCGTATCGGGGTGAAAACCATTATCTATTTTGAAGTGATCACCACCATTGCCATTGTGGTCGGCATCACGCTGGCTAACGTATTCCAACCCGGCAGCGGCATTGATATGTCAACGCTGGCAACGGTGGACATCTCTAAATATGAAGCTACCACCGAAGCGGTTCAGGGCGCTCCTCATGGCCTGGTCAGTACCATCCTGTCACTGATCCCGCAGAACATCTTCGCCTCGCTGGTCAAAGGCGATATGTTGCCGATTATTTTCTTCTCAGTGCTGTTTGGCCTGGGTCTGTCGGCGCTGCCGTCGGAACATCGCGATCCGCTGGTCGGCCTGTTCCGCTCGGTATCAGAAACCATGTTCAAAGTGACTCATATGATCATGCGGTATGCGCCGGTGGGCGTATTTGCACTGATTGCGGTGACCATTGCGAACTTCGGTTTTGCATCGCTCTACCCGCTGGCGAAACTGGTACTGCTGGTTTATGCCGCCATCCTGTTTTTCGCCTTTGTCGTGCTCGGTGCGGTCGCGCGCTTCTGCAAGCTGCGTATTACGACCCTGATGCGTATTCTGAAGGATGAGCTGATTCTGGCTTACTCTACCTCCAGTTCAGAGACGGTGCTGCCGCGCATTATGCAGAAGATGGAGGCGTATGGTGCGCCGAAAGCGATCACCAGCTTTGTGGTGCCTACCGGCTACTCCTTCAACCTGGATGGCTCTACGCTCTATCAGAGTATTGCCGCCATCTTTATTGCCCAGCTTTACGGCATTGACCTGTCGCTGACCGATGAGATCATCCTGGTGCTGACGCTGATGGTAACCTCAAAAGGGATTGCCGGTGTTCCGGGCGTCTCCTTCGTGGTGCTGCTGGCGACGCTGGGCAGTGTGGGGATCCCGCTTGAAGGGCTGGCGTTTATCGCAGGCGTTGACCGCATCATGGATATGGCGCGTACGGCGCTGAACGTGGTGGGAAATGCGCTCGCTGTGCTGGTCATTGCACGCTGGGAAAATCAGTTTGATGCTAAGCAGGCTGCCGCCTACGAGCTGCAGCTGCGTATGCAAAGCGCCACCTGATCCGCTACTAAGCAGAACAAAACCCGCCGCTGGCGGGTTTTTTTATGCCTGCAGTAAAAATAAAAAAATTCTGCGCCGCTGCACATGAATTAACAATTCTTTGTGATATAAGTTTTTCAGAATAAATTATTCATTTGCAGGAGCGTATTATGACCCTTGATCTCAACAAGATGATCACCGAGAGCCGCAATCCGGCCAGCCAGAATATTGACGAGCTCAGCACGGAAGCGATGCTGCGCGTCATTAATGACGAAGATAAAAAAGTGGCGCTGGCGGTAGAGGCGATTGTGCCGCAGATCGCACAGGTCACAGAGGCGATTGCGCACGCCTTTAGCCAGGGCGGGCGACTAATTTACTGCGGCGCCGGCACGTCTGGCCGGCTCGGTATCCTGGATGCCAGTGAGTGCCCGCCTACTTTTGGTACGCCGCGCGGTCAGGTGGTGGGGCTGATTGCCGGCGGGCATACGGCGATCCTGCAGGCGGTTGAGAACGCGGAAGATAACGCCGGACAGGGCGCACAGGATCTGGCGGATATCGGTTTCAGCCCCCGGGACGTGCTGGTCGGAATTGCAGCCAGCGGCCGCACCCCCTATGTGCTGGGCGCGCTCGCTTACGCACGCGAACAGGGCGCGTTTACCGCCGCGCTGACCTGCAATCCCGACAGCGCGATGGCGCAGGCGGCTGATGTCGCGCTGACGCCGGTTGTGGGGCCGGAGGTCGTCACCGGCTCGTCGCGCATGAAGGCGGGCACGGCACAGAAACTGGTGCTGAATATGCTGAGCACTGGCGCGATGATCCGCAGCGGCAAGGTGTATGGCAACCTGATGGTGGACGTGGAAGCTACCAATCAGAAACTGGTTCAGCGCCAGATAAACATCGTTAAGCAGGCCACCGAATGCGACGACGCCACGGCTCAGCAGGCGCTGACGGCGTGCGGCGGCCACTGCAAAACCGCTATCGTCATGGTGCTGGCGGGCCTGACGGCGGAAGAGGCGCGCGCGCTGCTGGATCAGAACCGCGGGTTTATCCGCGCCGCATTACGTGACTCAGGAGTACGCTGATGGCCGCAATCACTGAAACGCTGCTGCGCGATATTCTGCGGGCCGTGGGCGGGCCGGGTAACGTAGCGATGTGCGGCAACTGCATGACCCGCCTGCGCCTGACGCTGGTGAATGCTGCGCTGGCGGATAGCCCGCAGCTGAAACAGCTGCCGGGCGTACTGGGCGTGATTGTCAGCGACGCCCAGCTGCAGATTGTTCTGGGGCCGGGCAAGGCGCAAACCGCGGCGGAAAAGATGCAGCTATTGCTCAATGACGGCACGCCGGCGCAGGATCTGCAGGCGATCGCCCAGGCGCAAAAGCAGCAGTTAAAAGCGAAACAGAGCAGTGCGCTGCACCGCTTTCTCGCCTGCTTTGCCACCATCTTTACGCCGCTTATTCCGGGATTTATCGGAGCTGGCCTGCTGCTCGGTTTTGCCACCCTGACCGAGCAACTGTTTCACCTTAATCAGCCGGGTGAGCACGCCCCGTGGCTGCTGGCGACCGTGGCCTACATGAAAGTGTTTGGCAAAGGACTGTTTACCTTTCTCAGCATTCTGATTGGCTATAACGCGCAGAAAGCGTTTGGCGGCACCGGCGTCAACGGCGCGATTATCGCCTCGCTGTTTGTGCTTGGCTACAGCCCGGAAGCCACCGTCGGGTACTACAGCGGGATGGAGAACTTTTTCGGGCTGACGATCGATCCGCGCGGCAACATTATCGGCGTGCTGCTGGCCGCGATATTTGGTGCCTGGACAGAGAAGCAGCTGCGTAAAATCATTCCCGATAACCTGGATATGATCCTCACCTCGCTGCTGACGCTGCTTATTACCGGCGCCGTGACGTTTCTGCTCATTATGCCGGTGGGGGGGGAGCTGTTTAAAGGAATGTCGTGGCTGTTTATTCACCTCAATAACAATCCGTTTGGCTGTGCCATTCTGGCCGGGCTGTTTTTAATTGCGGTGATGTTCGGTATCCATCAGGGCTTTATTCCGGTCTATTTCGCGCTGATGGAGACGCAGGGCTTTAATTCGCTGTTTCCCATACTGGCTATGGCGGGAGCGGGGCAGGTCGGTGCCTCGCTGGCGCTGTGGTGCAAAGCCGGAAAAGCGTCGCTGCTGCGCAGCCAGATCAAAGGAGCAATTGTGCCGGGGCTGCTGGGCGTCGGGGAACCGCTGATTTACGGGGTCACGCTACCGCGCCTCAAGCCCTTTATTACCGCCTGCTGCGGAGGGGCACTGGGCGGTTTCTTTATCGGTCTGGTCGCCTGGCTCGGCCTGCCGGTGGGGATGAACACGGTGTTTGGCCCCTCCGGCCTGGTGACGCTGCCGCTGATGACGTCAGCACAGGGCATTTTTGCCGGTATGGCGGTCTATCTTGCCGGTCTGCTGGTCGCCTGGACGGGCGGGTTTCTCTTCACCTGGTGGTGGGGCATGAAAAATATCGATTTGGGTTAATGCCCGCTGCGGGCGCTGCTGCGCCCGTAAATATTTACCGTTTCCTCCATTCTGGCTAAATAATGGTGTGAGCCGCAACGCACAACCCGGTTTTCAGCTATTCTTTTTAACGTTTAAATACAGTGGCTTATCTAAATAGCTCTTTTTTAGCAGCAAGAAATAAATCATCAGCGCTTAAGTCGTTCCGCTAATCAGCCGATAGATCCGGAATAATGTTTATCAGCCTGAATTGACCAGGGATCTCTGTATGCGCAACAACCAGCCCGTGACACAGCGTGAATTCGTTTTCAATGACGATGCGACGCTGATGTCGACTACCGATCTCAGCAGCCATATCACCTACGCCAACGACGCTTTTATTGAGGTCAGCGGCTTTACGCCGGAAGAGGTAAACGGTCAGCCCCACAACATGGTACGCCATCCGGATATGCCGCCCGAAGCGTTTGCCGATATGTGGCATACCCTGAAGCAGGGGCAGCCCTGGAGCGCGCTGGTGAAAAACCGGCGTAAGAATGGCGATCACTACTGGGTGCGGGCCAATGCGGTGCCGGTGGTACGCGAAGGATGCGTACGCGGCTATATGTCGGTACGGACCAAACCTTCAGCAGCGGAAGTGCAGCAGGCTGAAACCCTGTACCGCGATTTTCGCGAAGGGCGAAGCAAAGGTCGCTGCTTCTATAAAGGATTGATTATCGGCAGCGGCTGGCGCCGCGCCACCTCACTGCTGAAAACGCTGCCGCTGCGCTGGCGCATTCGTTCAGCGCTGGCGCTGCTGCTGCCGCTGATCGCGGGCAGCGCCTGGGGGGCAGGCCTGACGGCGCTGGCACTCGGCGGCTTCAGCATTGCGACGGCGCTCTGCCTGCTGCTGGCGAACCTCTGGCTGGAGCAGCAAATTTCACGTCCCATTGAGCGGATGTGCCAGCAGGCGCTGAGCGTAGCGACCGGTAATAGCCATAAAGTCGATCAGCCCGACCGCGTGGATGAAATCGGCATGACGCTGCGCGCCATTGGCCAGCTGGGGCTAATGTTCCGCTGGCTGGTGGATGACGTCAGCGGCCAGGCGATCAACGTCCTCAGCGCCAGTGATGCGATGGCACGCAGCAACAGTGAGCTCTCCCGCCGGACTGAACAGGCAGCCGCTAACGTGCAGCAGACGGCCGCCACCATGAATGAGATGACGGCCACCGTGAAGAGCAACACGGAAACCGCCAGCGAGGTCAATGCGCTGTCGGGCACCACCAGCCACGCTGCTATCAAAGGTGGCGAGGTGATGCAGGAGATGGCAGGCATGATGGGCGATATTGCCGACAGCGCGAAGCGCATCGCCAGCATCACCAGCGTGATCGACAGCATCGCCTTTCAGACCAATATCCTCGCGCTCAATGCGGCGGTAGAGGCGGCGCGGGCCGGTGAGCAGGGTAAAGGGTTTGCCGTGGTCGCAGGTGAAGTGCGCAATCTCGCGCAGCGCAGCGCAAAAGCCGCCAGCGAAATTAAAACGCTGGTAGAGACCAGCGCCAGCCGCGTAGCGTCAGGCAACGACTATGCGGCAGCCGCGGGTCGCACCATGCAGGATATTGTCAGCCAGGTGCAGAACGTGACGACGCTGATTGCACAGATCAGCGCAGCTACCGCTGAACAGGCCACGGCGCTGAGCGAGGTCAGCACGGCGGTAGAAGATCTGGATGAGATAACCCATCAAAATGCCGCGCGCGTGGCTGAAGGCGCAGAAGCCTCAACCCGCATGGCGCATCAGGCGAACCGCCTGGTTGAGGCGATTAGCGTCTTCCGCTAACGCTTACGCCACTTCCCGCCCGGCGCGCAGCGCGCCGGGTGACGTGCCCGTTATCCGTTTAAAGGCGCGGCTGAACGCAGCCAGCGACCCATAGCCAAGCTCAAACGCAACGCTCTCTACCGCCTCGCCCTGATCAACGATACGCTCTTTCGCCAGCCGCATACGCAGTTCGGTAAGATAGCGCAGCGGCGTCATGCCGGTGGCGTTCTGAAAGCGGGCAGCAAACACCGATCGCGAGCTGCCTGACGCACGCGCCAGCCGCTCCACCGTCCAGTTTTCTCCCGGCGCACGGTGCATCGCCGCCATCGCCAGGCTCAGTCGCGGATCGCGCAGCGCCTGGACCAGACCGCTGCCGGCGCCGCAGCCGTTCTCTACCCAGCCGCGCACAATCTGCGCGGCCACCACATCCGCCAGCCGCGACAGAATACCGGCGAAGCCCGCTTTGCGCTGGCGGGTTTCCCGCTCCATCGCATCCAGAATCGGCTGGATTTCCGGATACTGTCCCAGCAGGGTGCTTACCAGCATGACATCCGGCATGGTGTGTACCAGCGGCTGCATACCGCCCAGTTCAAACGCCATGCAGGCGCTGAACAGGATCACATCGCTATCCGCCGGACAGAGATCGGCATCTGCCGCATCGTTGATCGCGCAGACGCTGGGGCAGATGGGCTTACTGTTAAACGTGGTGATCGGTTCACAGTGCGCCGTCTCATCTGAGATCAGCGCATGCGCTTTTCCGTGCGGGATCAGTAACGCATCGCCCGCCTGCAGCGGATAGATCGTACCGGAAGCGGCGCGCAGCAGCAGCGTACCGCGCCCGACAAAATGCAGCTGCGCCCGGCCAGGCGCGTCGTCATACTGCAGGCCAAAAGGCGCATGCAGCGCAATACGCTGATATTTTACGCCGTACAGGCGCATGCCCATCAGCAGCTCGCTGGTTAAATCTTTATAACGGCTCATCGCAATCCAGACGAATTATCAACTAATAAACTTTCTGTATCATAGATCGTCTTACCGCAGCGCTCTATCCTTAGCGAAACTATTTTTTTGTGATGGGGATCGCAAATGAGTCTGGAAACTGAACTGACAGCTGCCCGCGCGGTGGCAGAAAAACCCGCGTGGGGCGCGGTATTTGCCATGGCATTTGGCGTGTTTGGCCTGATCACCGCTGAGTTCCTGCCGGTTAGCCTGCTGACGCCGATAGCCGCGTCGCTGCAGGTCAGCGAAGGTCAGGCGGGGCAGACGGTGACGGTAACCGCGCTGGTTGCGCTGCTCACCAGTCTGGTGATCGGCACGCTTACGCGGCGGTTTGATCGTCGTCTGGTGATGCTGGCATTTACCCTGCTGCTTATCGCCTCGGCGCTGCTGGTGGCGCTGGCGGACAGTCTGCCGATGATCCTGCTGGCACGTGTGCTGCTGGGTATGGCGATTGGCGGCTTCTGGACGCTGTCAACCGCCATTACCATGCGACTGGTGCCGGCGGAGCAGGTGCCGCGCGCGCTATCGATTGTCTTTAGCGGCATCTCGCTGGCGACAATTATTGCGGCACCGCTTGGCAGCTATCTCGGCGATGTGATTGGCTGGCGCAACATTTTTCTGATGACGGGGCTGCTGGGCGTGCTGGCGCTGCTGTGGCAGTTCTTCACGCTGCCGGCAATGCCGCCGGAAAACCGGACGCAAAGCGGCGGCGTGCTTGATCTGCTGCGCCAGGGCGTCATGCGCTGGGGCATGCTGGCGGTGATCCTGATGTTTACCGGACATTTTGCTTTCTTTACCTACCTGCGACCTTATCTGGAGGGCAGCGCGCAGCTTAACGTTAACCAGCTGTCGCTCGCGCTGCTGGCGTTTGGAATAGCTAACTTCTTTGGCACCTCGCTGGCGGGCGTGCTGGTTACGCGCAGCGTCTCGCTGACGCTGACCGGCATGGCGCTGCTGATGAGCGTGACGGCGGTGGTACTCTCCGCAATGGCGCAGCTGCCGTGGCTGGTGGGAGCCGGCGTGGCGCTATGGGGACTGGCATTTGGCTCCATGCCCACCGGCTGGTCAGCATGGATTTCGCGTGCCGTGCCTGATGATGCAGAGTCGGGCGGCGGACTGCTGGTGGCGACCATTCAGCTGGCGATCACGGCGGGCGCGGCGGCCGGCGGCTGGATGTTTGACCTGCAGGGCGCGGGCGGCGTCTTTATGGCAAGCGGCGTCATGATGCTGCTGGCGGCGGTAACCATCTATACGCGCGTCAGGCAGCATGGCTAAGGTGCAGCGGCAGGGCTTTTTCTGATTCAGGGGCGGCGTGTGCCGCCCTTTGCATTTCCGCGCGTTGCTTTGACGGTTTTCTGCACAGATGCGCTACCTTTAGTGACAACTACACCAGGGGGAAAAAAGCGATGAGCCAGTTTTTTATGCATGAAAAGAACGATCTGATTAACGAAGCCATCGAAGGTATTTTACTCAGCACGCCGTGGCGTAACCTGCGTCGTCTCGATTTGGGCGATGATATCCGCGTTGTGGTGCGTTCAGACTGGGATAAAAGCCGGGTGGCGCTGATCTCAGGTGGCGGATCGGGCCATGAGCCGGCGCACGCCGGGTTCGTCGGCAAAGGGATGCTGACTGCGGCCGTCTGCGGTGATATTTTCGCATCGCCCAGCGTGGAGGCGGTGCTTAACGCCATTATCAACGTGACCGGTGACGCGGGCTGTCTGCTGATCGTTAAAAACTATACCGGCGATCGCCTTAATTTTGGTCTGGCGGCTGAGAAAGCCAAAAACCTGGGTTATCACGTTGAACTGGTCATGGTGGAGGATGATATTGCGCTGCCTGAAAACCCGCAGCCGCGCGGTCTCGCCGGCACCGCACTGGTGCATAAGATTGCGGGCTACGCGGCTGAGCACGGGCATTCACTGCAGGAGGTGAAGGCGCTGGCGCAGCGGGCGATTGAGTCTGTTTTCTCTATTGGTCTGGCGTTTGCGACCTGCCATCTTCCGGGTGAGAAGCGCGAAGCGCGCGTGGCGCCAGGCCACAGTGAACTCGGTATGGGGATCCACGGCGAGCCGGGGGTCATTACGCTGGATACGCAGGACAGCGGAAAAATCACCGCTCTGATGACGGATAAACTGGCGCAGGCGCTGCCGGACGGTAAGCTGGCGCTATTGCTTATCAACAATTTAGGCGGTTTTTCGCAGCTGGAGCTGGCGCTGCTGACGCGTGAAGTCCTGCGCACGCCGCTGGCCGCGCGTATTACCCATCTTATCGGTCCCGCTACGCTGGTCAGCGCGCTGGATATGAAAGGCTTTTCACTCTCCGTGCTGGCGCTGGAAGAGCCGTTCCTGCTGGCGCTGCAGGCACCGGTTCAGGTGCAGGGCTGGGTTGCGCCCTATGAGTTTGCGCCCATCAATCTGCAGACGGCAGAGAAAGTCAGCAGCGCGCTCGACTTCGATCCCTCTGAAAATGATGAGGTGGCGGGCTGGATCACGCGCGTTACGCAGACGCTCATCGATCTGGAGAGTGAACTGAATGCGCTGGACGCAAAGGTCGGCGATGGTGATACCGGCTCCACGTTTGCTGCGGGTGCAAAGCGTATTCAGCGCGCGCTGCAGGAGAAGCAGCTGCCGCTGAACGAGCTGCCGACGCTGATCGCGCTGATTGGCGAGCAGCTGGCAGGGGCGATGGGCGGCTCCAGCGGCGTACTGATGTCGATTCTGTTTACCTCCGCCGGACAGCATCTGGAAGAGGGCAGCTCACTGCCGGAGGCGCTGATGCAGGGGCTGGAGCGCATGAAGCACTACGGTGGCGCGCAGCCGGGCGACCGCACGCTGATTGATGCGCTACAGCCAGCGCTGGAAAAACTGGTGGCGGGCGAATCGCTGACGGCGGCTGCGCAGGCGGCGGCGCAGGGCGCAGATGCCACGGCGCAGATGAACAGTGCGAAAGCGGGACGCTCAGCCTATCTCAACCAGCAGAGTCTGGATGGGGTAAAAGATCCCGGTGCGTATGCGGTAGAGAAAGTATTTCAGGTGATGGCAGGCTGAGTTGCCCGCCAGAGTGATACCGCAGTGAGCTGCGCCCGTCTTCCCGGCCATGCAGAAGGCGGGCGCAGGATGCCGTTACTCGCCGGCTGGCTCTTTCGCCGCCTCGCGCAGCATCTCCTGATGCGGGATATCCTGCAGGATCTGCTCAAAGCTGCGCAGACGCTTGTAGATAGACATCAGCTCGACCAGCGTCGACCAGGAGGTGATCAGATACTGGAAGGAGGAGCGTACCTGGTCAAACACGTTGAGGATCTGATTCATCAGGCCCAGCGTCAGCGCACCGGCCACAATCGCCGGAAACAGCAGAAACACGCCAAATACATTATCTACCTGCAGATAGAGAAAGCGCGTGACGTTGAAATAGAGATAGTGAAAGTAGAGCCGGAAATAGTTGTAGCGCACCCGGCTGAACAGCGCCTGCACCGTAGGCGGTGACGCGCGCGACGGATCGTCTTCGCCATAGACCAGCTCTTTTCGGTAGGCCGCTTCCACCCGCTGATTGCGGAACTCCAGTCCCGGCAGCTTAATGCCGACCAGCGCCAGCAGCGCGGTGCCGAATACCGACCAGAGGATAGCGGCGATCACCAGGCCATAGGGTGTTGAACCGAGAATCGGAATATCTTTCACATGTTTCGACAGCGCCAGCAGCACCGGCAGGAACGCCACCAGCGTCATGATCGCCCTAATAAAGCTGACGCCCCAGTCCTCCAGCGTGGTGGAGAAACGCATCGTATCTTCCTGCACACGCTGTGCCGCCCCCTCCACATGCCGCAGACGCTGCCAGTTGTGCATGTAGTAGCTGTTCATCGCGGTACGCCAGCGGAAAATCCAGTGGCTGATGAAAAAGACGTTGGCGACCAGAATCGTCACGGCGATAAGCGCTATACCGAGAAAGTCGCTGATTTCGCTATAAAACTGGGTTATCTGTACGGCACCCGCTTTGGTCAGCGCTTTCTGGATCAGATCGTAAAACGGCTCATACCAGGCGTTGACCGCCACGTTGACCTGAACGTTAAACCAGGTGACAAAGATGATGAGCGCCGTGCCCCAGACCGACCAGCGCTGCCAAGGATGGCGATCGATTATCATCCACGCCAGGGCAAACAGCGCAACCGCAGACCAGTAGTAGCCGTAAAACCAGAGCTGGCTGGCGTGAATAAACCGGCTGGCATTGGTAGGCAGCGGCTGCTGCATCGCGGCCTGCAGTGCGGGCCAGCGCGCCGGCAGGTCGCTGAAAAAGCCAAACCAGGCAAAAATAACAAGCACGCTCCAAATCGCTGCCGAGCTGAAAAATGCGCCGGGCCGCGGAAAAAAGGATTTAAACATAAGCACTCCGCTGTGGTGTAGACACGTTTATACCGCTATTTCTGTTTATCTGTCTGTAGTGGGTTGTTTCCGGGCATGACAATTCCGTCGCCGGAATGTAAACCAGCGCGGGAAAATGTTAAGTATTTTGTGCGTAATTGTTTCGGAAAACTAAATTCGTTACCGTTTCGGTGTTACAATTGTCATCTTGTTACCGGTAACAAACGTGCTGTATCCCTTAAGTCAAGAATAAAAACCATTACAACGCAACTACTTAACCTTCCATGCCGCATTATATGCGGTACTGAGGCAATGTCATGTCAGAACAAAAAAAGGGTCATTCACGTCGTGATTTCCTGCTGAGGACGATCACCCTCGCACCCGCTATGGCGGTCGGTTCAACCGCCATGGGCGTGCTGGTCGCGCCTGCCGCCGCCGCCAGCGATGCAGCAGCGCCAGCGCAGCCGGCACGCGACTATCAGCCAGGCTGGTTTACCGCCGAAGAGTTTGCCTTCATCACCGCCGCCGTGGCGCGGCTGATCCCCAGCGACGAGCGCGGACCAGGCGCGCTGGAAGCAGGCGTACCGGAATTTATCGATCGTCAGATGAATACGCCCTACGCCACCGGCAGCAACTGGTATATGCAGGGACCTTTTCACCCGGATATGCCGAAAGAGCTGGGCTACCAGCTGCCGCTGGTGCCGCAGCAGATTTATCGCTTAGGCATTGCCGACGCCAATGCCTGGAGTCAGAAACAGCATGGCAAGGTGTTCGCCAGCCTGAGCGGCGAACAGCAGGATGCGCTGCTGAGCGCCTTCGAAACCGGTAAGGCTGAGTTTGCCCAGCTGCCGGCAAAAACCTTTTTCTCTTACCTGCTGCAGAATACCCGCGAAGGCTTTTTCTGCGACCCGATTCATGGCGGCAACCAGGGCATGGTGGGCTGGAAGCTGATTGGCTTCCCGGGCGCCCGCGCCGACTTTATGGATTGGGTAGAGCGCGGTGAACGTTATCCGTTCCCGTCAGTCGACATTCGCGGAGCGAGGGCGTAAGCGTGGCAAACGAATTAAAACAAGTTGATGCAGTGATTGTGGGCTTTGGCTGGGCAGGCGCCATTATGGCAAAAGAGCTGACCGAAGCGGGTCTTAACGTCGTTGCGCTGGAGCGCGGTCCGCATCGCGACACCTATCCGGACGGCTCTTATCCGCAGTCGATTGATGAACTGACCTACAACGTTCGCAAAAAGCTGTTTCAGGACCTCTCTAAAAGCACCGTGACTATCCGTCACGATGCGTCGCAGACCGCGGTACCTTATCGCCAGCTGGCCGCTTTTCTGCCCGGCACCGGCACCGGCGGTGCGGGCCTGCACTGGTCCGGCGTGCATTTCCGCGTCGATCCGGTTGAGCTGAATCTGCGCAGCCACTATGAGCAGCGCTACGGTAAAAGCTTTATTCCGGAAGGCATGACCATTCAGGATTTTGGCGTCAGCTACGATGAGCTGGAACCGTTCTTCGACAAAGCCGAAAAGGTGTTTGGCACCTCCGGCAGCGCCTGGTCAATCAAGGGCAAAGTGGTCAATAACGCACACGGCGGCAACCCGTTTGCGCCGGATCGCTCCAGCGACTTTCCGCTGCCGGCACAGAAGCGTACTTACTCTGCGCAGCTGTTTGCGCAGGCGGCGGAGTCGGTTGGCTATCACCCTTATGATATGCCGTCAGCGAACACCTCCGGACCCTATACTAATACCTACGGTGCACAGATGGGGCCGTGCAACTTCTGCGGCTTCTGCAGCGGCTACGCCTGCTACATGTATTCCAAAGCGTCGCCTAACGTCAATATCCTGCCGGCACTGCGTCAGGAGCCGAAGTTTGAGCTGCGCAACAATTCATACGTTCTGCGCGTCAATCTGACCGATGATAAAAAGCGCGCTACCGGCGTAACCTACCTTGATGGTCAGGGACGTGAAGTGGTGCAGCCGGCCGATCTGGTGATCCTCTCCGCCTTCCAGTTCCACAATGTTCATCTGATGCTGCTCTCCGGGATCGGCAAACCTTATAATCCGATCACTAATGAGGGCGTGGTGGGGCGCAACTTCGCCTATCAGAATCTCTCCACGCTGAAAGCGCTGTTTGATAAAAACACCACCACCAACCCGTTTATCGGCGCAGGCGGGGCGGGTGTGGCGGTAGATGATTTTAACGCGGACAACTTTGATCACGGGCCGCACGGTTTTGTTGGCGGGTCTCCTTTCTGGGTTAACCAGGCCGGCACCAAGCCTATCTCCGGCGTGCCGGTGCCAGCCGGTACGCCAGGCTGGGGCAGCCAGTGGAAAGCGGCGGTAACCGATACCTATACGCACCATGTTTCCATGGATGCGCACGGTGCGCACCAGTCCTATCGCGCTAACTATCTCGATCTCGATCCCAACTATAAAGATGCGTACGGCCAGCCGCTGCTGCGTATGACCTTTGACTGGCAGGATAACGACATCAAAATGGCGCAGTTTATGATTGGCAAGATGCGCAAGATCACCGAGGCGATGAACCCGAAAACCATTATCGGCTCCGCCAAAGCGCCGGGAACCCATTTTGATACGACCTCCTATCAGACCACACATATGAGCGGCGGTGCGATCATGGGTGAAGATCCGCAGACCAGCGCGGTCAACCGCTATCTGCAGAGCTGGGATGTGCCCAACGTCTTTGTGCCGGGGGCGTCAGCTTTCCCGCAGGGGCTGGGCTATAACCCGACCGGTATGGTCGCTGCACTGAGCTACTGGTCAGCGAAAGCGATCCGCGAACAGTATCTGAAAAACCCGGGTCCGCTGGTACAGGCATAAGGAACATGACGATGATGAAATCAGTTTTGGCCCTGATGCTGGGCACCCTGACGTTCAGCGCGCTGGCTGACGATGTGGCCGCCGAATCACTGATCAAACGCGGTGAATATCTGGCGCGCGCCGGGGACTGCGTGGCCTGCCATAGCGCGGCCGGCGGCAAGCCGTTTGCCGGCGGACTGGCAATGGCGACGCCGATTGGCACCATCTACTCCACCAATATCACACCTGATAAAGCGACCGGCATTGGTGACTACAGCTATGACGACTTTCAGAAAGCAGTGCGTCATGGCGTAGCGAAAAATGGCGATACGCTCTATCCGGCGATGCCTTATCCCTCCTACGCGGTTGTCAGCGACGAGGATATGAAAGCGCTTTACGCTTATTTTATGCACGGCGTGGCGCCGGTCAGCCAGGCGAACAAAGAGAGCGACATTCCCTGGCCGCTCTCCATGCGCTGGCCGCTGGCGATCTGGCGCGGCATCTTTGCACCGGACGTGAAAGCGTTCCAGCCCGCCGCACAGGAAGATCCGGCGCTGGCGCGCGGACGCTATCTGGTTGAAGGGCTCGGACACTGCGGAGCGTGCCATACGCCGCGCAGCATTACGATGCAGGAGAAAGCGCTGAACAACGGTGACGGCAGCGACTACCTTGCCGGCAGCAACGCACCGATTGATGGCTGGACCGCCAGCAATCTGCGCGGTGACAACCGTGACGGGCTGGGCCGCTGGAGCGAAGAGGAGCTGAAGCAGTTCCTGCGCTTTGGCCGTAACGATCACACCGCGGCGTTTGGCGGTATGACCGAGGTGGTGGAACACAGCCTGCAGCATCTCAGCGATGAGGATATCAGCGCGATTGCGAAGTATCTGAAGTCGCTGGGCGCCAAAGATCCGCAGCAGGCGGTATTTACCCCGGATGATACGGTAGCGAAAGCGCTGTGGCACGGCGATGACAGCCAGCCGGGCGCGTCAGTCTACGTAGACAGCTGTGCTGCCTGCCATAAAACTGACGGTTCAGGCTATCAGCGCTTCTATCCGGCGCTGCGCGGCAACCCGGTCGTGATGGCTGACGATCCGGCTTCGCTGATCCACATTGTGCTGGTGGGCGGTACGCTCCCAGGCGTGAAAGGCGCGCCGACGGCCATCACCATGCCGGCATTTGGCTGGCGTCTCAGCGACCAGCAGGTTGCGGATGTGGTGAACTTTATTCGCAGCAGCTGGGGCAACGGCGTTACCACCCGCGTAACGGCTGGCGACGTGGCGAAGCAGCGTAAGGATAAAACGGTACAGCCTTATCAGGGCAGCGCGGATATCCACGCATTAGAGAAGTAAGCGCGCCTGCGGAGCGTTAATTATCCGGGCCTGGTGCCCGGATTTTTTATGGGCGAAAAACAGCGACGGATCAGCCAAAGCCAGCGCGGGCGGGGGCTGAACGCGATCGTCTACACTTAGTGGTGAGTGCAAAAGCTCACTAACTGATAAGCGGAGGGAACGATGCAAGTAAGTCCTTATTTGTTTCTGTATGGTCGCTGTGAAGAAGCCATCGAATTTTACCTGCAGGCCACCGGCGGCAAAGTGCTGCAAAAAATGACCTTCGGCGATAATCCGGAGCAGGGAGAGCAGGTGGGCGATAAATCCGCACCGCCGCTGCCACCGGAAAAAATCATGCATGCACATCTGCAGATTGGTCAGGGCGAGCTGATGCTGAGCGACGGCGATACCAGCAAGCCACCGGCGTCTGAGCACGCGGGTTATGCGGTAAGCCTGGCAACCACTGACGAGAAAGAGGGCAAAGAGTGGTTTGATAAACTCTCTGCTGGCGGCAAAATCACGACCGAATGGCAGAAGACATTCTGGTCAGACGGCTTCGGCATGTTTATCGATAAGTTCAACATTCCGTGGCGTATCAACGTCGTGAAGTCGCAGGATTAACGCCTCTGTTTTTGCCCCTCCGGTGCTGCATCCGGCGGGGCAAAACTGCCATGCTTAGAAGTTGTAACCTGCCACCAGATAGTAACCCCAGCCGGTTGATTTCACTTCAAACGGACCATTGCCGAAATTCAGCTCCTGACCATCCGCCCACTGACCGCCGTTATGGAAATAACGCGCAACGGCAGAGACGTGCCAGTGGTCGTAGTTCAGTGATAAAATATGACTTGAGGCAACAGAGTTACTGGTGCGCGAGCGGTCAGATTTATCGCGCAGATCGGAGCCCCAGTCAAAGTTGGTGAAGCCGATATAGCTCAGCTTGCCGCCCCACAGGTCGGTAATTGGCACAAAGTATTTTACCTTGAAGCGGTAACCATCCCAGCTGTTCTCGTTGGCCGCACCGTAGTTTTCCCACTGATATTTGGCGTAAACGTTAAGCGAGAGGCCGACATCGCTGTGGGTGTCGATATCGGTACCGAGACCCATATACCAGGTGTTCTGCCGGTTGTCGCTGTTGCGGCCCATATCGTAGATATAGTTGTTGGCAAAGAACCACTCTTTAAACGGACCGAATGCCAGGCTGGTGCCCGCCAGCTTGTCGAGCGACAGGCGCGGCTCAATTTCCATAAACAGCGGCGTGCCGTGATCGAAGATGCCATTGGCGTTGCTGTTGCCCGCACCGAAGAAGTTTGGCAAATCGATGTAGCCGTAAAAATCGAACCACTCCTGTTTGGTAAAGGCTTCATATTCCAGGTAGACGTCGTTATTAAACTGCGGCCCGAAACGGGTATGGGTGCTGCCCACCACGTTTACGCTCTGATGCCACCAGTCAGACAGATATTGCGGGTCGCTCTCTGCCTGCGCTGCGCCCATTCCGCTACCAATCAGTAATGCACCTGCTATCAACGATTTAAATTTCATTATTGTTTGACCACTTGCTGAGGATCGCCGCAGAGATGCCACGATCGAATGAGTACGTTCCCGGGTATTGAGCAGTATGCGGCGATAACGCGTGCTGACTGCCAGCCTTCAGGCCCGCGTAATGTGCCTGTAACAGAGCGTTAGAAAATAGATTTTCATCACATTTGTCAAAAAGTGTTGCAATAGGATTCAGTTATTTTGTGACAATTGTCACATATTCTATCTGCAGCGAACGGAACTCCGCAACCGTTTACGTGGTCGCGAAGAGGTACGATTGGGAGTGGGGCGTGGACGCCGGTTCCGTTTGCTACGGGCACCGGTTCCGGGTTAAGCGCCGGTTCCGTTCGCCACGGAGGCGGTTCCGTTCGCCGTCAGCGGCGGCAGTAGCCTGTGCCCCGGCACGGCGACCGGGCAGAGGACGCCAGGCCGCGCCCTCTGCACTCCCCGGCCCTGCGCCAGCCCCGTCCGCCGCTGCGCGGTTCCCTCGCTCACGCCCGCTTCCCGGGGACCGGCCGCCATTCGCTCCTGCTCACCGCGCCCTTTCGCCGACGTCCTGTCGGCTCATCCCGGAACCGTGCCCTCCCTCGGCGGAGCCGGATGGCGCTTCCCGCCGCTGCTGGTTTTTTCTCTTTTCTTACGTTTTTTATGGCTGAAGGTTTCGTGAAGAAGCTTCAGACCACACCGCAACACTTTTAAAAAAAACAAAATGAAAAATTTACAGGCGGGGAGGGAGGCGCCATCCGCAGCGCCGGGCGCAGAGTGACGGCCAGGGCGAGCTGGCAGGACGCCGGCGAGAGCGCGGGCTGAGCAGGAGCGAATCCGCG
>NZ_DJJN01000003.1:0-362663 GCF_002434165.1 Pantoea sp. UBA6567 | reverse complement strand
CCTTAGCCCGTCCGCGTGCGAAGATGCCGCTGAAACTGCCAGAAGCCTGGCGGGCGGAACCCCCTCAGTGCCGCGCACTGCTTAGCGCACCCCTGCGCTGGCGGGCGGAACCCCTCCGGTGCCGCGCGCTGCCGCAATCAGCCCCGCGCGGCTCAGCGCCAGCCCCTATGGCAACGTCACCCGCACCCGCAGTCCGCAGCGCTCGCCCTGAGGGGTAAGACAGTTAGAGAGCGCCACCTGCATCTGATGCTTCTGCGCCACGCTGCGCACAATCGACAGGCCGAGACCGCTGCCCTGCGCCTGCACGTCCGGTGAACGGGTAAAGCGGTCAAACGCCCGCTCAAGAAACGATTCCGGCATACCGGAACCGTTATCGACGATATCGACCACCGTACGATCGCCTGTGCGGTGCAGCAGCACATCGACCAGGCTTCCTTCTGGCGTATGCAGCATTGCGTTGCCGATGACGTTATCAAACAGAGTGCGCAGCTCAGAGCGGCTGGCCTGCAGCCGGTAACGCGTGCTGCCGCTATAGCCGATATCGATGCCGCGCTTATCGGCAACCACCATCAGCTGCTCAATACTCTCTTTCAGCAGATCGTCGAGTTCGATCGTTTCCGCGACCGGCACCGCGGACCGATCCTCCTGACGTGACACATCCAGCAGCTGCGTCACCAGATGACGGGTGCGGCTGACGCCCGCTTCCAGCTGATCAAACTGACGGCGCGCCTCGCCGGGCTGAATATGCTGGCGCAGATTCTCCAGCTGCAGCGTAACGGCGGTGACCGGCGTGCGCAGCTCATGCGCGGCATCCTCCAGAAACTGCCGCTGGGCGGACCAGGCGGCGCGCAGTTTATCCAGCAGCGCATTATAGGCGGCGACCAGCGGCAGCACTTCGTCAGGCAGGCCATCCGGCGATACCGTATGCGGGTGCAGGCTCTCCTGCGCCGCGATCTGCCGGGATGCCACCAGCAGATTGCGCGTAATGGCGCGTACGATCAGCCAGATCAGCAGCAGCGACAGCGGCATCATCAGGATCAGCGGGATCACCGCCGAGAGCACGCGTTTTACCATCAGGCTTTTCATATAGCCGATATTGTGCAGCACCTGAACCGTGCCGATTTCACTGCCCGCTTCGCCAGGGCGGGTATAGACGCGCCATTCACAATCGTCACCGCAGTCGCCAAGGCGTAAATCGGACCAGCCGTGCACCGCCTGCAGCGGGGCTTTCAGCGCCGGCCACGAGCTGGCACGCAGCTGATTATGCGTATCCCACAGCTGGACGATGTAAGCGCTTTTGAGCCGGTCCTGATCGAGGATCGTCGGGATCAGCGCGGGCATGGTCTGACTGGCTGACCAGACGTCGGCCACTTTTGCGAGCTGATCGTCCTTCATTGAGCCCATCATGTCGCCGTAGCAGTGGAAAAAGTACCAGGTCACGCCACCAATCATCGCCAGATGCAGCAGCACCAGGCTCATCAGCAGCTTATTGCGCAGGGAGCGCAGAAACGTAAAATTTTTCATTGTGCCGGTACCCGCCAGCCAAGGCCGCGCACGTTGCGAATCGCTTCGTTGCCCAGTTTACGCCGCATGCCGTGGATCAGCACATCAACGGCGTTGCTGGTGACCTCTTCGCCCCAGCCATAGATGCGATTCTCCAGCTGTTCGCGTGAAAGGATCGCGCCGGGCCGCTCCAGCAGCGCATAGAGCAGTGCATATTCGCGAGCGGTAAGCTGTTCACGCTGGCCCTTATAGAGCACTTCCCGCGTCATCATATCCAGCTGCACGTCGCCGCTGCCGAGCAGTGAGTCGGCGGCACCGTGGCGGCGTCGGGTGATAGCGCGCATACGTGCCAGCACCTCCTGCAGATCAAAGGGCTTGAGCAGATAATCATCCGCGCCGCTATCCAGCCCCTGAATGCGCTGGGCAACGCTGTCCCTGGCGGTCAGCACCAGCACCGGCGTCATATCACCGCGGGCGCGGGCACGCCGCAATACGTCGATACCATCCTCACGCGGCAGGCCAAGATCGAGCAGCACGCAGGTGTAATTGCTTTCCGACCAGGCGTGCGAGGCAAACCGGCCGTCGCGCACCCAGTCCACCGACCAGCCTGCGGCTTCCAGGGCCTGCTGCAGGTTGGCACCAATCATCTCATCATCTTCTACCAGCAGCACGCGCATGGAGTCTCCTTATCAGTGTGGGGCAGTGTAACGCTGCATTCTTAGCGAAAAATTATCACCGCTGAATTTTACCGCTGCGCGCTTTGCTAATTCTGCGCTAATTCTTCGCTAATTAAGGGATAAATCTCCTGCGCTACAGTGGCTCTTCAGGAACAGTCTGTTAAGCCGGAGGGTGCGATGAATCAGCGAGAGTTTATCCGTAGTTTACTGGAGTGGATTGAAGATAACTTAGGTCACGATCTGCATCTGGATGAGGTGGCGCGTCGATCGGGCTATTCACGGTGGCATCTGCAGCGTCTGTTTCGTCAGCACACCGGTTTTTCACTGGCTGAGTATATCCGCCAGCGCCGTCTGACTGAATCGGCATTAACGCTGCTTAACAGCGACGACGCCATTTTACAGGTCGCCATGAACTACGGTTTTGATACGCAGCAGGCCTACACCCGCACCTTTAAAAATTATTTTCGCATTACGCCAGGCCAGCTGCGTCGTCAGCGTCGCGTTGAGCCGGAGCGGCTGCTGCTGCCTTTTGCCGTCGCCGTATGACCGGCCAGCAGCGGAAAGAAAATCGGGTGCAGAACGGCGCAATACCTTTTAAGCTGCGGGTCATGTTTCTCTGACAGCCGGACCCATGAACCCTGGTGATAATCTGACAGCCATGCTGCTGTTTGCGCACGTGGCGGAGCAACAAAGTTTCAGCGAAGCCGCGCGTATTCTCGGCGTCTCCAAATCCTATGTCAGCCGTGAAATTGCCCGGCTGGAGGTGCGGCTGGGGATCAAACTGCTGCAGCGTACCACACGTCATGTTGCGCTGACCGGCCACGGGCAGGCGTACTACCCATTCTGCCTGCGCATGCTGGATGAGCTGCATCAGGCGGATGCGTTTGTGCAGCAGCTGCACCAGCTGCCGGCCGGCAATCTTCGCCTGCAGGCTCCGGTAACCTTTGGCTGCCAGTGCGTGGCGCCGGTGGTGGACGCCTTTATTCGCCGGCATATTCATCTGCATGTGGATCTGGATCTCACCACCAGCGAAGACCCTCACCCCGATGCCGATGTCGCCATTGTGGTCCGCAGCCGCGCGCCGCAGGGAGGCGCCTGGTGCGAACTCAGTATCATCGACTGGGGCCTTTACGCTACGCCCGGCTACCTTGCCGCGCATCCGCTGATTGATCATCCCCGTACCCTGACGCGCCACAACCTGCTGCTGTTCCACGGGCCGGCCCATACCGCCGCTCTGCCGTTCCGGCGTGATAAGCAGCGGCTGGCGCTGGAGGTGCGCAGCCGCTTCCGCGCCAACAACAGCATGGCGTTGCTTAACGCGGCGCTGGCCGGCGGCGGCATTGCCTATCTGCCCTCCTATATGACGCGTGAGGCGCTGGCGCGCGGCGATATCCAGCCGGTGCTGAGCGACTGGCAAATGGACCGCTTTCACAGCTACCTGCTGCTGAAAGAGCAGCCGCAGCCCTCCTCTCCGGTTACACAGCTTTGCGATGCGCTGATCACCGCACTGCAGGTGCCATGACTGTTGCTCACTGGCAACAGTGGCAGGCTGGCAGGTAACTCTCCGGCACCCTCTTTTTTCTCTCTCTCCGCGCAGGTAGCCTGATAAAAACAACCGCCGGGAGAGGGTATGTCACACGCTTCAGTATCATTAACAGCTGAACAGCAACACTGGAAGTGCAACCTGCTGGTCTGCACTCTGGGGTCATTTACCACTATCGTCGCCATGACGCTGCTGCTGCCGTTTCTGCCGATCTATGTTCAGCAGCTTGGGGTTGAGGAGCCGGCGGCGATCGCCCGCTGGTCGGGTGCCGCCTATGCGGCCACGTTTCTGAGCGCCGCGCTGACGGCGCCGCTGTGGGGCCGGCTGGCAGATCGCTACGGACGCAAACTGATGCTGATCCGCGCCAGCCTCGGCATGGCGATAGCCATGTCGCTGATTGGTATGGCCACCGCACCCTGGCAGCTGGTGGCGCTTCGCCTGCTGGCCGGGCTGCTGGGGGGATACGCTTCCGGATCCACGATTTTGGTCGCTGCGCAGACGCCAAAAGCCCACACCGGCTGGGCGCTGGGTATCCTCTCAGCAGGCATTATGGCGGGCAACGTCGCGGGGCCGCTGCTGGGCGGAATATTGCCGCCGCTGATTGGCATCCGTCACACCTTCTGGCTGACGGGCGCGGCGATCTTCCTCGCGTTTCTCGGCACGGCGTGTCTGCTGAAAGAGGCACCGCGGCAGCCCAAAGGCGCAGCCACGGCAGGGCAGGCCGCTGATGAGCCGCCGGCGAATCTTCGGGTGGTACGACTGATGTGGCTCACGGCCATGCTGATGATGTTTGCCACGATGTCAGTGGAACCTATTATCACGCTCTATATTGCGCAGTTTGTGCAGGGCGAGCACGCGATAACCGTCAACGCCGGGATTGTGATGGCGGCGGCGGCGCTGGGAAGTATTCTTGCTGCGCCGCTGGCCGGGCGGCTGGCGGACCGCATCGGGCACGGGCGAGTATTGCTTGCCGGGCTCGCGGCCAGCGCGCTGCTGCTGATCCCGCAGGCGTTTATCAGCCACGTATGGCAGCTTACCGGCCTGCGTTTTCTGATGGGCGTGGCGCTGGGCGGACTGCTGCCCTGCATTACCGCGCTGATACGCCACCACGTCCCGCAGCAGCAGACGGGAAAAATGCTGGGCTATGCGACCTCGGCACAGTATGCCGGGCAGGTGACCGGACCGCTCTGCGGCGGGATCGTGAGCGGAGCGTTTGGCATGCAGCCGGTGTTTCTGCTCACCGCGCTGATGATGGCGCTGTGTGCTTTACTGGTACGCGGCGTGGTGCAGGAGAGACAGAGCGCATAAAAAAGGCGGGCCACCGGCCCGCCTGATTTATTCTGCTGTTACGAAAGGTTATTTCGTATCAGGCAGCGCATAGGCAACCACGTAGTCGCCCAGTTTGGTGCCAAACGAACCGTGACCGCCAGCTGCAATGACAACGTACTGCTTGCCGTTCGCTTCATAGGTCATCGGCGTTGCCTGACCACCGGCTGGCAGACGCGCCTGCCACAGCATTTCACCGGTGTTGGTATCAAACGCACGCAGGTAGTTATCTGCCGTTGCGCCGATAAAGGCAACGTGTCCCGCCGTGGTGATTGGGCCGCCCAGCATAGGCATACCCATCTTAAACGGCAGCGGCAGAGGCGCGCTGTCGCGCACGGTACCAATGCGTTTTTTCCACACGGTTTCGTTGGTTTTCAGATCCACCGCAGAAATATAACCCCAGGCTGGCTGTTTGCACGGCAGGCCGAAAGGTGACAGGAATGGATTCAGCTCAACGCCAAACGGCACGCCATACTGCGGCTGCACGCCGGTTTCAGTACCGGAGCCGCCTTCCGCACCTTTCGGTGGCTCAGCCGGGTTGCCCGGTCCGCGTGGGATCAGCTTCGAGACAAACGGCAGTGCCATTGGGTTAGCGATGGCAATCTGACGATGTGGATCAACGGCGATACCACCCCATTCAAACATACCGAGGTTACCCGGGAAGACCAGCGTACCCTGTTCAGACGGCGGCGTGAACGGACCGTCATAGCGCAGGCGCTTGAAGATCACGCGGCACACCAGCTGGTCGAACATCGTCGCGCCCCACATATCCTTGTCAGTCAGATTCTGCTTAGGACGGTAGGTCAGCTCAGAGTAAGGCTGCGTCGGTGATACGTGGTCACCTTTCGCTGCGCCCTGCGGAACCGGGGTTTCCGGTGCCGGTACAACCAGCTTGCCGTTGCGGCGATCCAGCACAAAGATGTTACCGGTTTTCGCCGGCGCGTAGATCACCGGAACGGTGTTGCCATCTTTGTCGGTGATATCAGCCAGCGTCGGCTGAGAAGGCAGGTCCATATCCCACAGGTCGTGATGCACGGTCTGATAAGACCAGACCAGCTTACCGGTGGTGGCATTCAGCGCCAGAACGCTGTTCGCATAACGCTCCTGCTCAGGCGTACGGTTGCCGCCCCAGATATCCGGGGTAGAGACGCCCATTGGCAGATAAACGATATCCAGTTTCGGATCGTAAACCGCCGGTGCCCATGAGTTCGGTGAATTCAGGGTGTAGGTGTGCTCATCTTCCGGAATCGCGTTAGGATCTTTCGCGCCCGGATCGAATGCCCACAGCAGTTTGCCGGTGTTGACGTCAAAGCCGCGGATCACACCCGATGGCTCACGGGTAGAGTAGTTATCGGTTACGGCACCGGCGATCACGATAGTGGTATCGGTGATAATCGGTGGCGAGGTCGGTTCATACTGACCAGGGGTGGTAACCGGCTGCTTGTGCTGCAGGTCCAGCTCACCGTTGTTACCAAATGCCGGGCAGCGTTCGCCGGTTTCCGCATCCAGAGCAAACAGACGACCATCATTGACCGGCAGATAGATGCGACGTGCGCAGAGTGCCGGCTGAGTTGCCGCGCTATCCGCTGCTGCAGGGGTTTCATGATAGGAAACGCCGCGGCAGGTGATGTGCTGGAAGGTCGGATTCTGCTTCAGAGCCGGATCAAACTTCCACTTCTGCTTACCGGTTGTAGCATCCAGCGCAAACAGGATCTGATGCGGTGAGCAGAGATAGAGCGTGTCGCGGATTTTAATCGGCGTCACTTCATCAGTGATTTCACCCGGATCGTTAGCATTTTTCAGATCGCCGGTCTGGAACTGCCAGGCAACCTGCAGCTCTTTGACGTTGCTGGCATTGATCTGCTTCAGCGGAGAAAAGCGGGTACCCTGCTGATCGCGCGCGTACGCCGGCCAGTCAGCATCAGCAATATTGCTGATAGGCTGAGTCTGCGGGGTGGTCGCTGCAGCGGGCAGCTCGCCGTTCAGCTCCTGCGGATCGTGGAAAACAGCCCACGCCAGAACCAGTACGCTGGCAATCAGCGCCACCAGCATCGCGCCTCTGCCGGCAGGATTGAACGTGCGATAGACGAAAGGCAGGATCAGCCAGATACCGAAAATCACCAGTACATCGGTGCGCGGTGCCAGCGCCCAGAAGTCAAAGCCGACTTCCCATACGCCCCAGATCAGCGTGCCAAGCAGCAGCAGCGCATACAGCAGCAGCGCGGCGCTGCTGCGACGCCAGAGCAGAACAGCGGTGATCAGCATCATCACACCGCCAATAACGTAGTACCAGGAACCTCCAATGGTGGCTAACCAAATGCCACCAACCAGCATAAACGCGCCCGTCAGCAGTGCGAACAGCACCGTGAGCAGGCGGATTACGCCAAAAGATGAGGAAGCTTTCCCCATAATATTGACCTCTTTCTTTGCCATAGAAAAACAAAGGAAACAACGCTTCAGGCTGTTTCCCGACATAGAGTACGAAGTGAGCAGAAATGTTCACGCAGCGTTCTTCCGTGACGCCAGATGATCCCTTTGCGTTAAATTTTATCTTAAAAACGTTAACGAGTTTGCTTTTTTTAGCGGTTTTAACTCTGTCGGACCAAATCACACGACATTTTATGGCGGAATAGCGGCGTTAATTCCGATCAAATCAGGTGGCTGCGCCGCGAAGTAGCAGATTGTGTAAACGGTTACCCTAAAAAAGCGTGCCGGGTGTGCGCTGCTGCTGCCAGCCGCTTAACTGCAGGCGCTGGTAATGTTCGCTATTCAGCGTCAGCTGTGCGGTGCGTAATATAACGTCTGCTTCTCTTTCTCTCAGAGACTCAATTAAAAACGGAAAGCTGAACTTGAGGTAATTATCGTTAAAAAAGTCCTCGGATAAAACCACACCGCTAAATGGAAACGCCACGATCTTTTTCCACTCTGTTCCCGGCGGCGCGAGATCGCACAGCCAGAATGAGAAGTGGTGCGCAACGGCAAGCAGAGGGGCACCACCCTGTAGCAGCCCTGCATAATCAATTGCCAGACGGACGTGGGCAGCCTGCAGCATCGGATAATTTTCCGGGGCACGTAAAAATTCCATCAGGCTATTTCCCGCCAGCGGAATAATTATTAGTTCAGGGGTATCAGGCAACTGATTATGCAAAGCAATTATGTTATGTCCATTAAGTAATGTATCAGCGTCCTGCTCGCAATGCATAAAGGGTGCTGAATAACACACGCCGCACAGCGTGTTGTCAAAGCGATGAATACGCTCAGTAACATAAGGATTATAAGTACTGTTTTTCATGTATCTCTGCAAAAAAATTATTAACCGGAAAGATATGTTTTATTATAAATGCGTGTTATGACTGAAATTTACCGGCGGCTAATATAGATCGAAAGAGAGTGTTAAATCACCTTTTTTTACCTGTCTCTGATACAGAGATATTCCTGGCGTTAAAAGGGATAATTAAGCTGTTAATTCAGTAATCAATAAATCAATACCGGTATTCAATCAATAACAATAACCCTCCTGATATATAGAGACCAATGTTTATCTGCCAGGCAGTTAAGTTTTTGTTTCAAAAGCGCACAACCTGCCATTGCCTGCCAGAGTGATATCACGCACGCTCAGAGAGACAAAACGATAACAGAAGTCACTGCCTGGCTTCTGACCAGATTAGTGCAATGACGCTAATCAGTTAATCATTTCAGGATGGGATCGCATGACAGGTATAAAAAGCTCTGCTGCAGAAGACTCTCTGCTGCGGCATCGACCGTTTGTGGCTTTCTGGCTGGCGCGCACCTGCTCGTCATTCGGCTTTCAGATGTTTTCAGTGGCGGTCAGCTGGCAAATCTATGCCCTGACACACAGTGCGCTGGCGCTGGGTATGATCGGCTTAATGCAGTTTTTACCCTCGGTACTGCTGGCGCTGCCGGCTGGTCATCTGGCCGATCAGCACGACCGTCGTCGCATTGTTCTGGTGGGACAACTGATTGAGTGGGCAGCGCTGCTTGGGCTGGTGGCGCTGACGCTGCTGCACTGGGCAGGAAGCGTTGAGATCTGGGGACTGGTGTTTCTGATCTCAGTGGCAAAGGCGCTGGAGTGGCCGGCTATCACCTCTATGCTGCCGGCGCTGGTGCCGCCGCCGGTTCTGGCCCGTGCGATGGCTGCCAGTTCAGTAGGCGGTCAGGCGGCGGTGATCGTCGGCCCGACGCTGGGCGGCCTGCTTTATGTCGCCGGGCCTGAAGTGGTGTATGGCGTTTCCGCGCTGTTCTATCTCTTCTCTATTGTACTGATTAGCCGTCTGCGCTATGCGCGGCCGCCGCAGTCGCGCATGCCGATGAATCTGACCAATATGTTCGCTGGCGTGCGTTTTATCCGCGAGCGCAAAGATGTGCTGGGCGTGATCTCGCTTGACCTGTTTGCCGTGCTGCTGGGCGGGGCCACGGCGCTGCTGCCGATTTTTGCGCAGGATATTCTGCATACCGGGCCGTGGGGGCTGGGCATGCTGCGCGGCGCACCATCAGTCGGTGCGCTTGTGGTGGGCGTCTGGCTCAGCCGTAATAAGCTGGAGAAGCACGTCGGTATGATTATGTTTGGCTCGGTTGCCGGTTTTGGTCTGGCGACGCTGCTGTTTGCGCTCTCCACTCAGCTCTGGCTGTCGCTGCTGGCGCTGGCTGCGCTGGGTGGATTTGATATGGTCAGTATGGTAATTCGTGGTGCGCTGGTGCAGCTTGATACGCCGGATGATATGCGTGGCCGCGTCAACGCCGTGAACGCTATTTTTATCAATACGTCCAACCAGCTGGGAGAGTTTGAATCTGGCCTGCTGGCCGCATGGCTGGGGGCGGTACCGGCGGCCGCGCTGGGCGGAATAGGTACGCTGATAGTGGTCGCCGTCTGGATGACGCTTTTCCCGCATCTGCGCAAACGGCAAAAGCTGGAGAATGAAAGCGGCGTGTAGATGAGGGTGCCCGGCGCAGCATCACGCCGCCGGGCACATCAGCAGACCGGCAGCCGGTCTGCCTGGCGTCGGCGCGTTATGCGACCCCGTTGACCAGGATAACGCGGTAGTTAGCGCCTTTCACGCGGTGCGCTTTCGCTTCCTGATAAGCCGGACTGTGATACCAGGCGCGCGCGGCGTCCATATCGGCAAATGCCAGAACGACAACGCCTTCGGCATCCCGGCCTTCCAGCACTTCCTGCTCGCCATAAAAAGCCAGCGGCGTGATCTGATGATCGCCACGCGCGTCGCCCGCTTTCTGTGAGTAGGTTGCCAGCTCATCTTTGTCCAGCGTCTCATCCTTAATCATTACCATGTAAGCGGTCATTACTTCTCTCCCCGTGCCTGACGTTTATCTTCGGTGTTGTGTTCAAAATCGCTGGCGTCATGCCGCTCCAGCAGCTGATCCTGCGGCTCAGCGCCAAAGGCGCGATTAACTTTACGTCCGCGTACTACCGCCGGACGCTCCGCGATCTCTTTCGCCCAGCGCACCACGTTGGTGTAAGCCTGCACATCCAGAAACTCTGCTGCACCATACAGGCCATTCAGCACCAGGTTGCCATACCAGGGCCAGGTCGCGATATCCGCAATGGTATAGGCGTTACCTGCGAGAAAGCGGTGATCCGCCAGCTGGCGATCCAGCACATCCAGCTGACGCTTCGCTTCCAGCGTAAAGCGGTTGATGGCGTATTCAATTTTCTCCGGTGCATAGTGGTAGAAGTGGCCAAAGCCGCCGCCAAGATAGGGTGCAGAACCCTGCAGCCAGAAGAGCCAGTTCAGGGTTTCAGTGCGGCCCGCCACATCTTCCGGAATAAAGTAGCCAAACTTCTCCGCCAGATAGAGCAGGATATTACCTGATTCAAACACCCGCTGCGGTGGCGTCACGGAGTGGTCGCTCAGCGCCGGAATTTTAGAGTTAGGGTTCACATCAACAAAACCGCTGGAGAACTGATCGCCTTCACCAATGCGGATGAGCCAGGCGTCATACTCCGCCTCTTTTACGCCCACCGCCAGCAGCTCCTCCAGCAGAATAGTGACCTTCTGACCATTTGGCGTACCGAGCGAGTAGAGCTGCAGCGGATGCTTCCCGACCGGCAGCGCATGCTCATGCGTGGCGCCAGCGGCAGGGCGGTTCGTGCTGGCGCCGTTGCCTTTGGCTTCCGGTTCCCAGGTCCAGACTTTTGCGGGCTGATACTGATTATCTGACATCGTCATTTCACCTTATGGTCGTGAGCGTTGCGCTGCCACTGAGTGTAGCAGCGCAATTCCGCGCCGATTTAACCGCGCTGGCGGTGAGCGGGTTTGCGGGATCAGGTACAGTTCTCCTGGGTATAGAGCATAAAGTCGACTTTGCCCGGCGCGTAAGTATCAGGCTGCTCACGCTCTTCCAGATGCCGCAGCAGCAGGGTCAGAGCGAGTTCAGCGTGGCGCTGCGTGTTCTGATCGAGGGTCAGGGTCAGGATGCGCTGCTGCAGCAGCTGGCGCGTAGTTGCATAAAGTTCATGCGTCACATAAACCGTGCTGCCGCACAGCCGGTGGCGCGCCAGCGCTTCATAAATCTGGGTATTGCCCATGCCGGTGTTATAGAGTCCGGCGATCTGGCGCGATCCCGCCAGCGTTTTTTCCAGCAGCCGGCTGATGCGTTCGCGATCGTCCTGGCCGGCGAGGATCTCACGCAGTCGCAGCTGCGGAAAGCGCTCAGCCAGCACCTGCTGAAAACCTTCAATACGCTGCTGGTGCGCGAGGTAGTCAGCGCGACCGCTGATCAGCACCACATCCCCTGTACTGGCCGCCATGCTGCCGAGCATCAGGCCCGCCGTGCGTCCCGCTTTGTATTGATCGATACCGACATGGCAGAGCCGCGGCGCGTCAGGCAGATCGCTCACCAGCGTGATGACCGGCACGCCCCGCGCCTGGCAGCTGGCCAGCGCCTGATAAATCAGCGGGCTGGCGTGGGCAAAAACAATCAGCCCGTCCATTCTTTTACTGCCGGCATCGATATGGGCCGCCAGTTTCTCCGGCGCATCTTCCGGGATAAGCGTGCGATGCAGCCGGACGCGCCGGTAGCCCAGCGCATCTGCCAGACGGGCAAACTCCTGCGCCAGCTGCTGAAAGAAGAATGAGCCGTTGCCGCTCAGGATGACCTCAATCTGCCAGCTGTGACGATGCTCCTCCGGGAGAATACGTTTTAAGCCCGCCTCCCGGGCCGCCTGCAGCACTTTTCGCGTCATTGCGGGCGAGACGCCCCCGCGATCGTTCAGGACCCGATCCACGGTTGCGACGCCAACGCCTGCGCGCTTAGCCAGTCCGGCCAGCGTGGTTGCTTTCATTCGAGTGAATTCCATCAAAAAACTGCGTTCTGACAGCCTGCCAGAACGGGATATTTTGACAAGACAGGGCATTCTGAAGTGTGAGCTAAAGGAGGAGATCCGCAGCTTTGCTGTTGATATGGCGATGATAATAGTGCCGCTGCAGAAGGGCGCGGTGATGCCTGGCGCGATGTAAGCGGTGCGTTTCCCCCTGCAGGGCCCAGGGGGAGAATACTACCCGATGCGGCAATCAGAGGTTCAGCAGTTCGCGCTCAATCAGTTCGCGCGTCTCTACCGCCTGATAGCGCATCTTCTCCGGATAGCCGAACAGCGCCGCTGAGATAATCGACTCACCGCCGACTTTGAAGCTGCGCCGGGCAAAATCCATCTCGCGCAGCGCTTCAAACAGCGCATCGAAGTTGACTTCGCCTTCTCCCACCGCGACGTGCTGATGGATGGTTGCGTCCACGCCGGGCGGATTCACAATGTAGCGGCAGTGTTTGGTGTGGTTCATGGTATCGGCGATCAGCATATGCGACAGATCGTCGCCAGCGTAGTGCAGCATGTTTTTCACATCCCCTTTGCCTTTGTCATAATAGAAGGTGTGGGGCGCACTATAGATATACTTCACGTTATCGCTGCGAAACGACTTCACGATATCCGCTGTTTCATTGTTCTCTTCGCAGAAATCCCACGGGTGCGCCTGGATTTCAATGCGGATCCCTTCCCGCTCAACGATCGGCAGCAGCTCCTCCATAGAGCGGTAGAACATCTCTTCGCAGATTTCTGGCTCATTAGGGTTGCCGGAGAGTTCGGTATTGATAACCTGCACGCCCATCTCAACCGCAATCTCAATCATGCGCTTCCAGTTTTTTACCGCCGCCTGACGCCGCAGCTCGTCGGGTCCCGACCAACGATAAACCGTGATGAAGGAAGAGATTTCGGTGCCGGTGGCGTTCAGCGCATTTTTATATTCACGCAGGATTTCGCGGCTGGCTTTGGGGTGTTTATAAAAGGGATTGATCTGCGGATGGGGTGATTGCTCAATATATTTATAGCCCCATTCTGCCACCTGATGCACCATCCGGGTAATGCCGAGATCCCGGATAACATCCACGTCAAAAGCAATTTTCATGCTGTCGCTTCTCCTGCGCTATTCCGCTGCCAGCGTTGTTCCGGACAGGCGGAAGCTGATGCAGAAACGCCAGGCAGACGGAGAATGTGTTTATCAGCCACTATAGGAAGGGAAGTCGGCGCGTTCTACGATTTTGCTGATGTAAAACCATCAGGACGGCACCGGCTACAGGAGCAGCAGGCAAAGCGGAATGAATAAAGCAGAAAAGCAAAAACCCGGCCATAAGGCCGGGTTTTCTGAATTGTGGTGCCCGAACCCGGAATCGAACCAGGGACACGCGGATTTTCAATCCGCTGCTCTACCGACTGAGCTATTCGGGCAACGGGGCGCATTAAACCTTAATGGCCGCAGATCGTCAACGGGTTTTAGCAAAAAAGCGCGCTATCCGTGACTGACTGCCTGCTTTTCAGGCATGTCAGCCCGTTTTCAGGCGAGTGCGCCGTTCTGACGACAGAGCGCAATACTGAATACATCTTCCGCCAGGCGCCGGGCGGTCGCCACATCCTGTACGTTGCGTTTCACCAGCAGTTTGCTCAGGCAGCCCTCGAGGATCAGCTCCATCTGATCGGCCACCATCGCGGGATTATCCAGCGCCAGCTCAACCAGGATCTCATGGGTAAACTGCCATGAGTGTCGCTTCTGCTGCTCCGCCAGCTGGTGCACCGGCTGGTCAGGCTGCGGATAGAAGCTGCAGGCAGCAATAAACAGGCAGCCGGGAAACCGGCCTTTGCTGACATACTCTGCCAGCACGTCATAGCGCGCCATCAGCTTTTGCGCCGGAGTGAGCCGCTCATCCAGCTGTACCTGACGCCGCCAGCTGTCGATCTGCTGACCGTGATAGCGCAGTGCATCATAGAGCAGCGCATCGCAGTCGGGCCAGTAGCGGGTCAGCTGTCCGGTGCTGAGGCCGGTTTCACCTGCCAGCTGTGGCAGCGACAGGGTGGCCGCCAGGCCGTGTTGTTCGAGCACATTCAGCGCATGCTCCAGAATTTGTTCGCGTTGCACATGACTCTCCTCTGGAATATCGGCCCGCTCGTCGATGAGCGGGCAGTGGCTGAACCAGTGTCGTTTAACGCGGCAGATTCTGCAAATGCGCGCGAAACGCTGCCGCACGCAGAAAGCCGCTGATACGCGAATCGGGGATCTCGCGACCCTGCGCGTCAAAAAACAGAATGGTCGGTAATCCCGCCACCTGCAGCTGCTTCAGCAGGGCATTGTCCTGCGCGCTGTTTGCGGTGACATCCGCCTGCAGCAGCTGCACGTCAGCAAGCGCGCTGGCGACTGCCGGATCGCTGAAGGTATATTTTTCAAACTCTTTGCAGGCGACACACCAGTCGGCATAGAGATCGAGCATGGTGATGCGCCCCGGTGCCTGCTGCAGCGCCTGCTCAAGCTCCGCGCTGCTGCTGATGCGCTTAAAGGGCAGGTGTGCCACGCTCTGGCTTGCCGTAGCGCCAAACGCCCATTCCTGCAGCGGCCGCGCCATAATCAGCGCTGCCCCTAACATCACCAGCGGCACGACGCGCCACCTGCCGCGCGCGTTGATGCTGTGAATAAATGCCCAGCTGAAAAACGCTACGCCCAGCAGGCTCCAGAGCCGCAAACCCCAGGTGTCGCCGAGGATACGCTCCAGCAGAAATACCGGCAGCGCCAGGATAACAAACCCGAATGCCTCTTTTACCGTCTGCATCCACGGGCCGCTTTTGGGCAGTAGCCGATGGCCAAAAAGCGTGACGGCGATCAGCGGCAGCCCCATTCCCACGGCGTAGAGCCACAGCGTGCCGGCGCCGGCCCACAGGTTTCCGCTCTGTGCGATATACAGCAGGATCGCGCTGAGCGGCGCCGTGGTGCAGGGGGAGCAGATAAGCCCGGCCAGCGCGCCCATGACAAATACGCCAGGCAGCGAGCCGCCGCGCTGCTGATTGCTCCAGAGCGCAAGACGCGTCTGCAGGCTGGCGGGCAGCTGCAGCGAAAACAGGCCAAACATCGACAGCGCCAGCAGAATAAACAGCAGCGACAGACCCGCCAGGACGTATGGATGCTGCAGCGCCGCCTGAAAGCGCAGCCCGGCCGCCGCGACCACAACGCCCAAAAGCGTGTAGGTCAGCGCCATGCCCTGCACATAGACCAGCGCCAGCGCCAGCAGCCGGCCGACGCTGTAGCGGCGTGCGCCGCCGAGGATAATGCCGGAAATCAGCGGGTACATCGGCAGGACACAGGGGGTAAAGGCGACGCCGATACCGATCAGCAGTGCCCAGAGCGGCGAGAAGGGCAGCGGCGTGGCGGCAGGCTGCGCCGTAACCGGCGCGCTGCCGCTGCTGACGGCGCTCAGCGGAACGGTACGGCTCTCCGGCGGGTAGCAGAATCCGGCCGCGGCGCAGCCCTGATACGTCACCGTCAGCGTGGCGCCCGCATCCGCCCGCTGCAGCGTCACCGGCAGCGTCACCGCCTGACGATAGATCTCGCTTTTGCCATAAAATTCATCTTCATGCGCTTCGCCAGCCGGCAGCGTCAGCGGGGCCAGCTGCGCGTGCTGAGCCGTAATCTTCATCTGCTGACGATAGAGATAGTAGCCGGGCCTGACCTGCCAGTTCAGCGTCAGCGTTGAGCCCCGCTGAGAAAAATCAAACTGAAAGGCCTGATCGACCGGCACAAAGCGGCTGGTGGATTTCGGCGCAAAGAGATCGGCCTGAGCCGACAGGCAAAGCAGCAGCGTCAGGCAGAGCGTCAGCAGGCGGGAAAGAGGTGCAGCCATAAAAGATTAATCAACTCCGGTAGTGCAGAAGCGGTGAGCATAGCACGACCGCTTCGGCACAGGATTTCATAATGTAACGGCGTCAGAGGATCAGACTGCCAAACAGAAAGCCAAACGCCACGGAAAAGGCGATGGCCAGTATGCCCGGAATAATAAAGGAGTGGTTAAAGACAAACTTGCCGATTCGCGTCGAACCGGTGTCATCCATTTCCACCGCGGCCAGCAGCGTCGGATAGGTAGGCAGGACAAAGAGCGCTGATACCGCCGCAAACGAGGCTACTGCCGCCAGCGGCGAGACGCCGAGCATCAGTGCTGCCGGCATCAATGCTTTGGTGGTTGCCGCCTGCGAATAAAGCAAGGTGGCGGCAAAAAACAGCACCAGCGCCAGCATCCAGGGATAGCGCTGCAGCATGTCACCCGCCAGAGTCTGGATCTCGCTCAGGTGCGCTTTGACAAAGGTATCGCCCAGCCACGCCACGCCCATAACGCAGATACAGGCGCTCATGCCCGATTTAAACGTACTGGCGCTGAGGATCTCACTGCTGTCCACGCGGCAGGTCAGACAGATCAGCGTAGCGACCGTGAGCATAAACACGACGATCGCTTCGTTACGCGGCAGCACCGGGCTGGCGAGCAGGCCCACGCTGTCGCTGATGGCGGTGGCATAGAGCACCACTGCCACAATGCCGGTCAGAAACAGCAATACGGCGCGGCGCGCGCCGGGTCGGGTGGTATACACTTTCTCACCGCGCAGCGTCACGTCGCCTCTGGCAAGTCGCGCCTGATAGATTGCATCATCCTTCAGCTCTGTACCCAGAAAGTTGGTGATCACTGCCGCGCAGAAGATTGCCGCCATCGTTGAGGGCAGCGCCACGCCCAGCAGCGCCAGATAGCTGACGCCGCGGGGTTCCAGTATGGAGGCAAAAAATACCACTGCCGCAGAGAGCGGAGAGGCGGTGATCGCAATCTGGGAGGCCACCACCGCGATAGAGAGCGGACGCGATGGCCTGACGCCCTGCTCTTTAGCAACTTCAGCGATAACCGGCAGCGTGGAAAAAGCGGTGTGGCCGGTGCCGGCCAGCAGCGTCATCAGATAGGTCACCAGCGGCGCCAGAAAAGTCACGTAGCGCGGATGGCGGCGCAGCAGCTTTTCCGCCAGCCCGACCAGGTAATCCATACCGCCTGCGACCTGCATGGCAGCAATCGCGGCGATAACGGCCATAATAATTTCGATCACATCAAACGGGATTGCGCCGGGCTTCATGCCGCATACCAGCGTCAATATCAGCACTCCCAGACCGCCGGCAAAGCCGATTCCGATACCGCCCAGGCGGGCACCGAGCCAGATCGCCATGAATACTACTGCCAGTTCCACTGCTATCATCCGTTTCTCTCCTCAGGCTGCAGAACGTGCCCCCTGAATGTTGTAGTCGCCACATATAAAAAAAGCACGCCGTATTGTATACAGGCGTGCCCGGGACGACGTGATCGGAAACAGATTACTGTTCGTTTTCGTCGGTATAGCGTTTCGCTTTATAGGTCGGATGCATCAGGTTCTGGACGGAGAAGATATCATCCAGCTCCGCTTCGGTCAGCAGGCCGCGTTCCAGCACCACTTCACGTACGCTTTTGCCGGTTTCAGCACAGACTTTACCCACGATATCGCCGTTGTGATGGCCGATGTAGGGGTTGAGATAGGTGACAATACCGATAGAGTTGAATACGTACGCTTCGCAGACTGCTTTGTTCGCCGTAATGCCGTTAACGCATTTTTCCAGCAGGTTATAGCAGGCGTTGGTCAGGATGCTGACGGATTCAAACAGCGCCTGGCCAATCACCGGTTCCATTACGTTAAGCTGCAGCTGACCCGCCTCAGACGCCATGGTCACCGTGGTATCGTTGCCGATAACCTTAAAACAGACCTGATTCACCACTTCCGGCACCACCGGATTGACTTTGGCTGGCATGATCGAGGAGCCCGCCTGCAGTTCCGGCAGGTTGATTTCGTTCAGGCCGGCGCGCGGACCGGAAGAGAGCAGACGCAGGTCGTTGCAGATTTTTGACAGCTTCACCGCCAGACGCTTCAGCGCTGAATGCACCATCACGTAGGCGCCGCAGTCGGACGTTGCTTCAATCAGATCTTCCGCCGGCACCACCGGCAGATTACTGACTTCTGCCAGGCGCTGCACGGCCAGCTGCTGATAGCCATCCGGCGTATTAAGGCGCGTACCGATTGCGGTTGCGCCAAGGTTCACTTCCAGCAACAGCTCGGCGGTGCGCAGAATATTGCGGGTCTCTTCATTCAGCAGCACGTTAAACGCGTGGAACTCCTGGCCCAGCGACATCGGCACCGCATCCTGCAGCTGGGTGCGGCCCATCTTCAGAATGTTTTCAAACTCCACGGCTTTGCGCTGGAAGCCTTCGCTCAGCTGGGCAATCGCATCCAGCAGCTTGAGAATAGAGGCGTAAACCGCAATCCGGAAGCCGGTCGGGTAGGCATCATTGGTTGACTGGCATTTGTTAACGTGGTCGTTGGGGTTGAGATACTGATACTCACCTTTCTGGTGACCCATCAGCTCCAGGCCGATGTTTGCCAGCACTTCGTTGGTATTCATGTTCACCGAGGTGCCGGCGCCGCCCTGGTAAACATCTACCGGGAACTGATCCATGCATTTGCCGTTGTTCAGCACCTCATCGCAGGCCTGAATAATGGTATTCGCAATGTTGCGCGGGATCGTCTGCAGCTCTTTGTTAGCCAGCGCGGCTGCTTTTTTAACCATCACCATGCCGCGGACAAATTCAGGAATGTCGCTGATTTTGCTGCTACTGATATAGAAATTTTCAATCGCACGCAGAGTATGAACACCGTAGTAAGCATCCGCCGGCACTTCGCGCATGCCTAACAGATCTTCTTCGATACGAATGTTGTTCGCCATGATTACCTTCTTATTATTGCTGCTCTGATACCGCCACGCATCCGGCATGGATGGAGAGCGAATAACACGCAGGTGAAGCAATTATATTGTCGTGGAATACCAGTGCCGACATTTTATCCATCTTCGGGCTGGCGGGCACGATCATATTCTGTCACGGCAGAAATGCTCGTACACAGATCACTTTACGGACATTTGCCCGGCAAGTGGTAATAACGATATGTGATGTATCTCTCACTTTTATGTCAAAAGGAATTATTTGGCCGGTGCGGTTGAAATCCACCGCGCGGGTGCCCATCTCACTACCTATGATCGTTACGATCGCTCTGTTTCTGCCGCCTGGCCTGTCGCGAGGCGGCCCAACTCACAGGAGACACCAGTGCGCTGGTTACCGTTTTTACTCTTTTTTGTCCTGGCGTGGATTGAGATCACGCTGTTTATCCAGGTGGCACATGCGCTGGGCGTGCTGCTGACGATGCTGCTGGTAATTTTTACCTCCTGTATCGGTGTGTCGCTGGTGAAAAATCAGGGCATGAAAAACTTTATGCTGATGCAGGAGAAGCTTGCGCGTAACGAAAGCCCGGCAGCGGAGATGATTAAAAGCGTCTCGCTGATCATCGCCGGTGTGCTGCTGCTGCTGCCCGGCTTCTTTACCGATTTTCTCGGCCTGCTGCTGCTGCTGCCGCCAGTGCAAAAGCTCCTGACGCTGAGGCTGATGCCGCATCTGCGCGTCTGGCGCGGTCCGGGGCAGGGACCCGACAGCGGCGTAACAATGGATGGTGAATTTGAGCGTAAAGATCAGGATCGCATCGGTCACGATAAAGATCGCTGAGGTAAGCGAGGCGGCGCAAGCCGCCTTATTTGTATTCTTTTTAAGCGTTTGTAGCACAAACAAAAATTTTTTTATTTTTTTCCCCTTGAAACTCTCTTGTCTGCCCCTATCTCTTCCTGCACGAGGCCGGAACCCTCAAGCCCGGCGTTCAACCCAAAAATGAATGATTGGACTTCTCAAAGGAGAGCTACCAAATGAAAATTCGTCCGTTGCACGATCGCGTTATCGTCAAGCGTAAAGAAGTTGAAGCTAAATCAGCAGGCGGTATCGTTCTGACCGGCTCTGCAGCTGGCAAATCAACCCGTGGTGAAGTTCTGGCTGTTGGCAATGGCCGCATCCTGGACAACGGCGAGATCAAGCCGCTGGACGTGAAAGTGGGTGATCTGGTGATTTTCAGCGAAGGCTACGGTGCAAAAACCGAGAAAATCGACAACGAAGAAGTTCTGATCATCTCTGAAAGCGACATCCTGGCGATTGTCGAAGCGTAATTTACGCGTAATTCACTGAACGAAACGAATTTAAGGGAAATTTGAAATGGCAGCTAAAGACGTAAAATTCGGTAATGACGCACGCGTAAAAATGCTGCGTGGCGTGAACGTACTGGCAGATGCAGTAAAAGTTACCCTGGGCCCGAAAGGCCGTAACGTGGTTCTGGATAAATCTTTTGGTGCACCGACCATCACTAAAGATGGTGTTTCTGTTGCGCGTGAAATCGAGCTGGAAGATAAGTTCGAGAACATGGGTGCGCAGATGGTGAAAGAAGTCGCGTCTAAAGCAAACGATGCAGCAGGCGACGGCACCACCACCGCAACCGTACTGGCACAGTCTATCGTTAACGAAGGCCTGAAAGCCGTTGCGGCCGGCATGAACCCGATGGATCTGAAGCGCGGTATCGATAAAGCCGTTGTCGCTGCTGTTGAGCAGCTGAAAGCGCTGTCTGTACCTTGCCAGGACACCCGCGCAATCGCGCAGGTTGGTACTATTTCTGCTAACTCCGATGAGAGCGTTGGTACCCTGATCGCCCAGGCGATGGAAAAAGTGGGTAAAGAAGGCGTTATCACCGTTGAAGAAGGCACCGGTCTGCAGGACGAGCTGGACGTAGTGGAAGGTATGCAGTTCGATCGCGGCTACCTCTCTCCTTACTTCATCAACAAGCCAGAAACCGGCGCAGTTGAGCTGGAAAGCCCGTTCATTCTGCTGGCTGACAAGAAAATCTCCAACATTCGTGAAATGCTGCCAGTACTGGAAGCCGTTGCGAAAGCGGGCAAACCACTGCTGATCATCGCGGAAGATGTGGAAGGTGAAGCACTGGCAACGCTGGTGGTGAACACCATGCGCGGTATCGTGAAAGTGGCTGCGGTTAAAGCGCCAGGCTTTGGCGACCGTCGTAAAGCGATGCTGCAGGATATCGCTATCCTGACCGGCGGTACCGTGATCTCTGAAGAGATCGGTATGGAGCTGGAGAAATCCACGCTGGAAGATCTGGGTCAGGCTAAGCGCGTCGTGATCAACAAAGATACCACCACCATCATCGATGGCGTGGGCGATCAGGGTGCTATCTCTGGCCGCGTATCGCAGATCCGTCAGCAGATCGAAGAAGCGACCTCCGATTACGATAAAGAGAAGCTGCAGGAGCGCGTAGCGAAACTGGCAGGCGGCGTAGCCGTACTGAAAGTAGGCGCCGCTACTGAAGTGGAAATGAAAGAGAAGAAAGCGCGCGTTGAAGATGCCCTGCACGCTACCCGTGCTGCGGTAGAAGAAGGCGTGGTAGCGGGCGGCGGCGTCGCGCTGGTTCGCGTTGCGGCTCAGCTGACCGATCTGCGTGGTCAGAACGAAGACCAGAACGTCGGTATTAAAGTTGCGCTGCGCGCAATGGAAGCTCCGCTGCGTCAGATCGTTTCCAACGCCGGTGAAGAGCCTTCCGTTGTGGCAAACAACGTGAAAGCGGGCGACGGTAACTACGGTTACAACGCGCAGACCGAAGAGTACGGCAACATGATCGACTTCGGTATCCTGGACCCGACCAAAGTAACCCGTTCTGCGCTGCAGTACGCGGCCTCTGTAGCTGGTCTGATGATCACTACCGAGTGCATGGTTACCGATCTGCCTAAAGGCGACGCACCTGATTTAGGCGCGGGCGCAGGCGGTATGGGTGGCATGGGCGGTATGGGCGGCATGATGTAATTGTCCCCGACAGCGTAAGCTATCTGCGAAACCCCCGACCGGAAACGGTCGGGGGTTTTTCTTTTGCTGGCGAACAGGGTATAAGTAGGGACGCGATCTTTCGGCTTTGTGGGTTCAGGGCAATGAATGTTCAGAAAAAAAGTGCGCTTTTCTGCTACGCTGCCGCCCGACACTGATGATAATAAAATGGGGATTACAATGCGGATTAACCTCTTGCCCGGACTGGCAGCGGGCATCATGCTGCTGGCGGGTTGCAGCAGCTCAAATCAGCTGAGCGCCGCTGGCGAACGCGTCACGTTTGTCGATGAGCAGCCAGCAAGTCAATGTCAGCTTCTGGGCAACGTCACCGGCTCACAGAGCAACTGGCTGAGCGGGGCGGGCGGCGAAAATAGCGCGCTGCGCGGTGCTGCCAACGATCTGCGCAACCGGGCGGCTGAAATGGGCGGCAACGTTATTTATGGTGCCACCAGCCCGACGCAGAATCTGCTTTCTGCGTTCGCGCCGCTCGACAGCAAAATGACCGGCCAGGTTTACAAGTGTCCGTAATAGCAGAGCAGCAATAAAAAAGCCGCGAGAGCGGCTTTTTTTATTTGCAGCGGAATGTGGGGGTTACGAGCCGCTGTGGTCGCCATTAATGGCGACCCTACATAAGCACGCCGGGTGCGCATCAGTTGCGGCACGTCTGCTTGCAGGGTGCGCATCAATTGCGGCACGTCTTTGTAGGGTGCGCATTCATGCGCACCGGAGAGCGAGCGTTACTCCTGACGCAGCTGAAGGTCCAGCGGGGTTTTGCTCGGCTCACCGCCAATCTCACGCGCCAGTCTGGGAACCATATAGCCGGAGACCCGGCTGAGCAGCTGACGCATCAGCGCGCGCGCTTCGGCGTCTGAAACAAAGAAGTGGGCAGCGCCCTGAACTTTGTCGAGCACGTGGAGATAGTAGGGCAGAATGCCGGCATCAAACAGCGCATTACTTAGCTCAGCCAGCGCATCCGCATTATCATTAACGCCGCGCAGCAGCACGCTCTGATTCAGCAGCGTCACGCCCGATCGCTTCAGCAGCTGCAGACGCGCGCGCAGCGCCTCATCAATCTCCTGCGCATGATTGATATGGCTTACCAGCAGCACCTGCAGGCGGGTGTCAGCCAGCAGCTGGCACAGCGTTTCCGTAATGCGCGCCGGGATCACCACCGGCAGCCGGCTGTGAATACGCAGGCGCTTCAGATGCGGGATCTGCTCCAGCGCCGCAATCAGCCAGGCCAGCTCATGATCTTTAGCCATCAGCGGATCGCCGCCGGAAAAGATAATCTCATCCAGCTCCGGGTGCGCGGCAATGTAGTCGATCGCCGCCTGCCAGTTACGCTTGTTGCCCTGATTATCCTGATAAGGAAAGTGACGGCGGAAACAGTAGCGGCAGTTTACCGCACAGCCCCCTTTGACCAGCAGCAGCGCGCGGTTTTTATACTTGTGCAGCAGGCCCGGCACCACGCTGCTCTGCTCATCGAGCGGATCGGTAGTGTAGCCCGGCGCATCGGTAAACTCCTGGCGGCTGGTCAGCACCTGCAGCAGCAGAGGGTCACCGGCATCGCCGTGGCGCATGCGCTGAATGAAGGCGCGCGGCACGCGCAGGGCAAAAAGCTGGCGTGCAGCGTGGCCGGCAGCTAATTCCTGATGATGTTCAAGGCCTAAAAGTTGCAGTAATTCAGCAGGATCGGTGACAACATCAGCAAGTTGCTGCAACCAATCTTCTCTGACAGGGGAATTTAGGGTTACAATGTGTGCCATTTTTTTGGCTATTACCAGTTAATATCTACAGAGGGCCTTTATGGCGACTTATCTTAGCAACGATTTTCGTTCCGGTCTTAAAATCATGTTCGAAGGCGAACCGTATGCCATCGAATCCAGTGAATTCGTAAAACCGGGTAAAGGCCAGGCTTTCGCACGCGTTAAAATGCGTCGTCTGCTGACCGGTTCTCGCGTTGAGAAGACCTTCAAATCTACCGACTCTGCCGAAGGCGCAGACGTTCGTGATATGACGCTGCAGTACTCTTACAACGACGGTGACTTCTTCTACTTCATGCACCCTGAGTCGTTTGAACAGTACCAGGTTGAAGCCAAAGTACTGGATGACGTGACCAAGTGGCTGCAGGACAACGCAGAGTGTATCGTAACCCTGTGGAACGATAAACCGATTGCCGTTCAGCCGCCAAACTTCATCGAAGCAGAAATCACCGAAACCGATCCGGGCCTGAAAGGCGATACCGCCGGAACCGGCGGCAAGCCAGCGACCCTGTCTACCGGCGCAGTGATCAAAGTGCCACTCTTCGTTCAGATTGGCGAAGTGGTGAAAGTTGACACCCGCTCGGGTGAATACGTTTCCCGCGTAAAATAAGCACGACATCAGTACTCAATCAGGCGCATCGGTGATGCGCCTTTTTTTATGGCCGCGAAACGCGATGGCGGCGTGAATTTTTCCGGGGCGCAGCTACCAGGGTTGCAGAAGCAGACTATGCTTTAAAAGCTGTACTTTTACTGCAACCAACAAGGATATGGCTATGTTTAAGAAAAGTATTGTCGCAATTTTCTCTGTGCTGGTGCTCTCTTCGGTACTGAGCGGCTGTAACACCACGCGCGGCGTCGGTGAGGATGTCGAAGCGGGTGGTCAGGCAATTCAGCGCAGCACCCAGTAAAATCTGCCGGTGCGAAAGCTTTCGCACCGCTCTTCTTTTCCTCTGATCTGCCAGCTTCTCTTCCGCTACGCCTCGTTGTTTGCTGCTTCTGTTCCGGGTAGACTTCCACCCCTTATTTGTATGAGGAGTCATCACCATGAGCGAAACGGCAAGCTGGCAGCCGAGCGCACCCATTGCCAATTTGTTGAAACGCGCCGCGATTCTGGCGGAAATCAGGCGTTTCTTTGCCGATCGCGGCGTGCTGGAAGTGGATACCCCGGCGATGAGCCAGGCCACCATTACCGATATCCATCTGGTGCCGTTTCAGACGCGTTTTGTCGGACCCGGCGCCAGCGAAGGCCGCGATCTCTGGCTGATGACCAGCCCGGAATACCATATGAAACGGCTGCTGGCCGCTGGCAGCGGGCCGATCTACCAGATGGGTCGCTGCTTCCGTAATGAAGAGGCGGGGCGTCATCACAATCCTGAATTCACCATGCTGGAGTGGTACCGCCCGCACTACGATATGTATCGCCTGATGAACGAGGTGGACGATCTGCTGCAGCAGGTGCTGGAGTGCGACACTGCAGAATCCCTCTCCTATCAGCAGGCGTTTATCCGTCATCTGGAGATTGATCCGCTCTCTGCGGATAAAACGCAGCTGCGCGAAGCCGCGACAAAGCTCGGCGAGGGGGAGCTGGCGCAGCGTGAAGAGGATCGCGATACGCTGCTGCAGCTGCTGTTTATGCTGGGCGTAGAGCCGAAAATTGGCAACGACAAACCCTGCTTTGTCTATCACTTCCCGGCAAGTCAGGCTGCGCTGGCGGAGATCAGCACGGAAGATCATCGCGTTGCTGAACGCTTCGAGGTCTATTACAAAGGGGTTGAGCTGGCGAACGGTTTTCGCGAGCTGACCGACAGCCGTGAGCAGCGTCAGCGTTTTGAACAGGATAACCGTCGTCGTGCGGCGCGCGGGCTGCCGCAGCATCCGATTGACCACTATCTGCTGGATGCGCTGGCGCATGGTATGCCAGCCTGTTCCGGCGTGGCGCTGGGCGTGGATCGCCTGATTATGCTGGCGCTGAAAGCCAGCGCGCTGAGCGATGTGATCGCGTTTCCGGTCGACAGAAGCTGAGAACGTCAGGTTAAGCGCGGCGCCGGCTGGCGCCGCGGCTTACTGGGCGGTGGTGACGGGGGCGGCAGCTTCCGGAAACTCCTGGATCGTAACCGGCAGCGTCATTTTTTGCTCATTGCGCAGCACCTGCACATCAATCACTGAACCGGGGCGGATCTCCGCCACCTGATCCATCGTCTCCTGCGCGGAAAGCGCAGGCTTGCCATTAACCTGCAGCAGCACATCGTTGGCCTGGATCCCGGCGCTATCGGCCGGACCGCCCGGTGCGACGCTGTTAACAATTATTCCCTGTACGCGATCGAGATTGCTGCCCTGGCCGTGCAGCGGCGGCAGTTCACGTCCGGTAATGCCGATATAGCCGCGGATCACCCGCCCGTCGCGGATCAGCTTATCCATGATTTTGGCCGCCAGCGCGGTAGGAATAGCGAAGCCGATACCTTCCGGTGTTTCTCCGTCGTTGCTTTTATCAAAGGTCAGCGTGTTGATACCCATCAGCTCGCCCAGCGAATTGATCAGCGCGCCGCCTGAATTGCCCTGATTAATTGAGGCATCGGTCTGGAGAAAATTTTGCCGGCCGGAAGAGCTCAGGCCGACGCGCCCGGTCGCGCTGATAATGCCCTGTGTGACCGTCTGCCCAAGGTTATAAGGGTTACCAATCGCCATCACGACGTCACCAATGTGCGCCAGCCGCGCAGGGTTAATGGGGATAACCGGCAGGCCTGAGGCGCTGATTTTGAGCACGGCTAAATCGGTCATGGCGTCGGAGCCCACCAGGGTCGCTTCAAAAAAGCGGCCATCCTGCAGCGCCACGATGATCTGATCGGCGTTATTGATAACGTGTTTGTTGGTAAGGATGTACCCTTTCGCGTTCATGATCACACCCGAGCCGAGCGTGGTGATACCGCGATTATTGTTACCGTGGGCGCTGCGGTTGTAGACATTGACTACGGCGGGCACGGCGCGGCGCACCCCCGGATTAAAACTGAAAGGGGTTTCGTCAGCGCTGCTTTCATGATCAAAAGTGACGTCGCTGCCCATCCGCAGCGCCGGGATCGCAACAAGCAGCAAGCCTGCTACGATCAGGCCCATCACCACTGCACGCAAAAGTTTAAGAAACATGGTGTTATTTCAAGCCAGGTGAGATCGCAGGGCAGAATAACATGAGAAAGGCGGACACACACCTGCTTGTCCGCCTGTCGGGGGGATTATCTCAGCAGCAGGTAGATACTCTCGTCGCCGCGTACCACATTCAGCGCCAGCACCGGCGGTTTGCCTTCCAGCACTTTACGCATCTCAGCAAGGCTCTGCACCCGGGTACGGTTTACGCCCACAATCACATCATCTTTCTGCAGACCGACCTGCTCAGCCGGCGTGCCTTTTTCGATGGCGTCGACTTTAACGCCTTTATCACCTGTTTTGGTGGCTCCGTCGCTCAGCTGCGCGCCCTGCAAAGCAGGAGACATCAGCTGCGCGCTGGCGGTGCTCTGCGCGCTCTGCTCCAGCGTAACGGTCACGCTGACCGGCTTACCGTCGCGCAGCAGACCGATTTTCACCTGCTGGCCTGGCGGCGTGGTGCCTACTTTAACGCGCAGCTCGGCGAAGCTGGCGATCGGCTTATCGTTGATAGAGGTGATGATATCGCCCGATTTTATCCCCGCTTTCTCCGCGGCCGATTTTGGCAACACTTCAGAGACAAATGCGCCGCGCTGCGCGTCAACGTTGAACGCTTTCGCAATATCCGCCGTCATTTCGGTGCCTTTGATACCCAGCTGACCGCGCTTCACTTCGCCGAACTGAATCAGCTGCTGCGCCAGGTTAATCGCCATATCACTGGGGATGGCAAAGCCGATACCAATATTGCCGCCGCTTGATGCCAGAATCGCGGTATTAATACCGATAAGCTCACCGTTCAGGTTGACCAGCGCGCCGCCGGAGTTACCGCGGTTAATCGCCGCATCCGTCTGAATAAAGTTCTCCAGTCCTTCAAGATTAAGACCGCTGCGGCCGAGTGCCGAGATGATCCCGGAGGTGGCTGTCTGACCCAGACCAAACGGGTTACCGATGGCTACCGCAAAGTCGCCGACTTTCAGCGCATCAGAATCGGCGATTTTCACCTGCGTCAGGTTCTTAGCCCCTTCAACCTGAATCAGAGCGATATCTGTCTGCTCGTCGTGGCCAATCAGTTTGGCATCATATTCGTTGCCGTCGCTGAGCTGGACGCTGATTTTGTCCGCGCCGTTTACAACGTGATTATTCGTCAGAATATAGCCTTTTGCCGCATCGATAATGACGCCGGAACCGAGGCCTTCAAATGGCTGAGGCTGCGACTGACCTGGCGCCTGGCCGAAAAAACGCTTCAGCGGTTCCGGGATCTCCTGCGCCTGCTGACCACTGTCGCTGCCCTCTACGTGTACGCTGACCACCGCTGGCAGCACTTTCTCCAGCATCGGTGCCAGGCTTGGCAGCGCCTGCCCCTGAATCTGTGCCGGAAGCGCGGCCATCGCGCCTGACGTTGCGGCCAGGCTCATGCTGATACTCAGCGCCAGTGCGCTTAATAGTTTTGTTTGTTTTTTCATGGGTTATCAGGCTCTCGCTGCGAATAGGGGAGTACAGAAAGTGTGACAATCGTTTACTGCAAGTGTTCGAAACAAAAAGGGCACCGCATGAGGCGGTGCCCTGAAAAGATTAACTGCGGGGCGGGGTAGTGCGATCGCTGCCGCGCAGTAACCCGGAAGCGCCTTCAGAGTAGTCGCGCGGGATCTGCACCGGCGCCTGATCGTTATCCGCTTCCGCTTCCGTCAGCTGATAGGCGAACGGATTTTTTTCACCCGGCAGATTAGGCAGCAGATCGTTGGATCCTTTTGCCATGTGCTGATAAAGCTGGCGGTAATCGCGCGCCATATTGTCCAGCAGCTCTGCGCTCTGGGCAAAATGGTTGGTGAGCTCTTCGCGATAATCTGCCAGCTCCGCTTTTGATTTTTCCAGTTCATACTGCATGCTGCGCTGTTCGCGCAATTTTTTGTTGCCAAAACGCATAGCGACTGCGCCGACAATAATGCCAATCACTAAACCAATCAGCCCGTATTCCCAGGTCATAATAACTCCCGTGTAATTTCCGTTGCTTCGTAGGGCATTGCTTCAACTTCAACTTCAGCTTCACTATAAGTCACTATACCCGTTAATCTGCAGGAAGTGGAACTATCGGACTGTATCGCTTAGTGTAGAGCGGCCTAATTTTCAGCAACCGACACGTGAATCGGACTTTTCAGGGATTCTGAGAGAACCATGCAAACCTCATCTCCGCTTGCGCGCTATGAGCAGGCGCTGTCGCAGGGCGAGTTCCGCCCGGACGACGTACAACGTGAAGCTATAACCCGCTTAGACGCTATCCAGCAAGGGCTGATTGCCCGTCAGCAGCCGCGTGAGAATAGCGGCCGCGGTCTGCTGGGACGCCTCTCCCGATTGGTCGGCAAAGAGAAGCCAGCGCCGGAAGCACCGGTACGCGGTCTCTATATGTGGGGCGGCGTGGGCCGGGGAAAAACCTGGGTCATGGACCTGTTTTTTCAGTCAATTCCTGGCGATCGCAAACTGCGGCTGCACTTTCATCGTTTTATGCTGCGGGTACATGAAGAGCTGACGCAGCTGCAGGGACAAAGCGATCCGCTGCAGATTGTGGCTGACCGTTTTAAAGCAGAGACCGATATCCTCTGCTTTGATGAGTTTTTTGTCTCCGACATTACCGATGCCATGCTGCTGGGTACGCTGATGGAGGCACTGTTCGCACGCGGTATCGCCCTGGTCGCCACCTCCAATATTCCGCCGGACGATCTCTACCGCAACGGTCTGCAGCGCGCGCGCTTCCTGCCCGCTATTGAGCAGATTAAACAGCACTGTGAGGTGATGAACGTGGATGCCGGCATCGACTATCGCCTGCGTACGCTGACGTCAGCACATCTGTGGAACCATCCGCTTAATGACGCCACACAGGCGGAGATGACGCGCATGTTTCGTGCGCTGGCGGGCGGAGCGCCCGATGATGCGCCGGTGCTGGAGATCAATCACCGGGAGATGCCCACCCGTGGAGTACATGAAGGCGTGCTCGCCATTGATTTCCTGACGCTGTGCGGGGCGGGGCGCAGCCAGCACGACTACATTGAGCTATCGCGGCGTTTCCATAGCGTGCTGCTGTTTGATGTGCCGGTGATGATTTATAAAACTGAAGATCAGGCGCGCCGCTTTCTGGCGCTGGTGGATGAATTTTACGAACGCCACGTCAAACTGGTGGTGGCAGCGGAAACCTCGCTGTTTGAAATTTATCAGGGAACCCGGCTGAAGTTCGAGTATCAGCGCTGCCTGTCACGCCTGCAGGAGATGCAGAGCGAGGAGTATCTCCGGCTGCCGCATCTGCCGTGACGCCCGGGCAGAAATCGTGAATTTTGTCGCAAAAAGGTTCGATTTTTAAATCTGACTTCTCTATAATCTTGCGACCCCACGTTACAGCACAGCATTTCTTTTCCCGGAAAGCTGTGTGATCCGGTAACTCTACCTGAGGGGGTGGGCTTGCTGGGCGAAATGGTCGCGTGAGCCTCAATCGTTAACTTAGCGTTTGGGATTTCACCAACGTGTAACTTTTATTTGGGTAAGCTTTTCAATGAAAACTTTTACAGCTAAACCAGAAACCGTACAGCGTGACTGGTATGTTGTTGACGCAACTGGCAAAACCTTGGGTCGCCTGGCGACTGAACTGGCGCGCCGTCTGCGTGGTAAGCACAAAGCGGAATATACTCCGCACGTTGACACCGGTGATTACATCATCGTTCTGAACGCGGACAAAGTTGCTGTAACCGGCAACAAGCGTACCGACAAGATTTACTATCACCACACTGGTCACATCGGTGGTATCAAGCAGGCGACCTTCGAAGAGATGATTGCCCGCCGTCCTGAGCGTGTGATTGAAATCGCGGTTAAAGGCATGCTGCCAAAAGGCCCACTGGGTCGTGCTATGTACCGTAAACTGAAAGTTTACGCAGGCAACGAGCACAACCACGCGGCGCAGCAACCGCAAGTTCTTGACATTTAATCGGGATTATAGGCAATGGCTGAAACTCAAAACTACGGCACTGGTCGCCGCAAAAGCTCTGCCGCTCGCGTCTTTATCAAGCCGGGTAGCGGTAACATCGTAATTAACCAGCGCTCTCTGGAGCAGTACTTCGGTCGCGAGACTGCACGCATGGTCGTGCGTCAGCCGCTGGAGCTGGTTGATATGGTTGGTAAACTGGATCTGTACATCACCGTTAAAGGTGGTGGTATTTCTGGTCAGGCTGGTGCGATCCGTCACGGTATCACCCGCGCTCTGATGGAATACGACGAATCTCTGCGTGCAGAACTGCGCAAAGCGGGCTTTGTTACCCGTGATGCTCGTCAGGTTGAACGTAAGAAAGTCGGCCTGCGTAAAGCACGTCGTCGTCCTCAGTTCTCCAAGCGTTAATTGCTTACTGCTTCGGCAGTGTCAATTGGCTCAAAAAACCCGCTTCGGCGGGTTTTTTATTGGCTGTTATCCCGGTAAAGCAGTGTAAAAACGCGAGCTTTCCCGGCTATTTGCCCGCAAATGCGCAACCCCGCCCCACAAGCTGCTTAAAATCTGGTAAACTCACTGACACTTTGCGCCCGCGAGCCGCGGCCTGAACTGACGCTCCGCTCCGGACATGAGCCGGATATCAGCGCTGCCCGGCAGTGTGCGAGTCTGATGATCGGGTGAGTCGCCGTGTGGTTGGCTATTCGCAGTATATTTTTGTGAACAAACTTGGAGGTTTTCATGGCTGTCGCTGCCAACAAACGTTCGGTAATGACGCTGTTTTCTGGTCCGACTGACATTTTCAGCCATCAGGTACGTATCGTACTGGCTGAAAAGGGCGTCAGCGTGGAGATCGAGCAGGTTGAACCAGATAATCTGCCGCAGGATCTGATTGACCTCAACCCGTATCGCACCGTACCTACGCTGGTTGACCGTGAACTGACGCTGTATGAATCACGCATCATCATGGAGTACCTGGATGAGCGTTTCCCGCATCCTCCGCTGATGCCGGTTTACCCGGTTGCGCGTGGTGAAAGCCGCCTGATGATGCACCGCATCGAGCAGGACTGGTATAGCCTGCTGCGTACCATCGAAACCACCAGCGGCGCTGAGGCAGATGCCGCGCGCAAACAGCTGCGTGAAGAGCTGCTGGCGATTGCGCCGCTGTTTGCGCGCACGCCGTTCTTTATGAGCGAAGAGTTCAGCCTGGTGGATTGCTACCTGGCGCCGCTGCTGTGGCGTCTGCCGCAGATGGGCGTTGATCTGAGCGGTGCCGGCTCGAAAGAGCTGAAAGGTTATATGACACGCGTATTTGAACGCGACTCCTTCCTCGCCTCACTGACGGAAGCTGAGCGGGAAATGCGCCTGCAGGCTCGGGGCTAAGTATGGAAATGTCGCAACTCACCGCGCGTCGCCCCTATCTGCTGCGGGCATTTTACGACTGGCTGCTGGATAATCAGCTGACGCCGCATCTGGTGGTGGATATCAATTTGCCTGGCGTACAGGTCCCGCTGGAGTATGCGCGCGACGGACAGATCGTGCTGAATATTGCGCCGCGTGCGGTAGGCAATCTCGATCTCTCCAATGACGAAGTGCGCTTCAACGCGCGCTTTGGCGGCGTGCCGCGTCAGGTTTCTGTGCCGATGGCTGCTGTAATGGCAATCTACGCGCGTGAAAATGGTGCGGGCACCATGTTCGAACCGGAGCCGGTCTACGATCAGGCGATGGACGATCAGGAAGCGGGTCAGGAAGAGACGGTCATGTCCGTTATCGATGGCGATCGTCCGGATGATGCTCAGGATGAGGATCATTCTCCTGATGACGAGCCACCGCCGCGCGGCGGACGTCCTTCACTGCGCGTTGTTAAGTAATCTTTTCGCGCAGAAAAAACGGGCCTGATGGCCCGTTTTTTTATGCTGTCACTCAGTAGACGTCGCGCAGATAGCGTTTTTCTTTCTTCAGCTGGTCGATATACGCTGCGGCACGTTCACCGGACAGACCGCCAGCCTGACGTACCACTTCATACAGCGCGGCGTCGACATCTTTCGCCATGCGCGATGCATCACCGCAGACGTAAAAGTATGCGCCTTCCTGCAGCCAGGCGTAGAGCTCAGCGCCTTTCTCCAGCATCCGGTTCTGAACATAAATTTTCTCTTCCTGATCGCGCGAGAAGGCGAGATCGAGGTGCGTCAGCAGACCGCTCTGCTGCCAGCCGTGCAGCTCATCACTGTAGATATAGTCATGTTCCTGATGCTGATCGCCGAAAAAGAGCCAGTTTTTGCCTTTTGCTTCCGTTGCCTGACGCTCCTGCAGAAACGCGCGAAACGGCGCAATACCGGTACCCGGTCCGACCATGATCAGCGGTGCATTGCCATCAGCCGGCACGCGGAACGCTTTATTAGGCGAAATAAAAATAGCCGGCTTCTCGCCACGGCGTACGCGCTCTGCCAGATAAGTGGAACAGACGCCTTTACGCTCGCGTCCGCCGCTGTGATAGCGCACAGAGGCGATGGTCAGGTGCACCTGATTGGGATGCGCTTTGGCGCTGGAGGAGATGGAGTAAGCGCGGTGCTGCAGCGGCCGCAGCATCGCCACAAATTCCGGCACCGACAGGCTGCGCTTCAGCTCCAGCTGCAGCAGATCGAGGCTGTCTTTGCCCCACAGCCAGTTGGCCAGCGTATCTTTATCGTCGTGCTGCAGCACATGCAGCAGCTCCTGGTTGGCGGTGTGCTGGCCAATCCACTCAATGAGCTTGCGTGACGGCTCGGCGATCTCAAACTGATAGGTCAGCAGATCGCCCAGATTGCGATCGAAGCCCGGTACCGGTGTTTCATAGTCCGCTTTCAGCTCAGTCAGCAGCAGCGTGACCAGCGCGGCGTCGTTGACCGGAATAATCCCCAGCGCATCGCCCGCTTCATATTTCAGACCGCTACCGCTGAGATCAAATTCAAAGTGGCGGATATCTTTGGCCGACTGTTCGCCGGAGAGGCGTTTATTGGTGGTCAGCGCAGCCGCATAAGGATTCTGCTTATTGCTGCCGGGGATCACCGGCGCTTCCGGTGCGCTCTCCAGCACGGTGCCGCTGCTGCCGGCGCTGGCGGCAAACTGCGGCATCGCGCTGCCAATCCAGGCATCGGATGGCTCTTCAAAATCGATATCGCAGTCGATGCGATCCACCACGCGGCGCGCACCCAGCTGTTCAAGACGCATATCGATGAATTTACCCGCCTGGCAGAAACCGTCGTAGCCGGTATCGCCAATTGCCAGCACGGCAAAGTGCATCTGCTCCAGGCGCGGTGCGGTGCTGGCTGAAATCGCCTGCCAGAACAGCTGCGCGTTGTCAGGCATCTCACCTTCACCATAGGTTGAGGTCACAATCAGCACATGACGCATGGTGGTGAAGACTTCGAGATCGACCTCACCCAGCGCCTGCACCACCGGGACCAGACCTTTGGCACGAGCCGCTTTAGCCGCGGTCTGGGCCAGCGCTTCGGCATTGCCGGTCTGGGAGCCGTACAGAATGTGCAGCTGCGTAGTTGCGCTGGCGCCAGCGGCAGGCGCCGTCTGCTTATCTTCCAGCACTAACAGGCGCGAGTGGAGACCGGCGAGAAAACCCGCCAGCCAGTATTTCTGCTCACCGTTAAACGGTGCGTCTTCAGGAATGTAAGGAATCTTCATGATACGGGTACTCAATCCTGTTAGTAATGTTCACTCTTAAGGCTCAAATGCCGGGCTGACGCGATCAGGACAGTTTTCCGACCGCAGCGGCAATTTCCGGCAGCGCCGCACGCGCAAACAGCTCTTCAAAGTCCGGCAGGTGGCCCAGCACCTCGCGATGGCGCGCATCCTGATAGATGATCCAGCCATAGGTCGCCAGGCTATCCATAGAGCGGATATTACGCTGCGTTAATGCCGCTTTGTAATCAGCCATGCGTTTTGCCGCGATCAGGCTTGCCAGCTCATCATCGCTGTAGCTCTCAATTGCCGCGCGGGCGTGCCGCTGCAGCTTACTGACCAGCGCAAAATCCTCGGTCATCAGCAGATTGCGTACCGCTTTTTCAACCGCCGGATCTTCCACTGCGGTGCCTTTCGGCAGCTTGCCCAGCGCCAGCTGCTGCGCAAAGCTCAGCACGGTGTAGTTGTTAAGCAGGATAAACATCTCCTGCGTATCAGTCGCACCGTAGGCGGGTACGGCCCCGTCAGCAATGGTTTTGCCGCTGCGCCACGCCGCTTTAAATTTGGCTACCTGGTGCGCAGCCAGCGAGGTTGAAAGCTCTTCCAGCAGATCTTTGCGCGATTTTGCTTTCAGGATCTCACCACCATCCTGGTAGAGCAGCAGCGAACGCGGCATAACATACACAAAGTGCTGACATTCGCTCTCCCAGTTCGCCAGCAGCCAGGCGGCGCGTGGCGAGCGGGTCGCTTCCAGATGCCAGTTCAGCATGGTCAGTACCGCCTGCTTATGCACGCGCGCCATCTCGTTATCATCCGCAATGGAACCAAAGAGTACGGAGTCTCCCGCCGCATGGCCGGCAAGGTTGCCGTACGGGTCATACTGATAAGCGAAGCCGCCGCTCATGCCGTTGCCAAAGCCTTTGCCAAAGGTGCCGAGGTTAAGGATGGCGCCGTTGGTCATATATTCACAGCAGAAATCGCCCACGCCTTCTACCACGGCGGTGGCGCCGGAGTTACGTACCGCGAAGCGATCGCCCGCCTGGCCCTGCACAAACAGCCGGCCGCCGGTGGCACCAAACAGCGCAAAGTTGCCGATCAGCACGTTGCCATCGCTATCCTGTGCGCCGCCGCCTGGTGACATCACCACCAGCTCACCGCCGCACTGACCTTTGCCTACGCCATCGTTACAGGTGCCGTAGTGCTGCATCAGCATGCCGTCGTTACAGAACGCCCCGAATGATTGTCCGGCTGCGCCCTGGGTATGGATTTGCACCGTGCGTGGCGCCAGGTAGTGGCGCCCGCGATCGTCCTTCAGCACCGCCGGCAGCAGGAGGCGCTGCTCAGCCGGTAGCGTATGGTTCAGCAGGCGCTCGATATCGATAGCCAGCTGTCCGCCAACGCTTTTATTGCGGTTATTCAGCGTCACGCCGTTGCCCAGAGTAACCTCACGGCCCGCCTGCTCAACCAGCTGCGCCGTCACTTCCGTTACCCAGCCGTCGTCGAGCGTAAAATCTTTTTCCAGATAGACCGGATGCGCGATTTTCTGTTCCGGTACTACCGTCAGCATGGCGCGCAGATCGAGTTTGCCCACTTCCAGCGGATGATCCATCAGGTGCAGCAGATCGGCCCGGCCGCGCGCCTCACGCAGCGAGCGCAGGCCGAGGCGGGCGAGAAACTCGCGCACTTCCTGCGCCACGTTGATGAAGTACTGCGCCAGCTGACGCGGATCGCCATCAAAGGCTTCGGCATTGGTGGTTAAGCCCGCCGGGCACTTCACGTTGCAGTTTTTCGCCATCACGCACTTCAGCATCATCAGTGCCGTGGTACCAAACTCAAAGCTATCGCCGCCCAGCAGCGCGGATTTAATCACGTCGCTGCCGGTCTGCTGCGCGCCGGAGCAGCGGAGCTGTACTTTGTCACGCAGGCCATTGGCGCACAGCGCCTGATGAACTTCAGCAATACCGATTTCTGCCACGCGGCCGGTATATTTCAGGCTGGTTACCGATGCCGCACCGGTTCCGCCGGTGTTGCCCGCCACGTTAATGACGTCGGCGCCGGCTTTGGCTACGCCCACCGCAATGGTGCCGATACCTTCTGAAGAGACCAGTTTGACAATAACGCGCACGCGCGCGGCTTTGCAGTCGTGGATCAGCTGTGCCAGATCCTCAATGGAGTAGGTGTCATGGTGAGGCGGAGGCGACACCAGCTCCACACCCGGCGTGCCGCCGCGTGCGGCAGCAATCTCTACCGTGACTTTAGGCGCCGGCAGCTGACCGCCTTCGCCAGGTTTTGCACCCTGACCAATTTTGATCTCCAGCTCTTCCAGCATCGGATCGGCCAGGTAGGCCGCCCAGACACCAAAACGTCCTGAAGCCAGCTGTTTAATGCGCGAGGCGCGGATGGTGCCGTGACGCGAATAGTGCTCGCCGCCTTCACCGCAGTTACTCATGCCGCCCACCATATTGGTGCCGTGCGCGACGGCTTCATGCGCAGGCGCAACCAGCGCTCCGTGGCTCATTGCACCGGAAGCGAAGGTGCGGGTGATTTCGTGTGCCGGCTGAATCTCCTCCAGCGGCAGCGAAGGCTGCGCCGTGAAAATTTTTGCCAGGTACTCTGCGGCCTTACCATAGGCGGTAATGCGCAGCACGCTCTCTTCCACGCTGCTGCTCTCAATGTCATCCCGGAAGCGGGTGCTGAGCGCACGCGCCAGCGCCGCCAGACGCTCCTGCTCCGGTTTCAGACCGGCAATCGCGTCGATCAGGCGCAGTTCAAACTGGTTCAGGCTGCCCGCCACCGTCTGACACTGCAGGCCACGGATGGCGAAACCATTGTTCACCAGCGAATAGCGGCCCAGCTTGCGGCCAAACTCCGCTTCACTGTCAACGTGGGTCAGATCGCAGGGCAGGGCAAGAATGTCACGCAGCGCTGCCGGACGGCGTTTGCGCTCAGCATGCATCAGGCTGGAGAACTGACGGTAATCCGGCGTAATGGCAAAGGTATCGATGACCGCATTCGGGATCCGTTCAAAGCTGCTCTCTTTGAATGCGTCCGCTTTAATACCAAACGCGTTTTCCAGCCTGGCGAGCGTCATCAGACGGATAAAGTTATCCTCTTCGCGCGCCTTATCGGCAAAGCGGATCGGCTGTTCAGTCATATCGATAAAGGTTCGCACGGCGATGGTGCCGTAGGAGTGACCGGCACCTTCCGCACGCTCTTTGAACAGGCCAAGCAGCGGCACTTCCGCTTCACCCTGGATTTTCAGCGCGCTTTGATGCCAGTCTACTGCCATCTGGGCGATCGCCGGGAAGCCTGCGCCACCCACCGGGGTTTTGATATTCGGAAAATATTTTTTCAGCACCGGATCTTCAGTATCGAGAAAATTAGGCTCAAAAAACTCACCGCAGCTGTAGCTCTCGACGGTGCAGAGGCCCACTTTACCCATGGTCTTCATCAGCGCTTTCTCAGCGGCTTTGGCATAGCGCCTGAACGCCTTATTACCCTCTTCGCCTTCACCAAATTTCTCTTCTGCGCGCATCTGTACGCCCAGCGGATAGACGGCGGAAGCACCGAAGCCGAGCGTGGCAGCGATATGGTGCGACGAGATGCTCTGACCGCTCTCAACCACCAGAGAGACATCCAGACGCAGCCCTTCCTGCACCAGACGCTGGTTAATGGCGGAGATCACCAGCAGCATCGGCATGGCGGCATGCGTGGTTGATACGTGACGATCGGTGATCACGGCAATGCCGCCCTGCGTACGGGCGAAATCCACCACCTGCTGAGCCAGATTATCTATCGCTTTTTCCAGCGCGCTGGCATTAGCGGCGCGGCTGACGATATCTTTGCCGGTCACCGGCTCATAGAGCATTTCAAAGCGCGCGTAAGGTGCCACGTTCTGCTCGCGCAGGCGCAGCATATCAAGGTGGGTCAGGATCGGACTGGGAACAATAATCTGCTGCCCTTTGCTACGGCCAAGATGGGGTTTTGCGCCCAGCGCCACGCGCAGCGTCATGCCGTCAGCTTCACGGATAGAGTCGAGCGGCGGATTGGTCACCTGCGCAAAGCGCTGCGAAAAGTAGTGCGCCATGCCGCCTTCATGATCGGAAAGGCCGTTGATGGCGTTGCCGTAACCCATTGCGGAGATCTTCTCCGCACCGGTCTGCAGCATCGGATCCATCATGAACTTGAAGCTTTCCTGGTTGTAGTAGTAGGCGACAAAACGCTGGTAGGTTTTGAGATCGCCGCGATAGCGCAGCGGAGAGCCAAGCTTCTCGGCCGGAATTTCCGGCAGCTCATGCAGCTCGACGCGCGCCGCCTGCAGCAGGGCACGATAATCTTTTGCGGCCGCCAGTTTTTCCAGCGCTTCGGTCGTGGTATAGGCGCGCTTCTCTTTGTGATCGTAATAGAGCATACCGCCCGCTTCGATGCGGCCGCGACGCAGTACGCTTTCTGGCGGAAAGGCAATCTGGCCCGCTTCTGACATGGCACCGATATAGTCGGCAGTTTCCACTGAACGCAGCGGACGCAGGCCCAGGCGATCCAGACGGGCACCGATGACCTCGCCGTTGCCGAAAATCAGCGCGGCCGGACCATCATTTTTCTCTTCATACAGCGAAAAGTACTCCAGCATCGCACGCACGTCAGCGGAGAGTGAACTGTCGTTCTCCCACGCCGGGGGCATCATGGAGACCACGGCGGTGATCAGGTCGAGATCGTCTTCCATCAGGCGGCTGTGGATGCTCTGGTCAAGACGCGAGCTGTCAGACTGGCCTTTAGGGCGGACAATTTTTTTACCGCGCGCCAGCATCAGCGCCGCTTCAGCAATGCGGTTTTTACGATCGGTATTCAGCTCGCCGTTATGCGCCATCAGGCGGAACGGCTGTGCCATAGTGGTATGGGGATCGGTATTGGTCGAGAAGCGGGTATGGAAAAAGAGTCCGCGCACCTGGTGATCGCTGTCGGTGAGGTCTTTAAAGTAAGGGATCACTTCATTCGAGTTCAGACGCGCTTTAAACACCTGCGTGCGGGAAGAGAGTGAGAGCGGATAGAGGCCGCCAAACTCACTTTCGGTGAACGCGCGCGCTTCGATATCCAGCAGCACCCGGTAGATCTGACGTTCGAAGTCAGTCTGATTCGTCAGCGCAGGCGGAGCGGCAAACACCCACTGCACAATCGGCAGCTGAAACGCCACGGCGGCAGGGCGGGTTACGCTATTATCCAGCGGCATATCGCGCTTCAGCAGCACCGGGAAATTCCATGCGGCCAGCGTCTCTTCAACCAGACGTTCGGCATTAGCCCGCAGCGCGGCATCTTTCGGGACAAAAAAGTTGCCTACGCCAAACTGGCCAGCTTCCAGCGCCTGGCCGGTTAATTTACGGAAAAAGTTAAGCGAGAGATCGACGTTAACGCCGGCACCATCACCGACACCCTCTGCGGACATCCCGCCGCGATGCGGCACGGTGCAGAGTGCGCTGTGCGCCATCTGCAGAATGTCATGTGTCTGCTCGCCGTCCTTGCGGGTAATAAAACCTACACCACAGCTATCGCTGCCTGCGGCCGGGTCGTACAAACCATAGGAATGAGGTTTTTGCGTGGACATTGAGAGTCTCCTTAAACTGCTTTAGACATTGCCTGTTCTGTTTCAGGCACAGAGCGCTGACGCGTGCTGTTTCACTGGTTTTTTCCGCGCTGTACGCGGGCGTCGCCACACCGAGCAATGACTCTCAGGATCCGGGTATAACGTCCTTGATGAGTTGCTCTTCAATCCGGTCTCTAACGGGAGATAACTTGCATCCAGAGGGAGTCTTCTTGCTGCATAGATATGTCGAGACACAGTCCCGACTGGAAAGCATCCAGCGGAATTTCAACTTATCGGGAAAGCGCACAGAGGTCAAATAGAGAGCGCTGAGCCCTATATCTGCAGAAAAAAGAGGTTAACCTTATGAATTTTATGTTTTTTAACAGTAAATTTATGTCAATAAGCGCCGATTTAAACCCCTGCTAAGTGTGAGCCGTCTCACTATCTGCAGGCGGCGATATTACTTTACCCTGCTGGCAGTGCTGCTTATAGCAGCATAAAATATCGTAGCTGTGCAGACCGGCATGTCATGTATCTGTTTTTCTTATGGCGTCTGTTTTGAATTAAATATAGGTCTGTATAAGCAAAACTAATCAGAAGGTAACTGAGTAAAATTTCGTTAAATGTGAATCAGTATGCAATAAGGAGGGGTGGCAGTATGCTGAGAAATCAGCTGCCACAGGCGAAAGAGAGCAATAAGGTCTGACGCTTAGCTGCGCGCAGACGGCCTTTCAGATTATTCACCTGTGCAAATTAGTCAAGTGCTTTACTCAGCGCGCGCCAGATAACGTTCAAGCCGGGCGCGGATGCACTATGATGGGGCGTCAGGCGGGCGCAATATCCCGGTCAGCCCGGGCAGACGCAGGCTAATTACGTTATGATGGCGCCATTCGTTCAGGGGATCTGCCATGAAACAAATTCGTCTGTTAGCTCAATATTATGTCGACCTGATGGTCAAACTCGGTCTGGTGCGCTTTTCACTGCTGCTGGCGTCGGCGCTGGTGGTGCTGGCGATGATTGTCCAGATGGCGGTCACTATGGTACTGCGCGGGCACGTGGAAAGTATCGACGTGGTGCGCTCGGTCTTCTTTGGTCTGCTGATTACGCCCTGGGCGGTCTATTTCCTGTCAGTCGTGGTCGATCAGCTGGAGGAGTCGCGTCAGCGGCTAACGAAGCTGGTTGATAAGCTGGAAGAGATGCGCACGCGCGATCTCGAGCTTAATCAGCAGATGAAACAGACCATCACGCAGCTGAATCAGGAGATCAGCGATCGCATCAGCGCAGAAGAGGCGCGTAAACAGGTGATGGATAAGCTGCGTGAAGAGATGGCGCGCCGCGAGCAGGCGCAGATTGAGCTGGAGCAGCAATCCTCTTTCCTGCGCTCATTTCTGGATGCATCGCCCGATCTGGTCTTCTACCGTAATATCGACAAACAGTTCTCCGGCTGCAACCGCGCCATGGAGCTGCTGACCGGCCTAAGTGAAAAACAGCTGATCGGACTGACGCCGCGCGATATTTATGATGATGAGGCAGCGACCAAGGTACTGGAAACAGACGAAAAGGTGTTTCGCCATAACGTATCGCTCACCTATGAGCAGTGGCTGCAGTATCCGGACGGGCGCAAAGCCTGTTTTGAAATCCGTAAAGTGCCCTATTACGATCGGGTGGGCAAGCGCAGCGGCCTGATGGGATTCGGACGCGATATCACGGAGCGTAAGCGCTATCAGGATGCGCTGGAGAACGCCAGCCGGGAGAAAACCACCTTTATTTCAACGATCAGCCACGAGCTACGCACGCCGCTGAACGGCATCGTGGGTCTGAGCCGTATTCTGCTGGATACCGAGCTCAGCCAGGAGCAGCTGAAGTACCTGAAAACGATTCACGTCTCAGCCATTACGCTGGGCAATATCTTTAACGATGTGATCGAAGTGGACAAAATCGAGCGGCGCAAAGTTCAGCTGGATAACCAACCGCTCGATTTCACCGGTTTCCTTGCCGATCTCGAAAACTTATCCGGCCTGCTGGCCCAGCCGAAAGATCTGAAGTTTGTTATGCAGCCCGCGCTGCCGCTGCCGCATAAAATTCTGGCTGACGGCACGCGCTTACGGCAGATCCTGTGGAACCTGATTGGAAACGCCGTGAAATTCACCCGCGAGGGAGAGATTGTCGTGCGGGTCGCGTACAGCGCGAATGAAACGCTGCGCTTTGAAGTGCAGGATTCAGGAATGGGTATTCCGCAGGAGGAGCAGGACAAAATCTTTGCCATGTATTATCAGGTTAAAGATCAGCACGGCGGCAAACCCGCGACCGGTACCGGTATCGGGCTGGCGGTATCGCGCCGCCTGGCGCAGGCGATGGGCGGAGATATCACCGTCAGCAGCGCGCCGGGTAAAGGCTCCTGCTTTGTGGTTGAGATTAACGCGCCGCGCGTGGCTGACGAAGTGGAAGATACCGGCCTGGATGACAGCCTGCCGCTGCCGGCGCTGCACGTACTGCTGGTGGAAGATATTGAACTGAATGTGATTGTCGCCCGCTCGGTGCTGGAGAAGCTCGGCTGCAGCGTTGAGGTCGCCATGAATGGCCATGACGCGCTAAGCCTGTTTGATCCGCAGGAGTTTGACCTGGTGCTGCTGGATATTCAGCTGCCGGATATGACCGGACTGGACGTTGCGCGCGCTATCCATCAGCAGCATAAGGGCGTGCAGCTGCCGCCGCTGGTCGCGCTGACGGCCAACGTACTTAAAGATAAAAAAGAGTATCTCGATGCCGGAATGGATGAAGTACTCAGTAAACCGCTGGCGGTACCGGCGCTGACGGCAGTGATCAAAAAATTCTGGGATTATCAGGGCGAGGAAGAAGAGACAGATATGCCTGTCGCGGATACGCAGTCGCGCATGCTGCTGGATGTGGCGATGCTGGAGCAGTATATCGAGCTGGTCGGGCCTGGCCTGATTACACAGAGCCTGACAATGTTTGAACAGATGATGCCTGGTTATCTTGATGTGCTTGATTCCAATATGATGGCGCGCGATCAAAAAGGCATTGCCGAAGAGGGGCACAAAATTAAAGGTGCCGCGGGATCGGTAGGCTTGCTGCATCTGCAGCAGCTGGCAAAACAGATCCAGTCACCGGAACTGCCGGCCTGGTGGGACAATGTGCAGGAGTGGATCGATGAACTGAAGCAGGAGTGGCGACAGGATGTTGCCGTACTGCGTGAATGGGTTGCCGGGCGGGAAAATCAGAAGCGCTAAAAAAAATGACCCCGGTCGAAACCGGGGTGCGCGAATACTGCGCCAACACCAGGGAAAAAGTGACTGCTGCTGTTATGGTTAATTGAAGTAAAAAGCAGCAGTCAGGTATTGGTTAACGTTACAAAATCACCTTAGCAAATTTGCCAGCCTGCGCGACAAGATTCATTAAATTGTGTGATGTTGAACAACGTTCCGCTACAGAAAACATTAATTTGACAACACTGTCAAGCGGGGAATCAATTTCCCCGCTGATTTGTTTGTTATTTAATCAATATCAACCGGTTTTGGCTGATTTTTCGCCATCAGGATTGAGGGAAGCGGCGAAAGCCCGGATAGCTATCCGGGGACGGATTGTTATCAGGAAAATAGTCTTTATGCTATTGTTTTGTAATAAAAATAGCCGTATTGCATCACATTTATCCGAAACGTTTTGGAAAGCAGGCGGTTAAACTTCCAGATCGGTCGTTCTGAAAAACAGGCTGGTCAGAGTGTAAAATTTGATTTACGGACAATTACCGGGGGATTCGGCTTTCTGGCAGCATAATATGTGTCTGAAACCGATCTCATAGCAGACGATAGTCAGGAAACGCTAAGCTATTCTTTGCAAATGTTAAGCCATATGAAAGTTTTATTAACATGACTATTAGTACAGGTTAACGGCGGTCTGAAGTTTGCTTTGCGCGATTTTTATGCATGGAACCGATTCCTTAAAGATGGAAGTCTTTGATGTTTCAGGGTATCAGCAGAAGAGCCGCGGCTGGCCTGAACGCTTTTTCAGCTCCGGAAACCGGCTGGCAGCATGCAGGCAGGTATAACAATGAGCACTGGACGCAATCATGACCAGAGTGATTAATTAATACAGGGAAGGGATACAGGAAGAGGTAATGAAAAAATACAGAGGGAAAGGGTTCAGCCTTTTCAGGTCGCTGATGGTTAAATGTCTGCTGGCATGGGCAGTACTCTGGATCGGAGGAATTGCCGTTTTCGCTTTTTTACCCGTGCCTTTTTCCGCAGTTATGGCGGAACGTCAGGCAGGCGCCTGGCTGCACGGAGATATCAGTTATGTCGCACATTCAGAGTGGGTCAGCATGGATAACATCTCCCCGTGGATGGCGCTGGCCGTGATTGCCGCCGAAGATCAGAAATTCCCTGAGCACTGGGGTTTTGACGTTGGCGCTATTCAGCAGGTGCTCGACAACAGCAGCGGCGAGCGGATGCGTGGCGCGTCAACGCTTTCTCAGCAGACCGCGAAAAATCTCTTTTTGTGGGACGGACGTAGCTGGCTACGTAAAGGGCTGGAGGCGGGGATGACGGTTGGCATTGAAACCGTCTGGAGTAAACGTCGTATTCTGACGGTCTATCTTAATATCGCTGAGTTCGGTCCCGGTATTTTTGGCGCTGAAGCCGCAGCGCAGCACTATTTCCATAAGCCCGCCAGCCGCCTGACTATCGCAGAGGCTGCCCTGCTGGCTGCAGTATTGCCTAATCCGATCCGTTTTCGCGCGGATGCGCCTTCAGGCTATGTTCGCCAGCGTCAGCAGTGGATCATGCGTCAGATGCGCCAGCTGGGAGGGGAGGGTTTCCTGAATCGCTACCGGCTACACTAAAACCTTTACTCTTCGTCAAAGCCTGATTCAAACAGCTCAATAACGGCGGCCAGCGCCGCAGTTTCCTGCGGTCCGCTGGCTTCAATTTCAATATGACCGCCTTTTGCTGAATCCAGCATCAGCAGCGCAATAACGCTGCTCGCCTCAGCCTCGGTGCCCGCTTCATTGCGCAGCAGAACATCCGCGTCAAAGCTCTGCACCAGCTCAAACAGCTTCATCGCCGGGCGCGCATGCATACCCAGCTTGTTACGGATTTCGACAGTTTGCTTTACGGTCATGATTTACGCTTTTCCAGTGTGCGATGACGCGACTGCACGTTTTTACCGCGCGAACGGAAATAGTCAGCCAGCTGCTCGGCGATATACACGGAACGATGTTTGCCACCGGTACAGCCGATCGCCACAGTAAGGTAGCTGCGGTTGTTGGTTTCCAGCATCGGCAGCCATAGCTCAAGATAGCTGCGCGTCTGGTAGATAAAATTATGTACTTCTGTATGCCGATCCAGGAACGCCGCCACCGGTCGATCGAGGCCCGTCATCGGACGCAGCTTGGGATCCCAGTGCGGGTTAGGCAAAAAGCGCACGTCAAACACGTAGTCGGCATCGATCGGGATACCGTGTTTGAAACCGAACGACTCAAACACCATCGTGAGTTCGCGTTCGCGCTTGCCCAGCAGGCGGGTGCGCAGCATCTCAGCCAGCTCATGCACTGACATCTCTGAGGTATCAATAATCAGATCGGCACGCGAGCGCAGCGGCTCCAGCAGATCGTTCTCTTCATCAATGGCGCTTTCCAGCGACAGGTTTTTGCTGGAGAGCGGATGCAGGCGACGGGTGTCGCTGTAGCGCCGGATCAGCGTATTGCGATCGGCATCCAGAAACAGCAGCTGAGGAGAGAAAGAGTCAGGCAGATTATTTAACGCCAGCTCAAAGACTTCCTGCGACTCCGGCATGTTGCGTACATCAATACTCACCGCCGCCGAAATATTCCGCTCTGTCAGCGTATTCGCCAGCTCAGGCAGCAGGACTACCGGCAGATTGTCGACACAGTAAAAGCCCATATCCTCCAGGGCACGCAGCGCAACTGATTTACCTGAGCCTGATCGACCACTGACGATCATCAGCACCATCACTATTCTCCCCTGTTTTATCCGGCCTGCAGACCGGTAACGCTATGTACTGATTACGAATGCGCTTCCTGAGCTTCTGTGATAATGGCGTAGAGCTCTTGATCACTCTGGGCCGCACGCAGGCGACGGCAGACCGTCTTATCTGCCAGGCGTTTTGCGACCAGCGACAGGGTATGAAGGTGCGTCTTACACTGATCGGCAGGCACCAGCAGAGCGAACAGCAGATCGACCGGCTGATTATCCACGGCGTCAAAAGCAATTGGCTGATCGAGGCTGATAAACACCCCCACCGCCCGCAGCGTGTCCTCTTCCAGTTTGCCATGCGGAATAGCAATGCCGTTGCCAATGCCGGTACTGCCCATACGCTCGCGGGTCAGAATCGCTTCGAAAAGCGTCTGGTGCGGCAGATTGAGCTGCTTAGCCGCCAGTTCGCTGATAATCTCCAGCGCGCGTTTTTTACTCTGGCAGTGTACGCCGCTGCGGGTGCAGTCAGGCGTCAGAACCGAGCTCAATTCCAGTGTCAGATCGTTGTTCATCGTGGTTTCACTTGCGAGTTCACATAGCCACAGAGCGAAAAGCCCTGCTGGCGCTTGCGCAGATGATAAAACGGGGCGCTCTTCCGCCCCATTTTTCCCTGAGCGCTGAACGGGTCAGCGCTCTGCAAACGTGAAGGTTAGTGTTTTTTCAGTTTGTCTTTATGTTTGGTCAGCTGACGTGCCAGCTTATCAACCAGCCCGTCAATGGCCGCGTACATATCTTCCGCTTCCGCTGTGGCGTGCAGCTCACCGCCGTTAACGTGCAGAGTTGCCTCTGCAATCTGAGTCACTTTCTCCACTTTCAGAACAATATAAACCTGATTGATGCGATCGTAATAGTGTTCAAGTTTGCCAAATTTGCTGTTCACAAATTCGCGCAGCGGGTCAGTGATTTCGACATTGAGTCCGGTAAGGTTTAGCTGCATAGGTCTTCCTTCTGAGTTCGGTCAGACCAGCTGTTTACGCTGGTTTGATGGCGGTATAGATAAAGACTCGCGATACTTCGCAACCGTACGTCGCGCTACCATAATACCCTGTTCAGATAACATGGCGGTCAGTTTGCTGTCGCTCAAGGGCTTTGCGGGATTTTCTGCCGCGACCAGTTTTTTTACCAGCGCACGAATGGCCGTAGACGAGGCTTCGCCGCCGCCTTCCGTGCTGACATGGCTGGAGAAAAAATATTTCAGCTCAAAAATACCACGCGGACTGTGCAGATATTTTTGCGTGGTCACGCGTGAGATGGTGGACTCGTGCATATCGACCTGTTGCGCGATATCTGCCAGCACCATCGGACGCATATACTCTTCGCCCTGCTCAAAAAACGCCTGCTGCTGCGCAACGATACAGCGGGTAACCTTGAGCAGAGTGTCATTACGACTCTCCAGGCTTTTAATGAGCCAGCGCGCTTCCTGCAGATTATTGCGAATAAACTGGCTGTCGCTATCGCTGCGCGCTGAACCGCCCATGGCGGCATAGTGCTGGTTGATCCGCAGACGCGGCAGGCTTTCAGCGTTCAGTTCCACTATCCAGCGTGCGCCCGCTTTGCGCACCATTACATCCGGAATAACGTATTCCGGTTCACCCGTATTAATCGATTGTCCGGGGCGCGGATCGAGCGACTGTATCAACAGCATCGCCTCTTTCAGCACCTCTTCTTTCAGGCGGGTCACCCGCATCAGGCTGCGGAAGTCGTGATTAGCCAGCAGATCGAGATGTTCACTGACAATCAGGCGCGCCTCTTTTAGCATAGGAGCGTCAGCCGCATATTGCGATAGCTGAACCAGCAGACAGTCGCGCAGATCGCGCGCGCCTACGCCAACCGGATCAAACCGCTGGACGCGCTTGAGAACCGCCTCTACCTCATCCAGCGTCAGCTCATCGTCGCCGATACTGTCGCAAATTTCCTGCAGCGTCACGGTGAGATAACCGGTCGTGTCGATCGCATCAACAATCGATGTCGCAATAGCGCGATCGGTATCGGTAAACGGGGTCAGCTCCACCTGCCACATCAGGTAATCCTGCAGCGACTGCGTGGTTTCTCCCTGATACACCGGCAGTTCATCATCCTGATAATCTGTTCCGGTGCCGGAAGGGGTGCCGGCGGTATAAATTTCATCCCACGACGCATCCAGCGGCAGCTCGTCAGGCATCTCTTTCTGTTCCAGCGCCTCACGGGTATCTAACGTATCGCTTTCCTGCGTTTCGCGTGCGTCCACTTCATCATGAATATCGGTCTGCTCAAGCAGCGGATTGCTCTCCAGCGCCAGCTGGAGCTCCTGCTGGAGTTCAAGCGTAGAGAGCTGCAGCAGGCGAATGGCCTGTTGCAGCTGGGGGGTCATCGCCAGCTGTTGGCTGAACCTGAGTTGCAAACCTTGCTTCATAATCCGGCTTGAATGTCCTAAGCGAATATCGGGTTAATCGACACCTTATCAGAGTCTGAACTCTTCGCCCAAATAAACCCGCTTAACCTGCTCATCTGCCAGAATTTCATCCGGCGTGCCGTGTGCAATCAGATTGCCCTGGCTGACAATATAGGCGCGTTCGCAGACGGCCAGCGTTTCACGCACATTATGGTCGGTGATCAGGACACCGAGGCCGCTGTCGCGCAAATGTTCGATGATCTTTTTGATATCGATAACGGAGATGGGGTCAACCCCGGCGAACGGCTCATCCAGCAGAATGAACTTTGGATTCGCTGCCAGCGCGCGTGCAATTTCAACGCGGCGACGTTCTCCCCCGGAGAGCGCCTGGCCCAGGCTGTTGCGCAGATGCTCAATATGGAACTCTTCCATCAGCTCATTGGCGCGATCCTGGCGCTGCTCTTCGGTCAGATCGTCGCGGATCTGCAGCACGCCCATCAGATTGTCATACACGCTCAGCCGCCGGAAAATAGAGGCTTCCTGCGGCAGGTATCCGATACCACGACGCGCACGGGCGTGCAGGGGCAGGATACTGATATCCTCATCATCGATAATAATGCGGCCCGCATCGCGCGGGACAATGCCGACCACCATATAAAATGTCGTGGTCTTACCGGCGCCGTTAGGACCCAGCAGTCCGACAATCTCGCCCGATTTAACCTGCAGGCTGACATCTTCCACTACGCGGCGGCCTTTATACGCTTTGGCCAGATTTTCAGCGACTAAAGTTGCCATCGGTCAGTTACTCTTTTTAGGGCTCGCAGCGGAACCGTTTTTATCCTGCAGCTGTGAAGGAACCAGCACCGTGGTGACGCGTTTGCTTTGACCCTGACTATAGGCCTGCATTTTCTGCTCTTTCACCAGATAGGTGATGCGATCGCCTTTGATGTTGCTGTCCTGCTGTTCAATGAAAGCATTACCGGTCAGCTCGACAAAATCGTTGGCCAGCTCATAGTGCAGCTTAGCGGCATGGCCTTTAACCGGCTTGCCGTTGTCCTGCATCTGATAAAACGTAGCCGGATTGCCATAGGCATCAACAATAGTTTTGTTGCTGTCGCCGCCGGGACGGGTTACCACGACTTTATCCGCTGTAATTTTAATCGTGCCCTGCGTGACAATAACATTGCCGGTAAAGGTCGCCACGTTGCCCTGCAGATCCAGCGCCTGATTAACGGAGTCGATATTAACCGGTTTTTCTGAGTCGCCGGTGACAGCCAGCGCGGGCAGGCTGCCAATCAGCAGCGATCCCAGCAGCAGCGCGTTAACGCTATTTTTGTTCATTTTGAATTTCATAAGAGGTTTTGACCTTTTCAAGCAGTTCGGCGTTTTTTGTCCGCAAATTGCCGCGCATCTTCATGCCCGTGGAGTTAAAACTGCGGCCAAATAGCGTCACCTGGTCGTCAGACATGACATCCTGGGTCACCAGATTGACCTGCGCGTTATCAGTGATAATGCGTTCCAGCTGAGAATCCTGCGTCAGCGTATGCACTTCAACGTGGCCATACAGATAAAGCATACGATCTTTCGTTAGCTTTGCTTTGTCCGCCCGTACTGACCAGGTTGGCACTTTGTTTTCATCAAAGGTTGTCATAACGGGACGATCAAACCAGCTGACTTCATCAGCTGAAAAATAGGTCACTTTATCGGAGACAAGCTTGTAGGCCAGTGCACCCGTTGGGTTGTATACCACGGTATTAGAGTTCGCGCTGGTGTAGGTTGGCTCCTGATCGTTTGAAGCCAACGGCGTGGCACTCTCATCCTGATTCGTCAGGTTCCAGCCGATCAATATCAGCGCGACCAGAGCCAGAATCAGCGTTATCCAACGCCTGCTTTTACTCATACTGATTGCCCTCTGGCATCCTCAAATTTATTCTGCGCCAGTAATATCAGGTCGCATATTTCGCGTACCGCACCGCGTCCGCCGCCGATGCGTGTGACATAGTCTGCACGCGGCAGCAAGACCGGATGTGCATCCGCTACGGCAACACTCAGACCCGCCTGCGCCATGACCGGCCAGTCGATCAGATCGTCGCCAATATAGGCAACCTGCGTGCTGTCCAGTGACAGTTTATCCAGAAGTTCGCGCCACGCCAAAAGCTTATCTGATTGTCCCTGGTAAAGATGCGTAATGCCCAGCGTTTCACAGCGATCTTCCAGCAGCTTAGCGCGACGGCCGGTTATAATAGCGACTTCGATGCCGGAGGTCAGCAGGCAACGTATGCCGTAGCCATCCCGCACATTAAACGCCTTCAGCTCTTCACCGCTGTTTCCCATATAGATCAGGCCGTCTGACATGACGCCATCGACATCACAAATCAGCAGGCGGATTTGCGCTGCCCGTGCCATGACTTCAGCTGATACCGGACCATAGCAGGTGGCAACCAGCGCATTTTCAGCGTTCATTTACATTTCCTGTTCAGACTACGCCAGCGCGCAGCATGTCATGCATGTGGACGACGCCCAGCAGCCGATCTTCATCGGCTACCAGGACGGCAGTGATATTTTTATTTTGCATCAGATTTAAGGCCTCTACCGCCAGCATATTTGGCCGGACGCGGATGCCGCCACGCGTCATGACGTCCTGAATACGCGCTGACTGAAAATCGACGCCCATATCAAAAATACGGCGCAGATCGCCATCGGTAAAAATCCCTTCAATTTTCATTAAGTCATCAACGATCACCGTGAGACCGAGGTTTTTGCGCGTGATCTCCAGCAGGGCATCACGCAGCGACGCCTCGCGCGTGACGTGCGGAATTTCATCGCCGCTGTGCATAATGTCGCTGACGTGCAGCAGCAGTTTACGACCCAGCGCGCCGCCAGGATGCGACAGCGCAAAATCCTCTGGCGTAAAACCGCGCGCCTCAAGCAGCGCCACCGCCAGCGCATCGCCCATCACCAGCGTTGCCGTGGTGCTGGACGTTGGCGCCAGTCCCAGCGGGCACGCTTCCTGCGGCACTTTCACACACAGGTGAACATCTGCCGCGCGGCCCATGGCGCTCTCCGGGCGGCTGGTCATACAGATCAGCTGCACTTTCTGTCGCTTCAGCACCGGGATCAGCGCCAGGATCTCTGCCGACTCGCCGCTGTTCGAGATGGCGATAACCACATCGCTGGCGCTCACCATGCCGAGGTCGCCATGGCTCGCCTCACCCGGATGCACAAAAAAGGAGGCGGTGCCGGTGCTGGCAAAGGTCGCGGCCATTTTCTTACCGATATGTCCTGACTTGCCCATGCCCATCACCACGACTTTTCCCTGGCAGGCATAAAGCAGCTGGCAGGCGCGGCTGAAGTCGTCATTGATATACTGATCAAGCTGTTCAAGTCCTTCACGTTCGATGCGCAGAACCTTTTTACCCGCCTGCTGAAAATCAAACTCTGCATGCTGCTGTGACATATCAGTGCATCCTTAATAGCCAGTAAGAAGGGTGGGGCTGAGCCACAGCCATAGCACCCAGAGAAGAAATCCGCTCAGTAACAGCGCGCCGGCTATCCGGCCGACGCGCCGCTTACGCAGCAGACAAAACAGGGCAAACACTACGCTGACGCCGAGCATGACCCAGTAATCACGGCTAAACGCGAGCGGATTGATTTCGCCCGGATGAAACAGCGCGGGCAGGCCAAGAACAATCGCCAGGTTGAAAATATTGGCGCCGATCAGATTACCAATCGCCATATCATCTTCACCTTTCAGCGCACCCGCGACAACCGTGGCCAGCTCCGGCAGGCTGGTCCCTACCGCGATAAGCGTCAGCCCCATCACCAGCTCGCTTACGCCAAAGTAATCAGCAAAGACGGTGGCATTGTCGATGACCATACGGGTCGACATCGGCAATATAATCAGCGCGACCGCCAGCCAGAGAAAGGCTACCGTGTTACCCGCTTCATCGCGCGGCAGTTCTGCCAGCTGTTCCCGGGTGAGTGTATCGCTGTTGTCATGTCCGGCGCGGCGGGCAATGCGGATCACGATCAGCAGATAGAACAGCGCCATCAGCAACAGCGCCACACCATCCAGCCGGCTCAGGTAATTATCAAACAGCATAATGCCGCTCAGCAAAGAGACCAGCAGCAGCAGCGGAAGTTCGCGCCGAATCAAATTGGAGTGTACGGTTAAAGGATGAAGCAGCGCGGCGCCACCCAGAATTAACAGGATATTCGTAATGTTTGAGCCCAGCGCGGTGCCTACGGCCAAATCCATCTGTCCATGTTGCGCAGCTGAAAACGAAATAATCAGCTCCGGTAGCGATGTGCCGATACTGACTACCGTCATGCCGATAATCAGCGGCGGAATACCGAATGAGCGGCACAGAATGGCGGCGCTGAAGACCAGTCGATCGGCCCCGTAAACCAGTAACAGCAATCCGATAAACAACAGGGCGGTAGCTACAAACATGAAAAATCCTTGATGGATACGGTGCCGGCGGACCCTGGCCGGCAAAAAAACCTGAGATGCGGGGAGAGTCAGCCGCTGATTTTGACTCTCTGAGCGACAAAAGTAAATTTAATGACCGTTTTCGCCACACTGAACCGGTAAGTTTCTGTAAAACTATCGTGAATTGCGGTTTACCAGGCTACCATCCACCCCATTTAGTACGCCCGACCCGCTTAACGAGGTAATAATGACTCAGCAGCAAACGAATCTGGTCGAGGTGCGCGGTGTGAGTTTCACCCGTGGCGATCGCACGATATTCGATGATATTTCACTTACGGTTCCGGCGGGCAAAGTGACCGCGATTATGGGACCTTCCGGCATCGGAAAAACAACGCTGTTACGCCTGATTGGCGGTCAGCTGCAGCCTGACCACGGCGAAATCTGGTTTCAGGGCCAGAATATTCCCAGCCTGTCACGGCGCAAGCTCTATGAAGCCCGTAAGAAAATGAGCATGCTGTTTCAGTCAGGCGCGCTCTTTACCGATCTTAACGTCTATGAAAACGTCGCCTGGCCACTGCGCGAGCACACTCAGCTGCCGCCGGAACTGCTGCACAGCACGGTGATGATGAAGCTTGAAGCGGTCGGACTGCGCGGCGCGGCAAAACTTATGCCGGCAGAGCTCTCCGGCGGGATGGCGCGACGTGCTGCGCTGGCACGTGCCATTGCGCTGGAACCGGAACTCATTATGTTTGATGAGCCGTTTGTGGGGCAGGATCCAATAACTATGGGCGTGCTGGTCAAGCTGATTGATGAGCTGAACCACTCGCTGGGCGTGACCTGTATTGTGGTATCGCATGATGTGCCTGAAGTCCTGAGCATCGCCGATCACGCCTATATTGTTGCCGGGCAAAAAATCATTGCTGAAGGCAGCACCCGGCAGCTGAAGGAGAACGCCGATCCGCGCGTACGCCAGTTTATTGATGGGCATGCTGATGGTCCGGTGCCGTTTCGTTTCGCCGCCGGCGACTATCTTAGTGATTTGACCCGGACAGGGAGAGAGTAAACTCATGGTGTTACAGGCACTGGCGTCGTTCGGGCGTCGGGGAATAAACAGCTGTGCGACCTTTGGTCGCGCCGGTCTGATGCTGTTTCATGCGCTGGTGGGAAAACCCGCTTTTCGCCGCCATGCTCCATTGTTGATCAGGCAGCTTTATAGCGTTGGCGTACTCTCGCTGCTGATTATTGTGGTTTCTGGTCTGTTTATCGGCATGGTGCTGGGACTGCAGGGATATCTGGTGCTGACCACCTACAGCGCGGAGACCAGCCTTGGCATGCTGGTGGCGCTGTCGCTGCTGCGTGAGCTGGGGCCGGTTGTCACGGCGCTGCTGTTTGCCGGACGAGCCGGCTCGGCGCTGACGGCAGAGATTGGTCTGATGAAAGCCACAGAGCAGCTCTCCAGTATGGAGATGATGGCGGTGGATCCGCTGCGCCGCGTGGTCTCGCCACGCTTCTGGGCGGGTTTTATCAGTATGCCGCTGTTAACGCTGATTTTTACGGCCGTCGGTATTGCCGGTGGTGCACTGGTTGGCGTTGGCTGGAAAGGTATCGATCCCGGCTTTTTCTGGTCCGCGATGCAAAGCGCGGTAGATTTTCATAATGATGTCCTTAACTGCCTGATCAAGAGCGCAGTTTTTGCCATTACGGTAACCTGGATTGCGCTGTTTAACGGCTACGATGCGATTCCGACGTCGGAAGGTATCAGCCGGGCAACAACGCGTACCGTCGTACACGCTTCACTGGCGGTGCTTGGGCTTGATTTTGTGCTGACCGCACTGATGTTTGGGAACTGATGCAATGCAAAGCAAGAAAAATGAAATTTGGGTAGGGGTATTTATGCTGGCGGCGCTGGTGGCGCTGCTGTTTCTCAGTCTGCGCGTGGCCGATCTCAAATCGCTGGGCACCGAGCCCACGTGGAAGCTCTACGCTACCTTTGACAATATTGGCGGCCTGAAAATCAGTTCACCTGTGAAAATTGGCGGCGTCGTCATTGGCCGCGTAACGGATATTTCACTGGATGAGAAAAGCCTGTCGCCGCGCGTGACCATGGATATCAGCGAACAGTATGTCGACAAAATCCCGGATACCAGTTCTCTGGCTATTCGTACGCAGGGTTTGCTGGGCGAACAGTTTCTGGCGCTGAATCTGGGCTTTGACGATCCGGATCTCGGTTCAGCTATGCTGAAAGATGGCGGAACGTTGCGCGACACCAAATCTGCCCTGGTGCTTGAGGATTTGATTGGTCAGTTCCTTTACAAAAGCGGCGACGGCAGCAAAGAGAATCAGTCACAGGATGGCGAGCGTGCACCTGCGCCTGCCACAACGGAATAATCCAGAGAGGTAAAACACGATGTTGAAACGTTTTCTGATGGTTGCCCTGCTGGCAATCGCTCCCCTGGCCGCCACAGCAGCGGATACGGATCAGAGCAACCCGTATAAGCTGATGAATGAAGCCGCAGCCAAAACTTTTACCCGGCTGAAAAATGAACAGCCGAAAATCAAGCAGGATCCCAACTATCTGCGCGATATTGTGCGCCAGGAGCTGCTGCCCTATGTGCAGATTAAATATGCCGGCGCGCTGGTTTTAGGCCGTTACTATCGTGAAGCGACGCCGGCACAGCGCGACGCCTACTTTGCCGCATTCGGTGACTACCTGGCCCAGGCTTACGGGCAGGCGCTGGCGCTGTATCACGGTCAGACTTACCAGATTCAGCCGGAAAAACCGCTGGGCGATGCCAATATTGTGGCTATTCGCGTCACCATTGTTGATCCTAACGGCCGTCCGCCGGTGCGTCTCGATTTTCAGTGGCGTAAAAACAGCCAGAGCGGAAAATGGCAGGCTTACGATATGATTGCCGAAGGGATCAGTATGATCACCACCAAGCAGAATGAGTGGAGCGATCTGCTGCGCACTAAAGGCATTGATGGCCTGACTGCACAGCTGAAAACCTATGCGGCACAACCTATTACACTGGATAAACAGCAATAATGAGTGAATCGTTACGCTGGCAGCGCAGTACTGATACGCTGGTACTGAGCGGCAAGCTTGACCGGGATACGCTGCTGACACTATGGCAGCAGCGTGAAACGGTTATGCAGAATATAAACGTCATTGATGTGGCGGCTCTGGAGCGGGTCGATTCGGCCGGGCTGGCGCTGCTGGTGCATCTGCGCGAGATGGTACGCGCGCAGGGAAGTACGCCGCTGTTCACGGGTGTGACAGATAAACTCCATTCTCTTATTACGCTTTATAATCTTCAGCAGATTATTGTTTCTGCGGAGAAAAGCGTCTGATCTGACGGCTGAAAAACCAGGCCCCTGATGCGTTCAGGGGCTTTTGCATATTTAAGACTCAGCCGCTTTCCTCTAAGATATCCGCCTTATTATTATCAAGTGAAGTTATAAACCATGGAAAATAGTGAAGTTCAGGCAGTCCTGATGCAGGCGCTGTCATTAGATGAAGTCCACGTGATGAGCAACGACGGCAGCCATTTCCAGGTGATCGCCGTGGGCGAAATGTTTGGCGAACTGAGCCGGGTAAAAAAACAGCAGGCTGTTTATGCGCCGCTGATGGAATACATTGCGGATAATCGCATTCATGCGGTTTCCATCAAGACTTATACTCCCGCCGAGTGGGCTCGCGACCGTAAACTTAACGGATTCTGAGTACCAGTCTGGTTGTTTTGTTGATAGATAATTGAGAGCCGTGTTAATGGACAAATTTCGTGTGCAAGGCCCCACCCGCTTAAGTGGTGAAGTGACCATTTCCGGCGCAAAAAATGCAGCGCTGCCGATTCTGTTTGCCGCGCTGCTGGCAGAAGAGCCGGTAGAAATTCAGAATGTCCCGCAGCTGCGTGATATTGATACCACCATGAAGCTGCTGAGCCTGCTGGGTGCACGCACAGAGCGTAACGGTTCGGTGCATGTTGATGCGCGCGAAGTTAACGTCTTCAGCGCTCCTTACGATCTGGTTAAAACGATGCGTGCTTCTATCTGGGCGCTCGGGCCGCTGGTGGCACGATTTGGTCAGGGTCAGGTATCACTGCCAGGCGGCTGCGCGATTGGTGCCCGTCCGGTCGATCTGCATATCACTGGTCTGGAACAGCTCGGCGCGGAAATTAAGCTGGAAGAGGGCTATGTTAAAGCCTCAGTCAATGGCCGCCTGAAAGGCGCGCACATCGTCATGGATAAAGTCAGCGTCGGCGCTACCGTAACCATTATGAGTGCGGCAACGCTGGCAACCGGCACCACGGTAATCGAGAACGCGGCGCGCGAGCCGGAGATTGTTGATACGGCAAACTTCCTCAATACGCTGGGTGCAAAAATTTCTGGCGCAGGCACGGACAAAATTACGATTGAAGGTGTGGAACGTCTGGGTGGCGGTGTCTATCGCGTGCTGCCGGATCGTATCGAAACCGGCACCTTCCTTGTGGCTGCGGCTATCTCGCGCGGCAAAGTCATCTGCCGCAATGCACAGCCGGATACGCTGGATGCGGTACTGGCTAAACTGCGCGACGCGGGTGCAGAGATTGAAACCGGTGATGACTGGATTAGTCTTGATATGCACGGCAAGCGGCCAAAAGCGGTGAATATCCGCACTGCACCGCATCCGGGTTTTCCAACCGATATGCAGGCGCAGTTCACTCTGCTGAATCTGCTGGCGGAAGGCACGGGCGTGATCACAGAAACCATCTTTGAAAACCGCTTTATGCACATCCCGGAACTGATCCGTATGGGTGCGCATGCGGAAATCGAGAGCAACACGGCGATTTGTCACGGTGTGGAAACGCTCTCGGGTGCACAGGTTATGGCGACCGATTTACGTGCTTCGGCGAGTCTGGTACTGGCAGGCTGTATTGCTGAAGGCACTACGGTTGTTGACCGGATTTACCATATCGATCGCGGCTATGAGCATATCGAAGATAAGCTCAAAGCGATGGGCGCGAACATTGAGCGTATCAGCGGCGAATAAGCCAGTCAGTATGATGGACCAGAACCAGTCACAGCAGCGTGGCTGGTTTTTTTTTATTTTTTTTCCGGGATCTTTTTCAGACTATCGGGCGATCGGATCCGCTTTTTGCGATCCAGCAGAAGCAGGGTGTCAGGATCGTAATAGCGGCTTGGCCAGATTTCTGCCGGATGTACCTCAAGCGCCATAGCGATAAGCCACTCGCCTTTGGGCCAGGGGCGTGACAGCGCATTGGCGAGCGTTGAGGAGCAAAGTCCTGACGCACGTGACAGAGCCGCCAGTGAAGTACCACGTTTGCGTAGCGCTGCGATAATATCTGCAGGATGCCAATCCTCTTTCCTTGTCTGCATAACTTGTTCTCCATATCCATGTAATGCGTAATCGCTGCTGTGGCAGTGAAGGGTAAAACTGGAAATTAACGGCTCTATATAGCAAAAAGGTTCCATTAATTTCCAGTAATTGTTACACCCAGGTAGCAAAATCTGGCGGGTATTCGCAAAAAGCGTGCAAACTTATGCAAACGGCGCAGGAAACGGCGGGAAAATAAAAAACGGAGCCGGGCGGCTCCGTCCGGGATTAAAAGTCGCGCTGCACTGACATATGCGCCAGCGCTTCAAGCGCAGTACGCCACGGACTCTCAGGCAGCAGCTGTAGCGCAGCAATCGCTTTATCCGCTTCTTCTTCAGCGCGTTTGCGCGTCCATTCCAGTGAACCCGTCTGCTGCATAGCGGCCAGCACCGGCTCCAGCAAATGGCGTCCGTTGCCTTCCTCTATCGCGCTGCGGATCATAGCGGCCTGCTCGGGGGTGCCATGATGCATGGCATGCAGCAGGGGCAGCGTCGGTTTCCCTTCGCTGAGATCGTCACCGGTATTTTTACCCAGCGTCTCGCCATCTGCGCTGTAGTCGAGCAAATCGTCAATTAACTGGAAAGCGGTGCCAAGGTAGCGACCATAATCCTGCAGCGCTTTCTCCTGAGCAGGCGAAGCCTCTGCCAGAATCGCTGAGGCCTGAGAAGCAGCCTCAAACAGACGCGCCGTTTTACTGTAGATCACGCGCATGTAGCTCTCTTCAGTGATGTCAGGATCGTTACAGTTCATCAGCTGCAGCACTTCGCCTTCTGCGATCACATTCACCGCTTCTGACATCAGCGCGAGGATCTTTAAGGATCCGAGGCTGGTCATCATCTGAAAAGCGCGCGTATAGATAAAATCACCTACCAGCACGCTGGCGGCATTACCAAACGCCGCATTCGCAGTCGCTTTGCCGCGACGCATGTCAGACTCATCCACCACATCATCATGCAGTAGTGTTGCCGTGTGGATAAATTCAATCAGTGCTGCGTTCGTAACATGCAGCGAACCCTGATAGTTGAGCGCACGCGCTGAAAGCACGGCAATCATCGGACGAATGCGTTTACCTCCGCCGCTGACAATGTAGTAGCCCAACTGGTTGATCAGTGAGACATCTGAATTCAGCTGGTCGAGGATGGTCTGGTTGACGGCCGCCATGTCCTGCGCGGTTAGTTCGTTAATTTGTTCTAGGTTCATTCGTCTGTTCAGCTTTGACTCGTTTTTTGCATGGTAGGCGCTTTTACCCAGCGTGAGTTCAGGTAATCTGTTACTGATTGTACTTGAAAATTCAGGATGAGAAACGGTTGCATTCACTCTGCGCTTTTTTTCTGCAGGAGAGTGCAAAGTGCGCTTGTTTTCTGCTGGATATTTGCGTAGAATTCGCGCCCTATTGTGAATATTATCGCGCCGCCTGATTACACAGAAAGGCAAGCGCAGAAGCGGAGTTTTATATGTACGCGGTTTTCCAAAGTGGTGGTAAACAACACCGAGTAAGCGAAGGTCAGACCGTTCGCCTGGAAAAGCTGGACATCGCAACCGGCGAAACCATTGAGTTCGACCAGGTTCTGATGATTGCAAATGGCGAAGACGTGAAAATCGGCGCGCCACTGGTTTCAGGCGGAATGATCAAGGCAGAAGTTGTTGCTCACGGTCGCGGCGAAAAAATCAAGATTGTTAAGTTTCGTCGTCGTAAACACTACCGTAAGCAAGCTGGTCACCGTCAGTGGTTCACTGATGTGAAAATCACGACGATCAGCGCGTAAGAGGAGATCTGACAAATGGCACATAAGAAGGCTGGTGGTTCGACCCGTAACGGTCGCGACTCCAACGCAAAACGTCTGGGTGTTAAGCGTTTCGGTGGTGAATCTGTTCTGGCAGGTAGCATCATCGTTCGTCAGCGTGGCACCAAGTTCCACGCCGGTACCAATGTAGGCTGTGGTCGTGACCACACCCTGTTTGCTACCACAGACGGCAAAGTTAAATTCGAAGTGAAAGGCCCGAACAACCGCAAATATATCAGCATCGTTGCTGAGTAAGGTTGTCGTGCTGCAGACGATAATCGTCTGAACACACGAAGGAAAGGCCCCGCAGCTTTGCGGGGCTTTTTACATTCTGCCGCCGGTTATCGAATCCCCGCTAACTGAGCTGCGCGGTTTGTTGTACACTTTCTGTACATCTCATATTACCAGATTTGCATTATCCGCCGCCGGTCAGCACAGAAGACCCTGGCGGACCCGTCTGCCGCTCTCTGCAGCGACAGACGACAGTGTGACGGAGAAATAGAATGAAGTTTGTTGATGAAGCGACGATCCTTGTGGTCGCAGGCGATGGCGGCAACGGTTGCGTTAGCTTCCGCCGCGAGAAATATATTCCTAAAGGCGGCCCGGACGGCGGTGACGGCGGTGATGGCGGTGACGTCTATCTGCTGGCAGATGAAAACCTCAATACCCTGATCGATTATCGCTTTGAAAAAGCGTTCCGCGCTGAGCGCGGTCAGAATGGTCAGAGCCGCGACTGCACCGGCAAACGTGGTAAAGATGTCACCATCAAAGTGCCGGTCGGTACGCGCATAATCGATCAGGGCACCGGTGAAACGCTGGGCGATATGACGCGCCATGAGCAGAAGCTGATGGTAGCGAAAGGCGGCTGGCACGGTCTTGGTAACACGCGTTTTAAATCCTCGGTTAACCGCACCCCGCGCCAGAAAACCATGGGTACGCCAGGCGAGAAACGCGATCTGCAGCTGGAGCTGATGCTGCTGGCCGATGTCGGCATGCTGGGTCTGCCGAATGCGGGTAAATCGACCTTTATTCGCGCCGTCTCTGCAGCGAAGCCAAAAGTGGCGGACTATCCGTTTACCACGCTGGTTCCCAGCCTGGGCGTTGTGCGCATGGACAGCGAAAAAAGCTTTGTCGTGGCCGATATCCCGGGGCTGATTGAAGGCGCAGCGGAAGGCGCCGGGCTGGGCATTCGTTTCCTGAAGCATCTTGAGCGCTGTCGCGTCCTGCTGCACCTGATCGACATTGCGCCTATCGACGAAACCGATCCGGTTGAAAACGCCCGCATCATTCTTGGCGAGCTGGAAAAATATAGCGAGAAGCTCTATCAGAAGCCGCGCTGGCTGGTGTTTAACAAAACTGACCTGCTGAGTCAGGAAGAAGCTGAAAGCCGCGCTAAAGCGATTGCAGAGGCGCTCGGCTGGGATGACAAATATTATCTTATCTCTGCCGCCAGCCGTACCGGCGTTAATGAACTCTGCTGGGATGTGATGAGCTTTATCATTGCTAATCCTAAAGAAGCAGAACTGGAAGAGAAGCAGCCTGAGAAGGTCGCGTTCATGTGGGATGATTACCATCGTGAAGCGCTGGAGACCGCTCAGGAAGTGGAAGAAGATGATGACTGGGATGACGACTGGGATGATGAAGACGACGAAGGCGTCGAAATTATCTATCAGCGTTAATCGCAGCTAAAAGCGGCCTTCGGGCCGCTTTTTTTATCTGCAGAGCTAGCCGTTGAGCTGATACGGCAGCGTACAGCGGGCAATCAGTCCGCTGCGGTCTTCACGGTTTTCCAGCGTCAGCGTACCGCGGTGCATTTGTACAATACGCAGCACAATATTCAGACCCAGTCCGCTGCCGCCGTAGCGCTGATCGCGACGGCGAAAGGCCTGGGTTAACTCCTCTGCGGCTCCGGCATCAATACCCGGCCCTTCATCCCATACTTCTGCCGTTACCTGCTGCGCATCCCGGTATAGCTTAACCTGCACCTCGCTGTTTTCCGGGCTATAGCGCGAGGCGTTCTCCAGCAAATTGCGCAGCATCAGGCGCAACAGCACCGCTTCGCCCTGCTGCGGGATATCACTCCCCTCTGGCCAGCGCAGCCGCTGCTGACGCTGTAGCAGCAGCTCGTCCATCTCTGGTTTCAGCGGCTGCATGATATCCTGCAGCCACCACAGCTGCTGATAGTGTCCGCCCGCCAGCGCCTGGCCGGCACGTGACAGCATGAGCAGCTGCTCTACGGTGTGCATCAGCTGATCGATACGGCTAATCAGCATTTCACTCTGCGGCACCTGCTGCTGCTGCAGCAGTTCCAGATGCAGCCGCAGCCCGGCGAGGGGCGTACGCAGTTCATGGGCAGCATCGGCAGTAAAAAGCCGCTCCTGCTGCAGCGTGTGGTCCAGACGGGAAAACAGCTGATTTATCGCGCCGGTGACGGCAACAATTTCATCCATATCCGCATACACCGGCAGGGGAGTGAGGTTGTCGGCGGAACGATGCGCCAGGCTATCCTGCAGCAGCTTAAGCGGGCGAATAATCCAGTTAATCGCCCAGAACGAGAGCAGCAGCGTCAGGCATACCATCACCAGTGAGGGCAGTAGCAGCGAAGCGATCGCTTCGCGGATCTCATTCTCAACCCGCTGATTGCGCGCCTGAGCCGAAAGCGTCTCATTGACAAGAAAGCTGATCTGCTCCCGGCTCTCGTGCCAGAGCCAGATCACGCTCATGACCTGACAGATAAGCAGGATCAGCGCCAGCATGATCAGTAAGCGCTGCCGCATACTGTTCATTCGCGCAGTTCCAGCCGGTAACCCACACCGCGAACCGTTTTAATCCGATCTTTTCCCAGCTTGCGGCGCAGATTATGAATATGCACTTCCAGCGTGTTCGATCCAGGATCGTCGTTCCAGCTATAAAGATCCTGCTGCAGCGTTTCGCGATGCACATTTTGTCCGATGCGCATCAGCAGGCGCGTCAGCAGCGCAAACTCTTTAGGCGTAATATCCACCGACTGATTTTCAAGCAGCACCTGCTGCGTGCTGAGATTGAGCGTCAGATCGCCCTGTTGCAGCTGGTTATCGCTCTGCCCCTGATAGCGGCGGATCAGCGCCCGAACCCGCGCCTGCAGTTCTGCCAGTGCAAAAGGCTTGATCAGATAATCATCCGCGCCGGCATCCAGGCCCTCCACGCGATCCTCCAGCGCATCACGCGCCGTAAGGATCAGCACCGGGATCGCAACGCCCTCGCGCCGCCACTGGCGCAGCAGCGAAGCGCCGTCGCGATCCGGCAGGCCAAGATCCAGCACGATCAGCGTATACTGACCGCTGCGCAATAGCGCATTACTCTCTGCGGCGCTGCTGGCGCAATCTGTTGCATAACCCTTAGCGCCCAGCGCCTGTGCCAGGCCCGATTGCAGCAGCGCATCATCTTCAACAATCAACAATTTCATTAGTTGTTCTTGTTAATGTCCGTGTAGAGGCGGCTTTCAAAGCGAACCAGCGGAATACGCCGCGTTTTCTGATTTTCCGGGGGCACGGCATAGCCTGACAGAAACTGCACAAAGGCAACGCGCGCACCGCTGGACGTGGTAATAAACCCTGCCAGATTATAGACGCCCTGCAGAGAACCGGTTTTTGCTGAGACTTTGCCATCGAGGCCCGCTTCATGGAGCCCGCCACGGTACTGCAGCGTGCCGTCGTAGCCGGCCAGTGGCAGCATAGAGATATAGTCGAGCGTGGCGTCGTTTTTAGCAATGTACTGCAGCACCTGCATCATTGTCTCTGGCGAGATCAAATCGTGACGCGACAGGCCGGAACCATCAACCTGAATGCTGTTGCCCATATCAATACCCGCTTTTTCGCGCAGAATACGACGCACGGCGTCAGAGGCGGCACGAAACGTACCCGGCACGTTAAAGTAGTGATGGCCGATGGTGCGGAACACGGTGTCCGCAATCATGTTGTCCGACTTTTTCAGCATCATGCGCAGTAGCGTATGCAGCGGCGCGGATTGGGTCGAGGCGAGCACGGTACCCGGCGACGTAACCTGCGTCTGGCGTACCAGATGACCGCTATAATCAATATCAGCCGCACGCAGCATCCCTTTCAGGATTTCACCTGACCAGGCGGCATCATCCTGAACCGCAAAGGCGAGCGGCAGCGGTTCTGCCCGCTGGCGCATACAGCCTGTCAGCGTATAGCGGTTAAGCTCACCAGGCACCACATCCAGCTCGCAGTACTGACCTTCGCCGCTGTTAGGGGCAAGCGTCCGGACCTGGCTGAACATATGGGCCGGATAGTAAGACGCAATACGCACAAAGGCGGTTTCACCAGCGGTTTTGCCACTGTAAAGCGAAACCGAGAAACAGTTTTTGTCGACAATCGCCGCGCCAGGTGGTGCGCTGAAGCACTGGGTCAGATCGTTCCATGGCCAGCCGGGAGCCATATCGTGGCTGGCAAATACGGAGGTATCAATCACCAGGTTGCCTTTGATGTGCGTGATACCCTGCTGCTTCAGCGCGGCGACCATATTGCGCAGATTCTGCCTGCTCAGCGTAGGATCGCCGCCAAAGCGGGCCACCAGATCGCCGTTCAGCGTGCCGTCGGTAATAGCACCGCGTGTCTCAAGCGTGGTCTGAAAGCGGAAGTCGGGTCCCAGCTCCAGAAGTGCCGCCAGCGCCGTGATCACTTTCATGGTGCTGGCCGGTAAAGCCATCTGTTTTCCGTGGTAGTCAATAATAGGGGTTGATGCGCCCACTTTCTGTACCATCAGCGCCAGGTTCGCGCCGTCAGGTAAATACTGCATGTATTCTTCAACGGGGGCCGCTTGTGCCTGCAGCATTACCGCGCAGGTTAATCCGGTAACAAGTCGTGAAAATCGCATAATCTCGCGGTAACTGACGGATGGGGCGTCAATACTACGTCCCCGGGCAGGGCAAAGTAAACGATGACCCACAGGGAACTCTGGGGTAAAATACGTATCAAAATGCAAAACCGATCCCTGACCCGGAAAGCTTTCCGGGTCAGGGTTCTTTTGCTTTTGAAAAGGGGCCGTGTGCCGCAGAAGCGATTATTCTGCTGTCACCAGTCAGGATGACACCGTTAACCAGGATAGAGACGAGGAGCCAAAATGAATCAGATTCCGATGACGTTACAAGGCGCTGAGAAGCTGCGTGAAGAGCTGAACGAACTGAAAACCGTAAAGCGTCCGCGCATCATCGCCTCCATCGCTGAAGCTCGTGAGCATGGCGACCTGAAAGAGAACGCCGAGTACCATGCTGCGCGTGAAGAGCAGGGGTTTTGCGAAGGGCGTATTCAGGAGATTGAAGCTAAACTTTCTAATGCGCAGGTGATCGACATCACATCTATGCCAAAAACCGGTCGCGTCATTTTCGGTGCCACGGTAACTGTGCTGAATGTAGATACCGACGAAGAGTTTACTTACCGCATTGTGGGTGACGATGAAGCAGATTTTAAACAAAATCTGATCTCAGTTAACTCGCCAATGGCGCGTGGTCTGGTGGGCAAAGAGGCCGATGACGTAGCCATTGTGAAAACGCCAGGCGGTGACGTGGAGTATGAAGTGCTGAAGGTTGAATATCTGTAAGCACCCGCTGCTGTTATGCCGGGCACAATGTAAAGAAAGGAAAAAGGCCGCATGGCGGCCTTTTATCGCATGCGTGAGCGTGGCACTTTCTCTGCCCGCTGCGCCGCGCTTAGTATAGAGCTTAACGAGGCAGCGTGATTTTGCGCTCTTTCGCCGGGCGGTACAGCACCAGCACATTGCCGATAACCTGCACATTGCTGGCCTTGGTTTCACGCACAATGGCCTCGACGATCAGCTGCTTGGTTTCGCGATCTTCTGAGGCAATTTTCACCTTAATCAGTTCGTGATGGTCAAGCGCCTGTTCGATTTCGGCGAGCACGCCTTCAGTAAGGCCGTTGCCGCCCAGCATGACCACCGGCTTCAGTGGGTGGGCCAGGCCTTTCAGGTGCTGTTTTTGTTTGGTACTCAGATTCATCGTATTTTTTGCTTACTCAGGGATTGAAAACGGGTCATTCTACCGCCATCTCGGGTATATCGCCAAATCATCGCTACCCATTGCGCGCTGATTTATCGCTACGATGACGATTTAACTGGAAAAATTATGACGGGTAAAAAGCGTTCGGCCAGTTCCAGTCGCTGGCTTCAGGAACACTTTAGCGATAAATATGTGCTTCAGGCACAGAAAAAAGGGCTGCGTTCGCGCGCCTGGTTTAAACTTGATGAAATTCAGCAGGGTGACAAGCTGTTTAAACCCGGTATGACCGTGGTGGACTTAGGCGCGGCACCCGGCGGCTGGTCACAATATGTGGTACAGCAGATTGGCAATAGCGGGCGGGTGATTGCCTGCGACCTGCTGCCGATGGATCCGATTGTCGGCGTGGATTTTATGCAGGGTGACTTCCGTGACGAGGCCGTGCTGAAAGCGCTGCTTGAGCGGGTAGGGGACCAGAAAGTTCAGGTGGTGATGTCAGATATGGCACCCAACATGAGCGGTACGCCAGCTGTGGATATTCCTCGTTCAATGTATTTAGTTGAACTGGCGCTGGAAATGTGTCGGGATGTACTGGCTCCCGGCGGCAGTTTTGTTGTGAAAGTGTTTCAGGGAGATGGCTTCGATGAATACCTCCGGGAAATTCGCTCCCTATTTACGAAAGTGAAAATTCGTAAGCCAGACGCTTCGCGGTTACGTTCACGTGAAGTGTATATTGTGGCGACAGGGCGCAAACTGTAGGCCCGAATACCGGCGTCAAAGCAAGCTGAATAGTGCGTTTATCCCGGCCTGATTCTGAGTTTCAGGGTAAACCAGCAAATTCATCCATGCTGCGATTCCAGGTATGAAGGATATATAGTACCCTACGCTGTCTGTTAACACCGTTGTAATATGAGGTTAATCCCTTGAGTGACATGGCGAAAAACCTGATTCTCTGGTTAGTCATCGCGGTCGTGCTGATGTCAGTATTCCAGAGCTTTGGGCCCAGCGAGTCGAATGGCCGTAGGGTTGATTATTCAACCTTCCTGTCGGAAGTGAACCAGGATCAGGTCCGCGAGGCACGTATTAACGGGCGTGAAATTAACGTAACCAAAAAAGACAGTAATAAATATACCACCTACATTCCTGTCAACGATCCCAAGTTACTCGATAACCTGCTGACCAAAAACGTCAAAGTAGTGGGTGAACCGCCTGAAGAGCCAAGCCTGCTGGCTTCTATCTTCATTTCCTGGTTCCCGATGTTGCTGCTGATTGGCGTATGGATCTTCTTTATGCGTCAGATGCAGGGCGGCGGTGGTAAGGGCGCGATGTCCTTCGGCAAAAGCAAAGCCCGCATGCTGACGGAAGACCAGATTAAGACCACCTTTGCCGACGTCGCTGGCTGTGATGAAGCGAAAGAAGAGGTAGGTGAGCTGGTAGAGTATCTGCGTGAACCAAGCCGTTTCCAGAAGCTGGGCGGTAAAATCCCGAAAGGCGTCCTGATGGTGGGCCCGCCGGGTACAGGTAAAACGCTGCTGGCTAAAGCTATCGCCGGCGAAGCGAAAGTGCCTTTCTTCACTATTTCCGGTTCCGATTTCGTAGAAATGTTTGTCGGCGTGGGCGCATCCCGCGTGCGTGACATGTTCGAACAGGCGAAAAAAGCTGCGCCGTGCATCATCTTTATCGATGAGATCGATGCGGTAGGACGTCAGCGTGGTGCCGGTTTAGGCGGTGGTCACGATGAGCGTGAGCAGACGCTGAACCAGATGCTGGTTGAGATGGATGGTTTTGAAGGCAATGAAGGCATTATTGTTATCGCCGCAACCAACCGTCCGGATGTACTCGACCCTGCGCTGCTGCGTCCGGGCCGTTTTGACCGTCAGGTTGTCGTTGGCCTGCCGGACGTGCGCGGTCGTGAACAGATCCTGAAAGTGCATATGCGCCGTGTGCCGCTGGCAACCGACATCGATGCGGCTATTATCGCACGCGGTACACCGGGCTTCTCGGGAGCTGACCTGGCAAACCTGGTCAACGAAGCCGCACTCTTTGCCGCTCGTGGCAACAAGCGCGTAGTGTCGATGGTCGAGTTCGAAAAAGCCAAAGACAAAATCATGATGGGTGCAGAACGCCGCTCCATGGTGATGACGGAAGCGCAGAAAGAGTCAACCGCTTACCATGAAGCCGGGCATGCGATTATCGGCCGTCTGGTGCCAGAACACGATCCGGTACATAAAGTTACGATCATTCCGCGCGGCCGTGCGCTGGGCGTGACGTTCTTCCTGCCGGAAGGTGATGCTATCAGCGCCAGCCGTCAGAAGCTGGAAAGTCAGATCTCCACGCTCTATGGCGGTCGTCTGGCTGAAGAGATCATCTACGGCGCAGAACATGTCTCTACCGGTGCATCTAACGACATCAAAGTGGCGACCAATCTGGCTCGTAACATGGTGACGCAGTGGGGCTTCTCAGAGAAGCTTGGCCCGCTGCTCTATGCGGAAGAAGAGGGTGAAGTGTTCCTTGGCCGTTCCGTAGCGAAAGCCAAGCATATGTCAGATGAGACTGCGCGCATCATCGATCAGGAAGTTAAACACCTGATCGACAGCAACTATCAGCGTGCACGTCGTATTCTGGGCGAGAACATGGATATTCTTCATGCGATGAAAGATGCGCTGATGAAGTATGAAACCATTGATGCTCCGCAGATTGATGACCTGATGGCGCGCCGCGATGTGCGACCGCCAGCTGGCTGGGAAGATCCCGGCAGCAACAACTCTGACAGCAACGGTACGCCAAAGGCGCCACGTCCGGTTGATGAACCGCGTACGCCGAATCCGGGTAATACCATGTCTGAGCAGTTCAATAAATAAGAGGCCATCACCTCAGCAAAAACCCCGGCCAGTCCGGGGTTTTTTACATTTAACGTTTGACCACTTCAGGACCATACCTGCCATGAAACTCCACGCGCGTGATTCCTTTCTCGATCTCTCCTTCCCCCATGTAATGGGTATTCTGAACGTAACGCCCGACTCCTTTTCTGACGGCGGCGCGCATAACTCTCTGGTAAACGCGCTGACGCATACCAATGAGATGGTAAATGCGGGCGCGACAATCATCGATGTCGGCGGCGAGTCGACCCGGCCCGGAGCGGACGAGGTCAGCGTTGAGGAGGAGCTGGAGCGGGTTATCCCGGTCGTGGAGGCCATTGCACAGCGGTTTGAAGTCTGGATCTCAGTAGATACCTCAAAGCCTGACGTCATCCGTGAAGCAGCGAGAGCGGGTGCTCACATCATCAATGATATTCGCTCGCTTTCAGAGCCTGGCGCGCTCGATGCGGCGGCAGAGAGCGGTTTACCGGTTTGTCTGATGCATATGCAGGGTGAACCCCGCACCATGCAGCAGACACCCACGTATAACAATGTGATCAGCGAAGTGGACGCTTACTTCGCTGCGCAAATTGCGCGCTGTGAGGCGGCGGGCATCAAAAAAGCGCAACTGCTGCTCGACCCGGGCTTTGGTTTCGGTAAGAATCTCAGCCATAACTATGAGCTGCTGGCCCACCTGAGCCATTTTCATCATTACGGCTTACCGCTGCTGGTGGGAATGTCGCGTAAATCGATGATTGGTCAGCTGCTTAATGTCGGCCCGGCACAGCGTCTTACCGGCAGCCTGAGCTGCGCAGTCATTGCTGCGATGCAGGGCGCCCAGATTATTCGCGTGCATGATGTGAAAGAGACAGTTGAAGCGATGCGCATCGTGGAAGCGACCCAGAGAGCAAAAGGATAACAGGCATGAGTGAGCGTAAATATTTTGGTACAGATGGCATCCGCGGCAAAGTAGGCGAAGCGCCGATCACGCCCGATTTTGTACTGAAGCTGGGTTTTGCCGCAGGCAAAGTGCTGGCGCGTTCAGGTTCAAGAAAAGTACTGATTGGCAAAGACACGCGCATTTCTGGCTATATGCTGGAGTCGGCGCTCGAAGCGGGGCTGGCAGCAGCAGGCCTCTCGGCAGCTTTTACCGGACCGATGCCAACCCCGGCAATCGCCTACCTGACGCGAACGTTTCGTGCGGAAGCGGGGATCGTGATCTCCGCCTCTCACAATCCGTTTGATGATAACGGCATTAAATTTTTCTCAGCCGAAGGCACCAAGCTGCCGGATGATGTGGAAGAAGCGATTGAGCGCGAGCTGGAAAAACCGCTGACCTGCGTGGAATCTGCTGAACTGGGGCGTGCCAGCCGTATCGTGGATGCCGCCGGTCGCTATATTGAATTCTGTAAAGGCACTTTCCCCGGCGAGCTGAGTCTCAACGGTCTGAAAATTGTGGTCGATTGCGCGAATGGTGCCACCTATCACATCGCCCCTAACGTGCTGCGTGAGCTGGGTGCGCAGGTCATCGCGATTGGCGTGCAGCCGGACGGCATGAACATCAACAAGGAGTGCGGAGCGACTGACCTGCGTCAGCTGCAGCAGCGCGTCCTGGAAGAGCAGGCTAACCTTGGTCTCGCCTATGACGGAGATGGCGATCGCATCATGATGGTGGATCATCTGGGACAGAAAGTGGATGGCGACCAGATTCTCTATATCATTGCGCGCGAAGCGCTGCGTCAGGGACAGCTGCGCGGCGGCGTGGTCGGGACGCTGATGAGTAATATGGGGCTGGAGCTGGCCCTGAAACAGCTGGGCATTCCGTTCACCCGTGCCAAAGTGGGCGACCGCTACGTACTGGAAAAAATGCAGGAGAAAGGCTGGCGCATGGGGGCTGAGAACTCCGGGCACGTTATTCTGCTGGATAAAATCAGTACCGGCGACGGAATTGTAGCCAGTTTGCAAGTGCTTACTGCCATAGTGCGCAACCACATGAGTCTGCACGATCTGTGCAGCGGTATGAAAATGCTGCCGCAAATCCTGGTTAACGTGCGCTTTACCGGCAGCCACGATCCGCTGGAGAGTGAAAGAGTGAAAGCTGCGGCTGCCGAAGCAGAGCAGGCGCTGGCAGGGCGCGGGCGGGTACTGCTGCGTAAATCAGGCACGGAGCCGCTGATCCGCGTGATGGTGGAAGGCGAAGATGAAGCGCAGGTAACCGCGCTGGCGCATAATATTGCCGCAGCGGTAAAAGCAGTTTAAACCCGGCCAGGCGGCAGGCGGGATGCCTTTTCGCCTGGTAAATCATCATGCTGGCGCTTTTTTCTGCAATTGAATTTTATGGCTAAAATTGCACTTGCAGAGCCAGGCGCCTTTGGTTAGTATTCACACCCGCTTCTGATGGGTAATGACGAGACTACCCGTCTGTATTGGTTGAAGCTTTAACTGTGCGGTTACGCGCAAGGAAACAGGTTGATTATGTACGAAGCTCTGTTAGTTGTTTTCCTTATTGTGGCGATTGGCCTGGTTGGTCTGATCATGCTGCAGCAAGGCAAAGGCGCTGATATGGGAGCCTCATTCGGTGCAGGCGCTTCCGGTACGCTGTTTGGTTCAAACGGGTCAGGTAACTTTATGACACGTATGACCGCGATACTGGCTTCGCTGTTCTTCATTATCAGTCTGATTCTGGGTAACCTGAACAGCAATAAGACTTCCAAAGGAAGCGAGTGGGAAAACCTCACTGCGCCAGCTCAGTCTGAACAGCAGACTCAGCCAGCTAAACCGGCAACCCCGGGCAATGATATCCCGCAGTAAGCAGTAAATCGTCAACGCTTAAGCGACTATACTATCGTCGCAGTCAGTGCAGTACCGAGGTGGTGAAATTGGTAGACACGCTACCTTGAGGTGGTAGTGCTCGAAAGGGCTTACGGGTTCAAGTCCCGTCCTCGGTACCAATTCTCAGTAAAACTTGCTATTTTCGCAAGATCGGCGTAATATTCGCCACGTTTTCGGACGCGGGGTGGAGCAGCCTGGTAGCTCGTCGGGCTCATAACCCGAAGGTCGTCGGTTCAAATCCGGCCCCCGCAACCACTTTCCCTTAGAGTTCTTTTTCAAATATACTGTATGCATCGACGGACGCACTATCAGTGAGTTTTTGAAAAAAATTCTTCTGGATTGTGCGCCGAAGCCGCACTGCGGCATACAGGGTCCAGTCATAAAAAGCCCCGATTTTTCGGGGTTTTTTGTTATCAGGAAATCGTAACACTGGGCTTTAGGCCCTTTTTTTATGTCTTGGGGGTGGGCTTGTCCACATTAGAGCAAAAATTGACAGAGTTGATCTCTGCTCCGGTAGAAGCGCTTGGCTACGAACTGGTCGGTATTGAATTCGTTCGTGGTCGCACATCAACCTTGCGCATCTATATTGATAGCGAAGAGGGTATCAATGTTGATGATTGCGCCGATGTTAGCCACCAGGTGAGCGCTGTGATGGATGTGGAAGATCCAATTACGGTGGCTTACAACCTTGAAGTTTCCTCGCCGGGTCTCGATCGTCCACTTTTCACTGCAGAACACTATGCGCGCTTTGCGGGTGAGGAAGTCAGCCTGGTCCTGCGGATGGCGGTACAGAACCGTCGCAAATGGCAGGGCATCATCAAGTCGGTGGAAGGCGAGATGATCACTGTGACCGTCGAGGGTAACGATGAAGTGTTCGCACTGAGCAATATTCAGAAAGCGAACCTGGTCCCCCACTTTTAAAAGTCCGGATTGAGGCTAACCAGGATGAATAAAGAAATCTTAGCTGTAGTAGAAGCCGTTTCTAATGAAAAAGCTCTGCCGCGTGAGAAAATCTTCGAAGCGCTGGAGAGCGCTTTGGCCACTGCGACCAAAAAGAAGTATGAGCAGGAAATCGACGTGCGCGTCAGTATCGATCGTCGCAGCGGCGATTTCGACACGTTCCGTCGTTGGGTAATCGTTGATGAAGTTACTCAGCCTACGCGTGAAATCACGCTGGACGCGGCTCGCTTCGAAGATGAAGCGCTCAATCTGGGCGATTACGTTGAAGATCAGATTGAATCTGTCACCTTTGACCGTATCACTACACAGACTGCGAAGCAGGTTATCGTTCAGAAAGTACGTGAAGCTGAGCGCGCAATGGTTGTGGACCAGTTCCGCGAGCAGCAAGGCGACATCATCACCGGTCAGGTGAAGAAAGTGAATCGCGACAACATCACGCTGGACCTGGGCAGCAACGCCGAGGCGGTGATCGTACGTGAAGATATGCTGCCACGTGAGAACTTCCGTCCGGGCGACCGTATTCGCGGCGTGCTGTATGCCGTGCGTCCTGAAGCGCGTGGTGCTCAGCTGTTTGTTACCCGTTCCAAACCTGAAATGCTGATCGAACTGTTCCGCATTGAGGTGCCGGAAATTGGTGAAGAAGTTATCGAAATTAAAGCGGCTGCCCGCGATCCGGGTTCACGCGCTAAAATTGCGGTAAAAACCAACGATAAACGTATCGATCCGGTAGGTGCCTGCGTCGGTATGCGCGGCGCACGCGTGCAGGCTGTTTCCAGTGAACTGGGCGGCGAGCGTATCGATATCGTGCTGTGGGATGATAATCCGGCACAGTTTGTAATTAACGCCATGGCGCCTGCCGATGTGGCGTCAATCGTGGTGGATGAAGATAATCACACCATGGATATCGCTGTTGAGGCCGGTAATCTGGCTCAGGCGATCGGCCGTAATGGCCAAAACGTGCGTCTGGCTTCCCAGCTGAGCGGCTGGGAGCTGAACGTGATGACCGTCGACGATCTGCAGGCTAAGCATCAGGCTGAAGCCCACGCAGCAATCGATATGTTCACGAAACATCTCGACATCGACGAAGAGTTCGCCACCATACTGGTGGAAGAGGGCTTCTCTTCGCTGGAAGAACTGGCCTATGTGCCAATGAACGAGCTGCTGGAAATTGACGGCCTCGACGAAGAGACCATTGAAGCCCTGCGTGAACGAGCCAAAAATGCGTTAACCACCCTGGCATTAGCGAAAGAAGAAAGCCTTGGTAATCAGGAGCCCGCTGAGGACTTGCTGAATCTTGAAGGCCTGGATCGTGCGCTGGCCTATCGCCTGGCGTCAAAAGGCGTTTGCACGCTGGAAGATCTCGCTGAGCAAGGTGTTGACGATCTGACAGATATTGAAGGGCTGGATGATGAGAAGGCCGGTGCGCTGATTATGGCTGCACGTAATATCTGCTGGTTCGGCGATGACGCGTAATAACAGGAAGGAACAGCATGACAGATGTAACCGTAAAATCGCTGGCCGCCGAAATTCAGACTCCGGTCGATCGCCTGGTACAGCAATTTGCTGATGCGGGGATCCCTAAGTCTGAAAACGACGCGGTGTCCCAGCAAGAGAAAGAGACCTTACTGTCCCACCTGAACCGTGAGCACGGTCAAACCAGTTCAGGTAAACTGACGTTGCAGCGCAAAACGCGCAGCACCTTGAATATTCCGGGCACCGGGGGTAAAAGTAAATCGGTGCAAATTGAAGTTCGCAAAAAGCGCACATATGTGAAGGGTGATGCAGAGGCTGAGCAGCAGGCTCAGGCAGAAGCGGAAGCTGAGGCACAGCGCGTAGCGGAAGAGCAGGCGCGTCGCGAGGCGGAAGAACAAGCCCGTCGCGAGGCTGAATTAAAAGCGCAACGTGAAGCCGAAGATAAAGCCAGGCGCGAAGCCGCTGATAAGGCTAAGCGTGAAGCAGCGGAAAAAGATAAAGTGACAAACCAACCTACCGATGAAGTGACCAAGGCTGCGCAGTCTGATAAAGCCCGTCGCGAAGCTGAAGCGGCTGAACTGAAGCGTAAAGCTGAAGAAGAAGCCCGTCGTAAGCTCGAAGAGAGCGCACGCCGCGTAGCGGAAGAAGCACGCCGCCTGGCAGAAGAGAAAGGCGCTGAGTGGGACAAACCTGAGGAAGAAGATAAAGGTGACTATCACGTCACAACTTCAACTCATGCCCGTCAGGCAGAAGACGAAAACGATCGTCAGGTTGAAGCGGGTCGTGCACGTGCACGCACCACGGCTAAAGCCACGCGTCCTGCCAAAAAAGGCAACAAGCACTCCGAAGCTAAAACCGATCGTGAAGAAGCGCGTGCGCAGGTTCGCGGTGGTAAAGGCGGTAAGCATCGCAAACCTAGCGCACTGCAGCAGGGCTTTAACAAGCCAGCGCAGGCCGTTAACCGCGACGTGATTATCGGCGAAACCATCACCGTAGCTGAACTGGCGAACAAGATGGCAGTGAAAGGTTCACTGGTCATCAAAGCGATGATGAAGATGGGCGCGATGGCGACTATCAACCAGGTTATCGACCAGGAAACTGCACAGCTGGTCGCGGAAGAGATGGGTCATAAAGTGATCCTGCGCCGCGAGAACGAGCTGGAAGAAGCGGTAATGGACGATCGTGATACTGATGCAGCGCAGGAGAGCCGTGCGCCGGTCGTGACCATCATGGGTCACGTTGACCACGGTAAAACCTCCCTGCTGGATTACATCCGCTCAACCAAAGTCGCCTCTGGCGAAGCGGGTGGTATTACCCAGCACATCGGTGCCTATCACGTTGAAACCGAAAACGGCATGGTCACCTTCCTGGATACCCCGGGACACGCCGCGTTTACCGCAATGCGTGCTCGCGGTGCGCAGGCAACGGATATCGTTATCCTGGTCGTTGCTGCGGATGATGGCGTGATGCCACAGACCGTCGAAGCGATTCAACACGCAAAAGCGGCCGGCGTACCGGTTGTGGTTGCAGTGAACAAGTGCGACAAACCAGAAGCCGATCCGGACCGCGTGAAGAACGAGCTGACTCAGTACGGCATCATTCCGGAAGAGTGGGGCGGCGAAAACATGTTCGTCAACGTTTCTGCGAAAGCGGGTACCGGTATCGACGATCTGCTGAACGCCATTCTGCTGCAGGCGGAAGTGCTTGAGCTGACCGCTATTCGTGAAGGTATGGCAAGCGGTGTGGTTATCGAATCCTTCCTGGATAAAGGTCGTGGTCCGGTCGCTACCGTGCTGGTACGTGAAGGTACGCTGAACAAAGGCGATATCGTACTGTGTGGCTTCGAGTATGGCCGCGTACGTGCGATGCGTGACGAACTGGGACGCGAAGTACAGGAAGCAGGCCCATCGATTCCGGTTGAGATCCTGGGTCTCTCTGGCGTACCGGCAGCGGGTGATGAAGCGACTGTGGTCCGTGACGAGAAGAAAGCGCGTGAAGTTGCTCTCTATCGTCAGGGTAAATTCCGCGAAGTGAAACTGGCGCGTCAGCAGAAGTCGAAGCTGGAAAACATGTTTGCGAACATGACTGAAGGCGAAGTCTCAGAGCTGAACATCGTTCTGAAGTCTGACGTACAGGGCTCGGTAGAAGCGATCTCCGATTCGCTGCTGAAACTCTCCACCGACGAAGTGAAGGTGAAGATTATCGGTTCTGGCGTGGGCGGTATCACCGAAACCGACGCTACGCTGGCGGCCGCTTCCAATGCGATCATCCTCGGCTTTAACGTCCGTGCTGACGCTTCTGCGCGTCGCGTGATTGATGCTGAAAACGTCGACCTGCGTTACTACTCCGTCATCTATAATCTGATTGACGAAGTAAAAGCTGCGATGAGCGGTATGCTGGCGCCGGAATTCAAACAGCAGATCATCGGTCTGGCCGAAGTACGTGATGTGTTTAAATCACCGAAATTTGGCGCGATCGCGGGCTGTATGGTTACCGAAGGCAACATCAAGCGTCACAACCCAATTCGTGTCCTGCGCGACAACGTGGTTATCTATGAAGGCGAGCTGGAATCCCTGCGTCGCTTCAAAGATGACGTCAACGAAGTGCGTAACGGCATGGAGTGTGGTATCGGTGTGAAGAACTACAACGACGTTCGCGTTGGCGATATGATCGAAGTGTTCGAAATCATTGAAATTAAACGCACCATCGCATAATTCACTTATCGATGTACTGCAATTTGGGAGGCCACTGGCCTCCCGAATTATTTGGGAGATATCATTATGGCGAAAGAATTTGGTCGCCCGCAGCGGGTTTCTCAGGAGCTGCAAAAAGAGATCGCGATTATTCTGCAGCGCGAAATCAAAGATCCGCGTCTGGGTATGATGGTGACGGTCTCTGGCGTTGAAGTGTCGCGCGATCTGGCCTATGCCAAAGTATTTGTGACCTTCCTGAACGATCAGGATGAGGAAGCGGTAAAAAATGGTCTGAAAGCGCTGAAAGAGGCGTCAGGCTACATCCGCATTCTGCTGGGCAAAGCGATGCGTCTGCGCATTGTGCCGGAGCTGACCTTCTTCTATGACAACTCACTGATTGAAGGGATGCGCATGTCAAATCTGGTCTCTAACGTGATCAGAAACGATGCAGAACGGCGCGGTGAAACCCCGGCGGAAGATGACAAGGAGGACTGATGAGTCGTCCTCGTCGTCGCGGCCGCGACGTACACGGTGTCTTCCTGCTGGATAAGCATCAGGGCGCGTCGTCCAATGATGTGCTGCAAAAAGTTAAGCGCCTGTTTAATGCTAACAAAGCGGGTCATACCGGTGCGCTGGATCCCCTTGCCACCGGTATGCTGCCGGTTTGTCTGGGCGAGGCCACCAAGTTTTCGCAGTATCTGCTCGACTCTGATAAGCGTTATCGCGTTATCGCCCGGCTGGGCGAACGTACCGATACTTCAGACGCAGATGGCAACATTGTGGAAACCCGCCCGGTGACCTTCAGCCAGCCTGAGCTGGATGCGGCGCTGGAGAGTTTTCGCGGTGATACGATGCAGGTGCCGACTATGTTCTCGGCGCTGAAATATCAGGGTCGCAAGCTCTATGAGTATGCGCGCGAAGGCGTTACCGTGCCGCGTGAAGCCCGACCCATCACCGTATTTGAGCTGCAGTTTATTCGCCATGAAGGTGATGAGCTGGAGCTGGAGATCCACGTCTCCAAAGGCACCTATATTCGTACCATCATCGACGATCTGGGTGAGAAGCTGGGCTGTGGCGCGCATGTCATTATGCTGCGTCGTCTGCAGGTCGCACGCTACCCGATTGCACGAATGATGACGCTGGAGCAGCTGCAGGCGGTGGCAGCAGAAGCCACCGCGGCTGAAACGCCTGACTACAGCGCGCTCGATGCGCTGCTGCTGCCAATGGACAGCCCGGCGGAAGATTTTCCGGTGGTCAATCTGCCCGTTACGGTTGCCGCCAGCTTTAAGCAGGGTATGCCGGTCCAGGCTGCGGATACGCCGGCAGCAGGTCTGGTAAGGGTCACGGAAGGTGAGGCACAAAAATTCATCGGCATGGCTGAAATCGCCGCCGATGGACGGGTAGCGCCACGCCGGCTGGTGGTGGAGTTTCCTGGCTGACCGTGCTGCTCATCTTTGCTGCAACAGCGCATTTGCGTTGCCTGCGGGCGCAGAGTAGAATAGCGCGGCTTTAAAAGCGGGCTGCTGAATTAGAGATCGGCACCCATACATTCATTTTTTTACTGGAGTTTATTATGTCTCTAAGCGTAGAAGCTAAAGCAGAGATCGTTGCTAAATATGGTCGTGGCGCTAACGACAGCGGTTCAACTGAAGTTCAGGTTGCTCTGCTGACTGCTCAGATTAACCACCTGCAGGGTCACTTTTCTGAGCACAAGAAAGACCACCACAGCCGTCGCGGTCTGCTGCGCATGGTATCCCAGCGTCGTAAGCTGCTGGACTATCTGAAGCGTAAAGACGTTGCTCGCTACACCAGCCTGATCGAGAGCCTGGGTCTGCGTCGCTAAGTCTGAAGAATCTGATCAGGGATGTAGCGCATGCACTATGCAAAAAAACGCATCTGACGATCAGATTTGTGCGAGTTTCGCGAAAAGGGGGCCTTTAAGGCCCCTTTTTTCGAGCAATCCGCAGCAATCCAGACCAAACTCATGTATTGTTGCTGAGTGTGATCTTTGTTTGCAGAGGTTCGCGCGGCTAATGAGAGGCTTTGCCGCAGGGGCGGTTGAGGGTTGTCATTAGTCGCGAGGATGCGACAAAGATCGGTTATCACTGGCGAGCCGCAATGGCTCTGCCCTGAATTTAAGGATGTTAATTTTGCTGAATCCGATCGTACGCAAATTCCAATATGGTCAGCATACCGTCACGCTGGAAACCGGCATGATGGCACGTCAGGCTACCGCGGCTGTTATGGTAAGCATGGATGACACAGCGGTATTTGTAACCGTTGTTGGCCAGAAGAAAGCGAAACCAGGCCAGGACTTTTTCCCGCTGACCGTTAACTATCAGGAGCGTACCTATGCTGCTGGTCGTATCCCGGGCAGCTTCTTCCGTCGCGAAGGCCGTCCAAGCGAAGGCGAAACCCTGATTGCGCGTCTGATTGACCGCCCGGTGCGTCCGCTGTTCCCGGAAGGCTTCGTTAACGAAGTGCAGGTTATCGCTACTGTCGTTTCTGTTAACCCTCAGGTTAACCCGGACATCGTGGCAATGATTGGTGCCTCTGCTGCGCTGTCACTGTCAGGTATTCCGTTCAACGGTCCAATCGGTTCTGCTCGCGTTGGTTACATCAACGACCAGTATGTCCTGAACCCGACCGCAGATGAGATCAAACAGTCACGTCTGGACCTGGTGGTTGCCGGTACCCAGAACGCGGTACTGATGGTTGAATCGGAAGCCGATATCCTGACTGAAGAGCAGATGCTGGGCGCCGTAGTATTTGGCCACGACCAGCAGCAGGTTGTTATCGAAAACATCAACGCGCTGGTTGCCGAAGCGGGCAAACCGCGCTGGGACTGGAAGCCAGAAGCGACTAACGATGCACTGATTGCACGTGTTGCCGCGCTGGCTGAAGCGCGCATCGCTGATGCTTACCGCATCACCGATAAGCAGGAGCGTTACGCACAGGTTGGCGTGATCAAAGATGAGACGATCGCTGCCCTGCTGGCTGAAGATGCTGCGCTGGATGATGCAGAAATCGGCGATATCGTGCATAGCCTCGAGAAGAATGTGGTTCGTACCCGCATCCTGAGCGGCGAACCGCGTATCGATGGTCGCGAAAAAGATATGATCCGCGGTCTGGACGTTCGTACCGGCGTACTGCCGCGTACGCACGGCTCTGCTCTGTTCACCCGTGGTGAAACGCAGGCGCTGGTTGCTGCTACGCTGGGCACCGCACGCGATGCGCAGAACCTGGATGAGCTGATGGGCGAGCGTACCGACAGCTTCCTGTTCCACTACAACTTCCCTCCATACTCAGTGGGCGAAACCGGCATGGTTGGCTCACCAAAGCGTCGTGAAATTGGTCACGGTCGTCTGGCGAAGCGTGGCGTACTGGCAGTTATGCCTAAGCAGGAAGAGTTCCCGTACACCGTACGCGTTGTATCAGAAATCACTGAATCAAACGGTTCTTCTTCTATGGCTTCCGTTTGCGGTGCTTCACTGGCACTGATGGACGCAGGCGTACCGATCAAAGCAGCCGTTGCCGGTATTGCTATGGGTCTGGTGAAGGAAGATGAGAAGTTTGTCGTGCTGTCTGACATCCTGGGCGATGAAGATCACCTTGGCGATATGGACTTCAAAGTAGCGGGTAGCCGTGAAGGTATTACCGCGCTGCAGATGGACATCAAAATCGAAGGCATCACCCGCGAAATCATGCAGGTTGCGCTGAACCAGGCTAAGGGTGCGCGTCTGCATATCCTGAGCGTCATGGAGCAGGCTATCAGCACGCCGCGTCAGGAGATCTCTGAATTCGCACCGCGTATTTACACCATTAAGATCAGCTCTGACAAGATCAAAGATGTGATTGGTAAAGGCGGCTCGGTAATCCGTGCGCTGACCGAAGAGACCGGTACTACCATTGAAATCGAAGATGACGGCACCGTAAAAATCGCTGCGACCGACGGTCAGAAAGCGAAAGAAGCGATTCGTCGTATCGAAGAGATCACCGCTGAGATTGAAGTGGGCCGCATCTACTCCGGTAAAGTTACCCGTATCGTTGATTTCGGTGCGTTCGTGGCTATCGGTGGCGGTAAAGAAGGTCTGGTTCATATTTCTCAGATTGCCGACAAGCGCGTAGAGAAAGTGACCGACTACCTGCAGATGGGTCAGGAAGTACCGGTTAAGGTGATGGAAGTTGACCGTCAGGGCCGCGTACGTCTGAGCATCAAAGAGGCAACTGAGCAGAAGCCGGCAGAAGCCGCTGCTGCTGTGGACGCTTCTGACGCTGAATAAGCGTGTCCTGATTAGCCCCTTTCTGCCCGGCAGAAAGGGGTGTTTGTATACTCTGGTATCGTCAATTCACGGTCGCTGTGCCGATAAGTTGACACCGCCAGGGTATCATCGCGAGGGCGGGAACCCTTGTGCATAGCAGGCGGATGACAGGATGGTTATCCCAATGTTTGTATCGGGAGTGGGAAATGAAGCCTTTTTTGCGCTGGTGTATTGTTGCGACAGCTATTTCGCTGGCAGGATGCAGCAACTCCAATTGGCGTAAGAACGAAGTTCTGGCAGTACCTTTGCAGCCCACACTGCAGCAAGAGGTCATTCTGGCGCGAATGGAACAAATTCTTGCCAGTCGGGCCCTGACCGACGATGAACGCGCACAGCTGTTATATGAGCGCGGAGTGTTGTATGATAGTTTGGGTCTGAGGGCACTGGCGCGGAACGATTTCTCGCAAGCGCTGTCTATAAGACCAGATATGCCAGAAGTGTTTAACTATCTTGGTATATACTTAACGCAGGCTGGCAACTTTGATGCCGCCTACGAAGCGTTTGATTCTGTACTTGAGCTTGATCCAACTTACAATTATGCGCATTTAAACCGCGGTATCGCTCTCTACTACGGTGGTCGATACAGGTTAGCGCAAGATGATCTGCTGGCGTTTTATCAAGACGATCCTAACGATCCGTTCCGCAGCCTCTGGCTCTATCTCACTGAAAGCGAGATAGACAAAGATCAGGCTAAAGTAGCGCTGAAACAGCGTTATGACAAAGCGGCTAAGGACCAATGGGGATGGAATATTGTCGAGTTCTACCTGGGCGACATCAGTGAAAAAACATTGATGGAACGTCTCAAGGCGGACGCAACGGATAACACCTCGCTCGCTGAACATCTCAGTGAAACCAACTTCTATTTAGGTAAGTACTACCTAAGTCTGGGGGAGAAGGACGACGCGAAAGCGTTGTTCAAACTGGCGGTGTCTAACAACGTTAACAACTTTGTTGAACACCGATACGCATTGTTGGAACTGGCGCAACTCGGCCAGACACAAGACGATTTATCAGAATCTGACCAGCAATAGCTGACGAACTTTTATTGCCTGTTGTACCTGTAAAGTCATCATCTCCAGAGGTGAGGGCTTTTCTGTTCGTCAAAACTTCTAATTTGAGCCGGTTCACACTTTTTGATGAAAATGACTGAAAATTTTCACGACGAGTTATGTAGACTGGCCGCCGCAATCTAAGAGGCACGTGTACTACATGACTGATATTCAAACCACTTTTGCTGATCTGGGCCTGAACGCCGACATCCTCGAATCTCTGAACGGTATGGGCTACGTTAAGCCTTCCCCAATCCAGGCTGAGTGTATTCCTCACCTGCTGGCGGGCCGCGATGTTCTGGGTATGGCGCAGACCGGTAGTGGTAAAACCGCGGCGTTCTCACTGCCGCTGTTAAACAACGTTGATCCTTCTGTCCGCGCACCACAGATTCTGGTGCTGGCACCGACCCGCGAACTGGCGGTGCAGGTGGCTGAAGCGATGACAGAATTCTCTAAACATATGCGTAACGTCAACGTCGTGGCCCTGTATGGCGGCCAGCGTTATGACGTACAGCTGCGCGCCCTGCGTCAGGGACCACAGATCGTTGTGGGTACCCCGGGCCGCCTGCTGGACCACCTGAAGCGTGGTACTCTGGACCTCTCTAACCTGCGTGGTCTGGTTCTGGACGAAGCTGATGAAATGCTGCGTATGGGCTTCATCGAAGACGTTGAAACCATCATGGCGCAGATCCCGGAAGGTCATCAGACCGCACTGTTCTCTGCAACTATGCCAGAAGCGATTCGTCGTATTACCAAACGCTTCATGAAAGATCCACAGGAAGTGCGTATCCAGTCAAGCGTGACCACGCGTCCGGATATTTCACAGTCTTACTGGACCGCTTACGGCCGTAAAACTGAAGCGCTGGTGCGTTTCCTGGAAGCAGAAGACTTTGATGCAGCCATCATTTTCGTGCGTACCAAAAACGCAACGCTGGAAGTGGCTGAAGCCTTAGAGCGCAGCGGCTACAACAGTGCCGCGCTGAACGGCGACATGAACCAGGCACTGCGTGAGCAGACGCTGGAGCGCCTGAAAGATGGCCGTCTTGATATCCTGATTGCAACCGACGTTGCGGCGCGCGGTCTGGACGTTGAGCGTATCAGCCTGGTTGTTAACTACGATATCCCGATGGATGCGGAGTCTTATGTTCACCGTATCGGCCGTACCGGTCGTGCGGGCCGCGCTGGCCGTGCGCTGCTGTTCGTTGAGAACCGCGAGCGTCGTCTGCTGCGTAACATTGAACGCACCATGAAGCTGACTATTCCGGAAGTAGAACTGCCAAACGCAGAGCTGCTGGGTGAGCGTCGTCTGGCCAAATTTGCAGCAAAAGTACAGCAGCAGCTGGAAAGCAGCGATCTGGATCAGTATCGCGCGCTGCTGAGCAAAATGCAGCCGGAAGAAGAGCTGGATATCGAAACGCTGGCGGCTGCCCTGCTGAAAATGGCTCAGGGTGAACGTCCACTGATCGTACCGGCTGACGCGCCGCGTCCGCAGCGTCGTGAGTTCCGCGATCGTGATGACCGCGCTGACCGTCCGCGTCGTGACCGCGACAGCCGTGGTGAGAGCCGTGATGGCGATCGTCCACGTCGTGAGCGTCGTGACGTTGGCGACATGCAGCTTTACCGCATTGAAGTGGGCCGCGATGACGGCGTTGAAGTTCGCCACATTGTGGGTGCTATCGCTAACGAAGGCGATATCAGCAGCCGCTACATTGGTAACATCAAGCTGTTTGGCACGCACTCCACCATCGAACTGCCAAAAGGCATGCCGGGTGAAGTTCTGCAGCACTTCACGCGCACGCGTATTCTGAACAAGCCGATGAATATGCAGCTGCTGGGTGATGCACAGCCGCACGAGCGTACTGAGCGCCGCAGCGGCGGTCGTGACTTCGGTGGTGAGCGTCGCAGCAGCGCACCGCGTGGTGATGCACCACGTGGTGAAGGCGCACCGCGTCGCTTCTCCGAGCGTCGTGAAGGTGGCCGCGAAGGCGGACGCTTTAGCCGCGAAGCGGGCCGTGGCCCACGTCGCGACGAAGGCACCTCACGTCGTCGTGATGCATAATCGCTAAACGTTAAGCAATAAAAAGGGACGCCATGCGGCGTCCCTTTTTTTATCTCTTTTACTCAACCTGCTACAGCGTGCCGGCAGCTTCCATCGCCAGCGCAAATGAGCGCAGCCGCGCTTTGGGATCGAAGATCTGACCGTTGACCATGATCTCATCCGCCTGCGTTTCGCGCTGCAACGCTGCCAGACCGTGACGCACCTTTTCGCTATCGCCCACAATCGACATGCTCAGCGCCTGCTGCACGCCATACTGCTCTGACGGCGACCAGAGGCTATCCATATTTTCCACCGGCGCAGGCAGCGGGCCCGGCTTGCCGCGGCGCAGGTTGATAAACTGCTGCTGCATGGAGGTAAACAGGAAGCGCGCGTCGCGCTCACTCTCTGCCGCCACAATATTCACACAGACCATAGCGTATGGCTTAGCCAGGCGCGCCGAAGGCTGGAACTTCTCACGGTACAGATGCAGCGCCTGCAGCAGCAGATCCGGGGCGAAGTGCGAGGCAAAGGCAAACGGCAGCCCGAGCTTCGCCGCCAGCTGAGCGCTGTAAAGGCTTGAGCCGAGCAGCCACACCGGAATTTTCAGGCCGAGGCCCGGCACTGGCTGTACCGGATGATGCTCGCCTTCTTCAGCATCAAACCAGCGCAGCAGCTCAGCGACATCTTCCGGGAAGCTGTCGGCCTGGGCGCTGGAGAGATGACGGCGCAGCGCCATCATCGTGCGCTGATCGGAACCCGGTGCACGGCCCAGCCCGAGATCGATGCGACCAGGGTAGAGCGACTCCAGGGTACCGAACTGCTCGGCAATCACCAGCGGCGCATGGTTAGGCAGCATAATCCCGCCGGATCCAAGCCGCAGGGTTTCGGTATTTGCCGCGAGATACCCGATCAGCACCGAGGTCGCCGCGCTGGCAATACCGGTCATGTTGTGATGCTCAGCGAGCCAGTAGCGGTGGAAACCCAGCGCTTCCGCCTGACGCGCCAGCGCCAGTGAATGGTGAAAGGCGTCGCGCGCAGACGCGCCTTGCGGAATAGGAGCCAGATCCAGCACGGACAGGCGAACAGGTTTTTTCTCAGACATGAGTACTCCAGCAAATGATGGCGCAGGCGTTGAACAGCCTGCTGCCATAAGTATTACGCAACATTACCCATATTAAAACTGCTATTAAGGGCAGGGATGTAGCCGGATTGTGCCTTTATTAACCATTTTTCCGGAAGGTATACCCCTGCCGCTGCGCTATTTTCCTGACGCGTAATAGCAGGCTTGTTGATCTCAGCAGGGAGGACTGCGCGACAGAGATGGCATAATTGATAACCTGTTATAAATACGCAGAGCCACACCGTTCGTAACCGTACGCCGCCGGTTAGGGGAAAAAGCCTGCTGAATAGGCGTATATTGCGGGCAAAGCGGGTACGGAGATGGAAAAAACTCTTTTGCAACAACTCTTAAACGCGCAATTTCGTCATGTTTTTGCTGAAGGTGAGTTAGACTTTCTGCAAGGGCGCGGCCTGGGCGATCGGATTGCTGCGAGTCAGTTTTGCCGCATCGCCACGCTGCAGGAGGCGTCTGACCGTTTCACGCGATGCCGAAACAGATGCCGGGTTTCGCGGCGAAGCCAACGACTTGCTGCTGGTAGCTGCTCAGGCTAAGGCAGAAGGGAACAGAAGGCGCAGGCTTATGCGTCACGCACGGGGATGCCATGTTAATTCGTACTGAGATTGGCGTTGATGCTGCCGGCATCGACAGCCTGTTAAAACGCAGTTTTGCGACCCCAGCTGAAGCTGAACGGGTACAGCAGCTGCGCGAAGATGGATTGCTCACGCTGGGCGTGGTGGCAACCGATGATGAGGGTCAGGTGCTGGGCTATGCTGCTTTCAGTCCGGTAACGCTGCAGGGTGAAGATCGTAACTGGGTGGCGCTGGCTCCACTGGCCGTTGACAGTTCGGTACGCGGGCAGGGCCTGGCAAAGCAGCTGGTTTATGAGGGGCTCGATTCACTGAATGAATTCAGCTACAGCGCGGTGGTGGTGCTGGGCGATCCCGCATTTTACCAGCCGCTGGGCTTTGAGTCGGCGGCCCATCATGGGCTGCACTGCCGCTGGCCCGACAGCGAGGCGACATTCCAGATTTACAAGCTGGCAGACGATGCGTTCAGCGGCGCAGAAGGGTTAGTGGTATTTGCTGCGCCTTTTAACCACGCTGAGTAAACCAGGTGGTCAGACACGCCGGCTGTTGCGCTATCAGCAGCAGTTTGTGGGTACGGGCGAGTTGTTTGACCTGATACTCCAGGCGTGAAGCCGCAGCGCGGTCACCGGCAGGGCAGTGAAACATCAGCGTAAGCGGCCCTTTGCCGCGCAGCGAGCGGGCGCCGCGTCCCTGCTGATGCTGCAGCAGCCGGCGCGCCACATCGGTGGTAATTCCGGTATAGATCATCCCGGCAGCGGTTTGCAGCATATAAAGCTGCCAGTTCTGTTCCATTTCTCAGACCTCAAAACAAAGCACCAGCAGTGTAACGTGCCGCCGCGTTCACGGCTATGTGCAGGGAGCGACCTTTGTCCGATCTGTCTCATTTACTGCGCTACCTGAAGAAACAGCATGTGCTTTCGCTTTGCGCCAGCGCATCGGAAGAGCTGTGGTGCGCTAATTGCTACTATCTGTTTGATGAAGCACAGATGGCATTCTGGCTGATGAGCGACACCGCCACGCGTCACGGTGCCATGATGCTGCATAACCCGCAGGTCGCAGGCACCATTAATGGCCAGCCGAAAAGTGTTCAGCTGCTTAAAGGCGTCCAGTATCGCGGACATATCCGGCTAAGCGAGGATGCGCAGGCGTTAAGCGCCTATCAGCGCCGTTTTCCGGTCGCAAAAAAAGTCACCGCGCCTCTGTGGCAGCTCACGATAGATGAGCTGAAGATGACGGATAACACACTGGGTTTTGGCAAGAAAATCAGCTGGCAGCGTATCGCATCATAAATACACCAGGGGCGCATGAATGCGCCCCCTACAGATCGTGCAATCACAGGGGCGGCATTCATGCCGCCCTGGGTCAGATATATCATGCCGCCCTGGATACTACGGGCGGCCGGGGTATTATGATGCGCTCAGTATGCGCAGCGATTCGCGGTTAAATGCCGGCAGATCTTCCGGGGTGCGGCTGGTGACCAGCTTGTCATCATCCACGACCACTTCTTTGTCGTAAAAATCGGCACCCGCGTTACGCAAATCGATCGCAATCGCTTTCACACAGGTCATCTTGCGGCCGCGCACGCCGTTGGCGCTGATCAGCAGCTGTGGACCGTGACAAATAGCGAAAATCGGTTTGCCGCTGGCAACAAACTCTTTGGTGAAATTGACAAAGCGATCGTCACCGCGCAGCGCGTCGGGGGAGTGGCCGCCCGGCAGCAGCAGTGCATCAAATTCTGCTGCACTGACGTGATCGATATCTTTATCAATCTTCACTTCCGCTTTGCCCTGTTTACCTTTCACCGTTTTTCCTGCCTGCATCTCAATGGTGACCACTTCATGGCCCGCCTGGGTGTAAGCATCCGCTGGTGAGGTAAATTCAGAATCCTCAAAATCATCGGTGATCAGAACCGCTATTTTCTTGCCCATCTTCTCTTCTCCATGTGGTTAACGAACCCAGGGTTCGTTGCATGAGTGACCTGACAAGTCTGGACGCTAATCACTGAAACGCAAGCCCGGCGGCGCAATGTCTTCCGCAGGCGGCGGCTGGCGCAACCACCAGATCTTTTGATTACGACTGCCGCGCCACTGCAGCCGTGCATCCTTTTCAGCCTCAACAAAGCGGCCATCAATCAGCACATCGATAGCGTCGAGTATCACCCGCTGAGCGGCAGAAAGCTCAGCCAGCTCATAGCCGGTCCAGAGCCAGATATCTTTACCGGGGCAGTCGCGCCGCACGCGCCGCACCAGCCGGCGAATATGCGGTACGTTGTGCGGATGCAGCGGATCGCCCCCGCTGAGCGATAAGCCCTGACGCGGCACGCGGGTATCGTTGAGATCGGCAATCAGCTGTTCTTCCATCTGCAGCGTAAAGGGTGTGCCCGTGTCGGTGCGCCAGGTGCGCGGGTTATAGCAGCCCCGGCACCGATGCTCGCAGCCCGCGACAAACAGCGTGCAGCGCGTGCCCGGCCCGTTCACCACGTCAATGTCATAATAGCCATGAATACGCATCATTTCGGCAGGCCGCCACTCATGTGCTTCACGCGTCGCTGTACCTCCTGCTGTTTACCGGCATTGAAGGGGCGGGCGTCCGGGCTGCCAAGATAGCCGCAGACGCGGCGCGTCACGGAGACCCGGGCAGGGTCGCGATTGCCACAGGCGGGACAGGTAAAGCCTTTGCTGGTGCAGCTGAACTCGCCGCTGAAGCCGCAGGCGTAGCACTCATCGATCGGTGTATTGGTGCCGTAGTAGGGCACGCGGTGATAGCTGTAGTCCCAGACATCTTCCAGCGCTTTCAGGTTGTGCTGCAGGCTGGGATATTCGCCGTAACAGATAAAGCCGCCGCTGCTGATGGCCGGATAGGGCGCTTCAAAATCGATTTTGTCGTACGGATTCACCTTCTTCTCTACATCAAGGTGGAAGCTGTTGGTGTAGTAGCCTTTATCGGTCACGCCCGGAACCACACCAAATTCCGCTGCATCGAGGCGACAGAAGCGATCGCACAGGTTTTCGCTCGGCGTGCTGTAGAGGCTAAAGCCGTAGCCGCTCTCCGCTTTCCACGCGCTGGCCGCTGCGCGCAGGCGGGAAACAATCGCCACGCCTTTTGCCTGCAGCGTGGGCGAATCGTAAGGGTGCTGCGCATTACCGCTCAGCGCATTCAGCGTCTCATGCAGACCAATAAAGCCAAGCGAAACCGACGCGCGTCCGTTGCGGAACAGAACGCCAATCTCTTCATCAGCCTGCAGCCGTATGCCGCACGCTCCCTCCATGTAAAGAATCGGCGCCACGCGCGCTTTGGTGCGTTCAAGACGCGCGATACGCGTCATCAGGGCCTGCTTTGTCAGCGCCAGCCGCTTATCGAGCAGTTGCCAGAAGCGGTCATCATTGCCCTGTGCCTCCAGCGCAATGCGCGGCAGATTGATCGTTACCACGCCGAGGTTGCAGCGCCCGTCATGAACCGGCTCTCCCTGCACGTCATAGCGGTCGAGAAAGCTGCGGCAGCCCATCGGCGTTTTAAATGAGCCGGTCACCGCCACAACCTGGTCATAATTGAGGATGTCGGGATACATGCGTTTAGCGACGCAGCGCAGCGCCAGCTGTTTGATATCGTAATTAATGTCGCCCGGTCGACGGTTAATCCCCTCGCGGATGGCAAAAACCAGCTTGGGAAATACCGCCGTTTTATGGTTTTTACCCAGCCCGGCGATGCGGTTGTGCAGAATCGCCCGCTGGATCATGCGTGCTGCTTCGCAGGTGCCAAGCCCGAAGCCAAAGGTCACAAACGGGGTCTGGCCGTTGGCGGTGTGCAGCGTATTGACTTCATATTCCAGCGACTGAAACGCGTCATAGCACTCTTTTTCAGTGCGTTCCCGGGCATACTCCTCCGCGCGGGCGATCTGCCACGCCGCCGCGACCTGCCGATGCTTCGCCATGCTTAATTCCACAAACGGCGCCAGCACTTCATCAATGCGGTTAAGCGTCGTGCCGCCATAAATATGGCTGGCGACCTGCGCGATGATCTGCGCGGTAACGGCGGTGGCGGTGGCGATCGATTTCGGCGGCTCGATCTCCGCATTGCCCATTTTGAAGCCCCGGGTCAGCATGCCGCGCAGGTCGACCAGCATGCAGTTGAACATCGGGAAAAAGGGGGCGTAATCGAGATCGTGATAGTGGATCTCGCCGCGATCGTGCGCCTCGGCCACCGCGCGCGGCAGCAGATGCCGCTGCGCATAATGTTTTGCCACGATGCCCGCCAGCAGGTCGCGCTGGGTCGGGATGACATTACTGTCTTTGTTCGCATTCTCATGCAGCAGCGCGGTGTCGGTCTGCTCCACCAGCCCCCTGATGGCGTGATGCAGCCGGCTGCGCTGCTCGCGCGCCCGGTCCCGGTCGTGGCGATACTCAATCCACGCGCGCGCCACCGCCGGTTTACCGGCATGCATCAGCGCCTCTTCAGCCGCCAGCTGGATCTCATGGATATCGACTTCCGCGCGCGCGGCCAGCTGTTGACCAATCTGCTCAGCCAGCGCCCGGCACCAGGCAGGATCGCACTGCGCCACTGCCTCTGCCGCCGCCGCAATGGCCTGTTCAATACGCTGTATATCAAAGGGGACTCTGCAGCCGTCGCGTTTTATAACCGTCGTCACCATTCACCACTCCTGAGCTATATATAGATATTTCAGGTAGTGTAATGACTATATGTTGTGTCCGGGGCGGGATTAATTGCGTATGGCTTGATATGCCGCAAGGAAGTGGTGAGTCCCCCCTCCCGGCCGGGAGAGGGGCAGGGGATCAGCGACGTACGGCGATCGCTTCAATCTCAATTTTGACATCTTTAGGCAGGCGGGCGACCTCGACACAGGAGCGCGCCGGGAAGCTGGCCTGATGCTCAGTAAAAAACGCCTCGTAAGTGGCGTTAACCGTGGCAAAGTCGTTGAGGTCTTTGACAAAGACCGTGGTTTTGACAATGTCGCCAACCTGCAGACCGGCTGCTTCAACAATCGCTTTGACATTCTCCAGCGACTGGCGCGCCTGGGCTGCCACATCATCGGCGACCGCGCCGGTTGCCGGATCGACCGGGATCTGTCCGGAGGTGATAATCATGCTGCCGAGATCTACGCCCTGCACATAGGGACCGATAGCGGCGGGAGCCTGTTCCGTACTGATTTCGCGAGACATCGTTTCTCCTCAGAAGTGCGCGGCCAGCGGGGCGCTCGCCGCGTAAGCAAGGGTTCCCATTATAGGGAGCGGTCAGATGATTACCAGTGACCCAGCACCACATGGCGGGCAAACGACTTCTCGCAATATTTACACTGCAGGTGGATATCATCTTCACGCTGCTTTACCGCAAAGCTGGAGAAAACCGGCTCGCTGCGGCTGATACAGTTGCTGTTCGGGCAGGTCAGCACCTGCTCAATGCGCGCCGGTAGCGTTGGGGTAATTTTGGCCACCACCTCATACTCTTCGATACGGTTTACCGTAGCGTGCGGCGCATAAAACGCCAGCTGATTGATCTGATCTTCAGTAAGAAAAGTGTTCTCGATTTTGATCAGATCCTTACGTCCCATCTCGCCGGAAGGAAGGTTAAGGCCGATGGTAATACGCTGCTCGGTTTCCGTCAGGCGGAACAGCGACAGCAACGTAAATCCCGTCTGGGCCGGAATATGATCGATTACCGTGCCGCGTTTAATCGCTTCTACCTGCAGTTTATTATCCTGGGTCATGATCGTCGGCTCCTTAGTCTGTCAGTTCGCTATTCAGTACCAGCGCCAGAAGCGCCTGGCGGGCAAAAATGCCGTTCCCCGCCTGCTGGAAATACCAGGCATGGGGCGTGCTGTCGACGTCGGTGGCGATCTCATCCACGCGCGGCAGCGGATGCAGCACCTTCATATTGCCGCGCGCGCCGTGCAGATCGGCGGCGCGCAGAATGAACTGTGCCTTAACATTGGCGTACTCTGACGGATCGAGACGCTCTTTCTGCACCCGTGTCATATAAAGAATGTCGAGTTCAGGCAGCACCTCTTCAATGCTGTCGTGCCGCGTCCAGACGATGTTCTGTTCATCCAGCATATCGGTAATATAGGCGGGCATGGCGAGTGCTGACGGGGCGATAAAGTAAAAACGGTTGCCGGTGAATTTTGCCAGCGCCTGCGTAAGCGAGTGCACGGTACGGCCATATTTCAGATCGCCGACCATCGCGACGCTGAGGTTATCAAGCCGCCCCTGCGTTTCACGGATGGTAAAGAGATCGAGCAGGGTTTGCGTCGGATGCTGATTCGCACCATCGCCGGCGTTGAGGATCGGTACGCCGCCAGAAAATTCCGTGGCCAGACGCGCCGCACCCTCCTGCGGATGGCGCATCACGATAGCGTCAACGTAGGTGCCGATGACGGAAATGGTGTCGGCCAGCGTTTCGCCTTTCTTGCCCAGCGAGGTGTTACCGCCGTCGGCGAACCCGACCACCGATGCCCCCAGGCGATGCATCGCCGTCTCAAACGAGAGGCGGGTCCGGGTAGAGGCTTCGAAAAAACAGCTGGCAATCACATTATGCTTCAGCAGCTCAGGCTGCGGCTGCGCCTTAAGCCGGGCAGCGGTATGCAGCACCAGCTCCAGTTCATCGCGATTAAGATCGTTGATGGAAATGATGTGTTTGCGATATAGCGGGTTAGCCATAGCTTTCTCCTCAGTGCTGCCGGATAGCGGACAAAAAAAAGCCCCTTTACAGGGGCTTTATAACGATCGGTGAATAGCGGAAAGAAACAGCGGTGCCGCCTGCGTTCAGGCGGACGGGAGCGGCAAAATGTGGCTGGCGCTGTGGCATATTTCCTCCGGCAAATTGTGGCGCATTATACGCATTCGCGGGCGGGCAGCAAGCGCTAAGTAAACGTTTGCCTGGCGTTAATCAGCGCTGAGCCAGCGTGGCCACCATCACTGCTTTAATGGTGTGCATGCGGTTTTCCGCCTGATCGAATACCACGCTGTGCGCCGACTCAAATACCTCGTCGCTGACTTCCATTCCGGCTTCCAGTCCGTACTGCGCCGCCAGCTGCTGGCCCAGCGTGGTTTTGTCATCGTGAAAAGCGGGCAGGCAGTGCAGAAACTTCACCTGCGGATTACCGGTCAGCGCCAGCATCGCGCTGTTAACCTGATAGGGGCGCAGCAGAGCGATACGCTCTTCCCACACCGATTTCGCCTCGCCCATAGAGACCCAGACGTCAGTATAGATAAAGTCTGCACCCTGCACGCCTTCGGCGATATTCTCCGTCAGCGTAATTTTGCCGCCGGTTTGCGCCGCCGCTGCCCGGCACGTCTCTACCAGCCCGCTCTCCGGCCAGCACGCTTCAGGCGCTACCAGACGCAAATCGAGCCCCGTCAGCGCGGCGGCCTCCAGCATGCTGTTGCCCATGTTATTGCGCGCGTCGCCCACATACACCAGCGTCATGTCGCTCAGCGCTTTACCCGGCAGCTGCTCCTGCATCGTGAGCAGATCGGCCAGCAGCTGCGTAGGATGAAACTCATCGGTCAGACCGTTCCACACTGGTACACCGGCGTGTTCAGCCAAAGTTTCCACCAGCGCCTGACCATAGCCGCGATACTGAATACCGTCATAGAAGCGTCCCAGCACCCGGGCGGTGTCTTTCATCGACTCTTTATGCCCAATCTGACTGCCGCCCGGCCCGAGATAGGTCACGTTTGCACCCTGATCGTAAGCGGCAACTTCGAAAGAGCATCGGGTACGGGTCGAGTCTTTTTCGAAGATGAGCGCAATATTTTTGCCGGTAAGGTAGCGCGGTTCACTGCCGCTTTTTTTGGCCTGCTTTAATTCAGCGGCCAGCGACAGCAGGCTGGCGATCTCTGCCGGAGTAAAATCCAGCAACCGCAGGAAATGTTTCGAATATAACTGGCTCATGCTTTGCTCCGTAAGCTGCTTAATAATGAATTAAAATTCAATTTAATGGTATGAATATTCATTTTCAACCCCGGCGCAAATAAACTTTCTGTTTTGTGTAGTGGCGCGCGAGGCAGTATGGGAAAATAATTGCATTCACTGCCACCATTTTGAGGACTCACACATGGCATACGAAGCATTGCTGGAAGAACAGCGCGAAGAGACGCGTCTGATCATCGAAGAGCTGCTGGATGACGGAAGCGATCCGGACGCGCTCTACACCATTGAACATCATCTCTCCTGCAACAACTTCGACTCGCTGGAAAAAGCGGCAGTTGATGCGTTTAAGCTGGGCTATGAAGTCACCGAGCCGGAAGAGCTGGAGCTGGAAGATGGCACCACGGTAATGTGTGTGGATATCCTCAGCGAATCTGCCCTGAAACCTGAACTGATCGATGCGCAGGTTGAGCAGCTGGTGAACCTGGTGGGCAAATACAACGTCGATTATGACGGCTGGGGTACCTACTTCGAAGATCCCAACGCGGAAGATGACGAAGACGAAGATGAAGAGATGGACGACGACGGCGAGGATAACGGCGTCCGTCACTGATTGTACCGGGCGGCGCCTGTCGCCCGTTTCACTTACCTGCCTGTAAAGACCACTGATGAATTACGCCCCGCTATTAGCACCCATCCACCAGTTCCTGCACTGTCGCACGCCTGAGGCGTGGATCGCAGAGGCGCGCAAACCGGAAAATCTTACGCTGCTGCTGACCGATCACATGGTATGTGAGCTGAAAGCGGCACAGACCGCCGTATGGCTGATCCGTAAATATGTGGCAGATAAACCGAGCGGTGAGGCGATTCTGGCGTGGCTCGAACCTTATGAGGCGTTTGTCTTTGGCGAAGCGCACAGCAGCGACTTCATCAATGCGCATAAAAATCTGACCAAAAGCGTTATCGTGCGCAACGAACTGCCGTGGGCGGATGAGATGGTGGAGAAGATGGTGCTGCTGATCAAAGAGGAGCTGCACCACTTTTATCAGGTATGGGAGATCATGCAGGCGCGCGGTCTGATTTACCGCAAAATCACCGCCAGCCGCTATGCAAAAGGGCTGCTGCGGGAGGTCACCACCCATGAGCCCGATACGCTGGTGGATAAGCTGATTTGCGGCGCCTATATTGAAGCGCGCTCCTGCGAACGGTTTGCCAGCCTGGCACCGCATCTGGATGCGCAGCTGGAGAAGTTCTATATCTCGCTGCTGCGTTCAGAAGCGCGTCACTATCAGGACTACCTTGCGCTGGCAGCGCAGATCTCACCGCGCGATATTACACCGCGCGTGCAGGCGATCGGCGCAGCGGAAGCGCGCCTGATCGGCGAGCCGGATACGGAGCTGCGCTTTCACAGCGGCGTGCCCGCGTTCTGAGTGCGGGCTTCTACGCCAGCGTTTTAAGCATCCGCACTTCGCAATCGACGTGACCGGTACAGCCCATGGCGCGGTCAATGTGCGTAAATCCCAGCGCTTCATAAAGCGCAATCGCCCGCGTCAGGCTGGCGGTGGTCTCCAGATAGCAGCGGCGGAACCCCTGCGCCTGGGCAAACGCCAGCGCGCGCAGCGCCAGTTCACGCGCCAGGCCGAGCCCGCGCACCTGCGGCAGAAAATACATCTTCTGGAGTTCGCAGATATCGGGCGCGCTGCACGCCAGCGGCGCAATGCCGCCGCCGCCCACGACGCTGCCTTCCAGCTCCACAATCCAGTAGGCGCTCCCTGGGGTACTGTAGAGTTCAAACAGGCTATCAAGCTGGGGATCGGCGACGGTATAGCCTTTATCCGCGGTCAGGCCAAACTCGGCTGACACCGTGCGGATCACCTGTGCAATCGGCTGGTTGTCCGCGGCGCAGATCGGGCGGACCTGCAGATTCAGTGAGGTGAGGGTGCTCATGGCAGAATTCCGGTAATAAAAAAGCCGGGCAGAGCCCGGCTTCGGTTAACGAACAGGTCTTAAGCGCTTACAATGCCGCAATCACGCCCTGCTGTTCAATCAGTTTTGCTTTTGACTGCTCCATCTCCGCCACGCGCTCGCGCTCTTTCGCGACCACCGCTTCCGGAGCGCGCGACACAAAGCCTTCGTTCGCCAGCTTGGTCTGGATCTTCTCAATCTCAACATCCAGCTTCAGCAGCTCTTTTGCCAGACGCTCCAGCTCCGCCTCTTTGTTGACCAGATCGGCCATCGGGATCAGCAGCTCTGCGCCCTCGACGATCTTGGTCACAGAGACCGGGCCTTTGTCGCCCGCCGGCAGGATCGTCAGGCTCGCGAGACGCGCCAGGCGGGAGAGGAAGTTGCGGTTCTCTTCCACGCGACGCTGTGCGTCAGCGGAGCAGTCGCGCAGCAGCACATCCAGCGGCTTACTCGGCGCAATGTTCATCTCAGCACGGATATTACGTACCGCGACAATCGCCTGTTTCATCCACTCAATGTCTGCCTGCGCTGCGGCATCCTCATTCGCCGCGTCATACTGCGGGAACGGCTGCAGCATAATGGTGTCATGATCGATGTTTTTCAGCACTTTTACGCGCTGCCAGATAGTTTCCGTAATAAACGGAATAATCGGGTGTGCCAGACGCAGCAGGGCTTCCAGCACCGTTACCAGCGTGTTGCGCGTGCCGCGCAGCTCCGCTTCGCTGCCGCTGTTCATCACCGGCTTGGTCAGCTCCAGATACCAGTCGCAGAACTGATTCCAGGTGAAGTCATAGAGAATATTGGCCGCGATATCGAAGCGATAGCTGTCCAGCGCCTCACGGTACGCTTTCACCGTGCGGTTAAACTCGCTCAGGATCCAGCGATCCGCCAGCGACAGCTTCAGTTCGCCACCCTGCTGACCGCAATCCTGATCTTCGGTATTCATCAGCACAAAGCGGCTGGCGTTCCACAGCTTATTACAGAAGTTGCGATAGCCTTCAAGACGCTTCATATCCCAGTTGATATCGCGTCCGGTTGAGGCCAGCGCGGCCAGCGTAAAGCGCAGGGCGTCAGTGCCTGATGGCACGATGCCGTCCGGGAACTGCTTCTCGGTGCGCTTGCGGATTTTTTCCGCCAGCTGCGGCTGCATCATGTTGCCGGTACGTTTCTCCAGCAGCGCTTCCAGCGAAATCCCATCAACCATATCGAGCGGATCGATGACGTTGCCTTTCGACTTCGACATCTTCTGTCCCTCTTCATCGCGGATCAGACCGGTCATATAGACGGTCTTAAACGGCACCTGCGGCTTGCCGTTTTCATCTTTGATAAAGTGCATGGTCAGCATGATCATGCGCGCGATCCAGAAGAAGATAATGTCGAAGCCGCTCACCAGCACGCTGGTGGGGTGGAAGGTGCGCAGCGCTTCGGTGTTCTCTGGCCAGCCAAGAGTAGAGAAGGTCCACAGGCCGGAAGAGAACCAGGTATCCAGCACGTCATCATCCTGACGCAGCGCCACGTCTGCAGCCAGATTATTTTCCTGACGCACTTCTTCTTCGGTGCGGCCGACATAGACGTTGCCGTCGTTGTCATACCACGCCGGAATGCGATGCCCCCACCAGAGCTGGCGTGAAATACACCAGTCCTGAATATCGCGCATCCAGGAGAAGTACATATTTTCATACTGCTTCGGTACAAACTGGATGTCGCCGTTCTCTACCGCTTCTACCGCAACTTTCGCCAGCGGGGCAGTACGCACGTACCACTGATCGGTCAGCATCGGCTCAATCACCACGCCGCCGCGATCGCCGTACGGCACCGTCAGGTCGTGTGGCTTGATCTCATCCAGCAGGCCCGCTTCATCCACGGCAGCGACAATCGCTTTACGCGCGGCAAAGCGCTCCATACCCTGAAACGCCGCCGGGATTTCATCGGAGCAGGCGGTGCTCGCTTCACCGTTGGTGTCAAACACCTCGGCACGGCTGCGGATATCGCCGTCAAAGGTCAGAATGTTGATCATCGGCAGCTTGTGACGACGACCCACTTCATAGTCGTTGAAATCGTGCGCCGGGGTGATCTTCACGCAGCCGGTGCCTTTTTCCATATCGGCGTGCTCATCACCCACGATCGGAATGCGACGATCTACCAGCGGCAGGATCAGCTCTTTGCCGATCAGATCTTTATAGCGTGGATCTTCCGGATTGACGGCAACGCCGGTATCGCCCAGCAGGGTTTCCGGGCGGGTGGTAGCGACAACCAGATAATCTTTGCCGTCTGCCGTGGTCGCGCCATCCGCCAGCGGATAGCGGATATGCCACATCGAGCCTTTGCTTTCGCGGTTTTCTACTTCCAGATCGGAGATAGCGGTGCGCAGTTTAGGGTCCCAGTTTACCAGGCGTTTGCCACGGTAGATCAGGTTCTCTTTATAAAGGCGCACAAAAACTTCTTTCACCGCATTTGAGAGGCCGTCATCCATGGTGAAGCGCTCGCGCTCCCAGTCCACGGAGTTGCCGAGGCGGCGCATCTGGCGGGTAATAGTGCCGCCTGATTCCGCTTTCCACTCCCAGATTTTATCGATAAAGGCGTCACGACCATAATCCTGGCGCGTTTTCCCCTCTTCGGCGGCGATCTTACGCTCTACAACCATCTGCGTCGCAATACCGGCATGGTCAGTGCCCGCCTGCCACAGGGTATTTTTACCCTGCATGCGCTGGTAGCGGATCATGGTATCCATAATGGTCTGCTGGAAGGCGTGACCCATATGCAAGCTGCCGGTAACGTTCGGCGGCGGGATCATGATGCAAAAGCTTTCCTGGCTGGTGTCGCCATTCGGTTTAAAGTAGCCCTGCTGTTCCCAGTGCTCGTAGAGCGGCTGCTCGATATCTTGCGGGTTATATGTCTTGTCCATTTCTGCTATGTCGTTTGCGGCGGGGGTGGTGGCGCCGTTTTCAGTTGGAAACCAACGCTACGATAGGCTTTATAGCGATCGCGCGCCGGTTGTTTCAGGGATTCTTCATACGGTACGAAGTCTATCACTTCATGGAAAGCGGTGGCAAAATCTGCGAATGCCGGCAGCAGGCTGATCAGCAAATCGCGCGGCGCACTGCTGCGGCGCTGCGGCCAGGCAAGCTCTACCGGCGCACCGTAGCGCGGGCCTTCACCCGCCAGATTATGCGGCACAAAGGCGTTAGCCGGGCGCTGCCAGAGCGCCTCGTCCAGCCGGTTCGCCTGCGCTTCGCTTTCACAGGCGATCAGGATACGTTTGCCTTCACGCCAGCGGGTAGCAGCCAGATCGCACACCAGCGCTTCAATAGCGCTAAGGCCATCACTGGCGCTTTCTGACTCTAAAACATAGAAGGTGGCGTTTTTCATGGCGGGCTAAATTCCATCAGTAACAACAGAGAGCATTGTGCGTCAGCGCGCGGCGTGCGTCCAACATTAAGGCCGATATCAGCAGCAGGAATGTTGTTGATGGCGTCATCACGTCCCGTACGCGCGTCAACCCGGGCGCCATGAATGGCGCCCCTAAATGGGAAATGCCGCCACAGGGGGCGCATTTATGCGCCCCTGGTCAATAACCGCACCGTATTGAACGCCATCGCGTCCCGTACGCGCATCGACCCGGGCGCCATGAATGGCGTCATCACGTTCCGCACGCGCATCAAACCGGGCGCCATGAATGGCGCCCCTACGGGGGAAATGCCGCCACAGGACGCGCAATACCGATTAATCGTCGCCGTTCAGACCCGCACGGTTCAGCAGGAACTGAGAGAGCATCGGTACCGGACGACCGGTAGCGCCTTTGGCTTTACCGGAGCGCCATGCAGTGCCGGCGATATCGAGGTGCGCCCAGTTATATTTGCGTGCAAAACGCGCCAGGAAGCAGGCGGCCGTAATCGCACCGCCCGGACGTCCGCCGATATTCGCCATATCGGCAAAGTTCGACTCCAGCTGCTCCTGATACTCATCGGCCATCGGCAGCCGCCACGCGCGGTCGCCTGACTGTTCAGAAGCGCTGATCAGCTCATGCGCCAGCGGATTGTGATTCGAAAGCAGGCCGCTGACGTGATGACCCAGCGCAATCACGCAGGCACCGGTCAGGGTCGCCACGTCAATCACCACTTCAGGCTCAAAGCGTTCAACGTAGGTAAGGGCGTCGCACAGCACCAGACGACCTTCAGCATCGGTATTCAGCACTTCCACCGTCTGGCCTGACATCGTGGTCAGAACATCGCCCGGGCGCATTGCGCGGCCATCCGGCATATTTTCACAGCCCACCAGCACGCCCACGACGTTCAGCGGCAGATTGAGTTCTGCCACCATACGCATTACGCCATAGACCGAGGCCGCGCCGCACATATCATATTTCATCTCATCCATGCCTTCAGCAGGCTTGATAGAGATGCCGCCGGCGTCAAAGGTCAGCCCTTTACCCACCAGCACGATGGGACGCGCGTCCGGATCGCTGTTGCCTTTGTACTCAATGACCGACATCAGCGACTCATTGTGCGAACCGGCGCCGACCGCAAGATAGGCATTCATGCCCAGCTCTTTCATCTGCTGTTCGCCGATAACACGGGTCGTGACGTTTTTGCTGTAAGCGTCTGCCAGCTGGCGTGCCTGCGAAGCGAGATAGGCCGCATTACAGATATTTGGCGGCATGTTGCTGAGATCTTTTGCCGCTTTCACGCCGGCTGCTACGGCAAGGCCATGCTGAATAGCGCGCTCACCGCTGGTGAGTTCGCGACGCGTCGGGACGTTGAACACCAGCTTGCGCAGCGGACGACGCGGCTCAACTTTATTGCTTTTCAGCTGATCAAAGTTGTAGAGCGCCTCTTTCGAAGTTTCGATAGCCTGGCGCACTTTCCAGTAGGTGTTGCGGCCTTTAACATGCAGTTCGGTCAGGAAGCAGACCGCTTCCATGGAGCCGGTGTCATTCAGCGTGTTAATGGTCTTCTGGATCACCTGCTTATACTGACGCTCGTCCAGCTCGCGCTCTTTGCCGCAGCCAATCAGCAGAATACGTTCAGAGAGAATATTCGGCACATGGTGCAGCAGCAGCGTCTGGCCGACTTTGCCCTCCAGTTCGCCGCGGCGCAGCAGCGCACTGATATAGCCGTCGCTGATTTTATCCAGCTGTTCGGCAATGGGCGATAAACGGCGCGGCTCAAAAACGCCTACAACAATGCAGGCGCTCCGCTGTTTTTCCGGGCTGCCGCTTTTTACACTGAACTCCATGCACTCTCCTGAATCTTAAAGACAACGGCCGTAGCTGTCGTTAGAATGTAGCGCGTTCGTCACCCATTATTTGGCGCGACGCCATGACAATTTAACGCCGCTGGTCATAATGAGTGGGGTGACAATATGATGTTTTTTCACCACCCTGACGCATTAACAGACCATTTTAGCGACCAATACGGCCATTGATGAAGAAAAATGGCTGATAAGCGTTGAAACTAGCGATTTTCCTGCAAAAAGACAAGTTTTCACAGGCGTACTAAGCGTGATCATTATTAGATATCTGGTTCGGGAAACGCTCAAAAGCCAGCTGGCTATCCTGTTTATCCTGCTGCTAATCTTCTTTTGTCAGAAGTTAGTCAGGATCTTAGGGGCGGCGGTGGATGGCGAAATCCCCACAAATCTGGTTCTGACCTTGTTAGGACTCGGTGTGCCTGAAATGGCGCAACTTATTTTACCCTTAAGTCTGTTTCTGGCGATTTTAATGACGCTGGGCCGGCTATACACCGAAAGTGAAATTACGGTGATGCACGCCTGCGGCCTGGGTAAAGGGTTACTGGTTAAAGCGGCGATGATCCTGATGCTGATGACCTCGCTGGTGGCGGCGGTCAACGTGATCTGGCTCGGCCCCTGGTCATCGCGTTACCAGGATGAGGTTACGCAGAATGCCAAAGCGAACCCGGGCGCTGCTGCGCTGGCCGCAGGCCAGTTCCAGACCTCCAGCGACGGCAATACCGTGCTGTTTGTCGAGGATGTGAAAGGCAACACCTTCGGCAACGTGTTCCTCGCGCAGCTGCGGCCTAAAGGCAACGCGCGTCCGTCGGTGGTGCTGGCGGACAGCGGCCATATGGAGCAGCGCAAGGATGGCTCGCAGGTGGTGACGCTGGATAAAGGCACCCGCTTTGAAGGTACCGCGCTGCTGCGTGATTTCCGCATCACTGACTTTGTGAACTATCAGGCGGTAGTGGGCTATAAAGAAGCGACGCTCGATCCTAACGATGCCGATCAGGCCGATCTGCTTACGCTGATCAACACCAAAACGCCGCAGTTCCAGGCTGAGCTGCACTGGCGTCTGACGCTGGTTTTCTCGGTGCTGATTATGGCGCTGATGGTGGTGCCGCTTAGCGTGGTCAATCCACGTCAGGGCCGCGTATTGTCGATGCTGCCTGCGATGCTGCTCTATCTGATCTTCTTCCTGCTGCAGAGTTCGCTGCGTTCCAATGCGGCCAAAGGGCGCTTCGATCCGGCTATCTGGATGTGGACCGTTAACGTCGCGTATCTGGCACTGGCGGTGGCGCTTAACGCCTGGGATACCGTGCCGATGCGTCGTCTGCGGGCGCGTTTCAGCCGCGGAGGGTCGGTGTGATGTTTAAGGTTCTTGACCGCTATATCGGTAAAACCATTTTTAACACCATCATGATGACGCTGTTCATGCTGGTGTCGCTGTCGGGCATTATCAAGTTTGTCGATCAGCTGCGCAAAACCGGGCAGGGCGCGTATTCCGCGCTGGATGCGGGCTACTACACCCTGCTGAGCGTGCCGAAAGATATCGAGATCTTCTTCCCGATGGCGGCGCTGCTTGGCGCGCTGCTTGGCCTCGGCACGCTGGCTCAGCGCAGCGAGCTGGTGGTGATGCAGGCGTCCGGCTTTACCCGCCTGCAGGTGGCGCTGTCCGTCATGAAAACCGCGATCCCGCTGGTGCTGCTGACCATGGCCGTCGGCGAGTTTGTGGCGCCGCAGGGCGAGCAGATGGCGCGTAATTTCCGCGCGCAGCAGCTTTACGGCGGGTCGCTGGTCTCCACGCAGAACGGCCTCTGGGCGAAGGATGGCAACGACTTTATCTATATCGAACGCATCAAGGGCGATAACGAGATTGATGGGGTCAGTATCTATCGCTTTAACGACGCCCGCCGTCTGCAGAGCGTGCGCTACGCGGCTACCGCGACCTGGGATCAGGCGCGTAAGCGGTGGGAGCTGGCGCAGGTGGATGAGTCAGACCTCACCGATCCAAAGCAGATCACCGGTTCGCAGAGCCTGAACGGCGAGTGGAAAACCAACCTGACGCCAGACAAGCTGGGCGTGGTGGCGCTGGATCCGGACGCGCTCTCTATCAGCGGACTGTATAACTACAGTAAATATCTGAAGCAGAGCGGGCAGGAGTCGGGCCGTTATCAGCTCAATATGTGGGGTAAAATCTTCCAGCCGCTTTCGGTAGCGGTCATGATGCTGATGGCGCTCTCCTTTATCTTCGGACCGCTGCGCAGCGTATCGATGGGCGTGCGCGTGGTGACGGGTATCAGCTTCGGCTTCCTGTTCTACGTGCTGGATCAGATTTTTGGTCCGCTGAGCCTGGTCTATGGCCTGCCGCCAATATTAGGGGCAATCCTGCCCAGCGGCGCTTTCTTCGCTATCAGTCTCTATCTGTTGCTGAAACGACGTTAAGCGGGAGAGATCCAGGGGCGCATGAATGCGCCAGGGCCTCATTAATGAGGCCCCTGCACGATAACGTAGGGGCGCCATTTATGGCGCCCTCGGTTAATGATGGCGCCCTGGCTCAGCCTCGGCGGGTCAGGGCAGCGTCTGCAGAAGCGCGGGCAACTGGGACAGCAGATAGAGCAGCAGGCCGATGGTGCCGCCGACCAGCGTGCCGTTGATGCGGATAAACTGCAGATCGCGGCCAATATTCAGCTCAATCTGCTGTGACATATCGCGTGCGTCCCAGCTTTTTACCGTATCGCTGATATGACGCGTCAGAAAAGCAGCAAACTCCGGGGCCACGCTGCGCGCCGCATCCTCCAGATGCTGATTCATCGAACTGCGTAACGCCTCATCGGCCAGCAGGGTCCCTCCCAGCCACAGCGCCGCCAGCCGTACCCGCTCCTGTACGCGGGAATCGTCGCTGCTGAGATCGCGCTTCAGCCAGGCGCGCAGATCCTGCCACAGCTCACCGATATAGCGATTCAGCGACTCATCCTCTTTCAGCCACTGCTTCACTGACTCCGCGCGCGCTGCCATCTCCGGATCGCTTTTCAGCCGGTCAATCAGCCGCTGCACCGCGCGATTAAAGCCGAGACGCAGCTCATGCCCCTGATCGCGCGCCACTTCGTCGAGAATGGAGTCCACCGCGTTAGCGACCAGCGTGGCGCTGTGTTCACCCAGCCACTCGGTCGGCAGCACTTTAGCTTTAACCGGATGCTCACGCTTCAGCCAGCGCACAATCTGCAGGGCGATAAACTCACGCGTGCCGGGCTTATGCAGCAGCTGCAGCAGCTGTTCAATCGCCGCATCCAGCAGCGCCTGATGACGGTTATTTTTGGTCAGGCTGTCGAGGATCATCGCACTGGACTGCGTCAGATCGACCTTATCCAGCGCGCGATGCACGGCGCGCCGCATAAACTGCTGAATGCGGGCATCGTCAGTGAGATCGAGAAAACCGCGCATGACCTGCAGCAGATGACGCCCTACGCGATCGGCGTTGCCCGGCGCGTTCAGCCACTGCGCCAGCAGCTGTGCCGGATTGTTGCGGCGGATCAGCGCCAGCAGCGAATCGGTATCGAGAAACTTCTCCTGTACAAAGCGACCGAGGTTTTCGCCGATGCGATCTTTGTTACGCGGAATAATCGCCGTATGGCGCGCAATCAGCGGCAGCGGCACGCGGCGAAACAGCGCCACCACCGCAAACCAGTCGGCCAGTGCACCGACCATAGCCGCTTCCGCGATCGCTTTAACGCCCAGTACCCAGAAATTGGGTGGCAGAAACAGCGTAACGATAAAGGTTGCCGCTGCCGCCAGCAGCAGCGCCAGCGCCAGCTGTTTGCTGCGCTTCAGTTGTTGATATTTATCCATTATCCGATCTTAGCAGAGAGTCCTTAACGGCGGCGCCCGCCGAGCAGGCTGCCCAGCATGCCGCGCACGATCTGGCTGGTGACCTGGCGCGCTGCGCTGCGGGCCACGCTCTGAACCACGCCGTCGCGTTTACCGCCGCGCGGTCCGGTGGTGCCAAACAGAATATCTTTCAGACCGCCAAGAATGCCGCTGTCTACCTTCACGTCAGCGCCTTTAACGTCCGGCGCCGCTGACTGCTGCGGCGCGGTGGCGATCCCCTGCTGCAGGCGCTCAAATGCCGACTCGCGATCGACCTCCTCATCATATTTGCCATAAAGCGGCGAGTGGTTGATCAGGTCGTTGCGCTCATCCTGCGTCAGCGGCCCCATGCGTGAGCCGGGGGCGATCACCATAGCGCGTTCCACGATGGATGGACTGCCTTTCTCATCGAGGAAAGAGATCAGCGCCTCACCGGTGCCGAGCGCCTGAAGCGCCGCCACGGCATCAAACGCCGGGTTAGCGCGCAGGGTCTCAGCGGCACTTTTTACCGCTTTCTGATCGCGCGGCGTGAAGGCGCGCAGGGCGTGCTGCACGCGATTGCCAAGCTGGCCTAATACCTTGTCCGGAATATCTGACGGATTCTGCGTGACGAACCAGACGCCCACGCCTTTGGAGCGGATCAGGCGGATGACCTGCTCGATCTTTTCCAGCAGCACGGGCGGTGCATCACTGAACAGCAGATGCGCCTCATCAAAGAAGAAGACCATTTTCGGCTTATCCAGGTCGCCCGCTTCCGGCAGCTGCTCATAGAGTTCCGCCAGCAGCCACAGCAGGCTGGTGGCGTAGAGTTTAGGCATCTGATAGAGCCGTTCTGCTGCGAGAATATTGATATAGCCGCGGTCCTGCTCATCGCAGCACATCCAGTCGCGGATATCGAGCATCGGCTCACCAAAAAAATGCTCCGCTCCCTGCTGCTCCAGCGCCAGCAGGCCGCGCTGAATCGCACCCACTGATGCGCTGCTGATGTTGCCATACTGCGTCTGAAACGCTTTGGCGTTGTCGCCGATATACTGCGTCATTGCGCGCAGATCTTTGAAATCGAGCAGCAGCAGCCCCTGATCGTCTGCAATGCGGAAAATAATCTGCAATACGCCCGACTGCACCTCATTCAGCCCCAGCAGCCGCGCCAGCAGCAGGGGGCCCAGATCGGTAACGGTGGCACGTACCGGGTGGCCCTGCTGACCGAAGATATCCCACAGCATCACCGGGTTGTCATGCGGCTGCCAGTCGCTGACGCCAATCTGTGACAGCCGCGCCTGCAGCTTCTCAGAGGCGCTGCCGGGAGTGGCAATGCCGCTTAAATCCCCTTTGACGTCAGCCATAAATACCGGCACGCCGGCCTGTGAAAAGGATTCTGCCAGCTTCTGCAGCGTAACGGTTTTGCCGGTACCGGTGGCGCCAGCGATCAGCCCGTGGCGATTGGCCATCGCCGGGAGCAGCGACAGCCGGATATCGTGGGTTTGAGCAATCAGCAGTGGGGTGGTCATAATCTCTCGCTCTTCAGCAATGCGTTATGACACCAAGGATAGCAAGCGCAGCCTGCGGTAGCGCAACTGATTGCGCAGAAAAGGAGAAGCCCTCCGGTCGTGCCGGAGGGCAGAAGAGGCGTTACCCTTTACGGACCGTATCGAAGAAGAGCAGGCTGACGCCGATACCCTGCTGGACGTGGGTCACGTTTTGCCGGATCGCCACCTGCTGCGCACCCTGCAGCGTGACCACAAACGGTGAGTCCTGCTGTACGCGCTGCTGCAGTGCGGTATAAAGCGCCCGGCGTTTTACCACGTCGCTCTCACCTGCCGCCTCCCGCGTCTGCGCGCTGAGCTGCGGAATATCCCAGCCCACCCGCCACGCCAGCGTTTTAGCGCCGCCCGGTACGTTCCAGGCAAAGGCGCTGGCGTTGGTATTGGGATCAACATAATCCGCCCCCCAGTAGATAAAGATCGACTGGAAGTCGCGGCCGCGCATTTTACTCCACAGCGCCGACTCCGCTACCGGCTGCAGATCGATATCGATATCTGCTTTAGCAAAACTCGCCTGCAGCGCCTGCGCTACATCAATATAGGGAGGCTGGTTGATGACCGTCAGCGCAATGCGCGTGCCGGGCTGAATGCCGCCCTCCGCCAGAGTAGCTTTGGCTTTCGCGACGTCATAGTGAAACGGTGTCTCCTCCAGTGCGCCGTCAAATCCCTGCGGCAGGAAACTCTGATGGATGCGGTATTGTCCTTTCAGCAGCTGCTGTGAGATAGCCTGATAATCCACCAGCCAGCGCGCGGCGCGCCACAGCGCCGGGTTAGCCAGCGCCGGCTGCGCGGCGTTGTGGGCATTGAACGCCAGGTAGTAAATCAGGCTGGAAGGAAAGGCTTCAATACGCAGGTGCTTATCCTGTTTCAACGCGTCAATCTGATCGGGGCCGAGCTGATAGGCGACATCGACATCGCCCTGCTGGATCAGCAGGCGGCGTGCGCCGGCATCCGTTACCCCTTTGAGCAGCACGCGCCGCAGCTGCGGTGCCGGTCTGGCCTGCGGGCTGGCGCCAAGCACCACCGCCTGCTGCGGCACATACTGCTGCAGCGTAAAAGCGCCGCTGCCGGCGGAGTGGGTGTGCAGCCAGCCGTTGCCGCTGTCACCGTTGACCGCATGCTGCTGTACCGTTTTGCTGTCAACAATCGACGCCACCGGCGCGGTGAGCAGGCGCAGCGCCAGATCCTGTCCAATTGCGGCCGGCCAGCGGATCTCCAGCTGTGTATCGCTCAGCACCTGAAACTGGCTGGCAATGTTGGCAGGGGTCCAGCCAAACTCCGCCAGAATAAACGCCGGCGCTTTGTTGAGCTCTACCGCGCGCGTCAGAGAGAACACCACATCCTGCGCTGTCACCGCGTTACCGCTGGCAAAGCGCGCGCCGGGCCGCAGGGTAAACCGCAGGCTGTGCGGCGTACTGCCGGGCTGCCATTCGCTGGCCAGCAGCGGCGCAAGCTGCTGCGGCGCGTTGCGGTCCGGCTCGGTCAGGGTCTGGTAGAGATTGCGTTGCACGCTGTTGCTGACCGTCTCAAAACTCTCCGCCGGGTCAAAGCTGATGATGCCATCCAGCGGTACCGCCACTACCAGCGTATCCTCTGGCGTGGCGGCATGCAGGGTAAAGGCAGTACTCCAGACCGCTGCCAGTAAAATCAGTAAGCGCATTATTATTATCCTCAGAGGAAGAGACGCTGAATTTAACGCGCGGCGGGCAGAGTCAAAATGCCGGTTTGTTCTGAGCTTTGTCAGAATATAAGGTTAATACCGGGTATTAATTGTTTTGCCGCTTTTTTACGCATTAAATGGGCAAATAAAACGCAGGGAGATGAAAAGCTGGCTGAGGCTTAATGAAGCTGAATATTTACGCTGATCGTTACTGCAGCGTAAGCGTGATTTATTTTCAACAGTTGCGCCGGGCGATTATTTCTTTAATGCAGCGCTTTTAGCGTTATATCCAGATAAAGCACTTAAAACCCCTTCTTTTAGCAGGTTTAAACCACAATTTCAGGTAATTAGTGGCACTGCTGCACACGTATAACACGGCAAAAAAATAACCATCCTTCACTTAAACACATTTTAAATTTAATTTTTACATCCTGAAATATTTGTATCCATAAGATTGCCCGCTTGTTTGCCGATTTATAACGTCATTAACAAAAATATAAATTATCTTTCTTAGCTAGTGAGAATTGTCGCGCCATGCTGTTAGAAAAACCCACCACCAGACGTAAATTTTTACTCGGGGCGCTGCTGGCTTTGCCGGTCAGCGACCTTTTATTAAAAGGCGTTACCGCCGCGCAGGCGGCAGAAATGGCTGCGCCGGAACTCGCCGATTATAAACCGATCTTTTTCAGCGCCAGTGAATGGCAGTTTATCCTGGCGGCAACCGACCGTCTGATCCCGGCTGGCGGCAGCGGCAAGGCGCCCGGCGCGCTGGAAACCAACGTACCGATATTTATCGACCAGCAGCTGCACACGCCGGAGTTCGGTGCAGAAATCTATCTGCAGGGGCCGTTTGATGTACACGCCCCGGCGACCATGGGCTATCAGATCCCGTTTACGCCGCAGCAGATGTACCGCACCGCCATCAAGCTGGTGGAGCAGTGGACGCAGACGACCTATCAGAAAGCCTTCCACGAGCTGAGCACGGAAGAGAAAGATGCCGTGCTGACCCGTATCAACAAGAATGATGGCCTCGATTTTGCGGCGCTGGGCGAGCCGTCGCTGAAAGCCTCACAGTTCTTCAGCCAGCTACTGGCTGATACCAAACATGGTTATCTTGCCGACCCGATGTATGGCGGTAATAAAGGCATGAAGGCGTGGATCGCTATCGGCTTCCCGGGTGCCCGCGCCAGCTTTACCGAATGGGTGAAGCAGCACAACGTGCCGTATCCGCTCGGACCGGTCAGCCTGCTGGGCCAGCGCGCCTGAATTTCCCTATTTGGTATATGAGACAGAACTAACATGGCACAGATTACAAAAAAAGAAGTCGATGTCGTTGTGTGCGGCCTCGGCTGGGCCGGCTCGCTGATGAGTATCGAGCTGGCGCTGGCCGGACTTGAGGTGCGCGCGCTGGAGCGCGGCGGCGAGCGCGACTATCCCGACTTCGCCTACCCGAAGCCGGCTGATGAATACGCCTATAACGTACGTAATAAAGTCTTCGCCACACCAAAAGAGGTGGCGGTGACGGTGCGTTACAATATGGACCAGACCGCGCTGCCTACCCGCAAATGGGGTGCCTTCGCACCTGGCACCGGCGTGGGCGGAGCAGGCATGCACTGGACGGCAGTACTGATCCGTCCGACCCCGACCGATATCAAACTGAAAACCTATGTTGATCAGGCGTATAAGCCAGGCATTCTGCAGGATGATATGCGCGTGATGGACTTCCCGTTCAGCTGGGAAGAGATTGAGCCTTACTTCTATAAATTTGAGCTGATCTGCGGGCAGTCCGGCACCACCGGCAACCTGCGTGGTCAGATCCTCGAAGGCGGCGATCCGTTTGAAGGGCCGCGCTCAGAGCCTTACCCGCTGCCGGCGCTGGACGACACGCTCAACAACGTGATGTTTAAAGAGGCGGCGAAGAAGCTCGGCTATCATCCGTTCCCGAACCCTTCAGCCTGCGTGTCGCGCGCGTGGAAAAACCCCTACGGCAACCAGATTGCACCGTGCAACTACTGCGGCTACTGCTCAAAATATCCGTGCCTGAACTACTCCAAAGCGTCACCGCAGACGGCGGTGATGGATGCGCTGAAGCGACTGCCGAACTTCTCCTACGAAGTGAACGCTGAAGTGGCTAAAGTCGTGCTGCACGATGATGGCAAAACCGCAAAAGGCGTGATCTACTACGATGCCGACGGCAACGAGGTGTTCCAGCCAGCCAAAATTGTGGTGCTCTCCAGCTTCCAGCTCTACAACGTGCGTCTGATGCTGCTCTCCGGCATCGGCAAGCCGTATAACCCGATCACTGAAGAGGGTGTGGTAGGGCGCAACTATGCGTTTCTCTCCAACGGCGGCGCCACGCTGTTCTTTAAAGATAAGAACTTTAACTCTTACGCCACCGCCGGCGCGACCGGCCAGATGTTCAATGACATCTCGCCAGGCAACTTCGACGGCCCGGGCCTCGGCTTCCTCGGCGGTGCCAAGATCCACAGCTCGCAGGCAACCGGTACGCCGATGGCTGCTGCGCTGCCGAAAGGCACGCCTGCCTGGGGCATGGGATACAAAGAGGGGCTGGAGCAGTGGTACAACCATTCGATGAAGATCAGCATCACCACCACCTGCCAGTCCTATCGCGATATCTATCTCGATCTCGATCCGCACTACACCGATCATCGCGGCAACCCGCTGCTGCGTATGACCTTTAACTGGAAAGAGAACGAGCTGAAGCTGCAGCAGCATCTGAAGGGCATCGTGGGCGATATTGCCAAAGAGCTGAACCCGGACAGCATGAGTATGAGCTTCCTGCCGATGGGCGCCGATTTTGATATCACCAAATATGTCTCAACCCACAACGTGGGCGGCGCGGTGATGGGCGATAACCCGAAAACCTCAGCGCTGAACAAATACCTGCAGAGCTGGGACGTGCATAACGTCTTTGTGCCGGGCGGCAACGCCTTCCCGCAAAACTTCCAGGCGAACCCGACCGATACCATCGGCGCGATCACCCTGATGGCGGCGCAGGCGATCAAAGAGCAGTATCTGAAGAACCCCGGCCCACTGGTACAGGCATAAGCAGATGAAAAAACTAACATTACTGGCAGCGCTGGCGCTGAGCGGCGTGGCGCTGCAGGCGCAGGCGGAAGATGAAGCGGCCCTGATTAAGCAGGGCGAGTATCTGTCGCGGCTGGGCGACTGCATGGCGTGCCACAGCGTCGCGGGCAAAGCAGCCTACGCGGGCGGGCTGGCGATTGAGTCGAACCTGGGCACGATCTACTCCACTAACATCACGCCGGACAAAGCGCACGGTATCGGTAACTACAGCGAACAGCAGTTCTCTGACGCGGTACGTAAAGGGGTGCTGCCGGATGGTTCACGCCTCTATCCGGCCATGCCGTATCCGGACTATGCGAAGATCAGCGATGCTGATATGCACGCGCTCTGGGTCTACTTTATGAAGGGCGTAAAGCCGAGCAGCGAGCAGCCGCAGGAGACGAAGCTGAGCTTCCCGTTCAGCCAGCGCTGGGGGATGCGCTTCTGGAACCGGGCGTTTACCTCCGACAAGCCGTTTCAGCCGATTGGCGGCGCCTCTGCTGAAGTGAATCGCGGTGCCTATATCGTCGAGAGTCTTGGCCACTGCGGCAGCTGCCATACGCCGCGCGGTCTCGGCATGAATGAGAAATCGCTCGACAGCAGCGACAAAACCTTCCTCGCCGGCGGCAGCCTGAATAACTGGGATGTGCCGTCGCTGCGCGGTATGCCGCACTGGAGCGAGCAGGAGGTGATCGATTACCTGCAGACCGGGCGTAACGATAAAGCTGCCGTGGGCGGTGAGATGAAGTCGGTGATTGAGCACTCCAGCTCCCATATGACCGACGCCGATCTGAAAGCGATTGCTGCTTATCTGAAGTTCCTTGGCGGCAATCCGCCGCTGCAGGCCTACAACGTGCAGGCGCAGCAGCAGACTGAAGCGAAGCTGACGGCCGCGAAGAACCTGAGCGAAGGCGAGCGTCTCTATCTCGACAACTGCGGCGCCTGCCACTTCGTAACCGGTAAAGGTGCGCCGGGGATCTTCCCCGAGCTGGATCAGGCAACGATCGTGAACGCAGGCGATCCGACGGGGCTGATCCACACGATCCTCGTTGGCGCGCAGCAGCCTTCAACGGCTAAAGCGCCGTCGACGCTGGCGATGCCGGGCTTCGGCCAGCGCCTGAGCGACGAAGAGGTCGCACAGCTCGCCACCTTCGTTCGCCAGGGCTGGAGCAACCGCGCCCCGGCCGTGACCAAAGAGCAGGTCGCCGACGTCCGCAAAACCCTGCATTAATCGTCACCCGGATTCAACCAGGGGCGCATAAATGCGCCCCCTACGGGGCCCGCACCAAACTCAATGAAACGTGCGCACCACTTCCAGCACGCCGTTGATCACGAACTGCACGCCCATACAGACCAGCAGAAAACCCATCAGGCGCGAAATCGCTTCAATGCCGCCTTTACCCACCAGCTTCATAATCGCGCCGGAGCTGCGCAGGGAAATCCATAAAATCAGGGCTACCACCAGAAAGGTCAGCACCGGAGCGACCATCACCACCCAGGCGGGGAAATCGACGCCGGCTTTCACCGTTGAGGCTGAACTGATGATCATCGCAATGGTACCCGGACCGGCGGTGCTCGGCATCGCCAGCGGTACAAAGGCGATATTGACCGTCTCGCGCGGATCGTCGCTGGCATCCTGCTCATCTTTTTTATGGCGCGCCTCTACCGAATGGCCGACCGGCTTTGCCGGAAACAGCATGCGAAAGCCGATAAAGGCGACAATCAGCCCGCCCGCCATGCGCAGGCCGGGAATCGAGATGCCAAAGGTGTGCAGCACCGCGTTGCCGGCGTACCAGGCGACCATCATGATCAGAAACACATAAACCGACGCCTGCAGCGCCTGACGGTTACGCTCCTGAAAATTCATCTCGCCCGCCAGCCCTAAAAACAGCGCCACGGTCGTCAGAGGGTTGGCCAGCGGCAGGATCACCACCAGCCCGAGGCCTATCGCTTTGAAGAGTTCCAGCATCATGCATCTCCGCAGGGCAGGGCCGCGTGCGCGGCCCTGTGACAGGATGTATTACTCAGTGCTTCGGCGTGTCGAGCGCTTCGATCATCTCGGGAAAAAAATCTTCCAGCAGCTCGGGCGTCATCAGTTCGGGGTAGTTAATGAGGTGTTCACGGATGCGCTCATTGACCTCCGGCAGCAGGCGCTGCGCGGCATCATCAGCGCTGATTTTTTTCTGCTTCATCAGGCGCAGCACGTTATCCGGCAGGCTATCTTCATCCTCCACCTCATCCACGCCTTCCAGCGCGTCGAGCTCATCCAGCAGATCCATCAGCGCTTCGATCTGCGGCGTGCGCGACTCATACTCCGCCGGGCGTTCGCTCTCCAGATAGCGCAGCAGGGCGCGCACCGGCGATCCATCCGGCGTCGCCGGCGGCTCGCTGGCGAACCAGTTCAGCAGGTCATGCTGGCTCACCTGATGGACGTGATAGCCGTTATCGGTCAGCTCATCGGCGAGGATATCAGCGGTGTCGTGCTCAATCAGGCAGATATGGGTGCGCTTTGGCGTGTACTGTTCCAGCCACTGATAGATCTCTTCAATGACGCTGTCGTCATACTGAAAAGTCTGGTTGAGGTAGCTGTCATCCTGCTCATGTACGCAGAGCCGAATCAGATCGGGATCGAAGTAAATCGCTATGTTGATGCCTTTCATGCGCGCTGTCCTGTTTGCTGCAAAATCTCACTATAGCGTCAGGGCGCACAGAAAAACATGGGGAGGCCAGCAGCGCGCGCATCTGGCCATAAAAAATCTCATTCATCAGCACGATAAGGCCGGGACAGCGGCCCGGCACACGGCGCTGATTACATGCCGATATATTTTTTACCCTGCTTCAGCACCACATCACACGCTTTGGTTTTAAGCTTCTCACCCATTGGCGAGTTGCTCAGGCTCTGCAGGTTAAGCTGCTGGCCGTTACCGGTATTGAGCAGGCCCGCGATTCCCTGCTGATAATCAGTTTTCTGCGCCTGCGCCGCCGGCGTGCTCAGGCCGAGTTTGCTCAGCACCTGCTCTTTCACCGACTTCACGTTGTTATCCACCACGTTATGCTGCACGCAGTACTCCATCACGCCCGCCGCGTTGGTCATATTGCTGGCGCTGACCGCTTTATCGCCGCCGTTCAGCAGGCCGGTCAGCGTGGAGAGCGACAGCCCGCCGCTCTGCGCGCCATTGCTGCTGGTGGTGGTATTGCTGTTTTGCTGCTGCGAGAGCTGAGACGCGGCGCTGCTCAGCTGATCCTGCCAGCTCGCCGCCGACGCGCTGCCCGCGACCAGTGCTGCCGCCATACCCCATGCCCAAACGCCGCGTTGCATTGATTTACTCATGTATAACCTCATGGTTCCGTCTTTCAGACGCCGATAATGCAGGATATGAGGAGGAAGATCTCAGAAAGTTCCGGAGAAGCGGGCAGGGCCATGCAGATTGAGAGTGTTCTGGTTTCCGGGGGGATAACGACGCTGTTTTTTTCAACGCTCAGCGCACGCGCTGCTCAATAGCGGTTGCACACCCCACGGGTAACGGTATAATCGCCAGCGTTTTCCGTATCCTTATCCATGCCGGAGTGGCGAAATCGGTAGACGCAGTTGATTCAAAATCAACCGTAGAAATACGTGCCGGTTCGAGTCCGGCCTTCGGCACCATCGGAACATCAATAGACGTCAACGGACGTCTTTTTTTGTGCCTGAAATCCAGTATCCGCAAGGCTTTCCTCGCTTTTTCACTCAACCTAAGTCAACCTGATTCAATCTACATCAACTTACTGATGCGGGTACAACTGCGGGTATACCCCGGTTCGATAATGTTTGTACCCACACAGAACCCTTGAAAGGATACTCATCATGGCTCTGAGTGATGTGAAGGTTCGTTCGGCAAAGCCTGAAGCAAAAGCCTACAAACTAACTGACGGTGAAGGCATGGTTTTGCTGGTTCACCCTAACGGCTCCAAATACTGGCGGCTACGTTATCGCTTTGGTGGTAAAGAGAAGATGCTGGCGCTGGGGAAATATCCTGAAGTGTCATTGGCAGATGCCAGAGCTCGCAGGGATGAGGCCCGTAAGCTATTAGCGAATGGCGTCGATCCCAGTGAGAACAAGAAAGCTGTTAAGGTAGAACAAGAGCAAGAAGCGATAACGTTTGAAGTAGTCGCCAGAGACTGGCATGCCAGTAATCAGAAATGGTCTGCATCACATAGTGCTCGTGTATTGAAAAGCCTGGAAGATAATCTCTTTGCTGTCATTGGTAAGCGGAACATTGCAGAACTGAAAACGCGAGACCTACTTGTACCCATCAAAGCAGTCGAGTCATCCGGACGCCTTGAAGTCGCCGCCCGTTTACAGCAGCGTACTACCGCGATTATGAGGTTTGCTGTACAAAGTGGTTTAATCGATTACAACCCCGCACAAGAGATCGCTGGAGCGGTTGCTACGGCGAAAAGAAAGCACCGTGCGGCTCTGGATCTTGAACGTATTCCCGAATTACTTCACCGCATTGATCACTACTCTGGCAGACCGTTAACCCGACTTGCTGTCGAACTTACCTTGTTAGTCTTTATCCGCTCGAGCGAGCTGCGATTTGCCCGTTGGTCAGAAGTAGATTTTGAAACGGCCATGTGGACGATCCCCGGTGAGCGTGAACCGTTGGACGGTGTTAAACATTCTCAGCGTGGCTCAAAGATGAAGACGCCGCATCTTGTTCCCTTGTCGCGACAAGCTCTCGCAATTTTGGAAAAGATCAAAAGCATGAGTGGACACCGTGAGCTGATCTTCGTTGGCGATCACGATCCGCGTAAGCCGATGAGTGAAAACACGGTGAATAAGGCGCTGAGAGTGATGGGTTATGACACGAAAACGGAAGTATGCGGACATGGTTTCAGGACGATGGCGTGTAGTTCACTTATTGAATCAGGATTGTGGTCGAGGGATGCTGTGGAGCGGCAGATGAGCCATCAGGAACGCAACTCTGTTCGGGCGGCTTATATACATAAGGCGGAGCATCTGGGGGAGAGGAGGCTAATGTTGCAGTGGTGGGCTGATTTTCTGGATGCGAATCGGGAGAAGCAGACTTCACCATTTGATTATTCTAAGATTTACAAACAGTCTTTTGACGATAGATAAATATGAATTATTAAGAGAACCCAAGTCAAAATTTACAGAGATTAGTATTAATAATCAACTGCTGTTTGTTCAGACTTGGGTTGTATAATTAGAAAATAACCCCAGATTGTATTTCTTTAACGAGTTCTCCCACGGAGAATACTTTCCAACCATCGACTTTTACCGGTGTTAAATTTACTGCAATTTTTGAAACCGGCCAGGCAGCTTCTACGGTAGCAATAATTTCATGCTCCGCGTTTTGTAAGTCTAATCCCGGAACTGGTGGCGGGTATCCTTTGTGTTGCATAATGTTTATATCACCATGAATCGATGGATCTGTCAGATCGTAAATATCCTTCCAGGATTCAGCCTTCAAAAGCCCTTGTTGGGAACGTAAGCGTTGAATGATTGCCATGTCAGCCTGAGTGACAAATATTCCTTCGTGCAAAGGTTGCTTTCGATGGCAATCTTTACACAAGACGAGTAGATTTTCAGCTGAGTTATCATATTTAATACCATTTTTGTGGTGAACATCGCATAGACTTTTCATGGACATTAAATTCACACCACAATCACTACATTTGTAGTTAGCTTGTTCTCGAGTAGTTCTGGATATATCCTTCCAATTTTCTACATAGCCGCTATTTGATTTATCATAGATTCCTTTAGGCATATGGCGAAAGCAGGTACTATAATCTGAAAAAAATTCATTCAAAGAAAATGATTTAAATATTACTCTTTTCTGTTGTTTATCTATACTTCCTTTGTAATTAAGGCGTTCTAGGCAGTTCATACAAACTTTAAGAGCGACATCTTGGCTCCGACCGAGCCCATCATCAATTTCAAATAAGCCATCAACACGATTTGTTGCATGATACCGTTCAAATCGATTTTTTTGGCGCATGTCATCTAATGTTCTACACCAGGCAATATGAAATCGCTTCCCTTTCTTTCCATCTTCAATAGCCGCATCATAACGTCCGGTATGGTCTCTAATATACAAAAGAACCTGTCTCCCTTGGTAGGAAATAAGACCACTGCCGGGATCAAGATCTTCAATTCTAACTTCTTTACCTGCAGAAAGTTCGATATCAATTGGATCAAAAACTACAGGCGTTTCGTCAAGGAAAAAATCAACGCCTTCCGGCAACATTTTTCTTCCTAACTGAATAAGTTCAGAAATGTCGATAGATAATTTCATCTCTTACTCCTGAATTATTTTTCTAATCTGCAACTCGGCATTTGTTACAACTTTAAATGTTACTCGGCGAGAGCGATTGGGATCTTCTTTACCAGATTTATCAAGAATAGGGTGTGCGGAAGAATATCCAACGGCAGCAAATTTACTTTTTACCCACTTCTGGTGTGCTGCGCTTTCTTTTAAACCATAGACATACTGCAGTACTGCTCGTGTTCGCCCTTGCGAGAGTTCCATGTTATTAAAATAGGCCATGTCAGAATTGGATGCTCCAGTCCAGTCAGTACTTGTATGTCCCTCAATACGTACTTCAGTAATATGTTCCTGGTAGTTATCAAGAACTTTAAGGTAGCGAGGGAAGAAATTATCAAGGATCTGTTTAAATTTTGGCTTAAGCTCTGTGCTACCTAAACCAAATAAGACATCGGGTGATTTAAAACGGACCTCAAGAGTTTGTTTGTCAATTTCAGCATCCCAAGCTGGCAAATCCTTTGTAAACTCAGTTTCTAGTGCATTATAGAGTTGAAGTTGAGCATTTTCATAGGCGACAGCCACTTCTTTAATTTTTTCTTTTTCAATACGCACATAGTGCATGTAGGCGATAGAAATAAACATAAATACCATCATCAGACCTGCCATTAAATCTGACATTGAAACCCAATGTTCATTATCTTGATCTTTTTTAGGGGCCTGCTTGCCAAGGATTTTATCCATTAGCAATTATCCTCGTTTTTGATTAGCAGAAATTAATGTTTGCAGTTGTCCCATGACAGCGTGATACTCTTTGAGTAGTCGCTCGTAGTTACCGACAAAACCTTTGCTGATTGAGAGCAGAGCATTCCCTAGTGATTGCATCTCACGATTCATTTCGCGCTCTGTTGCTTGCTCAAAAGCATGTAACTGCTCGTTAATTGAACTACCAAATTTCTCAATTGACTCTTTCACCTGAGATGTCAGTCCCGCGCTTGCTTTATCAAACGAAGATTGCATTGAACCAAACATGTTATCGGCATTGCTGGATAATTGTTGATTAAATTTCTCACCTGTCTTACTGAACATATCAATAACATTAGTAGTGTTTTGTTCCATATTTCGATGCAATTCTCTTGAGTGTGTTTCCAGAGATTTCAGGAACTCATCACCACTTTGTTTCATCTCCGTAATAGTGTCTCCAAGCGTGCTGGTAAGAGTTTCAGAGGAATTGCTGACATCATGCGCCATTGATGCAAAAGCTTGCTGTGTCTGAGTCACTGACTGTCTGAAACCTTCAGTGCCTTCATCAAGGGCAACTCGCATCGAATCAGCATTGATAAGTATCTGCTGACTGGTTTGTTCAAGAGACGCGCTGACATTCGCGGCACCTAATTTTAAGAGTTCACCCACTTCAGACATTTTTGTTTGAATTTCAGGTAAAACATCAGTTGCCTTATCGCGTATGGCGACAAAGGTTTCCAGATGACGGGAGAGTTCACCAATTTGGTGCTGATTCACTTGCAGCACGTCACGAAGCTCAGCCATCGCAAGAGGAATCTCTTTGCATTCTTCCCAGATCCCTGCGACAGCTTTTCTGGTTTCGACTAAAGATTCAACACTTTGTTGGTATTGCTCACCCATCTGCTCAACTTGGTTTTTATAGTTTTCCTGCCAGTCGACAAGTTTTTTTACAGAAGTATCAAGTGCTTTGAAATTCTCACCGAATTGTTCAGTTAAATTATTGTTGAAATCAATAATAACTTGCCTAAGGGCATCGATAATTTGTTCGGTTGCTCCTTTTGCCATCAGGTCTGCAAATTGCTGTAATTGTTCCCAGAGCTTATTACTGAAATTAGAATGGTTAGATATTTGTGCCCGGGAGGCATCACTGATTTCATTACGCAGTAGTTTTATTTGAGCAACAATGGAACCCTCTTCGCTACCACTCATGCCAGAGATTAACTTCACTAAATGTTTATTTTGTTCTTTTAATTCTTGATGGATATGCTCAGGAGTAACCGACGCTGGAGTATTCGCCTCCAATAGGCGACGTTTATTGGCAAAAAAGAAAGCATCTAATCCATTAAACAAAATTGCGAAAAACATTCCAACAATACTGGTAATGAATGCTGTCTTAAGACCTCCTAATAATACTGGGATGCTGGTATCAATGCTTTCAGTATTAAAATTAAGCAATCCAATAATGATACCGATAAAAGTACCCAGTATGCCTAATGCTCCCATTAATGTTGGAGCATACTCTCGGAATTTGTTATGAATATTTTTATAATCACACCACCAAGCAGCACAAAATACAAAGATAACAGCCCAAATAAAAATGTTTGTGACGAGTGTGGAATCAATTGATTGAAACAAATGTTCAAAAAGCTGAGCTAACATTGTTATTCCTGTAATAATCACAGTTAGTAATGCTGGTATAAAAATTGTATGTACACCTTGTAAAATATGTGGCCTTTAAACCAGCGAATCTTCGTTGATTGTATCAACTTTCGCCAAGATATACATGATTTCTATCATATTTTGTTGGTCTCAGGCGTTGAGCTTTCCTGCAATCATAGTAATCTGTTACTAATTGTATCAATCGAAGGCAGGTTGCTTGTGAAAACTCCAGTTAACCCACTTTTGCGATGGCTCAATGCGTTTTTTAGCAGTCGTTCATTACCCGGAGCTGATGGGAGGGCGCTGTATGCTTACCGTTGTCATGATGCAGAGTATGAAAGTTTGGCTGCTCTTCTTCGTGCCCATGTTCCACGTAACTACCCCAAAACCATATTCATTTCTTACAGTGATGTTTTGTTCAGCATATACGCCGCTGAGTTTATCCGCCGTAACCATACTGCAGGACATCCAAGATGGGACGTTATTTTAGAATCGATTGGCTGGAAGGTACCTTACGCACATCGGCAAAAGCTGGTAAATGATGGGATCCGTTACTGGAAAAGAAAGGTGAGAAGTCTGGGTCAAGCATCGGGTTATCTGCATACTCTGGCTTGCGAAGGCGGTTTGCCCATCCGGATGATTGAAAATGAAAGTGGCTATTTAATAACCTATTTCAAACGAGTTTATCAGGCACTACGTGGGCAATCGTCAAGGCGTCCTGCGGAAATAATCGCACAAGAACTGGGCGACACTATTCCTGCGACAATGCAAAATGAACTCGTCTATGAAATAGCTGGTGAATTTTGCGAGACACTTCATACGTTACTCAATGAGCATCCCACTCATGGTCAGGACCCCGTTTCCTCACTACGCAAACAATATCCTGACTGGCATCTTCAACTTCCGTTGGTACTCCCGGAAGAGAATGCCTCAGAGATTGTAAGACGATTACTTTCTCAATCTTCAGAGCCCCGTATATCAAGCAATGTGCTGGTTGAAAGGATATGGGTTGATGTTGATGACAGTTGGTATTGCGATGCCCGGTTTCGATTTCCGGCCACAATGCGTACTGAACAGTTAATATCCCTGTTTGAAAGCAATATTCAGCCGGAACAGACACGACTCATCATTTCTGCAAAATGGAGAAATGGTGGGGCCCGGTTGGCAATGCTAAGCCGTTATGAACAGCAAGATTGGCGAGTAGAGTTATTACCCTTCGCTATGCAAAAACTCTCTGGGGCAGATGCGATGGCCGAAATATCGTTGTCGCTCCATGAAGGGCCGATTCTGCTAGGTCACGTAATTCCCAAAGGGGGTTATGAGCTTACCGAAGATTTACCATGGGTTTTTGAAGCGATGAATGAGAGCGAGTCGCAGTTAAAACTTGTCGGCATGGGCTCTGTTAGTTCCAGGCAAAACTCTCTTTTTATTTCGCTACCGACAAATAGTCATTTGGATATTAGTGGAGAAGGTGAGTTTGATATCCCGAGGTTGCTGAAAAATAGTGAACGTAGCTTAACTAAAATAAGCGGAGTATTCAGCGTTGTTTTACATGATGGCGCAGTTTGTACGATTCGCACGCAGCAACTTTATGATTCTGCGATTGAGTATTATATAAAACCGACAGAGATCGATCTGGTAAAATCTGATTATCCTGTCCATCGTGCCTGGCCAAAGATCGGCTGGAAAAAGGATATGCAGCATGGCATTGTCCCAGAGAACGAACTTTTTTGGCGATCCATTCGTTCAGGTAACAACTCCTGGTTTTCTGTCGCATCAGTAATGCCGAAAGGGCAGATAGAAGTCAGGCGAATAGTCAATGGTGAGGTTTTATTTAGCGGTAAAGTTGTGATTTTGCCAGCAGATTTCGATATTCAAATTATTCCCGAGACTGCTCAGAAAGGAGTTATTGTACTCTCTGGTATAACGGATGCAAGGGTTGATAAATATTCAAACAATGAAAAAGTAACACTTAAATCAGATTATTTGCAAAACGAGTGTGTTATTGATTGTAATTCATCACAGATGCTAGAGAGCACTATCAATTTACGAGTATCCTGGAAAGATGGTTCTAATCTTAAATTGTTATTACCTAAGCCCGTTAGCGGTGGACGGTTTGTAAGTAATGATGGTTCTGTTCATTTTGACGGTGTTGCATCTATAGCACATTTGCATGGCGTAGACGCTGAGCTGTTAACAATATCTTGTGCCGGGAAAGGATATCTTAATATCGAGTTGTTGGATGAAAACCCGATGTCTGAAAAATTTCATTATTTACATGCGGATATTCCATTGTTATCTGGCCGTAATGAAAAATTGCAACAGATTTCACTTTATGAGAATTATAATCTGCTGAACGCCATGCTTGTATGTGCATGGAAAAATGATAGTTCATTACGTGTTGATTTTTACTCTGACAGATTTGGTAAGGACAAAACAACACTCAATATTAAACGCTACGATGGCCGTTTTATTGAGGGTGATGAAAGATTGCTGGTTGATATAAAATATTCTATTGTTTTTCCTTACCATAAAATAGACGGCATGGTTGTTGAAGCCATTTCTCTTAATACTCCTGACTTATGCACAGTCCTGCTGAAAAAAGATGAGTCTGGTTATGATTTCTCGACGTTGAATAATCAAGGTGGCCCATGGTTAATTGTGGGTAAAATTGATGGTGCAATTCGTATTGCACCAGTGATTAAATGGATGTTACCTACATTACAAACAGATGATTTATTTCTAAATGCTATATGCAACGCAGAACCAGAACAGCGCAAGGAATATTATAATGCGCTATTTTTGGAAATAAACAATAATCCTTTGCAAAACTCTTGTTATTTGTTAGTTGAGTATATTAAAAAATACAAGTTGAATAATAACTTGCCTTTGCTGGAACTGGATTTATTTAGAGAAATTTCGAGTAATTATTGCGTGGTTGTTCAGTTGTTAATATCATCATGTCTTTCTGGGGATAGTGATGCTATTTATGATATACAGGAGGAATTACCCTTCTCATGGGGATGGATTCCTGTTTCAATATGGAAAGATGTCTTTGAACAGTGTTGGTATTCTCTGGAAAAACAGATTAATGATAAGGCATTTGCATTAAATATACTACAGCCATTTATTGCATTTATAAATCATCAAGCGCATATCGATCGTCGATTAGTTCCCATCGCTAATATGTTGCTTACACATAGTGAGATATTACCTGCAGGTTGCACTGTATTGCCATCTGTAAGCCGCGAGCAGTTTAATGATGCCAAACAGATGTTATTAAGAAACCCAGATAGTTTTGGACGTGTCAGCATTTTTTCTAAAGAGCTTTGGGATAGTGCTATTACTCCAGACCTTAAATCTGTTTTTAATAAATTTTGGATCGAAAACACATATCACACTCGTTTTGAAAAACGTTTTAATTTGATGTTAGTCGCGGCGCTGCTTTCCCAAAGAAACAATAAACTTATGCATCAGCTAACTGCACTTTTTGAATTTCACTATCAGCAAGCCCCGCAGCAATTGGGGGTTATCTATCAGTATTATTTTGAACAAGCAGGAGTATGTCATTGATGAACGTTCAGCAACTGCATTATGCGCCACTTCTAAATCAGCTTCATCAGCGTGCGGTGAGGTCGGTGGTAAGTCAGCTGGCATTGCGGAGCAAGTCGTTGAGTCAATATCTGGAATCTCAATATTTCCAGCCTCCAGGTCTGGGGGGGTCACTGCTTGCAGATCCGGTATTCGAAAGTACGTTTGGCTGGATGCCTGCGAATGAAACAATGGAGGATTTGCGTGACAAACTGATCTCCAGCCCGCTGGTTGATGCTTTGAGCAATGCGCCAGTGCCGTTTCGTCATCAGCTAACTGCGTGGCGAACGATTCTTGAAGAGAAGCAGTCCCTATTAGTGAGCAGTGGTACAGGGTCAGGAAAAACAGAATGTTTTATGGTGCCGGTGCTGGAAGATCTTATTCGTCAGCAAAATTTGACCCGGCAGTCACTAACAGGGACGCAGGCTATTTTCTTGTATCCGTTGAATGCGCTAATAAATAGTCAGCAAGAGCGGCTTCGCGAGTGGACTCGCGGGTTTAAAGGGAAGATACGCTTTGCGCTATATAATGGCGAAACCCGGCATACCAAATATGAAGTTCAGGAAGACCAGCTCAAAGTACCTGAACAGGCATTGAGTCGGGAAGCCATTTATGAAGCCCCACCGTCCATCATGGTGACGAATACCACGATGCTGGAATATATGCTGATTCGTCGCAAAGATGCCCCTGTCATTGAAAAGTCCCAGGGAATGCTGAAGTATATCGTCCTTGATGAGGCTCACAGTTATATTGGCTCTCAGGCAGCTGAATTAGCGCTGCTTTTACGTCGCGTCATGCAGGCCTTCAATGTTGGACCTGGTACAGATAAACCTGTGCAAATCATTGCTACCTCGGCCACTATTGGTGAAGATTCTCCTGAAGGTAATAAAGAACTTGCTAAATTTGTTGCCGATCTCGCGGGGGTCACAGAACGTGATGTAAAAGTAGTTCGCGGCTATCGACAAATACCGCCGATATCGGAGTCTCTTATTCGTCATGAATATCCCACATCTTTAGCATCTCTTAACTCACTAAGTTCTCAGGAACTTTACCAACAGCTGTGCCATTACCGTGTGGCCCAGCAATTGCGTCAGGCGTTAACTCACCCCGGACGGCAGGCGGTACGTTTGAGTGAATTGCTCAATGTTGCCAGAAGAATCTGGCCAGATATTAATCACCGTGAGCTGCTGCAACTTCTCGATCTGATGGCGAAATCGCGAGAGGGTGAATCTAAATTTTCACTGGCTTTTACGCCATTACGTATGCATGGGTTTATCCGAACACTCGCGGGTCTATGGGCATGTTCAAATAAACAATGCGCACATAAAGCGAGTGAATTAGGTGAGAGTGACTGGCCATTTGGTCAGGTGTGGTTTGAACAACGCCAATATTGCGACTGCGGTGCGCCTGTGTTTGAAGTTTTGCGTTGCTCAGGGTGCGGTTCAGCGTATTTATCAGCCAAAGAGGAAATGCGCGGTGATGGAACGAACTGGTTGGTGGCGCAACCCGCAGCCGCAGAAGAAGATGAATTTGCCCTTGATATTGATGTTTATCCCGAAGATGAAGAAAACGATGGATTAGAGAATAGCCATCAATTTGATCGTCTGTTAGCGAGCGCTGGTGAAAAAACTATTGTTTCACTGGAGGATACCACTGCGGGCAAAATTGACGGTGGGGCACAAAAGCACTATGAGGTAAACCTGTTGAGGCCAGAACATCGGGGGGAGGAACGCAATAATTCTTTTTCCTGTGTTTGTTGTGGTGATACCCAACGGAAAAATAATCCTTTATTCCGCCCGCTTCGACTCGGCGCGCCCTTTTTTTTGAATGAAATTATTCCTACCTTGCTTGAATTTTCGCCTTTACCACAAACAAGAGAAGAGCGGTTAGGGCCGTTTAATGGTCGACGCCTGCTCACTTTTACGGATTCACGTCAGGGAACCGCCCGCATCTCTGCCCGCTTACAGCAGGACGCAGATAAGGGTACGTTGCGAGCTCTTTGTTACCAGGAGCTGGCAAATATTAATGAGCCATCAGTAAAGCTCAGTCCGGCACACTGTGCATTGTTAGAGAGTTTTATTACCCAGTTTTCTATCCCTCCTTTAAAAAATTCCATCGACGCACTGAGAAAAGCGATGGTAGTAAATGAGGAACTGAGCCCTGCGGATGTTCAGGCGCTTGAAATTATTAAGCCGATGGTTAATTCCTTAAGCCAGGAACATGCTCAAGCAATGCAAATACTCCTGGCCAGCTCTGGCAATCAGCAGAAGAAAACCATGTCGTGGCAAACACTGTCTGAGCAGCTGGTTGGCAGTGTGGACCTTGCTGATAGAATGAGAGGAAGTTTTAACGACATGTCTGGGCTCGATCTTACTAAACAACAGTTTGCTGATTTTTGTTTATACAGTGAGTTTGGTCGCCGCCCTAAAAATGCCTGGACCCTCGAAAGTCTGGGGCTGGTGGCCATTCACTATCCATTTATTGATAAAGTCACAACCTGCCCGCAGGACTGGAAGACATTATTACCCGACCACGATAAGCAATTACCGGAATGGCGTAATTTATTGAAGATTACCCTTGATTTCTTTATACGTGAAAACAGTGCTGTTTTTTACGAAAACGAGGAGTACCCTCGCTGGATGGGGGCTCGTTTCCCGGTAAAAATGCTGCAGGGGCCAGATAAAAAATACAAAGGGCAGAAACGTGATCAACTTTGGCCACAAATACGCGATCGCCATTATAACCGGGTCATTAAGCTGTTAATTGCTGTCTTTCCAGCAATACAGCCTGAGCAGGCTCACTGGAAAGCGCTGGTTAATCACTTAATGAATGAGGTCTGGGAAGCTATTCGACCATGCCTGCGTCAGTTTGAATCTGGTTATCAATTGGACATTAAACAACAAGCTGAATTTTACAGTCCAAAGCAAGTTTGGCGTTGCCCCTATACTCGCCGTGCGTTAGATGTCACTTTATTGGGTTATTCTCCGTATTTACCAGGTAGCAAAGAGATAGCACCTGAAAAAGCTGTATTGATTGAAATGCCTGAGCTTCCTGTGCGTCACTGGCGTTTATCCGGTGGTGGAGAAATGGCGCGAGAAGATCGCCTGCACTGGCTGGAAAGTAATGAACTCATTCAACATGCTCGGGAGGAGGGGGTATGGTCTACTCGCAGCGATCGATTGGCCCTGAAAGATAGCTGGTATCGTCTGGAGGAACACTCAGCGCAGCGAACACCAGAGAAGAACCAGTTCAATGAAAAACAATTTAAAGCAGGGAAAGTCAATGTGTTGAACTGTTCCACGACCATGGAAATGGGCGTGGATATTGGTGGTATGAGTTTGGTCGCGATGAATAACGTTCCTCCGGCTCCGGCGAATTATTTGCAGCGTGCTGGCCGCGCTGGCCGTCGCGGTGAAAGCGCATCTGCCGCCATTACGTTATGTAAAAACACCGCGCATGGAATGGAGGTATTCAAAGACCCTCTCTGGGCGTTCAACACCGTTGCGAGTGCCCCACGGGTTCGTTTTGGTAGCAGTAGTATTGTTCAGCGGCATGTTAACGCATTGGTTTTAGGTGCGTTTTTACGAGCTGAAGTTCCTGATGCGACAAAACTGAGTTGTAAATGGTTCTTTGAAGGTGATGAGAGCCAGTGTCTTCGTTTTCTCCATTGGTTAAATCATCAGGCCGATCAGCTGGCGGATAAACTTAAACGCCTTACCCAGGGAACTGTACTGATGTCATTGACGCCGCCACAGCTCTTGACTCGTACGCAAACGATGATGCAGCTGGTTGATACTCGTTGGAGAAGCCAACTTGCCATACTGTTGGAAAACATCGAAGCGTTGAAAACAGATAACAGCGCGTGGGAAGAAACGCCAGCAGGCAAAGCAATCACTTATCAGCTTCGTGATTATCGCGGTGCTTATCTGTTTTCTAAACTCATCAGTGAAGCGTTCCTGCCGGGTCATGGTTTCCCGGTTGGCGTGGTCAATTTCAATTATCTGACCGCGGATGAACTGGAAAGACGTCGCGCAATAAAAGCCACTCAGGCTGACCCTAATGAAGGGGGAGAAAACTTTTCTCGCCGCATTGAAAAACTGCCCAGCCGTGACCTGTCCACAGCATTACGTGAATATGCTCCTGGTGCTGATGTGGTATTGGGCGGAAAAGTATATCGTTCCTCGGGTATTATGCTTGGTAAAGTACTTGCCAGCGGGCAGGAGCTGTCTGGCGATCATCATATTCCGTGGTTCTGGCATTGCCGTAAATGCGGCGCGGGAGCGACCAGCGCCACCCGGCCTGTCGAATGTTGCCACTGCAAGGCAGATATACAGCAGCTTGATGTGAAGCGGTATTTACAGCCTGTCGGTTTCGCGACAGACATTCGTTATCAGGCACATAATGATGTATCCATGCCTGCGCAACTTCCCTGGAAAGATCCTCGTGTTCTTGTACCTTCTTCGGTATGGGTCTCCTTACCCGATGCTGGACTCGGACGTTACCGTTTTAGTCATAACGGGGAATTGTTCCACTTTAGTGAGGGTGAATTTGGTCATGGCTACGCAATTTGTCTTTCCTGTGGCCGGGCAGAATCTCAAACCCAGCCCCAGCGTACTCCGGAGAATCTAAAGAACCCGGAGAAGGAAAATACACACTACCTGTTGAGAGGCGGTAGTAATGATCGGCAGGGGAACAATAAATTGTGCCACGGTCATGTTCATAAAGATCTGTGGTTGGGATATAGCAGCCGTACAGATATGGTTGAGCTGCAACTCAGTGATGATAGTGGCTTACTGATCAGGGATGATGTTGCCGCGCGTTCCCTTGCGGTTGCTTTGCGTGAAGGATTAGCGCATAAATTGGGTATCGAAAATACTGAGCTGGGCGTGACGACACAGCAAGCGCGCGATATCGATGGCTTCACTGGATATTCTATCTTTATTTACGATAATAATGCTGGTGGTGCGGGTTATGCAGTGCAATTGATCGATGATTGGTCGGATGTCTTTAATTACGCCAGAAAATTGCTCGATTGCAGCTGTGATAAATTCTGCCACCACTGCTTGCTCAGCTACGACAGTCAGCATTATGTCGGCAAATTAGATCGTCACCAGGCATTAACCCTGCTCACTAATCTTCGTCTACAGCGGCTTAATCTCGCGCCAGAATATCAGTACTTCGGAGAAAGTAGTCGGGTTGAAACCAACCCACTCAGTTTGCGTATTGCGCAATGCCTGAACAGCGAGGTTTATGATTCTTGCTCGTTGGTTCTTGCTGGGTCGCAGGAACAGTGGAGTTTTGCGCAATGGCCATTATTTAAAGAGTTACTCCAGTTTGCTTCCTCTGGGGGCAATGTTGAGTTGCTGATTGCCACGCAGCTGGAAAACTTAGCTGATAGCACCAGACATCAGCTTTCCGCGCTAGCGGCGATACCGGGTGAATGCTTGCAAGTGAAATCTATAGACACTGCGCAACTTGTGCAAGGGAATGGGCACTTACTGGCACAGGTCACTCGTGAGGGGCAAACCCAACAGTGGGCCGCTGCCGACAGTGCCACCGTTTCGCCCGGTGAATTATGGGGACAAAGCTCGGCATCGCCGGTAGTGACGATTAAAGGGGCGTCCAGAAAAACATTCTCGGGTCAGACTTTGAGTGCAGAAGACTTACTGCCAGCATTGCCCGCCGGGGCGGTACGCATCAATCTCAGCCAACAACTTGACGGTCAGGTGGAAGGTTTTGGTTCGCGTTTCTGGGCACTGATAGCTCAGCAGCATGCTGGCTGGAAGAAGGTTTTTACTAATGGACGCGAAATTACTCACGTCCATTATAGTGATCGTTATCTCAATAGCCCATTTACTGTACGTTTGTTAGGTGAAATTTTGACGGAATTGGTTGAACAGGGGCTGGCAGAACGTGCCGAACTCACTGTTTCAGTTAAAAAGTTAGAGTACAGTTCTCGCCAACACGATTCACTCTATAACGCATGGCTTGATGAGCAGGATCGCCAGCAAGTTATGACCACGTTGCTGGAAGAGGGCTACCTTGGGCCAGCCTGGTCAGGGAAAATCTCATGGTTAGCAGGAGATAATCAGAACACCGATCACGGACGTGAACTGACCGTGACCTTCAGCGATGGCAGTGAACATTATGTGTTGCTCGATATGGGACTGAGTTACTGGCGTTGTACAGGTGACACATTCTTCGATTTTTCAGGACGAATACCGAATCAGGTCGAGCGCCTGGCAACATGCCGGGCATTGGTTATAGCCCCGGATAATGGATTGAAGAGTTATATCATCGCAGGCTAAACGAATTCTCCCCCACCGACTCAGTGTGGGGGAGTTGACCCAACTCACTTTTTAACTATCGTTGTTTGAAATTTATGCGTGATTTCTGCGCATTACATTCCATTTTATCCCCCTGACGCTGCCCTTCATGTTATCTTTAAGGCCCTCTTTTTTATCGCAGTGTGCCGCACCACATCGCTCGGGATAGTGTTACCGCCACTGCCTCATACAGACAGAAAAACCGATGAATAAGCAAAATTATGCACCTGGGATGCGGGTGGTTATTCGTGATGCAGAGTGGCGCATTCGCCGGGCGGATGACAGCGGAGATGGTGGTCACCTGCTGACCTGTGATGGAATTTCGGAGCTGGTACGCGGTAAAGAAGGGCTATTTCTGACAAAGCTGGAGCAAAAAGTCGAGATTCTTGATCCAGCAAAAACAAATCTGGTGGAAGATGAGTCAGCCAATTACCAGGCGGCTCAATTGTACATAGAGAGCCAGCTACGCCAACGCGTCCCGACTGACAGCAAAGTCCATTTTGGACATCAGGCTGCGATGGATTCCATGCCCTTTCAGCTCGATCCCACGCGCATGGCACTGGCGCAGCCGCGCCAGCGGATATTAATTGCTGATGCGGTAGGGCTGGGTAAAACGCTGGAAGCCGGTATCCTGGTTTCAGAGCTGATTCGCCGCGGACGTGGCAAACGCATTCTGGTGCTGGCGGTTAAATCCATGCTCACGCAATTCCAGAAAGAGTTCTGGAGCCGTTTTGCTATTCCGTTGACGCGGCTTGATTCCGCTGGTTTACAAAAGGTGCGTAACCGTATCCCAACCAACCACAACCCGTTTCACTATTTCGATAAGACCATTATCTCCATCGATACTCTGAAACAGGACATCGAATATCGCCACCACCTGGAAAATGCCTGGTGGGATATTATTGTTATCGATGAAGCGCATAACGTCGCTGAACGTGGGACCAGCTCCTTGCGCAGCAAACTGGCAAAATTGCTTGCCGGACGCAGCGATACGCTGATTATGCTCTCGGCCACGCCGCATGACGGTAAGGCTGAAAGTTTTGCCAGCCTGATGAATATGCTCGACCCGACGGCCATTGCTAATCCGAAAGAGTATGAATACGCCGATTTTGCCGATAAAAATCTGGTTGTGCGTCGCTTCAAAAAAGACGTGAAAGATCAGATGGCTGGCGAGTTTCCGGAACGTAATATCGTCAAACTCACGCACCCGGCAACCGGGGCCGAAGAAGAAGCTTATCGTCGGCTGGTTGAGAGCCAGTTCCGTGACGACGATGATGAAGACTCGCAATCAAACAAAGGCCGCCTGTTCAAAATTACGCTCGAAAAAGCGTTGTTCTCAAGTCCAATGGCATGTGCCAGCGTGGTGGCTAACCGCCTGAAGCGGCTTGAGAACCGCAAAGAAATAAACAGTCAGAGCCAGATTAACGAATTAGAGTCACTGCTGCTGGCGCTCAATAATATTGATGCCAGTCAGTTCAGCAAGTATCAGTTGTTGCTGGAGACCATCCGTAACGATCTCCGCTGGAAAGCGAATAACACAGAAGATCGTTTGGTGATCTTTACCGAGAGTATCAAAACGCTCGAGTTCCTTGGGCAGCAACTGCGTTCCGATCTCAAGCTGAAAGACGATCAAATTGCCACGTTGCGAGGCGATCAGGGCGATACAGTTCTGATGGAAACCGTCGAAGCGTTTGGCAAAACCCAGTCTCCGCTACGCCTGCTCATCTGCTCGGATGTGGCGTCTGAAGGTATCAACCTGCATCACCTCAGCCATAAAATGATTCACTTCGATATTCCGTGGTCGCTGATGGTATTCCAGCAGCGTAACGGACGTATTGACCGCTACGGACAAAAACACCAGCCACAGATCCGTTACTTGCTGACTGAAGCCAGTGAACCGCAGATCAACGGTGATATGCGTGTGTTGGAAGTGCTGATCAATAAAGACGAACAGGCGCAGAAGAATATCGGTGACAGCTCCGAATTTACTGGCAAATTTACGCAGGAAGAGGAAGAAGAGCAGGTTGCTGAATTCATGATGCAGGACGATGGTGCCAGCCTGTTCGATGATCTGTTGAATAGCAATGTCACTGAAAATACTGGAAACGACCTGTTTGGCGAAATCTGCAGCGCAGTGTCCAACGATGCCTCAGCCGTGACCGAAAGCGACATTAGCCTGTTTGATAATGAGCAGGCATACTGCGAAAAAGCGCTGGGCTATCTGAAGGCCAGCGGTCAGACCGTGCAATACGATACCTTACCTGATAACACCTTATCGCTGGTCGCACCGGAGGAGTTACGCCGTCGCTTTAACCAGTTACCGCCGGAAATTGCGCCGGAAAACTGGCAGCTTTATCTAAGCCAGGACAAAACCGTTATCACGGAAGCCATTTCGCGTGCGCGTGGTGAGCAACATGCCTGGCCCGATGTGCAGTATCTCTGGCAAATTAACCCGGTCGTGCAGTGGTTAGACGACAAAATTCAGTCCGCCTTTGGTCGCCACCAGGCTCCGGTGATGCGCCTGCCGCACCTGTTTGAGCCTGATGAAGATCACTTCATCCTTTCCGGGCTGTTCCCGAACCGTAAGTCGCACCCGATGGTGAACCCGTGGCTGGTAGTGAGCTTTAACCGCGAAACGTTAAGCGGTAGCCTGCCTTTTGCTGAGTTCCTGAAACGACATCCGCAACTGAGTAGCAAGCTGACTAACGGCGGCGGCAAAGATCGTAACCATCAACGTCAACAGGATCTGCTGGAAGCGGCAATCGCCCATGCGCGGGATGTGTTTGTTCACGATCGAAATGCTTTTGAGGAGCATATCAATCAGCAGCTCAATGAACATCTGCAAAAGCTGGACGTTCTGCGTGGGCGTCAGCTGAGTCAACTGGAGCTGGATTTTGCCGATAATAAACAGCAGCTTTCAGTGAAACAGAGCCGCAAAGAACAACGTCAGCGAGAAATCGAACACAATTTTGACAGTTATATCCAATGGATTGAGGACACCATGACCACCGAAAAAGAACCCTACATCCAGGTTATTGCTGTAATCACCGGAGCGGAGGGCTAATCATGGCGCTGGTCGGTATTAATAACGAAAACGAATTTTACTCCAACCACTATCTGGGCGAAGTCTTTACCAGCGATATCCGCGATGTACTGGAACCCTGGATTAACCAGGAAAATGCCGCTCGTGAAGCTGAACGCGCTGCCCGTGAACAGGGCAAAGAGGTTGAGGCGGGCTACCGCGCGCCGTGGAACCAGCTTAACAGCCTGGCGACAGAGTTTTTCCGCAAACTCACTGATCATGAAAAACAGCGCCAGATCCCGCAGCGTCTTGCCGATCAGCGCACTCGCTGGCAGCCGCTGTTAAAGGCATTGGGTTATGAACTCAATCCGCACATTCAGATGCTGGATGACGATACGCCTTTGCCGGTACTGGCTCGTTACAACAGTACCGACGGCAGCCCGTGGCTGTGGATTGTTGAAGCACATGATCAGGATGAAGGAACGCTGGATCCGCTGGCGCTGTCGCTGCTGACCGCGCAGTTCCCGGCAGATACCGATAAACATAAGCGCGACAGTCTGCGTAAAAAAGCGAACGGCGAATACCGTAGCTGGCAGGATCTGCTCTCCACGGTGGTCTTCACGCAAAATGAACCGCCGCGTTTTGTACTGCTGCTTGGCAATCGCCAGCTGTTATTGCTGGATCGTACTAAGTGGGCGCAAAACCGTCTGCTGCGTTTTGATTTTGAAGAAATTTTAAGCCGTCGTGAAACGGATACGTTGAAAGCGATGTCGGTGTTGTTACACAAAGACTCGCTGTTACCCGGCAGCGGTGCGCCATATCTCGATTCGCTGGATGACAATTCGCACAAACATGCGTTTGGCGTGTCGGAAGATCTGAAATATGCCCTGCGTGAGAGCATTGAGCTGTTGGGTAATGAAGCGATGCGTTATCTCATCGACAACGAGCTGGCTTATTATACCGGGAAACGTGCTATTAACCCGGATGAGTTGAGCCGCGAATGCCTGCGGTATATGTATCGTCTGTTGTTCCTGTTCTATATCGAAGCGCGCCCGGAACTAGGCTATGCGCCGATGACCGCCAAAACCTATCTACAGGGCTACAGCCTGGAAACGCTGCGCGATCTGGAGATGATCCCGCTGACCAGCGAAGAAGATCGCAATGGGCGCTACTTCCACGATAGCCTGAATATGCTGTTCAAACTGGTGCGTGACGGCTACAGCGGCGGCGTGAAAATGCAGAGCGACCTGGAGAGCGGCGACCAGATCACTATTCACAGCCATCAGTTCAGCGTGCCGCGTCTGGAAAGTCATCTTTTTGAAGCGAATAACACCCGTATTCTTAACCGTGTGGTGTTCCGCAACGAAACCCTGCAACAAATTATTCAGGCGATGTCGTTAAGCCGCCCGGGTAAAGGACGTTTTAATCGCCGGGGGCGTATCTCCTATCGCCAATTGGGTATCAACCAGTTAGGTGCAGTGTATGAAGCGCTGCTCTCTTACCGAGGGTTCTTTGCCAGTGATGACCTCTACGAGGTCAAAAAAGCCGGAGAAGAGTTTAACGAGCTGGAGACAGGCTACTTCGTCAGCAAAGACGAGATCGGCAAATACCACGACGACGAGAAGGTTTACGAAAAAGACGGCAGCCTGCGTATTCACCGTAAAGGCAGCTTTATCTATCGGATGGCCGGGCGTGACCGCGAAAAATCCGCCTCTTACTACACCCCGGAAGTGCTGACCCGCTCGTTAGTCAAATATGCCCTGAAAGAGCTGTTTAAAGAGCAAATTGATCCGATTACCGATCCGCACGCCAAAGCCGACGCCATATTAAACCTCACCGTGTGCGAACCGGCGATGGGCAGCGCAGCATTCCTTAACGAAGCCATCAACCAGCTGGCGGAAGCTTACCTGTTCCACAAACAGCAGGCGGAAGGTCGCCGTATTCCTCAGGATCGCTACACCCAGGAGCTGCAAAGGGTGAAGATGTACATTGCCGACAACAACGTATTCGGCGTGGACTTAAACCCGGTGGCGGTGGAGCTGGCGGAAGTGTCGCTGTGGCTGAATGCCATTAGCGGCGATGCATTTGTACCGTGGTTTGGCTACCAGCTGCACTGTGGCAACTCGTTGGTGGGCGCACGCCGTCAGGTGTTCAACAAAAGCGAGCTGACCTACAAAAAAGCGAAAGATCCGAGCTGGCTTAACAGTGAACCGGCCGAGCTGGCGATGAATATTCCACGCGAAGAGAAGCAGATTTTCCACTTCCTGCTGCCGGATAGCGGTATGGCCAACTACAGCGACAAAACCGTCAAACAGCGCTATCCGGATGATTTCAAAGCGCTGGACAGCTGGCGCAAAGAGTTTACCAAAAGCCTTGCACCGCATGAGATTGCCGATGTGCAGCGCATCAGCGGCAAAGTGGAAGCGCTCTGGAACACGTTCCGTCAGCAGCTGAAAGCTGAGCGCCAGAAAACCGCCGACAATTATCCGGTTTGGCCTGCGGAAAATACGAACCAAGCCCGCTCTTCTTTAAGCAGCAAAGATGAAACCTTCAGCGGCCGCCTCGAAGATAACAGTACCTATCTGAAACTGCGCTGGGTGATGGACTACTGGTGTGCGCTGTGGTTCTGGCCGATCGACAAAGCGGATGAACTGCCCGATCGCGGTATGTGGCTGATGGAGATGGAGACTCTGCTCGATGGTATTGTCGTCACGGAAAGAGTCACTGAAGCCGCAGAACAGGCCACCGGCGATCTGTTTGCCGACGAGGGTATGGTGCGTGAAGAGTCTTCGCTGTTTTCCGGTGCTGGTCGCCTGAAAACCGATGTGCTGTTCCGCCATTTGCCGCGTCTGGCGATTGTTGATGCGCTGAAGAAACAGCACCGTTTCTTCCATTGGGATCTGGAATTCTGCGATTTGTTTGCCGAACGCGGCGGCTTTGACCTGATGCTCGGAAATCCCCCGTGGCTGAAGGTCGAATGGCAGGAAGCTGGCGTGCTGGGCGACTACGAGCCGGAGTTTGTGCTGCGTAAGCTGAGCGCCTCGAAGCTGGCGACGTTGCGTGCTGATACCTTTAACGCTATTCCGGCGCTGGAAAATGCATGGCGCAGCGAGTATGAAGGCTGCGAAGGGATGCAGAACTTCCTGAATGCGCAGCAGAATTACCCGGTGCTGCGTGGTGTGCAGACCAATCTGTATAAATGCTTCCTGCCGCAGGCCTGGCGCCTTGGGGCGCAGAAAGGTGTGTCAGGGTTCCTGCACCCGGAAGGGATTTATGATGACCCGAAAGGAGGGCAGTTGCGTGCGGCAGTGTACCCGAGACTGAGGGCGCATTTTCAGTTTCAGAATCAGCATATGCTTTTCCCAATTGGTCACAGGGTTAAATTCAGCATTAATATTTATACGGCTTCACAGAATCAATTTGTCGGTTTTATCAATATGGCTAACCTTTTCTCAGCCAAAACGATCGAGCTTTGCCTTGCACATGATGGTTCCGGTGAAGTTGGTGGCATTAAAGATGATGAAACAGGTTCCTGGAATGAAGCGGGGCATCAAAGCCGTATTTTGACCGTTGGAATGGAACGGCTTGCACTATTTGCCACCCTTTATGATGAAGAGGGAACGCCGGCTCTTGAGGCTCGACTTCCTGCGCTTCATGCTGAGCCGCTTGTTTCTGTACTTGAAAAATTTGCAGATCAGCCCAAACGGTTAGGGGATTTGCAGGGACAATATCTGTCTCTTGAAATGTGGCATGAAACAAATCAACAAAGTGATGGCACCATTGAGCGGCATACCCAATTCCCGGAGGATGTTGCACAATGGATTCTATCTGGACCACATTTCTATGTCGGAACGCCGCTTTATAAAACACCTCGAGAGATTTGCACCGAGAAAGGACATTATGACTGCTTGGACCTGCTAACACTGCCCGACGATTACCTGCCGCGCACTAACTACATTCCGGCATGTGATGCACAGGAATATGTCAAACGTACTCCACGCGTTACATGGACTGAACCTGGTGAAGATGAGCCGAGGAAGGTGACGGATTATTATCGTCATATAAATAGAAGAGCCATTGGTAGTTCTTCGGAGCGAACTGCTATAGGTGCAATTATACCCAAAGATGTAGCCCATATAGATGGGGGATTCTCATTAACTTTCAAAGACACTAAACAACTGGTGATTTTCAATACCAGCTTTAATTCCTTACCTTTTGACTTTGTAATTAAAACAACGGGTAAAAGCGATTGTCGGGCGGAATTAGTGAGAATTTTACCAATGCTTTCAGATGTAGGGGCAAGGCTATTTGCTCGTGGCTTAGTTAATAATGTAATAACAGCGCATTACTCCGAGCTTTGGCAATCTTGCTATACCCCAGATTTCAACACCCAACGCTGGAGCCGCAATCTCCCACAGCTTCCACAAGATTTCTTCGCCAATCTGACTCCAGAGTGGCAGCGTAACTGCGCCTTACGCTCCGACTACAGCCGCCGTCAGGCGCTGGTGGAAATCGACGTACTGGTGGCGCAGGCGCTGGGGTTAATCCTCGAAGAACTGCTTACTATTTACCGTGTCCAGTTCCCGGTAATGCGCCAGTACGAAGCCGATACCTGGTATGATCAAAATGGCCGCATCATCTTTACCCCAAGTAAAGGGCTGGTGGGCGTCGGCCTGCCGCGTACCGCGCGTAAATCCGACCTGAAAAACGGCTTTGTCTATGATGTCGACAGCCCGGACTGGTCCGGTGGCGACTGCACCGATCAAGCTATCGGCTGGGATGATGTTAAACATCTGCAAACCGGTACCGTCAGCGTCACTTTTGATGACTATACTCGCAGCGACGAAGGTGAGCGCCGAACCGTCACCTGGCAGGCTCCGTTTATCAAGCCGGATCGCGAAGACGACTACAAAGTGGCCTGGGCATTCTTTGCACAAGATAAGGAGAGCGCCTGATGCTGCCTTCTGTTGTTAGTCGGCAGGTTGCCGACAGCGTTGCCTCCTTTTTACGGGCAGCCTTCCCGCTTAACAGCCCGCTGTTTAATGGTAAAGAAAGCAATAAAGTCTCAATGCTGGAGCAATTTCTGTCCCAGCCGGAAACGCTGCTGAAAGGGCCGTATCTTTCCGCTCAGCTGCCGTTTCGTAAAAGTGATTTACCGCTGAACTTCTTTCCTAACCTGACGCTGCCGTTCCCGCCGCATGCACATCAGGCGCAGGCGTTCCAGCGCCTGGGTATCGAGATGCCTCAGCCGACGCTGGTGGCGACCGGGACGGGTTCTGGTAAAACGGAATGTTTTATGTTCCCGCTGCTTAACCATTGTGCTGGGGCATCAGAGGCCGGTGTTAAAGCGATCATCATTTACCCGATGAACGCCCTGGCAACCGATCAGGCCAGCCGTTTCGCTAAAACCATCGCCAGCGATCCGCAGCTGCATGGCAAAGTGACTGTCGGCCTGTTTGTCGGCGACAGTGAAATTGAGCCCAGCAAAAAGATGTCTGCGGATAAGGTCATCACCTGCAAACATACTCTGCGTAAGAACCCGCCGGATATCCTGCTGACCAACTATAAGATGCTGGATTACTTGCTGATGCGCCCCGGCGATCAGAAACTCTGGCGCTATAACCAGCCTGGGTCACTGCGTTATCTGGTGGTGGATGAACTGCATACGTTTGATGGTGCGCAGGGGTCGGATCTGGCCTGTCTGGTGCGCCGTCTGAAGTATCACATCGGTGTCGATGACAAGCGTTTTGCCTGCGTGGGGACGTCGGCTACCGTAGGTGATGAACTGGGACAACTACTCGATTACGCGAAAACGATCTTTGATCAGCCATTTGGTGATGATGCGGTTATTCGAGAAGATCGCTACACGGCGGCAGAGTATCTGCAAGGTTATACCATCGAGTACAGTCAGTATCCGGGACAGGATGTCAGCGTAGCGCTGGATCCGCAAACGTACGCCAGCCCGGTAGATTATCTGAACGGACAAATTCCGCTGTGGTTCCCGGATAGTTCACTGCAATTACCTGCCGATCTGGACAGCGATCGCGGACGTGAAAAGCGTATTGAGTTGGGCTCATTGTTACGTCGCCACAGCATCCTGCACGTACTCCTTGAGGATTTGCAGGGGGGAATTTTGTCGGAACAGCAGTGCCTGGAAAATCTCCAGGTGATGCTGGCGGAAAGCGCCGGGCACGCGACCCGCGTGCTGCAAAGCATTCTGGCACTGATTGCCCAGGCGCGCCTGGAGGTTCCAGAAAAACAGGACGATCGGGAAAAGCGCCTGCAGGTGAACAAAGCGCGGCCCATTCTGCCCTTTGTGCAACTTCGTTCTCAGCTGTGGTTGCGCGAGATGCGCCGCCTGGTTGCTAGCGTGTCAAAAACACCTGAGCTTGTTTTTGCTGATGATGTCGCGGTGGAAGATCGCGAACATTACCTTCCCGTTATTCACTGTCGTGACTGCCATGCTACCGGTTGGGCGAGCCTGCGCCATGGTCAGAGTGTTCAACTCGAAACCGACCTGGACGGTATTTATCGTCAGTTCTTCGAAAAAGGCCGTTCGATTGTATTAGCCTTCCCGGACAACAACGATAAACCGGTCAGCGGTGTTCACGAGAAACTGTGCCCTTCCTGTTTAAAGCTCAATAAGCAAACTAACGTGCAGTGTGGGCATTGTGGCCATACTGATCTGCTACAAGTACTCATCCCGGATATGCTCAAAGAGCGTAAGGATGAGCTGGAATTTGCTAACGAATGTCCGTACTGCAACAGCAAACAGGGTATTTCGATTCTTGGGTCACAGGCAGCCAGCCTGTCAGCGGTGATGATCCACCAGCTTTATGGCAGCCAGTTCAACGAACATAAAAAGCTGATTACGTTTTCTGACTCGGTACAGGATGCCGCACACCGCGCCAGTTTCTTTACCGCCCGAACCTGGCCGTTGATGGTACGCGGACAAATCGCCAGCGTGTTGGGTGAAAAAGAAACGTTACCGTTGGATGCCTTTGCGGCACGTGTCTGCCAGCAGGCGCGTGAACGTTCACCGGATGATGCTCATTTTGCCGCGAGCTTCATCGCGCCCAACATGCAGTGGATAAACGATTACCAGACGCTGAAGAACGAAGGCCAGCTGGCAGAGAGTTCCGATTTACCGGAGCTGGTTTCTCTTCGTCTCGACTGGGAGGTATACAGCGAATTTACCCTACGCGCACGAATTGGACGTACGCTGGAGGCCACCGGTTACGCAGCTGCAGGAATTGATATTGCACGTTTCAATTCAGCGATAACGGCGCTTCACCAACAGCTTGTCGAGGAGCTGGGTGATGAAATGGTTGGAGTCAGCGTTGAGCAGGTGGCACACCTGGTGATTGGCGTTCTTTGGCATCAGCGGCAGGCGGGAGCTGTTCTGCATCCGGCGTTCGAAAGTTATCGGCGCGAGGGTAAGACCTTTATGATGACGCAGAAGGAGCGAACTTCGCGCTATATGCCGTCTATTGGTCCGAAAACGCGTAAACCGGCCTATGCCTCGTTTGAAAAAATAAATGGCTTCCATCGACTGATTGGTGCGAAATCCAACCCCAGCTGGTATCAGCATTGGATCAACCGCACGCTCAGCAACGGCAATAATCTGTTTATCAGCAGCCTGGCCGAGACGGTTTTACGACGTCTGTTTGCGACACTGAAAATGACCGGGTTGGTAAAAGACTTTGACACAAAAGGCAAAGAAGCTTGGGGGCTAGTACCTTCGGCGCTGGTGGTGAGTCGTGATGTTGTTCAGCTAAACTGCACTTGCTGTCGTGAGGTTGTTCGGGCTCCGGCCGATCAGGGCTGGCACTGGCGAAACGCGCCATGCCTTTCTCTGCGCTGTGAGGGGCACTATCAGGAAGCTGAAAATACAGTGACCTGGCACTGGGATAATATGGACATCGCTCGTGTTCAGGGGGCAGAGCATACCGGATTACTAAGCCGTGAAGATCGTGAGGCTACGGAAAAATCGTTCTACCGCGGTAATCAGCCATGGAATATCAACCTGCTCTCGGCAACACCGACGCTGGAGATGGGTATCGATGTGGGTGACCTTTCTACGGTATTACTCTGTTCTGTTCCACCCACGCAGGCTAATTACTTACAGCGTATTGGTCGTGCCGGGCGTAAAGACGGCAATGCGCTTAACATTACGGTGGCTGAGGGGAACCCGCACGATCAGTTCTTCTTTGAAGAACCTCTGGAAATGATGCAAGGGCAGGTACAGGCTCCAGGTGTGTTCCTGAACGCAACGGCTATTTTGGAGCGTCAGCTGGCTGCATTCTGCATGGACAACTGGGTGAAAACAGGTGTTCCGGCATCTGCTATCAGCAAAAACGTGAAACAGATGCTGGACGGGCTGGAGTTTGGAAACAAATCTGAGTTCCCTTATAACTTCCTGAGCTACGTCGAACAGCATCATGTGGATATTGCTCAGCAGTTCTCGTCCATCTTCCCTGACCTTATGGAAGACACACGTCTACAGCTCCTGTCATATTTGCAAGGGGCACCAGGGCAGCGTTCTCTGGTTCAACGTATCGAACAAGCATTAAAACTACTGTTGGAGGATCGCAAATCGTTGCGTTCCCGGATTGATAAGCTCAAGCGTAGTATCGATAAGCTGGAGAGCGATCCGCACGATCAAAACTTTGACAGCGATATGCGCGAGTTGACTTCGGAACGTCAGGCGCTGATGACGCTGGTGAACCAGATCAATAACAAGCAAACGCTTAATTTCCTCACCGATGAAGGATTACTTCCCAACTATGCCTTCCCGGAGGCCGGTATTACGCTGCGTTCTGTGCTGTGGCGGCGCAAGGACAGTGGGGAAACGCGTGAGTATCAGAACGCGACCTACGAATACGAACGTCCGGCTTCAACGGCGCTGGCTGAGCTTGCCCCGTTGAATAACTTCTATGCGGGTGGGCATAAAGTTGAAATCGAACAGATTGATCTGAAAGTGTCTGAGCCTGAAAACTGGCGTATTTGCAGCCACTGTAACTACAGCGAGAATATCGATCAGACCGGCGATCAGCATAAATACTGTCCAAAATGCGGCACACCAGGTTGGGCTGATGCCGGGCAAAAAACGACATTACTGAAGCTTCGTCAGGTTTATGCCCGCTCAAGCGCGCGTGACAGCCAGATCAGTGATGAGAGCGATAGTCGCGAACCGGCATTCTTCCAGCGACAGCTACTGGTCAGCTTCGAAAAAGAGGATGTATCGGCCGCTTATGCTATTGATGAAGGAGAAATCCCGTTTGGCTTTGAGTTTTTGAGCAAAGTGACTCTGCGAGATATCAACTTTGGCAAAATGGCGGATGATGCCAATGAGCTGATGATCGCAGGAGAGGCAAAGAAACGCACCGGGTTTAAAGTTTGCCTCGGCTGCGGCATGGTGCAGCGCCCTCGAGATCATGAACCACGTCATGACCTGAGCTGTAAATATCGCGCTGAACCCGAAAAAGCGAAGTTTGAAGATTATCTCTACCTTTATCGCCAACTGGAATCTGAGGCATTGCGTATCCTGCTGCCAGTGACCAGCTACAGCAACGATCGCGTGGTGGAAGCCTCCCTGGGGGCAGCCATTCAGCTTGGGCTTAAACATTACTTCAAAGGTAACGTGGATCATCTGAAAGGCGTGGTGTATCGCGAGCCGGAAAATGAGGGCGAATCCTGGCGTCAGTATCTGGTGATTTACGACACCGTACCAGGGGGAACCGGCTCACTCAAAGAATTGATGCGTACACCTGACAACCTTCTGAAATTACTTGAGCTGGCCTACAAGGCGCTAGTGGAATGCAGCTGCAACCATGATACGCATAAAGACGGCTGCTATCGCTGTGTTTACGCTTACCGTGACCGCGGGCGTATGAAGTATGTATCAAGAGATCAGGCGCGTCTCTTACTGGCGAAAATCCTGAAGGCCAGTGCTGCTATACGCGTTATTGATTCCATCAAAAACATTTCGCTTGATGCCATGATGGGGAGTGAACTGGAAAAACGGTTCATTCACTGCCTGCAGGATAACAAAAATCTTCTCGTGAGCCGGAGTTATGCCCATCAGAATGCAGGCTGGATTATTAATACCCGTACAGAACCGGCGATGAGCTGGCATCTCAAAGCACAGGTTGATTTAGGGGTTAAAGAAGGAGTAGGCATCCTTAGTCGACCAGATTATGTGCTCTATCCTCTGATGCAGTCAGAAAAGATAAAACCGGTAGCAATTTTCCTGGATGGTTTTGCTTTTCATAAAGATAGCGTGTCGGATGATGTCCAAAAACGGCAGGCGATTAAAGACAGCGGTAATTTTTGGGTATGGACAGTGACCTGGGCAGACCTTCAAGAACAAGGTATTAAACATGTACAGAATGTTATGGGGCTTGGTCATAACCCGGATATGAAACAGCCTAAGTTTTATAACCTGTTCCATGATACAAACTTTGCTACGCTTGAAGGTTCATTCCGGGAGAGAAACAGTTTTGCACTGCTACTCGATTATCTCTCTGATCCCGGTAATAAAACTATGCTATGGCAGAAAATGGCCGCTGCCTTTGCCTGGGTGTGGCTGGATCCTAAAAAGTCGCAGGATACTGGAGCCAAACAAAAGTACGCCTATGAAATGCAGGAGAACGCTCCCGCTTATCGGTTGAATGCACTTTTGCCTGATGAACCTTTTGTATTTGGTGGTTTACTGGATAGCTGTAGTTCATCACAACAGTTCATTGAGCTGGCAGCTGTTGTACCGCAACAAGCCATTAAATCAACGACAAGCATTGAACAAATGCGAAATTGGTTGAGGCTGCATATTTGCTTTGACGATCGTTATTCCCAGGATGATGGCTATGAAGCCGGATTTAACGGTTTCTGGTGGATGGTGAATTTACTGCAGTTCCTGCCAGATATGACATTTACCAGCCGTAAAGCGGTTCATTTACCGCAGGAGGCTGAAACGGTAAAAATGCAGACTTCGGTTGTAGTGGATATTCAGCCTGACGAGAGCTGGGCAGAAATACTTGAGTTTGGCTTATTGGGCGCAGAAGAAATCGCTTTGCTTCAGTCGTTATCACTACCGGCACCGACGGTTGGATATGAATTGCAGGATGACGATGGCGAAATTATTGCAGAAGCCGATCTCGCCTGGCCATTACAAAAGCAAGCCTTGATTATTGATAATCAGGAGTTTACTGCTTTATTCGCAAGTAAGGGTTGGCACGTTGCATTCGGGCCAATTGACGAAAATACATTGCAGCATCTGTCCGGAGGTGACAAATGACGATTCCAACGCCAAAGGTGGCACTTTCTGATGGTTTTCTGGGGGCTTTTGCGCGGATTCCTAAAGCGCAGCAAAAAAAGGTCCAGGAATTCATCTCTAAGTTCCGCCAGGATCCGACGAGTAATGGGCTGAACTACGAAAAGATCCACGATGCACGCAGCAATAATGTGCATTCCGTGCGTATAGACCAAACCTACCGGGGGATCGTCCTGAAACCTGAGCAGGGTGCTCTGTATATGCTGATGTGGGTGGATAAGCACGACGAAGCCTACGACTGGGCGCGGCGACACGAATGTGCGATTCACCCGGTAACCGGTGCGATTCAGGTGATTGATACCAGCTATATCAAACCTACCCCCGAGCCGACTGTTGTTGATAAACCCAAACTCTTTGCTGCGTATACGGCAGAGCAGATCCTCGCGCTGGGTGTTCCTCCTGTGTTTATTGAGCAGGTGATGGCTCTTGTGGATACCACAGGGCTGAATCAGCTGGAAAGCGTGATGCCTGCAGAAGCCTGGGAGCCCCTACACTGGCTGGCAGAAGGTCTGGATTACCAGGAAGTGCTGGAGGAGTTTAACGATCACCGTGATGAGCCTGTTGATACCAACGACTTTATTGAGGCAATTGAGAGAAGTAAACGTCGTTTCCATGTCGTTGAAAATGAACAGGAGCTACTGCAAATGCTCAATGCGCCACTGGAAAAATGGCGTGTATTCCTGCACCCGAGCCAGCGAAAACTGGTGGAGTCTCCGGCAAATGGTCCGGTGCGAGTGTTAGGTGGTGCAGGCACGGGTAAAACAGTTGTTGCGATGCATCGTGCACGTTGGTTATCCCAACGCCTGGCCGATAAACCCGGTAAAAAAGTTCTGTTCACAACCTTCACCCGTAACCTGGCAGCGGATATTCGCGCCAACCTCCAGCGTTTGTGTAGCCGTGAGGAGATGGCGCGTATTGAAGTTGTTAACATTGATGCCTGGATGAGCGAGCAGCTTAAACGCCATGGATATGATTTCCGCGTGGTCTATGACAGCGATGAAGGGCGACGTAAATGCTGGAACTATGCCTTGCAGCAAGTTCCTGCTGAATTGGGATTACCGGATAACTTTTATTCTGAAGAGTGGCAACGTGTTGTTCAGCCGAATGCGGTTTACAGCCGTGAAGAATATCTGAAGGTGAGTCGTATTGGTCGTGGCACGGCGTTATCCCGTATTCAGCGTGCGAAAATCTGGCCTGTGTTCGAAGAGTACCGGGCACAAATGGCGCGAGCCAAACTGCGAGAGATGGGTGATGCCATGCATGAGGCTATCATTCTGTTTAAAGAAAAGCAGGTGCAATTGCCTTATAGCAGTATCGTAGTCGATGAAGCTCAGGATATAGGCGCACCGGCCTTTACCCTTATTCGTAGCCTGGTTCCAGAGTCTCCTAACGATCTCTTTATCGTGGGTGATGGACATCAGCGTATTTACCGCAATAAAGTCGTGCTCGGTCAGTGTGGGATTAATGTTCGTGGGCGTCGTAGTAAAAAACTGAAAATTAACTACCGGACTACAGAAGAGACGCGACAGTTTGCCGTCGGGTTATTAACCGGCGTTAAGGTTGACAACCTGGATGGTGAAACTGATTCCTGCAACGATTATTTATCATTGCTTCATGGTGAAAAACCCATGATTACTAATGCTTCAGATTTTAAGGAAGAGGCTGAGACGATTATCAAGCAAATTCAGGCGCTGTTAGCCAATGATGTCCGTTCCCAGGATATCTGCATTACTTCCCGCACGAGGCATACGAATGAGCGCTATGTGTCAGCTCTGAATGAAGCGGGAATTGAAACTTTTAATTTAGGGAATGATAGTGGCGACAGTGATCAACGGGCCGGTGTTCGCATTGCAACAATGCACCGCATTAAAGGGCTAGAGTTCCAGTATATGTTCCTTGCGGGTATCAACGATGGCGTTGTACCGGAAGTAAAAGCCATAGCATCTGACGATCCTGTTGAACAACGTGATGCATTATTTAATGAACGTGCGCTGCTCCATGTGGCTGCAACCCGCGCGGTAAAAGGACTGTTTGTTTCATCTTACGGTAAACCTAGTTTCTTACTGGAGCCTGAAAGCGAGTAATCCAGCCAGATAACCAGAAGCTACAGCTTCTGGTTATCTGCATTTTAGCACTCATCAATATCGGCCACTGATTTGCTGATTTGGTAAGTGCCAGGAAAGAAAGTGGAACATGGAAGGGCTTTCGCAGTGCACTGATTGCGTGTTGTTAGCCCTGTGGGCATAAGCGACTGACGCAACGAAATGTACATCGAGAAATTTCTGACTGAATACGATGACTCGCTAACGGGTGAGTTGAATGTGGATCCGCTTGGGCAATTAGTCATCTGGTCGTCCTGGGGGCAGGACATCTTTCATAGCCGTATTACTTCTATCGCAAATGATGTACGGCAATATACGCTGAATCTGCTGCATCACAGCGTATTGCGCCAGATACTGGTCGATGAAAAGCTGCAAACTTCAGGCGTGATGAAAGGTCTGTATCCCAAAAAGCAATTACATGAGTTTAGAGTTGCCTGTCTGATCCATTTGGAAAATATTTATATCTACTCCATGCTGGCGGCTGAAAAAAGAGGTGTCACTCTCACTGGTGTGCAGGGTATTAATAAAGCCAGATCTAAATGGAACGCTGCAAATAAAAATCCTCAGATACTTTTTGGTCATGAGAAAAGTAGTGAGTTACTGACTAATCAGATCGCTCTTGGTACCAATGGGCGCTATAAATCGCCAATGATGAAAATGCATTTTTTCTCTACTGATTATCGCTATGATCTGCCGGAAAGCAAGCCAGTGTGGCAGGCAGCAGAGGCATTTATTCGGAATGTACCAGAGCTGAAAAAATTACATGCAGCGGCATTGACTTACATGCAATTGAAAATGCAGGCCTCACATAAGCGCGACCTCAACCCATTTTTCGAAGATATTCCTGTCGGCCTAAAAAAGGCGTATGTAAAGTCATTCCGCGACCCGAAAATGGTCGGGGATTATTCGCGAATATTCTGGCTACAAAGAACGGGGTTAGATAAATATGCAGCGGGTGCTATTTATCGGGTACTCAAGCAGGAACGTTTGGACGAGTTAGAGCTTACAGATGCTGAAGTTTTCAAACGTGCCATGCATCAGGCGAAAAGTATGCCTGAAATGAATGAAAGTGACCTCAGGGCGTTACAACATATCAGTCAGGCAGAGCCATTTTTATCCCTGATCGACCTGATGTTTTCAGGCTTACGCCGACAGAGTAGTCAGACTTTGGCAGAATTTCGTCAATTCTGGCAGTCGCGCGGTCTTACGGAACTTGATCTGCCACAAAAGGCGGCTCAGCTTCTGGAAAATGATGTGCTCCTTTCCTCGCTTTCCGGTACGCCCGCCAGACGTTTTCAGCAACTATTAGCACTGGCCTGTATGCCGTCGCTGGAAGATCAGGTTCGAGGCTTGCTGGATTATCATCACAAGATAATGGAGTCAAGGGGGCAGTTCCCGTGGCTCCTGCTTGAAGGTGATGATATTTTGCTGCAGGTACCACCATGTTCGCTACGCGAAGATCGTCAGAATAGCGACTGGGTAAACCGTTATTATCTACCACAGTTCAGACATTTGCTGAACGGTTTATGGGGGCATTCTGCATGAAGCTGTTAGATGTCTTCAAAAAGCAAATTGCTGATATGGGTATGTTGAAACGTGTCTGGCTCACCACCTTTAATCTGGATATCTCTTTTGTTGAAACGTGGGTACTTCCTGCTGTGTTGGGTATGGACCCGCCCGTTAGTCGTATGGATTACGAAGGTCTGCAGCGTGCGTTGAATGAGAGTGGTATTGATTTCCGCATCTACTGCGATCCGCGCATGATTGCGAAAGAAAAGCCGAAACGTACCTCCATTGCGGTATATCCGGTGTCGGTGCGTAAGCTGGCTCAAAGCGAAGAGTCTTATCTGGATAAAGAGCGCGGGCTGTTTCACCCAAAAGTATTTTATCTCGAAGATCACTACAGAAAGATTATTGTGGGTGCGGGCAGTGCCAACCTTACGCTTAGTGGGTGGGGGCGAAATCAAGAAACTGTGGATTTTCGTTGTGTTGCAAGTAATGCCCAATACCAGCAGGTAAAACGATTTTTTACCACAATTGATAACAGTCTGAATGATGAAGAATTTTTCCCAACCCGTCGCAAGTTTCTCGGTGATGATCCTGATTGGTCATTTATTCACAGTCTGGCTGGTTGCACACTGCTAGATGCATTAAAAAACGGCGGTGAGATTCATACACTCAGTGTTTGGTCGCCTTATCTTGCTGAGGATTTAGCAGGGTTTATCGACAATATTGGGCATGAAGTGCTCGTAGAACTGGTTCCGGATTTGGTTGAGGGACGTTATATCCGCACTCGATGGAGTGACAGTATTCAGGCAATGATTACAAATAAAAAGCTTACCGTGTATCGCTCTCCAGTGCCCAAGGACGATAGGGCATTGATGACCCACGCCAAGCTCTGGCTGGCGAAAAGCAATACCGGTACGCAACTTGCCGTGGGGTCCTGGAATTTCACCAACCCGGGTTGCAGCAGCTTACCTGAGGCAAACTGGAATGTAGAAGCGGGAATTGTGCATCCGGTCTCTCGTAACATCACGATTTGCGGCAAAGAATGGGATGATGTTAATGAAGAGAATTTCGCCAGTGAAGCATTGTTGGAGGAAGAGGCGCTGGAGCCTGATGAACTTCAACCTTTCGATCTGAGCGTTATTTTTGACTGGACTCGATGTGAGTATCAGATTTCCGGGCAATGGTTCGGTGGTAAGCCTGCGTCAGGTTATCAACTGATATTGCCCGGTATCAACGGGGCAAATGAATTGGTATGGAAAGCTACCGGTATAGGTCTGAAATCGCCCCGGCAATTGACGGTATTAAAAAGCAATGCCGTATTGGATAACCCTTTTTATACCCTTCGTAGAACTGGAATAACCGACTGGCAGGGCATGATCGTTGAAAGCGGTATTGAACACCGGCGTGCGTTGAGCTTTAAGTCGCTAGATGACTTACTTAACAGCTATCTGAATTCAGTGGATCCCGCATTGAGTGATCGCCTTATGCTGCGCTGTGCTGGAGCGCAGGATGAAGAGCAAAGTGAGGGGATGGCGCAAGCCATGAATTTAGATGCCACTAGCTATTTCCGCCTCTTTCAGGCTATCCAACAACGGCGCAACTGGCTAGCAGACGCGGACGATGGCACTCAGCTGTATTGTCGTTTGTTCAGTGAACCAGGTTGCTTACAGGAATTGGCTGAAATAGCGAGGGAGCGTATAAATCAACCGACTCAGCCAGTATTTAACTGGTTTCTGGCCCAAGAAGTTAACACTCTGGCCGCTCTGGCAAGAAAGCGTGTTAAAAGCATCCGTCACAAACAAGGGGCTGAAGCCATATCTGTGGCTGTGCACTTGTGGGAGTCTCTACAGGTTGTAATTCCACCTCTAACTAGCGATGCAGCTAGCCTGCGTTATCTCGCAGCTATCAGGGAAGACTGTAGTTATGGTGAATAAGTTAAAACAGATCATTACCCCGGTTGAAGTTTCAGCCGTGATGAATTTCGATGCGACTGATATGCACTGGCAGTATCAATCTGGTGCGTCCAGCATGGCGGCGAAGCAGGCTGAGGGTGTGGCTGGGTTGTGGAATTTGCTGAATAAACAACGATTGGCACTCCTTGCTGATGAAGTCGGCATGGGGAAAACTTATCAGGCGATGGGAGTAATGTTGTTGTTATGGCAGATAAAACCTGATGCACGCATTCTGGTTATGGCACCTAACAGGACGCTCTGTGATAATTGGGAGAGAGAATTTAGCATTTTCACAGAGATACACTATCGGGCTGAACATAATGTCTTTACCTCTTTAGAGGGCAAGACAAAATATGCCCCACAAATTCATGGCAGACTGGCGGAGCTCGCGGCCGCAGTGGAGAAAAAATCTCACCATTTTTACCTTACTACTATCCATTCACTAAGCGGTCTGGTCCCTCCAGATGAAAAAAAAGATGCTTTAAATGCTGCCGCGTCTTATGGCGTGTTATATCGTCAGCAAATTAAGCAAGCTCTTGGAAAAGGAGGTTTTGACTTAATTATAATCGATGAGGCTCATTACTTTCGTAACCGAAGCGGATCACAGCGTGCCGCCGCCGCTCAGGCCTTCTTTGGTGATGCGCGGGACCGGCTGGGGAGCAATGTACTGCTGTTGACGGCAACCCCTAATCACTCAGCATCGCGAAATCTTTATGACATATTTAGCTACTTCAGTGATATGCCAAAACGTTATGCAGAGGATGATGTCCGTGCGCTGATGAATGATTTTGCCATCCGCAGACTGCGCAAAATGCAGGGAAGAGAGAGCAGCCACAGCAAATATGAATATCGTCATGAGCGCGCTAGCATTTCCAGTTTTACTAATAAGATGGATGCCGAGTTGTTTTTTGCTCTATATCAGAAACAACTCGTGGTTCAACTGGACAAAGAGAAAAAGGCAGGTGGCGGCAGGCGCATGCTATATGGCTATCTTGAAGGGTTTGAATCAACGGGCAGTACCGCAAGTGAGCGGGATAATAGTAGTGATGAAGAGGGGCAAATCCATAATGACTTCAACCACGCGCCGGATTCTGCTCTGCTCAATAGCTTGACCCGGCAGTTTCACGATATCTATAACCGCTTTCCAGATCATCCCAAATACGACACTCTGGTAGAGGCCTGCTTTACCAGTGATCCGTTCAAGCAGTCTCAGCCGCTACATTGTAGTAAGCATTTGGTTTTTGTTCGTCGAATACCATCTGTGCGCGAAATTACTCAGCGCATCAACGCACGTTATGATGAAATAATGGCTGAGCGATTGATGAATGTCTGGCAGCTACCTGCAAAGGCGCTGGCAGAATGGCGAGAGTCGGGTTGGTCCCGAGATATTTTTGTTAAGCTTTTATCGGAAAAATCCAATGAAAAGTCCGATTTTGATGAGCATATGCTGGAGGACGGGGAGACAGATGAGCCTGAAACGGATAACGAGCTAAAGCTTTCAAGTAAAATTGCCGAGCTATTTGTTATGAAGAAAACGGGCCTGCGCAGTACCGACTGCGCCAACGTTAGTTTGCGTTTCCGTCGCCCTGAAAGCCTCTTTTCATTATTTCTTGAGCCTGCATTGGATGGTACGACCGGGACCTATCATTATCATTACCGCAAAGAGTCTGGTGAACGTCAACGTGACAGCTATGGTGATGCCGCGAGAGATGCCCGGCTGCAGCAGTCGACAACAGCTCAGAAAATCAAATATATCACTGCTTTGCCCACAGCCTGGGGATTGATGTTTCATGAGCTGCCGCGGCCAGCAAAAGAGCAATTGATTAAGTGGCGTGACCAGTCTAACGGTATGGCAATTATTGAGAACTTTGCCAACTATCTTCGCACGGGTTACCTGTTTGCCAGCCCTGTGATCATTGAGCTCTATTGCTGGTTTACAGAGTTCAACCGTCGACCTCAAACAGGTGAGGTCCAGCAGCGATATCAGCATTTTGTAGAATGGGTCACCCCAAAATTGAATGGATCACTGATGCTACGTTATTTTGTGGCTGCCATTGAAACTTTCGAAACGCTATGTGTGAAAATTGTTGGCCAGAAACTAGATAATACTCAATATACTTGGCGCGAGTTTACTAGCTTGAGTAGCCCAGGTTGGTATGCCAGCGGGCAGTCAAAAAATCGCGAACGTTTGATTCGTGGATTTAATTCACCTTTCTTCCCTAATGTGCTGGTAGCAACCTCTGTGTTGCAGGAAGGCGTGAATCTTCATCTTCAATGCCATCAAGTTCATCATTATGGCATCGCCTGGACTCCTGGTGATAACGAGCAGAGGAATGGACGGGTTGATCGCCTCTTTGGTTGTATCAATACAATGCTTCAAGTCCAGGGGGCGGCTGAGATGATTATCAATTATCCCTACCTTGCAGGTACCTTCGACCAGGATCAGCTGGCATCATTTATACGCCATAAACACAGAGTTGAAGAGAAGTTAGATAGTTGCGAGCTGGAGGATTTTGACAGCGAAATTGATATTCAGGAGGATCCTCAAGGTTGGCAAAAATGGCTACGGCATCCTTGTAAGGATAAAAATAAAGAAGATCCTTACCCAGCCAGGTTTGATCAGTAGTGTTTATCATTTATGCGGGAATAATATATCAGGTGGTTACGAGCAGTTTTTTGCAGGAAACTGTTTTAAATAGAAACTGGGGTCACAACACCACAGGTCAGGCAGTATTTTTCTCCAATCACATTCATTTTTACATAAAACGCAGTGCCAGGAAAAAACAGTGGTACAGACACCAGCTCTGCCAGCATAAATCTCAGTTTTCTTTGTCGGTAATCATTCTTATCCCGAGGGAGCCAGAGCGTTATTTTCTCAATTAATAAAAGGTTTGGAAAGAATAGTATTGGCTCCTGTCAGACAATTCGCAGGCTTAACCGTCCCAGCAAGACTGACAGACACCGCGCTATTGAATGGTTTAGAGGTGTTATGAGGGGGGGAATAGCATGGTTCTCACACGATGAGATGCTGGCGTTTAAGAGCATCAAAGATCGTATCAATTCTCTTGACTGGGACGAGATGCAAAATCTGGTTGCCGGAGTTTTACGCAGTATGGGTTATAAAACGCAGGTGTCACCTGCGGGAGCCGATCGGGGTAAAGATATCATTGCTTCACCTGATGGATTCGGTTTTGAAAATCCACGTATTATCGTTGAGGTAAAACATCGCAGGGAGCAAATGGGAAGCCAACAGATCCGCAGCTTTATCGGAGGTCGCCATAAAGACGATCGCGGGCTTTATGTCAGTACCGGTGGTTTTACAAAAGATGCTCGATATGAAGCCGACCGTTCGACGATACCACTAACGCTTTGGACGCTTGATGATCTCGTCCGTGCGCTTATTGAGAACAACGAACAAGTTGATATCGAGACTAAACTTTTGGTGCCTCTGAAGAAAACGTTCCTGCCTGCCTGAGTCTTGCTTCGACAGCCATAACAGTGTTCTACTGCTATGGCTTTATACCCACTCGGAATGTCTATTTTTTATACGGATTATAACGTGTGGGTACAAGTGCGGGTATAACTATTTAACCCTGTTTCTAAAAAACATTGATATCAGTCTATTAGATGTGAAATTCGAGTCCGGCCTTGCAAAGGTTACAGCTAAGTCACTCATGAGCGGCTTATTTTATGTCTAAAACCCAATATCCCCATGCTCTAGTTGTACACAATCGAATAACAATGCTCAGCTGCCAACAGCAACATACCGCTACTCCCCGGATACCCCATCCACCCCCCCCTACAGAAAGCCACAAACCTGATCCGGATCAAAAAAAGCCGCATTTTCTCTTTGCCGCGCTGCGCTTTTAAGAATCTGTTAAGAACCCGCCGTATAATAAGCGCTTTACTCTACCTTCAGGATGAAACCATGAAAAGAACAGCGATTGCATTGATTACCCTGGCAGCAGCGCTCTCTGCCACCGCCGCGCAGGCTGCCGGCGGCTGTCAGCAGAAACAGCAGTCGATCCAGCAGGAGCTGGAGATGGCGCGCGAATATGGCAATAAAGCGCGCATTAACGGGCTGGAGAAAGCGCTGCGCGAAAATCAGCAGCACTGCACTGATGCGGCTCTGCTGCAGGAGCGTCAGGAGAAAGTAACGGAGAAGCAGCAGAAAGTGTCTGAGCGCGAAGCGGATCTGCAGAAAGCGCAGGCCAGCGGCCGCCGCGATAAGATTGAAAAACAGCAGCGCAAACTCACTGAGGCGCGTGAAGAGCTGGCTGACGCGCAGGCGGAACTGAGCCGCTAAGCGCTGAGCGGCAGAGATCCGTGCGCCTCTGCCGCTGTAAAAATTCACTTCTCCTGCCTGCAAAAAATCCTCACACTGCTGCTTTATTCTGATGGAAAACATGGCATGAAGATACGGTTGCTGCTGGCGCTCCCTCTGCTTAACGCCCTGATGTTACCGGCGATAGCTGAAGAGGGCGTCTCGTTTGCTCACAAAGAGTGGGAGCTGGCGTGCGATAACACGCTGACCTGTCGTGCGGCAGGCTATAGCGCGGAAGAGGGCGCAGGGGGATCGGTGCTGCTGACGCGGGCGGGCGGGCCGGATACGGCGACGCATGGCCGGGTGGTGCTGGCGGATACCGGCGATGATGACTCAAAGCAGGTCGATACGCTGACGCTCTGGATCGACGATCGCCCGCTGGGTGAACTGGCAAAGGCTGATAACGATGAGTGGACGCTGACCGATGCGCAGACCCGGTCGATTATCACTGCCATCAAAGGCAGCGGCAGCGTGGAGTTCCGTGGCGGTGTCGAGCCGTTTGATCTCTCTGCCAACGGTGCCTTTGCCGTGCTGCTGAAAATGGATGAGGCGCAGGGGCGCATCGGCACGCCGGGTGCGCTGGTGCGTAAAGGCAGCAAACCGGAAAGCAGCGTGCCGCCCGCCGTACCCATGCCGGTGATTATTCAGGCCAGAACCGTTGAGGCCAGGCCGCGTCCGCTGACGCCGCAGGAGCTGGCGCGGATCAAGCCGGCGCTTATCGCTACGCTGACGGATGATGACAGCTGCGATAATCTTGCGCCGGCGGACGATCAGCCGGAAGAGGGCGCAGAGCCGCCGACGCTGACTGCTGTGGATGCGGACCACGTACTGATCGCCGCCCTCTGCTGGCGCGGCGCTTATAACGAAGGGTATGGCTACTGGCTGATGGATCGCGCGCTGCAGGGTTCACCGCAGCTGATCACCGACTCCGGTTCCGATTATCACGCCGGGGTAATTAGCGAAGCGCAGAAAGGCCGCGGCATTGGCGACTGCTGGAGTACCGCCGCATGGGTCTGGGATGGCCGCAATTTTGTACAGAGCAGCGATGCTACCACCGGCATGTGCCGCGCCATCCGCGCCGGCGGCGCCTGGCAGTTGCCGGTATTAGTCAGCGACGTCAGACCCGCTCCCTGATTGCAGAACGCACGGTACCAGGGCGCCATAAATGGCGCCCCTGTGGCAGCGTTTGTAGGGAGCAGGTGCGCGATGTGGCCAGGGCGCCATGAATGGCGCCCCTACGGATACCAATGTAGGGGTCGCATTTATGCGACCCGAGATAAAATGGAGCGCGATACCCGTAGGGGCCGCATTAATGCGGCCCGGGGTGGATTGAGCGCGATACCCGCAGGGGTCGCATTTATGCGACCCGGGTTGGATTAGGCGCGATATTATGCGACCCAACGCAGGTTATTTATTCAGGCAGCACTGCTTATATTTTTTGCCGCTGCCGCACGGGCAGGGATCGTTGCGTCCGGTTTTGTCACCGGCAAAGAACGGCAGCTGTGGCTCGGGATCGGGCTGGGCCATGCGCTCGGCCTGCCAGTATTCGTGCAGTTCCAGCGCCGCCGGGCGGATCGCCTCCATGCTCGCTTCGAACGCGTCCGGATCGAGCGCCTCGCGCGCTTCACGCTGCTCTTCGCTGCCGTGGAGGGCAATCGCCTGCAGCTGCGGCTGCAGCGATTCAGGCAGCTGTGACCAGTCGGCGTCCAGCGCGACGCCGCGCATATAGCCGTAACACCAGTCTTCGACCACGGTAAACTCCTGGCCCTCCATCTCCTGCAGGCCAAACAGCGGGTCAAACTGCTCCGGAAACTCAGCCAGACGTTCAGCAATATCATTGAGGTGCTGGAAGGTCAGGGTCATAAAGCGATCCATCTCGCGCTCATTAGCCCATTCAGGGATATGCTTCTGGCCGCCCCACATCGCCACCAGCCACTCGCTGGGTTCAATATCATTCGGGCCGGAGAGCAGGGCGGTCAGCATCCCATCAAGCTCGGCCGTATCCACCACGGAGTGCGCATTGCCATACTTCTCCAGCATCTCATCCAGCCAGTTCAGCTCTTTTTCCGTTAACGGCCCCTGATTCATCAGTTCTCTCCTGCACGTAATATTCTGTACGGGCCTGGCCCGCATCTCATGGCGCGATTATAGCGGCATTATCACGATTATTTGCAATTTTAGCGCGCCTGAATCGGGCCAGGCTGAGGTATGCTGTGGCATGACGCGACGAGCGCCGCACGGCAGCGGGAACCATTGGCCCGGTGCGCTTGTCAGTAAATGGACATCAGACTATTCATCAGAGTGGGAATCACCAATGCGCAGGACACACGTAACCCTTTTATCTGCCGGCCTGTTTCTGGGCGCGCTCAGCCTGACGCCAGCTGCACTGGCAGCGGATGAGCAGACCGATAGCGTGCCGATGCCGCCTCAGGTACAGCAGCCGGATGTGCAGGCCCCTGATGCCGCGCCGGTGCCAGACGCCGATGCGCCAGCCGCTCAGGCACCTGCTGCATCAGGCGATGACGTGCCGGTTCGCCCGTCTAACAACGGCACCGGCGAGCAGCCTTCCGCCGCCAACAACTACAATCTGCACACCATTATTATCGACTACAAAGAGCATAAGGTCGGCGATGTGGTACCGGAAGAGTATCGCAAAAAAGAGTACACCATCACTGACTGGCAGGCGCGTCATCTGCCCGCTCCGCAGGCTGGTGCACACTGGGCTTACATCAACGCCAACTATATTCAGATCACCGATGACAGCGGCAAAATTGTGATGGGCAAATCGGGCGACATCTTCTTTAAAGGATAACGCCAGCAGGCGGGCCACCGGGTCCGCCTGTTTTATTTCAGAGGCAGGAAAGATGGCCCCGACCGTTAATGAGTTTGGCCAGCCGACGGGTACTGCACTGCCTGACCGGCAGCCGCGCCCGCGCGTCTGAGTCCGCGATCAGGGGCGCGGCACGATGCGGATCTCCGCCATGCCAATGCCGAGCTTGCGCGGCGCCTGACCGACAATATTGTCCTGATTCGACAGCTGCGGCGCCGGTGGCACAATCACCAGATTATGGCTGCCGTCGCGATTGCTGAAGTGCAGCGTGGTGGTGGAGAAGCTATCGTCCAGCCGCAGAACCTGCTCCTCGCTGCCTACGCGTACCGGAATCGGCTGCTGCGCATTGGCACCAAACGCGCGCGCGGTGATCACCAGATCGAACCGCGACGGCAGCGGTTCGGCATACTCAATATTCACCTCCGGAGCCAGATTGGCATTGGACCAGCGCCCCCAGCTCTCCGGGCGCGAGATGCCGCTAAAGCGCCGGATGCTGTGCGGAGCGCCCGGCACGTTCAGCACAAAGCTGTCGGCATCGTAGCGAATGTCATTATCCTCAATGCGGATCTGCTGCTGGTTGAGCCGCCAGGTTTCCGGGCTGACGCGCAGCGGCGGAAAGTGCGTTTTGCCGTGCCAGAGCGGCTGATCGATACGCACCACGCTGGGCTGGCCACCCATCTGGCCCATCGCCAGGCAGAGATCGGTGGAGAGCGCCAGCTCCGGCTTCCAGAGTCGCGCCATTTTGAAGCAGCGGTCGGCCCAGACAAATTTGTCGTTCGCGGCAAAATCGGCCAGCTGATAGCGCAGCGGCGCGGCATACTCTCCCTCCGGCAGCGGTTCAACCTGCTTATTGCCCAGCCGGAACAGGATCGGCAGGCGGAACGTGGCGCCGGAGAAGGTAAAGGTATTCTTCTGCTGGTCGATGGTGAACTCTTTCATGCTGGCCGGAAAATTCCACAGCTGCACAATATCAGCTTTCCAGCTGCTGACCTTTTTCGCCATGTCGTCAAACTGCGTGGAGAGCGACGGCGTAGAGAGTGAACTGCGGCCAAGTCCCAGCGCCTTGTCACCGCCGAGGATCTCAAGCACCGTGGCGCCGTTATCCAGCGTGCTGCGTGGCGCATCGCGCACCTCCGCCTGCGGCCGATCGCCGCGAATGACCATAAAGAGATCGCGGCGCGGCAGCTTCGTCAGATAGGGGTGGGCGGTATTGTTCATCGCCAGATGATCGGAGCTGACGACAATAACGGTGTTTTTAAACCACGGCGAAGCTTTAATACGCTCAATCAGCCGCGCCACATGCTCCTGTGAACAGGCGACGGCGCTGAATGACTGGTTCATTTTGCCCTCATACTGATAGCTTTTACGCTGGCAGCTGCGGGAGATAAAGCCATCAGGATGATGGGTATCCACCGTCAGGGTAAACAGGGCAAAGCGTTTGTTCTGCTGCGACAGTTCAGCATACTTCTCAAACACCTCGTCCAGCACGGTGTCGTCGTAAAAGCCCCAGTTGTTGCGGTAGTCGGGATCGGCCACGCGGCTTTTCAGCTCCTGCGCGCCATAGAGATTCGATGCGGCGAAGCCGTGCGAAAGCAGAAAAGTATCTTTGCCGGCAAAGCGCAGATCGGCGCCCTGAATAAACCAGTTCTCATAGCCGCTGTTTTTGAGAATATCGCCGAGGCAGAGACTCTGCGGATAGAAGCTGGAGAGCGCGGCTGAGGCGTTACCGTCAAAAGGCGCAAACAGCGGGATACCGCACTGTGAGGCGACCATGCCGGCAATGGTATAGTCGGTGCCGGGCAGCTGCGCGGTATTGCTGAAATCCAGGCTCTGCGCCTGCTCGCGGCTCAGCTCCGGCGCCAGGTCGGGAAAAGCCTGCTGATTTAAATAGGTGCGCTCCAGGCTCTCGCCGTAGATATAGACCAGGTTGAGCGCGGGCTGTTCAATACGGTTCTGCGGCGTGATGTACCAGGTGGCGAAATCGGAGTCGCCCGCGTGCGCGTGCGACGCAATCAGATCTTTAACCTGACGAAACGCCGGCGTGGTCTGCACCGAGCCGGCGGCGCAGGCGATCGCCAGCAGGCTCCAGCCGAGATGATGCGGACGTTTATGGCGGCGCAAAATCCATGAAAGAAAGCAGAACAGCAGAAACAGCACAATAATCAGCCCGATAGCGGGCACCACATATTTACTGACGCCGGCGCCGGTCAGGCTGTTGGTCAGCGTGTAGATCACCGCATCATTGATGCCGTCACCGGTAAAATAGTTGCTGGCGAACAGCGTTGCATTCAGCACAATAAACAGCGTCAGCAGCAGCAGCATCAGGCTGAACCAGAACGTATTGCGTCCGGCTTTAGAGGCGTAAATGATGATGGCGGTCAGAAACAGCACGATTGAAAGCAATGCCAACGGCAAATCCTCACGATAGATGAATAGCGCAGCGCCAGCGGCCGCGCGCCCTCTCAGGGGGTTTGCGTCAATCTATATTGGCTGTCACCAGGCTGCAACCTGTCCGGCGGGATTTGTGCGGTACATTCGGAATCGTGCCGCCAGGCGTGATGATAAGCGCGGCGGCGGTAGCGTATCGGGCAGACTGTGGCTTATAACGCACCGGTAAGATACTGCGCTTCACCGTGCGCAAAGCTCCAGTCACCTTTGCTGTTGGTGATAAAACTTATCATCAGATCGTGGCCCTGCACGCCGCAGCTTTCACGCAGCTCGCGCGCCAGTTCTGCCATAAAATTGCTTTTTTGCGCCTCACTGCGCGGGCTGGTGTAGACCCGCACCATCACCAGATTATCCGTGCGTGAAAAGCCCAGTCCGGTATCCTGGAAAACCATCTGATACGCTTTGTTTTCATGAACAATCTGATAGCGGTCGCGCTCAGGCACGCCGAACGCCGTCAGGACAGCGCGATGGGCGGCATCCAGCAACGTACGAACTTCAGCTTCGGAGCGGCCCTGAATCAGATCGAAAGTGAGTAATGGCATCGGTAAACCCTCCCAGTAGTGGCGTAAAAGTCGCGTTAAGTGAGGCTATGCTGCCCGCTGCGCGCGCAAAGAAAAAGCGACTGCGATAAAATGATTGTTCACTATTTTGAACAATGGCGGGTAAGTCGATGAAAACCGAAGCGCTCTGGACACATCTTTACTGGCTGACGGTACTGGCGGAGCAGGGCAGTTTTACCCGCGCCGCTGAGCGGCTGGATGTCAGTAAAGCGGCAGTGAGTCAGAAAATTAAAGAGCTGGAAGCGCTGACCGGGGTTGCTCTGGTTCAGCGCACCACGCGCAGCGTGCGGCTGACGTCAGCCGGTGAGCAGCTGGCTGGCGAGCTGCGTGAGCCCTTTACCCGGATAGCGGAAAGCGTTTATCGCGTGCGCGATGAGGCGGGGCCGGTACGCGGGCAGGTACGCATCAGCGCGCCGGTGGCGTTTGCCCGGCAGCAGCTGGTGCCGATTATCGGCGATTTTCTGCGCGAATATCCGCAGGTGCGCCTGCAGCTGGATGTGACTGACCGCCTGGTGTCACTCGGCGGGGAAGGGTTTGATCTCGCTATCCGCCACAGTCAGTCGCTGCCGGAAACGCACGTCGCGCTGCCTCTGTGCGCCACGCGCGCGCTGCTGGTGGCTTCCCCCGCCTATCTGGCACAGCACGGCGTGCCGCAGACGCCGGAGGCGCTGCTTCAGCATAACTGCCTGTGGTATCCGCGCGGTCCCGATGCGCCGCAGTGGCGCTTTCAGTCGCATCAGGGCGGCGAAACGCTGACGGTAAAAATTCAGGGAAATTTCGCCACCAATAACAGCGAGTCGATTCGGGACGCCGCGCTGCAGGGAGCAGGCATTGCCATGCTGCCCGATTTCAGTGCCCGCGCAGCGCTGGAAAGCGGCGCGCTGCAGCCGGTGCTCTCATCGTGGCAGGCTGTCGACGCCTTTGCCGACCGCCTCTGGGTGGTGCGCCCTTACGCGGCACAGGTGCCGCGTGCGGTGACGACCTTCATTCACTGGCTACGCGCTCGCTTTGTTAACGGGTGAGGGCAGCGCCACGCTGAGCGGTGCAGCAGGCTGCATCATTGCGCCCAGCAGGCTGCTGCGGTTGTAGTTTCCCAGACGCAGATTAAAGTCGAGATGCAGCTGTGCGTGACCATCCAGCTTAATAACCGGCGGCGGCGTATGCGGGCGCTGATGAAACAGAATGGCATGCGTAAAGGCGTCGCTTTTCCAGTTGTTCAGGCGCTGATAGTAAAAGGCGCTGGCTTCGCATTTACGCAGAAAGAGATTAACGCGGCGATATTCACGCATGGCCGCCTGCTGCGCCAGCGCACCCGGCTGCTGTGCCGGTTCAGCGATTCTCTGCGTCAGCAGCGAAAAGTCATCACGCTTGCGCATTTCGTTAAAGAAGCTCTGCTCACCCTGATGCTTGATGGGCGCATACTGCTTCTGCCATTCGCGAATAAAAGGATTATTTGGCGCAGCAGCAAGAAACCAGTTCTCAATAACAGGCGCGAGATAATTCAGCGTTGAGCGTTCGCAATAATAGCCGATCACATCCATCGGACGTTCCTGATGGGCGCTGTGTACCCAGCTCAGATCTTCAAACAGCAGCGCAGCGCAGTCGATAGCGATGCCGCCGTAGCGTAATAACAGCTCAAGCCTGATCACTTCGCTTTTCTGCTGCGCCGTTAATTGCGCTGAGGTAAATATAAAATCGGGCAGGACTTCTTTTACAGAATATTTATTTAACAGGTGAACGCTGTGGTCAGGATTATCGCGGCGTATTTTAGCAATATTCGCCTGTAACGATTTTGGTAAATATTCTGTATCCCAGTACAGCCATACTTTTTTCGGGATCTCTGGCAACGTCTTCTCACCAGAAAGTAACACGATATTGTCCTCTTCGCTGGGATCATACTCCGGCGCGCAGAGCGCATTATGCTGTTTTTTCTGCAGTAATGACTGACCGGTAAACGCTATTCTTTTCCAGTTGTGCCAGAGCGCGCGCGCCGGCTGAAGACGTTTTTTTGACATGATGCACCTGATTATTGTGATTATGGGCAAGGAGTCCCTGATGCTGGCGCCTTAGGCGCTCTTATGTTTCCTTACGGGGGCTGTGTGTAAAAGTATTACAATGAGCTTAATAAAACATTCTTCGCGATTGCGCTAATCCTTTTTTTCTCTTTCAGATAAAGCGGAAAATGAAGCTGCCGTTAACAATAAAAATTTAACAAAATAACAGCGTGACGAATTTCACAGTTTATTTTTTCCCGCCAGGATTAATCCTAAGATCGTTCTCTGCGTGCAGCCTGAAGTGCGGGAATGTGAAAATTGTGGTGAGAAATGAACGTTTATCCCTGCTGGATTTTAGTCTGGTATCAGAGCGAAATTTACCTTCGTCATACAGCTTAGCTACGCTTTAGTCAGGCATTCTGTTTAAGGAGTGATTATGCAGTCATCTGCCCGCGGTCTGATAGCCGTTGATAAACAGGGGAACCGGGTGCTGTTTCTGCATCCGGAAAGCTTTGCTGTTGAGCAGGAGCTGAATGCGTTTCCGCCGCGCCCGCACGAGCTGCTGATGCTGCCCGCACTGGAAAAAGCCTATGTCCCGCTCTATGGCAGCGGCGTGCACGGCGCTAATCCTTATCCCGGGCATAAAGTCGCTGTTATCGATCTGCGTCAGCGCCGGATCAGCGGCTTTATCGACCTTACGCCACTGCAGTCGCCACACAGCGGACAGCTGGGGCGCGACGGTAAAGTCTATCTCTGCTGTGAAAACAGCGCGGCGGTTGCGGTCATCGATCCGCACACCGATCGCGTAGAGAAAACCATACCGCTGCCTTCGCATAACGCCCACCGGCTGACGCTCTCCCCCAGCGGACGCAAGCTGTTTACGGAAAATGAAGAGGACGCCAGCATTACCGTAATCGATTTATGTGAGGCAGAAGGCCGCGTCATTGATAACATTCTGTTGCCTGGTCCGATAGCCGGTATTGCTGCCTCGCCCAGACATCCTTATCTGGTCGCCAGCGCCGCCGACGCACCGCTGCTTTACGTGATCGATCGGCAGAGCCACCGGGTCCGGCAGCGCATTACGCTGGCCGGGCACCAGCAGCCCTGCCAGGTTGTGCGGTTCAGTGCCAGTGGCGAACGGCTGGTTGCAATCGGGCATGATGAATCACTGATTACGTTGTTTGACGATCTGCTTAATCCCTCAGGTACTCTGCGCGTAGGGTGCCGGCCAGGGGATGGCTGTTTCAGTGAAGATAACCGCACGCTGCTTATCGCCAACGAAGGCGAGGGGTCGTTAAGCGTTATCGATCTGGCGCAGCGAAAGGTGATAGCCACGCCGCAGGCGGGCACAGGCTGTGAGGCGTTAAGTTATTTTACGCTGAGCTGAGGCAGCCGCTGTCATTTCATTGTCATCTGCAGGTGGCATAAAGGCGGCGCGTCAGCAGGCACGGTGCAGCTATTGATAAGTTACTGATACCCGTTGCTGCGTTTTAATACGGCTTTTGCTTAATTAAAACGCATGCAATTACCTGAATTCTCGTATTTTTTTGGTATTAATCAGGGAGGATAGTCAAAATAATCTAACTAATTTTCATTTTGCCGCTTGATTTATCTACGCGCGTAGATAGACTGTCTCCCCAGTGATAACTCACGGTGCCAGACGCGGCTACGGCCCTGAAATGACCATGTTACATTTGCTGTGCTAATACGATCGGTGAATTAAACACCGGCGAAACGCAGCAGAGAGATGAATTCCAACACCAGGGAATTCCTTACTGATCTTTCAGGATTTGCCTGTCGAACGTCGTCACCGGGACGTTCTGCTTGCTTAAGCAAGGGAACAGACCCATGGAAGGGCGTTTACTGTTTTCACTTCACTAAGAGAAAGGGTTATGACGGAACATCATCCCACTGTACAGCACTCACCCCACCTCACCGCAGCTGATGAACGGCTGCAAACTCCCGCTGGCCGCAAAGATTTCTGGCGCGCAACCTTCTCCTGCTGGCTCGGTACGGCAATGGAGTATGCCGACTTTGCGCTGTATGGCCTGGCGGCAGGTATCATCTTTGGCGACATCTTTTTTCCGGAAGCGACACCCGCTATGGCGCTGCTCTCGAGCTTTGCCACCTGGTCAGTCGGCTTTATCGCCCGCCCGATAGGCGCGCTGCTGTTTGGCTGGATTGGCGATCGCAAAGGGCGCAAAGTCGTGATGATCAGTACGATTATCCTGATGGGCGCCTCAACCACGCTGATTGGCCTGATCCCGTCTTATGCAACAATCGGACTCTGGGCACCTGCCTGTCTGGTACTGCTGCGTTTTACGCAGGGGCTGGGAGCGGGGGCGGAGCTCTCTGGCGGCACCGTTATGCTGGGCGAATATGCCCCGGTTGAACGACGCGGCCTGGTCTCTTCCGTGATCGCACTGGGCTCAAACAGCGGCACGCTGATCGCCTCTCTGGTCTGGCTGGCGGTGATCCAGATGGATAAAGAGAGTCTGCTGGCCTGGGGCTGGCGTATTCCTTTTCTGAGCAGCGTCCTGATCGCCGTAGTGGCGCTGTGGATCCGCCGCCATCTGCGCGAAACGCCGGTGTTTGAGCGTCAGCAGGCTGAACTGCAGGCGCAGCGCAGCGAGACGCTCTCCCGGGCGCACATTGAAACTGACAGCCGCAGCGTCTGGCAGCGTACGCGGGCGTTCTGGACCATGGTGGGCCTGCGCATTGGTGAGAATGGCCCCTCTTATCTGGCTCAGGGCTTTATTGTCGGTTACGTAGCAAAAGTGCTGATGCTGGATAAGTCGGTACCGACCACGGCGGTGTTTATCGCCTCGCTGCTGGGCTTCCTGATTATTCCGTTTGCGGGCTGGCTCTCCGATCGTTTTGGTCGCCGCATTACCTATCGTGGTTTCTGCCTGCTGCTGATGATCTATGCGTGGCCCGCCTTCAGCCTGATGGATAGCCGCGATCCGACAATTATTATTGCTGTCATCGTTACAGGAATGGCGCTCGCTTCGCTGGGGATATTTGGTGTACAGGCGGCCTGGGGCGTCGAGATGTTTGGCGTGAAGCATCGCTATACCAAAATGGCAGTGGCAAAAGAGCTGGGGTCGATTCTTTCTGGCGGCACTGCGCCGCTGGTCGCGGCAGCGCTGCTCTCATGGACCGGCCACTGGTGGCCAATCGCCGTTTACTTTAGCGCGATGGCCACTATCGGATTTCTGACGACGTTTGTCGCACCGGAAACGCGCGGTCGCGACCTTAATCTGCCGGAGGATGCCATCTGACGCGCAGCTGCAGGCAGTACCATTGACATAACGCTGGCCGGTGAATCCGGCCAGCGGCATTTATATTGAGGCTAATTTGGCAAAATCTCCCGGCGGAAATGTTACCCGTACCGATGTCGCCCGCGTCGCAGGCACCTCGGTAGCCGTGGTCAGCTATGTGATCAACAATGGGCCGCGCCCGGTGGCGGAAGCGACCCGTCAGCGGGTGCTGGCTGCCATTAAGCAGACGGGCTACCGGCCTAACGCCGTAGCGCGCGCGCTGGCCTCCGGCACCACCAAAACTTTTGGTCTGATTGTGCCGAACATTGCGAACCCGTTTGTTGCTTCCATGGCGCATGTCCTGCTGCAGGAGTCGCTTAACCACGGCCATATCATGCTGCTGGGTGATGCCGGTGACGATCGTCAGCGTGAGCTGGAGCTGATTCAGGGCATGCTTAACCGTCAGATCGACGGACTGTTTTATAACAGCGTCGATCGTCATCCCTATATTGACGTGGTGCAGGCGAGCGGAACGCCGCTGCTGATGCTGGATCGCATTACCCCGCGCCCCGGCGTCAGCGTGCTGAGCATGAACGAGCGGCTGGCGGCCTGTGATGTCACCCGGCATCTGCTGAGTCACGGTTATCAGCAGGTGGGCATGATCAGCGGCCCGCCGGCGATGTTTAACGCCCGGGATCGTATTCAGGGCTGGCGTGATGCGATGCAGGAGCGGGGGCTGCCCGTGGATGAAAGCCTGATTTTCCCGGCGGATTACTCGCGGCAGGGCGGCTACGACGCGGCGCAGCGCATGATCGCCAGCGGTCGCGTACCGCGTGCGCTGTTTGCCAGTAACGAAGGCCAGGCCATTGGCTGTATTCGCGCCTTTGCCGAGCAGGGGATCCGCGTGCCGCAGGATGTGGCGCTGGTCTGTTTCAACGGTACCACGCAGGCCGCGTTTCATGTGCCTTCGCTGACCACGGTGCGACAGCCGCTGTCTGAGCTGGCGCAGCGCGCTATTGCTATGCTGAAAAACCAGCCGGAGGAGGGGGTGATGGCCGAGCTGCCGCACTACATCGAAACCGGCGAGTCCTGTGGCTGCCTGCAGCCTTAAATACAATAACGATAAAACATTATGAAAAGAGTGATTATTGATTGCGATCCGGGGAATGGCATCGCAGGTGCAAATACCGATGACGGACTGGCGATTGCGCTGGCGCTGGCATCACCCGCGCTGTCGCCGGAACTGATTACCACGGTCACCGGTAACACGCCAAGCGCAACGGGCGCGCGCGTGGCAAAAGATTTGCTGAAACGTCTCGGGCTGAATATTCCGGTGGTGCAGGGGGCGCTGCAGGCGCTGCGCGAAGATCCGCTGCCGTGGCGGGCGCGTCTGGATAATCTGGCCGACCCGGCGCTGGCCGCGCTGTGGCAGGGTGTGCGTCAGCCAGCGGTGATGGCGGCGGACGGCAATGATGCTGCCGGCGTGATGGGCCAGCTGATCTGCGATAACCCGGGAGAGTTTACGCTGGTCGCTATCGGGCCGCTGACGAATGTGGCGCAGGCGCTGCAGCGTTATCCGCAGATGGCTGAAGCGGTAGCGGAGATTGTGATCATGGGCGGCGTCTTTGCGCTTGATGACTACATCAAAGATACCAATTTTGGTCTCGATCCGGAGGCGGCACATCAGGTACTGCACAGCGGTGCCACCATTACCCTGGTGCCGATGGACGCCACCACGCAGACGCTGCTGACCCGCGACGATCTCGCGCGCATCACGGCGCAACCGCATCCGTTGACGCAGTTTATCCGCGAGACGCTGGGCCCCTGGATCGACTACTCAATGCGGACCCGGCGGCTGCCAGGCTGCTGGATCCATGATGCGCTGGTGGTCGCCTGGCTGCTGAACCAGCGCGTGGCGGAAGGCGCCGATTATTACGTGGATATCGAGCTGCGTCCCGGTGCAACGCGCGGCAAGAGCTGGCGTTACCGTCCACCGCTGCGACTTGATGTGGGGATCCCGCCAGAAACCGGGGCGCTGGTCCATGTCATCCAGCACGTTGATAATGCGCTGCTGCTGGATATGCTTGAACAGGCTTTTACCCGTTTGCCGACCCGGCTCTGAAACGTGACAGCGACGGCGCGATAATATCCGCGCCCTCAAAGCGCTTCACAGACGTCGATCCAGGTGGCATGGGTCAGCTCCGCCATTCTCAGCGGTGAGATGCGTACTGCGCTGCGCACCGAGCCCGCGGCAGGCAGCACCTCATCAAAGCTGCGCAGAGAGATATCGCAGTACACGGTCAGCGGGTTTTCCAGGCCAAAAGGAGAGACGCCGCCGACCGGATGGCCGGTCCAGTTCACCACTTCATCCACGCTCAGCATGCGCGCTTTGGCGCCCAGGGCGGCTTTGAGTTTGCGGTTATCCAGACGCGCGTCGCCTCGGGTAACAATCAGCACCACCTGCTCTTTCACTTTCAGCGACAGCGTTTTGGCAATCTGCCCCGGTGAGACGCCGTGAACGCGTGCCGCCAGCGCCACGGTGGCCGTGCTTTCAGGCGTTTCAATAATTTCGATATCCGGCGCATGCTCAGCAAAGAACTGCTGTACCGACTCCAGGCTCATGTTGTTCTCCGGTAAAAACTGAACCTGAACGCTGCCACAAGGCGAAAAAAGTGTAAACGAGAGAAAAGGAGAATTTACGGCGCGCGCGTGCTTATTGCGCTTTCAGTGTACAGTTACCGCAGCGCTCGACGTCAGGAATACGATAGCGCTGACAGCAGCTGCGCCGCTCCATTGTCCCGTGGCGCATAATCATGGTGCGGTAAAGCGGGTTATCGCTGCCGTCCGGCAGCGACGGCGTGAAAAACAGCATCTCTTCCAGCTGGTCGATCAGCGCGGCGGGCAGCTGCGCGCGGAGTTCACCCAGAAACCAGTAGATCAGGTATCCCATGTTGTTCCAGATAAGGCGCGCATTGATGTCGCCGTGCTGCGTCATGCCTTCCACGGCGGGCTGCAGGCAGGTCTGGATCAGGCGCGCCATACGCTGCGGGGCAGAGAGAAATCGCGCGGGCTCATCCTCCTGCACATCCAGCCAGAAGGTGGCGGGATGGCCATTTTCGTGAAACTCAGCGCGGATATATTCAGGTGAGCAGTTGAGGGCACGCGGCTCATGCAGCAGCGCCATCATCAGCGTGGGCACCAGCAGGCCGAAGTACCACTGCGCCCAGAGTGACTGCAGCGGCTTCGCCTCCCGCGGCGTATCAGGATGGCTGCGATAAAGATAGTCACCGTAGCGCTGCGTCAGAGACTGAAAGTGCTCCGGTGCCGACCATTCAGCCAGCGTCAAAGCGCCTTCCGGTGCGGTTTCTCCCAGTCTGACATACGCCTGACGGTCGCTGCACTGCTCATGGATCAGCTCCTGCAGCGCGCGTACCAGCGTGCGATCGCGCTGCATGAAGATCGGGGACTGCTCACTGAAGCGGTGCGCCTGACGCGTAATCGTAGCCATGCCAATCCTGAATGATAACGGGAAACGAAAAACAAATGATAATCGTTCCTGATTGAGTGAGCAAGATAGCAGCAGCATAAGATTGCTATAGCGTTGTATTTATCACTTTAGTGCGGCTCGCTAATCGCCTGCCGGCGTGCCGGCAGCGCCTCCCAGGCCAGAATGGTATTGCGCCCGCGGTTTTTGGCGACATAGAGCGCACGGTCAGCGTTGGCGACGGCCCGCTCAAAATCGTGCGCAGCCATCGGCGCGATGCCGGCGCTGACGGTGACGTGAGTCGATACCGCGGTATTAGAACGATGGGGGATCTCCAGTTCCAGCACCGACTGCCGGATGCGCTCGGCGAGCTTCATGGCGATTGACGCGTTGACATTGGTCAGCAGTACCAGAAACTCTTCGCCACCATAGCGGGTGACCACATCGCGTGAGCGGACGGCGTCACGGATCGCGGCCGATACGCGCTTCAGCGCCTGGTCGCCCATCGCATGTCCGTAATTGTCGTTATAGGCTTTAAAGTGATCGATATCCAGCAGCAGGATAAAGTGGCTGCCGGCATGGTTCTCGAGAATGGTTTCCAGCCGGTTCTGCAGCCCGCGCCGGTTATAGAGGCCGGTCAGCGGATCGAGCATGCTGAGCGCGCTGAAGCTCTGCTTCTCTTCATACAGCTGGCCAATCAGCTGCCGGGTAAAATGGTCAAAACGCCGGCGCATCAAATGCAGCAGGGAAAATCCAATCAGCGGCAGCGTAATAGTAAACAGAATAGTGGTCAGGTGCTGTCCGTTATCCAGCAGCAGCACGGTCAGCACCGGCGGCAGAATATGCAGGCAGAATGCCGTTAAATAGTCGCTCAGTGCGATAGCGCTGATAAAAAAGACGCTAAGTAAGCTGATAATTAAATAGCTGCTATCAAACGCTGAAATCAGATGATATTTCTGATTAATATGCCACGCCCACAGCAGCCCGAGCAGCAGCGCGACCGGCGTTAATACGGGAAAGCGCAGGCCGGGCATTATCAGACAAAGCAGCAGCAGCGTGGTGCTGAAACCCGCGACCAGCACTGCGGGTAGGGTAAATATCGGTATCTGAACGTTCAGGCAGGGCAGCAGGCAAAAAAGTGAAACGGCGATATTAAGAAACAAAAACAGCATCAGCGAAAGCCGATATTTGCTCTGTTTCAGTTCATCGTAAGCGTTTAATTTCATTATTATTACCCGTGACAGCCCTGAAATATCAAAGCGCTACCCGGCAGCGTTAATTCTGCTATGCGGATAGTCAGCACGTTTCATGTTGTTATCAGGTGTGTTATCGGCGGCAATTTAGCATTTTCCAGTATTTCTGTCATGCGGTGAAAAATTCGCTGCAGAATGAGAATGGTTGTCATATGATAATGGTAATTCTTATCATTAAGGGGCGTAATGATGATCGCAGCAATGCTGGCTGCCTGCGGCTTGTGGGGTGTGAGCTGGATAATGGGTAAGCGCCTGGATAGTGGCTGGGGTATTCTGCTGCCCTGTACCGCTATGCCGCTGTTTGCGTTATGGGAACCGGGCTATGCGCAGTGGCGGGCGATCATGATTGTTATGCTTCTGCTGACGCTGGTTATGCTGTTTCACCAGCGGCTGCGCCACTATATATTGCTGCCATCCTGTGTCGCGCTGGCGGGCGGCATCACGGCAGCGTCAGTGAATTTTCATCTGGGTTAGCAACGTGCAGAAACAGCAACATCACGCAGCGCGTGATAAGCAGGAGAGTAACATTCAGGGAATTAACTGCCGGGAAAGAGGTGACAACAGTGGTGCGAAGAGAGGGACTTGAACCCTCACGTCCGTAAGAACACTAACACCTGAAGCTAGCGCGTCTACCAATTCCGCCACCTTCGCATCGTGTTGTCTGTTTATATCACCGCATGGTGCGAAGAGAGGGACTTGAACCCTCACGTCCGTAAGAACACTAACACCTGAAGCTAGCGCGTCTACCAATTCCGCCACCTTCGCGCAGTGCACGCGATATAAACTCTGTGATTATTGGTGCGAAGAGAGGGACTTGAACCCTCACGTCCGTTAGGACACTAACACCTGAAGCTAGCGCGTCTACCAATTCCGCCACCTTCGCATACCGGCAACACTTTACAGTATTGCTAACCACGGAGGCGCATTCTAGAGGTTTTACGCAATGCGTCAACAGATATTTTACGGCGATAAACCGACTGCTGGAAAAAGCAACGCTTTATCGCCGCATCAGGCGCTTAGCGTCCGCGCGCGCCACGACCATAAACCGCACGGTAAACCTTAAAGCGGCCGGTCTGCGCCAGCACTTCGTGGCTGCCGAAGGTTTCATCCAGTATCTGCGGATAAGGCAGGAAAGCATTCGCCACAATACGCAGTTCGCCGCCGCTGTTCAGATGCTTCACCGCGCCGCGGATAAGGCTGTTGGCCGCATCAAGGCTGGTCTGCATGCCGTCATGGAACGGTGGATTAGAGATGATCAGATCGAAACGTCCGGTAACGTCGCTAAAGACGTTGCTGGCAAACACCTCGCCTTCCAGCCCGTTTGCCGCCAGCGTGGCTTTGCTCGCTTCAATGGCAGCAGCATGCACATCACACAGCCACAGCCGCACTTTCGGGGAGTGCTGTGCCAGCGCGGTGGCTAAGACACCGCTGCCGCATCCGAGATCCAGCACTTTTCCTTTGGTGTGCGGCGTCAGGGTCGACAGCAGCAGATCGCTGCCAATATCCAGACCATCGCGGCTGAATACGCCCGGCAGCGTATGGATGGTCATCTCATCCAGCTGGTAAGTATTGCCGAACCGGCTGGCGTCAAACTCAGGCTGCTGCGTCAGCTGGCCATGATAGAGGCCGCAACGACGCGCGCTGTCAATTTTCTCCAGCGTTACCCACTGCTCCAGCATGCCTTCGGCGCTGCGTACGCCGCTGCGGTTTTCGCCCACGACAAAGATATCGCTGCCGACAGGGAGTAACGCGAGCAGATTTTGCAGCTGGAACTGCGCTTCCGGCTTATTTTTGGGCCAGAAGTAAATCAGAGTGGTGCAGTCTGTCACATCGGCCGCGCTGGCCACGAGGCTGTATACGGCGCGATCGCCCAGCCGATGGCTCAGGTTCTGCCAGTGATGATACTGCTGGGTATGAACGCGGCTGAGCGCGGTTTCCAGCTGGGCGGGCAGGTCATCCTGCAGATCACCCGCAAACAGCACGTGGCGGGTGGTAAATTCATCACTGTGGCGCAGAATAACTTCACTGGCCGGGGTAAAAGCAGACATGGAACGCTCCTGTTAAATCAGAGCGGGGATTATAGTGCTTTGTTGGCGCATGTTCGACGGGTTTGCTAGCATAGCGCGCATTACTTACGGCATAGCGGAAAACAGCATGAGTACAAGACGCGACTGGCTTCTGCAGCAGATGGGGATTACGCAGTATCAGCTGCGGCGTCCGCGCGTGCTGCAAGGGGAGATCGCCGTCAGGCTGGCACCCGATACGCGCCTGCTGCTGGTAGCGGAACACCCGCCGGCACTGGATGAGCCTCTGATACGGGACGTGCTGCGGGCGCTGGATATTCTGCCCGCACAGGTGATGACGCTGACGCCGGAGCAGCTGCCGATGCTGCCAGAGCAGGTAGCCTGTCCCGGCTGGCTGCTGGGCGTGGAGAGCGGGCACACCTTTAACGGTGTGGTATTCACCAGCGCCGTCCTTAATGAACTGATTAGCAGCGGCGCAGCCAGGCGCGCGCTGTGGCAACAGATGTGTAACCATGACCACTATCTCGCTCATCACGGCTGACGATCGGCCGCAGCAGCTCGCCATTGAACGCCGGGCGCACGCTTTTCCCTGGAGTGAACAGACCTTCGCCAGCAATCAGGGGGAACGCTTTCTCAACTTCGGGCTGCACAGTGACGGACGCCTTGCCGGCTTTGCCATTACGCAGGTTGTGCTGGATGAGGCGTCGCTGTTTAACATCGCCGTTGATCCCGACTTTCAGCGCCGCGGCTATGCGCGTCAGCTATTGCAGACGCTGATCGGCGAACTGGAGCAGCGCGATGTGCTGACCCTCTGGCTGGAGGTGCGCGCCTCAAATCGCGCGGCGATTGCCCTGTATGAGCAGCTCGATTTTCACCAGGTCAGCGTGCGCCCCAATTACTACCCCACCGCAGGCGGACGGGAAGACGCCATCATTATGGCGCTGACACTTTGACCGCTGATTAAGGAGCACCATGTTAAACGACTGGGACTGCATCCTGTTTGATGCTGACGAAACACTGTTTCATTTCGATGCCTTTGCCGGACTGCAGCGCATGTTTACCCGCTACGACGTGCAGTTCAGCGATCGCGATTACGCCGATTATCAGGCGATCAATAAGCCTTTATGGGTGGATTACCAGAACGGCACCATCACCGCCGCACAGCTGCAGACGCAGCGCTTTACGCTCTGGGGAGAGAAGCTCAGCGTAGAGCCGGATATCCTGAACAGCGATTTCCTTAATGCGATGGCGGAGATCTGCCTGCCGCTGGAAGGCGCGCCTGAACTGCTGCAGAGCCTTAAAGGCCGCGTCAAAATGGCGATCGTCACCAACGGCTTTACGGCCCTGCAGCAGGCGCGGCTGGAGCGCACGGGCTTTCACGATATGTTCGATGCGCTGGTGATTTCAGAGCAGGTTGGTGTTCCCAAGCCGGACGCAAAAATCTTTGCCCATACGCTGGAGCTGCTCGGCAATCCGGCACCACAGCGCGTACTGATGGTTGGCGATACGCCCGAGTCTGATATTCTCGGGGGAATGAATGCGGGTCTTAAAACCTGCTGGATCGATCACGGCACGCGCCCGTTGCCTGCGGATATTACCCCTGATTTTCAGGTGAAAAACCTCGCTCAGCTTCAGGCTATTCTTACCGCTTAAAGCGCGCCGTTAAAAACCGAAAACCAGGCAGAAGCAGCGGCCTGGTTTTTTTGTATCTTTCTGAATAGCCCGCGGCTCAGGCTGGCGCTTAGCGCGTCTTTTCCTGCGCGTCGGGTGTTTCTGCCGGCTCTTCCTCTTTATCTTCTTTCACCGCGCGGCTGGCGGTAAGCAGGAAGGGCGACTGCTGCCAGCGGGTGCGGCGATCGCGCAGCAGAGTACGGGTCAGAATGATGCCAATCGCCAGCGCCAGCAGCATCATCAGGCGCAGAATATTGGTGGTGTTATCTACCTGACGTGATTCGGTAACCAGAACGTGCGTGTCCAGCGTCACGCGCAGGAAACCCTGTGGCCCCTCTTTGCCTTCCAGCGGCTGCACAATCTGATGATTGAAGTAGCTGCCGGCACGTTTGCCATCCAGCGCCAGACGGTCGCGTACGTTGATGGTTTCACCGCTGTGTGCCACCAGGCTGCCATCGTCGGCATAGACGGAGGCATCAAGGATGCGGCTGTTATCCGTCATCTGATCGAGAATAGCGGCAATCTGCGTGCGGTTATCATCGCTGTTATCCATCAGGGGCTTGAGGCTGAACGCCACCTGGCGGGTGAGGGTATGGGCCAGCTCTTCAACCTGCTCAGAACGCGCCATCTGATGACCCAGGCTGAACCATGAGGCGCCCTGCATCAGCACCACCAGCAGCGCCAGAGAGATAAGAACAATCACCGTGCGATGCAGGCGAAATTTCAGTGCAGTTTTAACCATCAGAAACCCATGTGACATAGCAGCAGAAAGGCTGGCAATTATGTTGCCAGAACCCGCGCAGACAAGGTAGCCTCTTGCGTGGTTTTGTTGTCCCTACAGGAGCTGTAATGCCAAATCGTCTTACCTGGTGCGATCTGCCCGCCGATGTCTCTCTCTGGCCGGGTTTACCCCTCTCCCTGAGCGGTGATGAAGTTATGCCGCTGGACTACCGTGCCGGCCGCACGGGCTGGCTGCTGTATGGGCGCGGACTCGATAAACAGCAGCTGACCGATTATCAGCATCAGCTGGGGGCCGCCATGGTGATTGTCAGCGCATGGAACGTTGACGAATACCAGGTGATCCGGCTGGCAGGTTCGCTGACGCCGCGCGCCACCCGGCTGGCACATGACGCCGGGTTCGACGTGGCGCCGCTGGGCAAAATCCCGCATCTGAAAACGCCGGGGCTGCTGGTGATGGATATGGACTCCACGGCGATCCAGATCGAATGCATTGATGAGATCGCCAGGCTGGCGGGCTGCGGTGAGCAGGTGGCTGAGGTCACCGAACGGGCGATGCGCGGTGAACTCGACTTTAAAGCCAGCCTGCGTGAGCGCGTGGCGCAGCTGGCTGGCGCCGATGCCGCTATCCTTAAACAGGTGCGCGACACTCTGCCGCTGATGCCGGGCCTGACCACGCTGGTGCATAAGCTGCAGGCGCTCGGCTGGCAGGTTGCGATTGCGTCTGGCGGTTTTACCTTTTATGCGGATCACCTGCGTCAGACCTTGCATCTGGCGGCGGCCGTCGCCAATGAGCTGGAGATGCGCGACGGTAAACTCACCGGCGAGGTGATCGGACAGATTGTCGATGCGCAATATAAAGCGGAAACCCTGCATCAGCTGGCACAGCGTTTTGATATCGCACCGCAGCAGACGGTAGCGGTGGGCGATGGCGCCAACGATCTGCCGATGATTAAGCGTGCAGCACTGGGTATTGCCTATCATGCTAAACCTAAAGTGAATGAGCAGACGGAAGTCACTATCCGTCACGCTGACCTGATGGGGGTGTTCTGCATCCTGACCGGCAGCCTGATTCATGAAGAGCGTTAACTGAGGAACTGATTTGGCCAAAGCGGCAAAACGCGCCTTCGTGTGTAACGAATGCGGCGCAGACTATCCGCGCTGGCAGGGGCAATGCAGCGCCTGCCACGCCTGGAACACCATCACCGAGGTGCGTATTGCTGCCTCGCCTGCCGCTGCGCGCAATGAGCGCCTGAGCGGCTATGCAGGTAACGCCGGCAGCAGCCGGGTGCAGAAGCTCTCGGAGATTAGCCTTGAGGCGCTGCCGCGCTTCACCACCACCTTTAAAGAGTTTGACCGCGTCCTGGGCGGTGGAGTGGTTCCGGGCAGCGCTATCCTGATTGGCGGCAGCCCCGGTGCCGGTAAATCGACGCTGCTGCTGCAGGTTATGTGCAAGCTGGCGGAGAGCATGAAGACGCTCTATGTCACCGGCGAGGAGTCGCTGCAGCAGGTGGCGATGCGCGCGCACCGGCTGGGACTGCCCACGGACAACCTGAATATGCTGTCGGAAACCAGTATTGAGCAGATCTGCCTGATTGCCGAGCAGGAAGAGCCGAAGCTGATGGTTATCGACTCCATCCAGGTGATGCACATGGCGGATATTCAGTCTTCTCCCGGCAGCGTGGCGCAGGTGCGGGAGACCGCCGCCTATCTGACGCGTTTTGCCAAGACGCGCGGCGTGGCGATTATCATGGTCGGCCACGTCACCAAAGATGGCTCGCTGGCAGGTCCGAAAGTGCTGGAGCACTGTATCGACTGCTCGGTGCTGCTGGATGGCGATGCCGACTCGCGCTTTCGCACGCTGCGCAGCCATAAAAACCGTTTTGGTGCGGTGAATGAGCTGGGCGTATTCGCCATGACGGAGCAGGGAATGCGTGAGGTCAGCAACCCTTCAGCTATTTTCCTGTCGCGCGGCGATGAGATCACTTCAGGCAGTTCGGTGATGGTGGTGTGGGAAGGTACCCGGCCGCTGCTGGTTGAGATCCAGGCGCTGGTGGATCACTCGATGATGGGCAATCCGCGCCGCGTAGCGGTAGGGCTGGAGCAGAACCGTCTGGCGATTTTACTGGCGGTACTGCATCGTCATGGCGGCCTGCAAATGGCGGATCAGGATGTGTTTGTTAACGTGGTAGGCGGCGTAAAAGTCACGGAAACCAGTGCCGATCTGGCGCTGCTGCTGGCGATGGTCTCCAGCCTGCGCGATCGCCCTCTGCCGCAGGATGTGGTGATCTTTGGTGAAGTCGGGCTGGCAGGTGAGATCCGGCCGGTACCGAGTGGCCAGGAGCGTATCTCTGAAGCAGCCAAGCACGGCTTTAAGCGCGCCATCGTGCCGGCCGGCAACGCGCCGAAGAAAACCATTGATGGCATGAAGGTTTACAGCGCGAAGAAGCTGGCAGATGCGCTGGCCATTCTGGATGAGCTGTAATTTCGCCAGGGCGGCATAAATGCCGCCGCCGCGATATGCAGGGGGCGCATTAATGCGCCCCGCCTTAAAGGCCGCACCGCCGTTTATTGTCCGCAGGAGGCACTGAGTGTCATCATTTGACTATCTGAAGACCGCGATTCGGCAGCAGGGCCATACGCTGCAGCAGGTGGCTGACGCCAGCGGAATGACCAAGGGCTACCTGAGTCAGCTGCTTAACGCGAAAATAAAAAGCCCTGGTGCGCAGAAACTGGCGGCGCTGCATCACTTTCTCGGGCTGGAGTTTCCGCGGCGTGAGAAAACCGTGGGCGTGGTATTTGGCAAGTTCTATCCGCTGCACACCGGCCATATCTACCTGATCCAGCGCGCCTGCAGTCAGGTGGATGAGCTGCATATTATTATGGGCCACGACGAGCCGCGCGATCGCGCACTGTTTGAGAACAGCGCCATGTCGCAGCAGCCCACCATCAGCGATCGTCTGCGCTGGCTGCTGCAGACATTCAAATACCAGAAAAACATTCGTATTCACTCATTCAACGAAGAGGGAATCGAACCCTATCCGCACGGCTGGGATCTCTGGAGCGCAGGCGTCAGCGCGTTTCTGGCAGAGCAGGGGATTATGCCCGACTGCGTTTATACCAGCGAAGAACCGGATGCGCCGATGTATCAGCAATATCTGGGGATCCCGGCGCGGGTGATCGATCCGCATCGATCGTTTATGAGCATCAGCGGCAGCCAGATCCGTCAGGATCCGTTTCGCTACTGGGAATATATTCCGACCGAAGTGAAGCCTTTCTTTGTGCGCACCGTCGCGGTGCTGGGTGGCGAGTCGAGCGGCAAATCCACGCTGGTCAACAAGCTGGCGAATATCTTTAATACCACCAGCGCCTGGGAGTATGGCCGCGACTACGTCTTCTCTCACCTCGGCGGCGACGAGATGGCGCTGCAGTATTCTGACTACGATAAAATCGCGCTCGGTCAGGCGCAATACATCGATTTTGCCGTCAAGTACGCGAATAAAGTCGCCTTTATCGATACCGATTTTATTACCACTCAGGCGTTCTGCCTGAAGTATGAAGGACGCGAACATCCTTTTGTGCAGGCGCTGATCGATGAGTACCGCTTTGACCTGGTGATCCTGCTGGAGAACAACGTGCCCTGGGTGGCGGATGGCCTGCGCAGCCTCGGCAGCTCGGTAGACCGGCGCGAGTTTCAGTCTATTCTGGTGACCATGCTGCGGGAAAATAACGTTGAGTTTGTGCACGTGCAGGAGGACAACTACGATGCGCGCTTCCTGCGCTGTGTGGAGCTGGTCAAAGAGCGGCTGGGCAATTAACGCCTGAGCACAATAAAAAAGGCGCCCGGAGGCGCCTTTTTTATCAGCAGGTTACTTCGCCATACGCTTGTATTTGATACGCTTCGGCTCCAGCGCATCCGCGCCGAGAGTGCGTTTCTTATACTCTTCGTATTCGGTAAAGTTACCTTCAAAGAACTCAACCTTGCCCTCATCCTGATAATCGATGATATGGGTGGCAATACGGTCGAGGAACCAGCGGTCATGCGAGATCACCATCGCGCAGCCCGGGAACTCCAGCAGGGCATTCTCCAGCGCGCGCAGGGTTTCGATGTCGAGGTCGTTGGTCGGTTCATCCAGCAGCAGCAGGTTGCCGCCTACCTGAAGCAGTTTCGCCAGGTGCAGACGTCCGCGCTCACCGCCGGAGAGTTCGCCCACGCGTTTACCCTGATCGGTGCCTTTGAAGTTAAAGCGTCCGACGTAGGCACGGCTTGGCATCTCGGTGGTACCGATACGCATAATATCCTGGCCGCCAGAGACCTCTTCCCATACCGTTTTAGAGTTATCCATCGCATCGCGGAACTGATCGACCGACGCCAGCTTCACGGTTTCGCCCAGATCGATGCTGCCGGAATCGGGCTGCTCCTGACCAGACATCATGCGGAACAGCGTCGATTTACCCGCGCCGTTCGGCCCGATGATCCCGACAATAGCTCCTTTTGGCAGCGAGAACGACAGATCGTCAATCAGGACGCGATCGCCATACGATTTGCTGAGGTTTTTCACTTCCAGCACTTTATCGCCGAGGCGTGCGCCTGGCGGAATAAAGAGTTCGTTGGTTTCATTACGCTTCTGATAGTCGCTGTTGTTCAGCTCTTCAAAGCGAGCCAGACGCGCCTTGCCCTTAGACTGACGGCCTTTCGCACCCTGACGCACCCACTCCAGCTCTTTTTCAATGGATTTGCGGCGTGCAGCTTCCTGCGACGCTTCCTGCGCCAGACGCTGATCTTTCTGCTCCAGCCAGGAGGAGTAGTTGCCTTCCCACGGGATACCTTCACCGCGGTCCAGCTCCAGGATCCAGCCCGCAACGTTATCGAGGAAGTAACGGTCGTGGGTAATCGCGACCACGGTGCCTTCGAAGTCGTGCAGGAAGCGTTCCAGCCAGGCGACAGATTCCGCGTCCAGGTGGTTGGTCGGTTCATCAAGCAGCAGCATGTCCGGCTTTTCCAGCAGCAGGCGGCACAGCGCCACGCGACGGCGTTCACCACCCGACAGGTTGCCGATTTTGGCATCCCACTCCGGCAGACGCATCGCGTCAGCGGCGCGGTTGAGCTGGGTTTCCAGATTGTGGCCATCGTGCGCCTGAATCACCTCTTCCAGACGGCCCTGTTCGGCGGCCAGCTTGTCGAAGTCCGCATCGGGATCGGCGTACAGCGCGTAGACTTCATCAAGACGTTTCAGAGCGCCAGCGACTTCCGCCACCGCTTCTTCAACGGATTCACGCACGGTGTGTTCCGGGTTGAGCTGCGGCTCCTGCGGCAGATAACCCACTTTAATGCCCGGCTGCGGGCGCGCTTCCCCTTCGATATCTTTATCGATACCGGCCATGATGCGCAGCAGGGTCGATTTACCTGCGCCGTTCAGACCGAGTACGCCGATTTTGGCGCCCGGGAAGAAGCTGAGAGAGATATTCTTCAGAATGTGACGCTTCGGCGGTACCACTTTGCCGACGCGATGCATGCTATAGACGAATTGAGCCACGTTATGATGAGCCTCTTGGTCTGTAAATAGTGGAACGTCAGATGGTGAAGTTTAGCGGTTTTCACGGCCTAATCACAGCCGCGCCGCGGTGAAACTTGCGTGACAGGCGTGATGTCAGGCGCACTGCTGCGTAATTGTACGCGCTGACGGCGATCAGGGCAGATGCAGCGTAATCGCCTGCTCTGCCAGCCACGCACTGAGCGCGGCGTCAGGGGTGCTGTCACTGACCAGCCGCTCGAAACGGTGCAGCGCGCTGATACGGGCGGGCAGCACCTTGCCATATTTGCTGCTGTCTGCCACCAGTACCCGTTCACGCGCGCGCAGCATGGCGTGGTGCTTCATCGCCAGCTCATTCAGGTTGTAACAGGTTGCGCCCTGCTGCAGATCCACTCCCGCTGCTGAGATAAACGCCAGCGCCGGGCAGAGGTCATCAAGAATGGAGTGGTTACCGACTGGCGTAAACAGCGCGTTATCAGCATGAAACTCGCCGCCGCTGAGGATCACGCTGCAGGCGGGCTTCTCTTTCAGTGCCAGAAAGGTGTTCATCGCGCAGCAGACTGCCGTGAAGGCGAGGGTGTCCGGAATCGCGTCGATGACGTAGGGCAGCGTGGTTCCGCAGTCAAAAAACACCGTATCATTTTCACGAATCAGCGCGGCGGCGGCCTGCGCCAGACGCCGTTTACGCGCGGCGTTGTGCCCGTGCTGATCGGAAACAAAGTAGTGCCCGGCATGGTTTTTCGGATCGCTGACCACATAGCCGCCGAGCAGCACCACCTGCGAGGCCGATTCGCTGAGATCGCGGCGGATGGTCATTTCAGAGACGCCCAGCAGCTGCGCCGCCTCTTTTAGATGCAGCTTATCGGTGCGTTTCAGGGCCTGGGCCAGCTTATTGAGTCGTTCGTCGCGCCGGGTTTCCATAAGCATCTCGGTAAAAGTGGTGTTCTGCCGCAGAGCAGCGGATGCGGTTTGCCATTGAGCCTCTGAGCGCGACAATCCTGACAGGTTTCAGGCGGTTGCGGCGGCGTCAGCAGCGGGTGGTCAATAGTAGCCTTAAAGGCGCCGTGGCGTAAACTGCGTTGCAGGTGCACAGGCGGGTCAGGGGGGCAGGAGCCTGTTCGTCAGGTAAATTTTGTTAAGAACGTGGCGAGAGACGAAAGCCCTGGTTAGCATGAAGGGAGTCCGGCATACGCTGGACCGAAGCAGAGAGGAGAGCGGAGTGGAGAAGTGGCGTAACTGGATGATAGGGATGTGTCTGGTCAGCACGGCAGGCAGCGTATGGGCCGACTCGCTGGATCAGCAACGACAGCGCTATGCGCAGATCAAGCAGGCCTGGGATAACAAACAGATGGACCAGGTTGAGCAGCTGATGCCGACGCTGCAGGATTATCCGCTCTATCCCTATCTGCAGTATCGCCTGCTGGCGCAGGATCTCGATCAGGAAGCGGGGCTGGCGATCAAAAACTTTATTCAGCAGTATCCGACGCTGCCGCCAGCCAAATCGCTGCAGACGCGATTTGTGAACGTGCTGGCGCACCGGCAGGACTGGCAGGGGATTTTAAGCTTCAGTCCGGATGAGCCGAAGCCGGTGCAGGCGCGCTGCAACTGGTACTACGCTAAATGGGCCACCGGCCAGCAGCAGACGGCGTTTACCGGTGCGAAAAGTATCTGGCTGCGCGGCTCGGCACTGCCCGCTGACTGCGACCGGCTCTTCTCAGTCTGGCAGGCATCAGGCCAGCTCTCGCCGATCACCATTCTGGAGCGTATCCGCCTGGCGATGAAAGCGGGTAACGACAGCCTGGTAAACTATCTGGCAAAAATGCTGCCGGCGGATTACCAGACCACCGCCAGCGCACTGCTGGCCCTGCAGCAGAATCCGCAGACCGTAACGACGTTTGCCGCCACTCTGGGGCCGACCGACTTTACCCGTATGGCCACCAGCTACGCCTTTGCGCGCGTGGCGCGCGAAGATATGGATAACGCGCGCATGATGATCCCGCAGCTGGTTAAAGCGCAGAAGATGAGTCAGGCAGAAGAGCAGGATCTGAAAGAGGCGGTGGTATGGCGCATGATGGGGGCTGACCTGACCTCAGAGCAGGCGCGCTGGCGCGATGCCGTGGTGATGAACAGTGAATCCACCGCGCTTATCGAACGTCGCGTGCGCCTTGCGCTGAGCGAAAGCGACCGCCGTGGCCTCAACACCTGGATCGCGCGCCTGCCGCCGGAAGCGAAAGAAAAAGATGAGTGGCAGTACTGGCAGGCGGATTTGCTGATAGCGCAGGGGCGCAAAGATGAAGCCGATGAGATTCTGCGTAAGCTGATGCAGCAGCGCGGCTTCTATCCGATGGTGGCGGCGCAGCGCCTTGGCACCGACTATCCGCTGAAGATTGATGACGCGCCGGCCGCGGACAACAGCATCGTGCAGGGACCGGAGATGGCGCGCGTACGCGAGCTGATGTACTGGGGCATGGATAACCTGGCGCGCAGCGAGTGGGCAAACCTGATCGTCAGTAAAACCCGCACGCAGCAGCAGATGCTGGCGCACTACGCGAACCAGCAGGACTGGTGGGATCTGAGCGTGCAGGCCACGATTAGCGCAAAAATGTGGGATAGCCTGAAAGAGCGTTTCCCGCTGGCGTGGCGCAATCTGTATCAGCAATACACCGGTGATAAGGCGATCGATCCGAGCTACGCCATGGCCATCTCGCGCCAGGAGAGCGCCTGGAACCCGAAAGCGCGCTCCCCGGTCGGGGCCAGCGGATTGATGCAGGTGATGCCAGCCACGGCCGCGCATACCGTGAAAATGTACAATATTCCCGGCTATGTAAACAGCAGCCAGCTGCTTGATCCGCAAACCAATATCCAGATTGGCACGCAGTATCTGGAGTATGTCTATCAGCAGTTCGGGCAGAACCGCATTTTCTCCTCCGCCGCTTATAACGCCGGGCCGGGGCGGGTGCGCAGCTGGCGTAATAACAGCGGAGGCAAACTGGACGCCGTGGCCTTTATTGAAACGATTCCGTTCTCTGAAACGCGGGGCTACGTGAAGAACGTGCTGGCGTATGACGCCTACTATCGTTACTTCATGGGGAAACCTGACAAGATTCTCAGCGACAGCGAGTGGAATCAGCGTTACTGAGTGTGCTATGCTTCCGTACTCGTTAATGAGTACGGAAGCCACTATGCCTTCATCCCTTTCTGAGCAGCCCGCTGACGATCACTGGCTGCGTTTTATCGACCTGATGCAGCATGCGTTTGCCGATAACGTGGCGCTGCCGATGCTGCAGCTGATGATGACGCCCGATGAACGTGAATCGTTCGGCACGCGGCTGCGCATTATCGAAGCGTTAATCAACGGCGATATCAGCCAGCGCGAACTGAAAAACGAGCTGGGCGTGGGCATTGCGACGATAACGCGCGGCTCTAACAGCCTGAAAGAGGCGCCACCCGAACTCAGACGCTGGCTGGAATCGCGGCTGATTACTGCTGATAAAGCGGATGAGTAAACGGGCAGAGTGCGAGGATCAGCGCCTGATGATAGACGCTGGAGCGGGTCAGCAGGCCCTGCGTAAAAGCGCCGATCGCGCCGCCCTTGTGTTTGATATTGTCGACCCCGGTCAGGCGCGCCATCTCATCGCCCAGCTCGCGCCCGGCTGCTAATCCTGCCAGCACAACCGGCGGCAGCGTAAAGCTGGCAGAGCGTGATTCACCGCGCTGCTGTGCATTTTCCACTACCATCCATGCAAACGCGCAGTCGCCTTCGATGCCCGCTTCAATAGCCACCCAGAAATCCGCCTCCGGCGCGGCCGCACGGGCATTAATCACGCGCTGACGTGCGCCGCTGCGCGTTTCTGTATCGCTAAGCGGCTGCGCCGCCACGCCGCTCTCGACTGCTACCCCGCGAATATGGCAGGATCCCTCACCGAATACGTCGCTGAACGCCAGCGCAACCGCATGAATTTTTGCCGGATTGGTGGTGGCTGCGACAACATGGTACATAATTGATTGAACCCTCAAGGCAAATTTGTCGCAGTATAACGGAAATTACGCATGTTACAGGTCTATCTTGTTCGTCACGGTGAAACGGTTTGGAATGCGGCCCGACGCATTCAGGGGCAGTCCGACAGTGCTCTGACGGATAAAGGTGAACAGCAGGCGCGTCAGGTCGGTGAGCGGGTGAAAACGCTGGGCATTACGCACGTCATTGCCAGCGATTTAGGCCGCACCCGGCGTACGGCAGAGATTATCGCTGACGCCTGCGGCTGCCCGGTTACGCTGGATGCACGTTTGCGCGAGCTGAATATGGGCTGTCTGGAGCAGCGTCCGCTTGATGGCCTGACGGCGGAAGAGGAGCGCTGGCGCAAGGCGCTGGTGGATGGCACCGAAGCGGGGCGCATTCCCGGCGGCGAGTCGATGAGCGAGCTGGCGGCGCGCATGCATGATGCGCTAAACGCCTGCCTCGATCTGCCAGCCGGCAGCCGGCCATTGCTGGTCAGCCACGGTATGGCGCTGGGTGCCCTGGTGAGTACCATTCTGGGTTTACCGGCGCATGCGGAACGACGCCTGCGCCTGCGTAATTGCTCGATTTCACGCGTGGATCATCAGCAGAGTGCCTGGCTGGCGTCTGGCTGGATTGTAGAGACCGCCGGCGACGTCTCGCATCTGGATGCCCCGGCACTGGATGAGCTGCCAGGGGCGCATTAATGCGCCCCCTACGGGAAATGTAGGGGCGTCGTTAATGACGCCCAGGTTAATGCGCGCGCGGAACGTGATGACGTCATTAATGGCGCCCGGATTAATGCGCGTGCGGAACGTGATGACGTCATTAATGGCGCCCGGGTTAATGCGCGCGCGGGACGTGATAACGTCATTAATGGCGCCCGAATTAATGGGCGTACGGAACGTGATGACGTTTTTTACCGCGGCCAGGGGCGCATTAATGCGCCCCCTACGGAAAATGTAGGGGCGCCATTAATGGCGCCCGGGTTAATGCGCCCGACGAGGTTCTTTGGCGATTAATTAACGGGCTGCGGGCGGATCGGGATCAGGTATTCGCAGCGAATATCGGCAGGCGGTTCGCTGCGCTTTTTGCCGCCGTGGGTATAGAATCGCTCAATATCCTGCCCCTGACGACGGATCAGCCCCAGCAGCGGCATGCAGGTGCCGTAGAGCATCAGGATAAACTCCTGCAGCGCGACGCGCGGACCTTCATAGCTGAACTGCACGTAGTCGCCCGCTTCCAGCGTCACGCGCTGGTTTGACTGCATATTCAGCGCCTGCTGATCGGCCGGTACCGCAGTGGTATAGAGGATCTCCTGCTCATCATCTTTCTCATGGCTGGCGCGCACCTGATGCAGACCATAAAGCACCGGCGGCACGGTATCGGTTTCCAGCAGGAACTGTTTCCAGAAGTGCACGCGCATCTCATCACGGTAGCGGGAGATCTGCTCCAGCGCGCAGGTATAACTCTGCGTCTGGCCCACCAGAATCGTCTCCGGCAGCGTGACAAATTGTGCTTCCGGCACGGGCTGGTTATCCAGACGAATGGGCGGGCGGATACCGTAAGAGTTCCACTCGGACGAGCGGCGATACCAGGCGGGCGTCTGATTAAACTGTTTCTTAAACGCGCGCGTGAATGTCTGCTGTGAATCGAAGCGATACTGCAGAGCGATATCGAGGATAGGGCGGCTGGTCAGACGCAGCGCCACGGCGGCTTTGGAGAGCCGACGCGCACGGATATAGGCCCCGATGGCGTGTCCGGTGACCTCTTTAAACATCCGTTGCAGGTGCCATTTGGAGTAACCCGCTTTCAGTGCAACGTTATCAAGTGAAAGCGGCTGATCCAGATGGCTCTCCAGCCAGACAAGCAAATCGCGAATGATACCGGCTTGGTCCATAAAACATCCTCATAACTCTCTGGTGGCGCAACGATGAAGTCGTCGAATAATAGCACTAAATGCACAAACGCGCGGCGCTTGTGTGTTGATCAACTGTGCTATATCAATGCGGGTGATAACCCGTTCAGGTTTGGTACTTTGATCTGGTGACGGTACATTATCGCCACATCTCTTTCCTTTGCAATGGTAACCCAATGACAATAAATCGCGCTCTTATAGTCACGCTGGCAACTTTTATGCTCACTCCCGTCGCGCTGGCGGAGGAGATCGGCTCTGTTGACACCGTATTCAAAATTTTCGGCCCCGATCATAAGATCGTGGTCGAGGCGTTCGACGATCCGGACGTGAAAAATGTCACCTGCTATATCAGCCGGGCTAAAACCGGCGGTATCAAAGGGGGCCTGGGGCTGGCTGAAGATACATCGGATGCGGCTATCTCCTGCCAGCAGGTAGGGCCTGTAGAGCTTAGCGAGAAAATCGCACAAGGCAAGGCGCAGGGAGAAGTCGTGTTTCGTAAGCGGACGTCGCTGGTGTTTAAGAAGCTGCAGGTGGTGCGCTTTTTTGACCAGAAACGCAACGCGCTGGTCTATCTGAGCTACTCAGATAAGGTTGTGGATGGATCGCCGAAAAACGCGCTAAGCGCAGTGCCCATTATGCCGTGGCATTAAAGCAGCCAAAAAAAACGCCCGAACGGGCGTTTTTTTATTGTTCAACTTAATCCTGCAGCTCACCGCAGAAGCGATAGCCTTCGCCATGGATGGTGGCGATGATTTCCGGCGTATCGGGCGTCGACTCGAAATGTTTACGAATACGGCGAATCGTGACGTCCACGGTACGGTCATGCGGCTTAAGCTCGCGACCGGTCATCTTCTTAAGCAGATCGGCACGCGTCTGAATTTTGCCCGGATTTTCGCAGAAGTGCAGCATCGCGCGGAACTCGCTGCGCGGTAGCTTATACTGCTCACCGTTTGGACTGATCAGGGAACGGCTGTTGATATCCAGCTCCCAGCCGTTAAAGCGGTAGCTCTCTACCTGACGGCGCTCTTCACCCGGCATCGCCAGGTTCATGGTGCGCGACAGCAGATTACGCGCGCGAATGGTCAGCTCACGCGGATTAAAAGGTTTGGTGATGTAGTCATCAGCACCAATTTCCAGGCCAAGGATCTTATCCACTTCATTATCGCGACCGGTCAGAAACATCAGCGCGACGTTTGCCTGTTCACGCAGCTCGCGCGCCAGCAGCAATCCATTTTTCCCTGGGAGGTTGATATCCATAATCACCAGGTTTACGTCATTGTCTGTTAAAACCTGATGCATTTCAGCACCGTCAGTGGCTTCATAGACCACGTAACCTTCCGCCTCAAAAATACTTTTTAGCGTGTTACGCGTGACCAGTTCGTCTTCAACGATAAGAATGTGCGGGGTCTGCATGTTTTGCTACCTAAAATTTGCCAACAAATCGAAAACAGGGCGTACCGCCGTTGCCGCGACAGAATAAAGGCGTGTGCGCAGCCGGAGTACGAAATAATCTTCGGAATATACCATCCATCAGGTCAACTTCAGTGTCAGCTCAGCCGGTCAGAATGAATATCTGTGCGCCCCGTTGGGATCGGAATAACGTTTATCCTAACCGCATTAACAGCAACCTAACAGCACCAGCAACAACCGATAAGCATAAAAACAACGCTTCGTTGACTTATATCAAAAGCAAGTGTAGCACGTTAACACTTTTATGAAAAACTTCTCCTGTATTGCCAGCTTAGCTCACAAAAAGCAGCATTTTCGCTACATTTAGCCCGCGCTTTTAAACGTATGCAAACTGCATAAATAGCTAGCGTAGTATTATGAATTAACAGGATTTATTTTTTATAAGCGCATAATATCTGCCTGATCGCGATAAATGCCATCAGTACAATTTATTCCGGCAGTTTAACATTATTAACATTCTGCTTTATCACTGCATAACAATTGGTATTTTTTTCGCTGCATGCCACCATAGCGCATAGTGTTAATTTGCTACTGGAAAAATTATGTCTTTTCCCCTGATTTTAGTTTCACCCGCCCGTCCGGAAAATATTGGTGCCGCTGCCCGCGCGATGAAAACCATGGGTTTTACAGAACTGCGCATTGTCGCCAGCGATGCGTGGCAGGATCCGGCGGCGCGGCGCGTTGCGCACGGCGCCGGTGAAATCCTCGACAATGTTCAGACGTATGCCACGCTAAGTGACGCGCTGGCCGATGTCGATTTTTCTGTTGCCACCACGGCGCGCAGCCGGGCGAAGTTTCGCTACTATGCCACGCCTGTGCAGGTAGAAACTATTCTGCAGGAAAAGCGACAGTGGCTGCCGCGCATTGCGCTGGTATTTGGTCGCGAAGATAGCGGGCTGACAAACGAGGAGCTGGATCAGGTCGATCTGCTGACCGGTATTCCTATGGCGGCTGATTACCCCTCACTAAACCTGGGGCAGGCGGTAATGGTCTACTGTTATCAGCTCGCCTCGCTTAATCAGGTCACCGTCACCCCGGCAGAAACGGCCAATGCGCTGCAGCTGCAGGCGCTGCGTCAGCGTTTTCAGCAGCTGCTCTCGACGCTTGAGGTGAGTGATGACACCAAGATGGTGGACTGGATCGATCAACGCATCGGTCTGCTGGAGCAGCGCGACAGCGCAATGCTGCACCGGCTGCTGCACGATGTGGAAAAAAAGCTGGCAGAGCATTACTCGGCAAAATCCTGAACAGATAGTTGCTGATCGGGCATCTCGCCTCGGGGCTGAACGATCGCAACACCATTTACCCGATCCAGCGCAGCACTGCCCGGCTGCAGGTTCAGCGGCAAAAGACAAATTCGTTGACTTAACGTGCGCTTTGCTTTACTTCTGGAAGGCAGACGGACAAGACAAAGACAGACAGAAAAATCTTAATGCGTAACGACAGCCTGAACACCACAACAATTATTACCACCACCATTACCACAGGTAACGGTGCGGGCTGACGCATACAGGAAAAAATAAAAAAGAAGCCCGCACCTCAACAGTGCGGGCTTTTTTTTCGGCAAAAATTCAGGAGAGCTTTAACCATGCGAGTGCTGAAATTCGGCGGAACCTCAGTAGCCAACGCAGAGCGTTTTCTGCGCGTAGCGGACATTCTGGAAAGCAATGCGCAGCAGGGACAGGTTGCCACCGTGCTCTCTGCACCCGCAAAAATTACTAATCACCTGGTGGCGATGATTGAAAAAACCATCAGCGGCCAGGATCCCCTGCCGAATATCAGCGACGCCGAGCGCATTTTTGCCGATCTCCTGCAGGGGCTTGCGGCCGCCCAGCCGGGGTTTGACGCTGAGCGCATCAATACCTTTGTTGCGCTGGAGTTTGCTCAGCTTAAGCAGGTGCTGCACGGTATCAGCCTGCTGGGGCAGTGCCCGGACGCGGTCAATGCCGCTATCATCTGCCGGGGTGAAAAGCTGTCGATTGCCATTATGGAGGCGCTGCTGCAGGCGCGTGGTTATCAGGTGACCGTGATCGATCCGGTTGAGAAGCTGCTGGCCGTGGGACACTATCTGGAGTCCACAGTGGATATCCCTGAATCCAGCCGGCGCATTGCCGCCAGTCAGATCCCGGCCGATCATATGATCCTGATGGCTGGCTTCACCGCCGGTAACGAAAAAGGCGAGCTGGTCGTACTGGGGCGCAACGGTTCCGACTACTCTGCTGCCGTACTGGCCGCCTGCCTGCGCGCTGACTGCTGCGAAATCTGGACCGATGTCGATGGCGTCTATACCTGCGATCCGCGTCAGGTGCCCGATGCACGCCTGCTGAAGTCGATGTCCTATCAGGAGGCGATGGAGCTCTCCTACTTTGGCGCCAAAGTTCTGCACCCGCGTACCATTGCGCCGATCGCACAGTTTCAGATCCCCTGCCTGATTAAAAACACCGCTAATCCGCAGGCGCCCGGTACGCTGATTGGCGGCGAGGGCAGCGATGACGAAAATCCGGTCAAAGGCATCACCCACCTGAACAACATGGCGATGTTCAACGTCTCCGGCCCCGGAATGAAAGGCATGGTGGGCATGGCCGCGCGCGTGTTTGCTGCGATGTCCCGCACCGGCATCTCCGTAGTGCTGATAACCCAATCCTCCTCCGAATACAGTATCAGCTTCTGCGTACCCCAGAGCGAGCAGGCGCGCGCGCGGCGCGTGCTGGAAGAGGAGTTTCATCTTGAGCTGAAAGAGGGCCTGCTCGATCCGCTGGATGTGCTGGAGCAGCTGGCGGTGATTTCGGTGGTAGGCGATGGCATGCGTACGCTGCGCGGCATCTCCGCAAAATTCTTTTCGGCACTGGCACGCGCCAATATTAATATCGTGGCGATCGCCCAGGGCTCTTCCGAACGCTCAATCTCTGTCGTGGTAAGCAATGACGATGTGACTACCGGCGTGCGCGTTGTGCATCAGATGCTGTTCGCGACCGATCAGGTGATTGAAGTGTTCGTTGTCGGCGTCGGCGGCGTCGGCGGTGCGCTGCTGGATCAGCTGCATCGCCAGCAGGCGTGGCTGAAAGGCAAACATATCGATCTGCGCGTCTGCGGGATCGCAAATTCGCGCGCGCTGCTGACCAACGTCCACGGTATCGACCTTAAAGACTGGAAAGGGGCGCTGAGTGAGGCGCGCGAGCCGTTTAACCTCGGACGTCTGATCCGGCTGGTAAAAGAGTATCACCTGCTTAATCCGGTGATCGTCGACTGTACCTCAAGTCAGGCGGTGGCCGACCAGTATGCTGACTTCCTTGCCGAGGGTTTTCATGTCGTGACGCCTAATAAAAAGGCGAACACCTCCTCGTGGAACTACTACCAGCAGATGCGGGCTGCCGCTGCGAAGTCGCGTCGCAAGTTTCTTTATGATACCAACGTCGGTGCCGGTCTGCCGGTGATTGAAAACCTGCAGAACCTGCTGAACGCGGGCGATGAACTGATTAAGTTTTCCGGCATTCTCTCCGGCTCGCTCTCTTTTATCTTCGGCAAACTGGATGAGGGGATGTCGCTCTCCCAGGCAACCACGCTGGCGCGCGAGATGGGCTTTACTGAACCCGATCCGCGTGACGACCTGTCAGGAATGGATGTGGCGCGCAAGCTGCTGATCCTGGCGCGCGAAGCGGGGCATCAGCTGGAGCTGAGCGATATCACCATCGAGCCGCTTCTGCCTGCCAGCCTGACTGAACTGGCGGATGCGGATCAGTTTATGGCGCGTCTGCCGGAGCTGGATAATGCCTTTGCAGCACGCGTCGCTCAGGCGCGCGATGAAGGCAAAGTGTTGCGTTTTGTCGGAGCGATTGCAGAAGATGGTCACTGCAGCGTTAAAATTGAGGCGGTAGATGGCAACGATCCGCTGTGCAAAGTGAAAAACGGTGAAAATGCGCTGGCGTTCTATAGCCGCTACTATCAGCCGATTCCGCTGGTACTGCGCGGGTATGGTGCAGGGAATGATGTTACCGCAGCGGGCGTGTTTGCTGATTTGCTGCGTACGCTGTCGTGGAAGTTAGGAGTTTAATGATGGTAAAAATTTATGCACCGGCCTCCATCGGCAACGTCAGCGTTGGCTTTGACGTGCTGGGAGCCGCGGTGTCGCCGGTGGATGGATCGCTGCTGGGCGACTGTGTGGCAGTTGAAGCAGCCGATCGTTTCAGCCTTGAGAATCGCGGTCGTTTTGTCAGCAAGCTGCCTGACGATCCCAAAGAAAATATCGTTTATCAGTGCTGGGAGCGTTTCTGTCAGGCGATTGGCAAAGAAGTGCCGGTTGCGATGACGCTGGAGAAAAATATGCCGATCGGCTCCGGCCTCGGCTCCAGCGCCTGTTCCGTCGTGGCAGGCTTAATGGCGATGAACGAATTCTGCGGCAAGCCGCTCAGCGATACCGCACTGCTGGCGCTGATGGGCGAGCTGGAAGGGCGTATCTCTGGCAGCGTACATTATGACAATGTGGCTCCCTGCTTCCTCGGCGGCGTACAATTAATGATTGAAGAGCAGGGGATTATCAGCCAGCAGGTGCCGTGCTTTGATGAGTGGCTGTGGGTTATGGCGTATCCCGGCATTAAAGTTTCTACCGCGGAAGCGCGGGCGATTCTGCCGGCGCAATATCGCAAGCAGGATGTGATTAAACATGGCCGCCTGCTGGCGGGCTTTATTCACGCCTGCCATACCCGGCAGCCGCAGCTGGCGGCTAAGTTAATGCAGGATGTGGTGGCCGAACCGTACCGCACCAAACTGCTGCCGGGCTTCGCCGCGGCACGGCAGGCGGCAGCCGATATCGGCGCGCTGGCCTGCGGCATTTCGGGCTCCGGTCCGACGCTTTTCGCTGTTTGCAATGAGATGGCAACGGCGCAGCGGATGGCAGACTGGCTGAGCCAGCACTATCTGCAGAATGAAGAAGGCTTCGTCCATATCTGCCGTCTTGATACGGCTGGCGCACGTAAACTGGGATAACGTATGAAACTCTATAATCTTAAGGATCACAACGAGCAGGTCAGCTTCTCGCAGGCAGTCAAACAGGGGCTGGGCTCGCAGCAGGGGCTGTTCTTTCCACTGGAGCTGCCGGAATTTGAACTGACCGATATCGATGCGATGCTGGAGATGGACTTTGTCAGCCGCAGCAGCAAAATCCTGTCTGCTTATATCGGGGATGAAGTTACCCCGCATCAGCTGGCTGAGCGGGTCAAAACGGCCTTTACCTTCCCGGCACCGGTGGCGAAAGTCAGCGAAGATATCGCCTGTCTGGAGCTGTTCCACGGCCCGACGCTGGCATTCAAAGATTTCGGCGGCCGCTTTATGGCGCAGATGCTCTCCTATGTCTCCGGCGCAGATGAGCAGATCACTATTCTGACTGCCACCTCGGGTGATACCGGGGCTGCCGTGGCGCACGCTTTCTACGGTATGGACAATGTGCGTGTAGTGATCCTCTATCCGCAGGGCAAAATCAGCGCCCTGCAGGAAAAACTGTTCTGCACGCTGGGTGGCAATATTGAAACTATCGCAATTGATGGCGATTTCGATACCTGTCAGTCGCTGGTTAAGCAGGCGTTTGATGATGAGGAGCTGAAAAAAGCGATTGGCCTTAACTCCGCTAACTCCATCAATATCAGCCGTCTGCTGGCGCAGATCTGCTACTACTTTGAGGCGGTCGCACAGCTTCCGCAGGAGCAGCGTAATCAGCTGGTGGTTTCCGTACCCAGCGGTAACTTTGGCGATCTCACGGCCGGCCTGCTGGCGAAATCGCTCGGTCTGCCAATTAAACGGTTTATTGCCGCAACCAACGCCAATGACACCGTACCGCGCTTTCTCGGCAACGGTGCCTGGCAGCCAAATGCCACCGTGGCTACCCTGTCAAACGCGATGGATGTCAGCCAGCCGAATAACTGGCCGCGCGTGGAAGAGCTGTTCCGCCGTAAAACCTGGCGTCTGACCGATCTCGCTTACGGCGCGGTCTCTGATGAGACGACGCAGGCCACGATGCGCGAGCTGGCCGATCTGGGTTATCTCTCAGAGCCGCATGCGGCCATCGCTTATCGTCTGCTGCGCGATCAGCTGCAGGAAGGTGAGTATGGATTGTTCCTTGGTACAGCGCATCCGGCGAAATTCCGCGAGAGCGTAGAGGAGATTCTGGGACAGACGCTTACGCTGCCGCAGGCGCTGGCCGATCGCGCCGATCTGCCGCTGCTGTCGCATCAGATGCCGGCAGAGTTTGCCGCACTACGCAAATTCCTGCTGCAGTAACAGATCGGGGCGCAGTTCATGGCGGCCAGGGGCGCATAAACACGCCAGGGGCGCATAAATGCGCCCCCTACGGATATCGGATGGTCCCGTAGGGGCGTCATTAATGGCGCCCGGATTGATGCGCATACGAAACGCGATGACGCCCCGGCATAAACTGATTTATCGCTGTTCCTGACGCTTAAACACCAGCTCATTTCCCTGGCTGGCTGCCGCATCAAAACGGTATCCATCTGCATCAAACTGCTTCAGCTGATCTGGCTGTGTCAGGCGATGCTCAATCACAAAACGGCTCATCAGACCGCGCGCTTTTTTGGCATAAAAACTGATGACCTTATAGTGACCGTTCTTTTCATCCAGAAACACCGGCTTAATCAGCCGGGCATTCAGTTTTGCCGGCTTTACTGCCCGGAAATATTCATCTGACGCCAGGTTAATCAGCACCTGGTCACCCTGCGCCTGTAGCGCCTGATTCAGCGCTTCCGTGAGCATATCGCCCCAGAAACTATAGAGATCGCGGCCAGCCGGGTTTGCCAGTCGGGTACCCATCTCCAGCCGGTAGGGCTGCATCAGATCCAGCGGGCGCAGCAGGCCATACAAACCAGAGAGCATACGCAGGTGCTGCTGGGCAAAATCAAAATCTGCCTCGCTAAAGCGTTCAGCCTGCAGGCCGGTATAAACATCCCCTTTGAACGCCAGAATAGCCGGACGCGCATTTTCCGGCGAAAAGTGCGGCTGCCACTGGTTAAAGCGCTCAGCGTTCAGGTGCGCCAGCTTGTCGCTGATACGCATCAGCGAAGCGATATCAGCCGGGGAGAGGGCGCGCGCAACGTCAATCAGCTGCTGCGATTTTTCCAGCAGCTCAGGCTGGGTAAAGCGGGGGGTGGCAAGCGGGCTCTCATAATCCAGCGTTTTAGCCGGTGAAATCACCATCAGCATACCGGGTCTCCTTGTGCGCCTGCTTAAATATCAGGACATTAACGGAAAATTTATTGCGCGGAGTGTATCAAAAAAGCGGCATCAATCGGCAAATCACTCCTATTCGTCAGCGCTATCGTAAAGGGCACGCCACGATGTTGCGCCGCTGATTGCGCGTGATATTATCGATTCAGCCTTTTATACCCTGACAGTCAACCAAAGAGAAAAGAGAACCATGACGGATAAACTTACTTCCCTGCGTCAGCTGACTACCGTGGTCGCCGACACCGGTGATATTGCAGCGATGAAGCTCTATCAGCCGCAGGATGCCACGACAAACCCTTCCCTGATCCTCAACGCTGCCCAAATCCCTGAATACCGCAAGCTGATTGATGAAGCGATCGGCTGGGCGCGTCAGCAGAGCAGCAACAAGGAAGAGCAGCTGGCGCTGGTCTCTGACAAACTGGCTGTCAACATCGGGCTGGAGATCCTCAAACTGATCCCGGGCCGCATTTCCACAGAAGTTGATGCACGCCTCTCCTACGATACCGAAGCGAGCATCGCGAAAGCGCGCAGCCTGATCAAACTCTACAACGACGCAGGCATCAGCAACGATCGTATTCTGATCAAACTCGCTTCAACCTGGCAGGGCATCCGTGCAGCGGAGCAGCTGGAAAAAGAGGGTATTAACTGTAACCTCACGCTGCTGTTCTCCTTTGCGCAGGCACGCGCCTGTGCAGAAGCGGGCGTTTTCCTGATCTCTCCATTCGTAGGCCGTATTCTCGACTGGTACAAGCAGAACACCGATAAAAAAGAGTATGCGCCGCATGAAGATCCGGGCGTGGTGTCCGTTTCTGAAATCTACAGCTACTACAAACAGCACGGCTATGAGACCGTGGTGATGGGCGCCAGCTTCCGTAACGTGGGCGAAATCATTGAGCTGGCGGGCTGCGACCGTCTGACCATCTCTCCGGGCCTGCTGAAAGAGCTGGCTGAGAGCGAAGGCAGCGTTGAGCGCAAGCTGAGCTACAGCGGCGAGATCAGCGAGCGTCCGGCGAAAATGACCGAAGCGGAGTTCCTGTGGCAGCATAACCAGGATCCTATGGCGGTGACTAAGCTGGCGGAAGGCATCCGCAACTTTGCCGTTGATCAGGGCAAACTTGAAAAGATGCTGACCGAACTGCTGTAAGCATGACGCCGTGGCGGTGCCTTGCCGCCGCGGCATTACGCATTTCTCTGCTCTGCGCTTTGTATTATCCTTTCTGCATCTCTCTTTCTTTGCCGCCACGCGGCTAACCACAGCGATACTCTTATGGATACTTTACGCATTGGATTAATTTCCGTTTCCGATCGCGCAGCAAACGGCATTTATCAGGATCAGGGCATTCCGGCACTGGAGAGCTGGCTCAGCACTGCGCTGGCAACACCCTTCGAGCTGGAGACGCGGCTGGTGCCGGATGAACAGCCGATGATTGAACAGGCGATCTGCGAGCTGGTAGATGAACGTTTCTGCCATCTGGTGCTCACCACCGGCGGTACCGGGCCGGCACGACGCGACGTGACGCCGGATGCGACGCTGGCGGTAGCGGATCGTGAAATGCCTGGCTTTGGTGAGCAGATGCGTCAGATCAGCCTGCAGTTTGTACCCACTGCCATTTTGTCACGTCAGGCAGGGGTTATCCGCAAACAGTCGCTGATCCTGAATCTGCCCGGCCAGCCGAAATCGATTAAAGAGACGCTGGAAGGGGTAAAAGCGGAGGATGGCAGCGTAAGGGTACCCGGAATTTTTGCCGCCGTACCTTACTGCCTGCAGCTGCTGGAAGGGCCCTATATCGAGACGCATGCGGCAGTGGTAGCAGCATTTCGTCCGAAAAGCGCGCGGCGTGAGACAAACCTCTGAATATAAGGCTTTTCAGGCATAAAATTCAGCCTTGCTGGTGTGGTGCGGGTTTGCCGGTATAGTAACGTCTGCTCTACCTTTCCCGGCTCTGGATACCGCACCGTTATGGACTCGCTCACCTCGCATCGACTTAACCGGCAGGACTATAAAACCCTGTCGCTGGCTGCCCTTGGCGGGGCGCTGGAATTCTACGACTTCATTATTTTTATCTTCTTTGCTGCCGTCATTGGCGAGCTCTTTTTCCCGCCCGATATGCCTGACTGGCTGCGTCAGGTGCAGACGTTTGGTATTTTTGCTGCCGGCTATCTGGCGCGACCGCTGGGCGGCATTGTTATGGCGCACTTTGGTGACAAAGTCGGCCGGAAAAAGATGTTCAGCCTGAGTATTCTGCTGATGGCGCTGCCGACCCTGGCGATGGGCGCACTGCCCACCTATGCAAGCATAGGTATCGCTGCACCGCTGCTAATGCTGCTATTGCGGATGCTGCAGGGGGCGGCAATTGGCGGTGAAGTGCCGGGCGCCTGGGTATTTGTTGCTGAGCACGTTCCGGAAAAGCGTACCGGCTTTGCCTGCGGCACCCTGACCGCAGGCCTCACTGCCGGTATCCTGCTGGGTTCACTGGTAGCGACGCTGCTTAACAGCACGATTTCGCCAGCGGCAATGCGCGATTACGGCTGGCGGCTGCCGTTCTTTCTCGGCGGCCTGTTTGGACTGCTGGCGATGTACCTGCGTCGCTGGCTGCATGAAACGCCGGTATTTCAGCAGATGCAGCAGCGGAAAACGCTGTCTGAACGGCTGCCGCTGCAGGCTATTTTGCTGCACCACAAGCGCAGTATTGCGATCTCAATGCTGCTGACCTGGCTGCTCTCCGCCTGCATTGTAGTGGTGATTTTAATGGCGCCCGCACTGATGCAGAAACAGGGCGTGCCTGCTGCGCTGAGCCTGCAGGCCAACAGCCTGGCGACCGTAATGCTGCTGGTCGGATGCGTGCTGGCAGGCTGGATCGGAGATCGCGCGGGTGCGGCGCGTACGCTGATAGCGGGATCGCTGCTGCTGGCTTTCTGCAGCTGGCACTTTTTCCAAAACACCGGCAGCGCGCCGCAGATGCTGTTTTTCTGGTACGGCGTGGCGGGACTGAGCGTCGGTGTGGTAGGCGTAGTGCCGTTTGTCATGGTGCGCGCCTTTCCGCCAGCGGTACGCTTTACCGGCATCTCTTTCTCATACAATGTTGCTTACGCGATTTTCGGCGGCCTGACGCCCGTCAGCGTAACGCTGATGATGCAGCTGACGCCTGTGGCACCGGCCTGGTATGTGCTGGCGCTGGCGGCGATCGGTGCCGCTGTCGGCTGCTGGCTGTGGCGTGACGCACGTCAGCCAGCGGGGCACTCCTCGCGCTCTTTATCCTGATGAGCCCGGTACGGCGGGCAGCACTGCTCCGCCGTACTGCTGCTGAAGTTGTACATTTTCCCGCCATTTATCCCGTCCGGCTAAAAGAATCGAAATATTTTTTGCTTTTAACCCTTGATGCGCATCGAAGCGGCCCCATTTACTTGTCATCGGGCGTTGTGAGGCAGCAAAAAAGCCTGCAGTCGCAGTTGAAAGTGGCGGTAACGACCACATCTCTGCATCACAACCCAATTTGACAAAGAATTTACGTGGGAGACGTTTAGATGGGTAAGATTATTGGTATTGACCTGGGTACAACCAACTCTTGTGTGGCGATCATGGACGGCGGCAAGGCACGCGTGCTGGAAAACGCTGAAGGCGATCGCACTACGCCGTCAATCATTGCGTATACCGCAGACGGCGAAACGCTGGTAGGTCAGCCGGCTAAACGTCAGGCAGTGACCAACCCGCAGAACACTCTGTTCGCTATCAAGCGTTTGATTGGCCGTCGTTTCCAGGATGAAGAAGTACAGCGTGATATCAAAATCATGCCGTACAAAATCACCGGTTCTGATAACGGTGACGCATGGCTGGACGTGAAGGGCCAGAAAATGGCACCGCCGCAGATCTCTGCTGAAGTGCTGAAAAAAATGAAGAAAACCGCGGAAGATTTCCTCGGTGAAGCGGTGACTGAAGCGGTTATTACCGTACCGGCTTACTTCAATGACGCACAGCGTCAGGCGACCAAAGATGCGGGCCGTATCGCGGGCCTGGACGTTAAGCGTATCATCAACGAACCAACCGCAGCCGCGCTGGCTTACGGTCTGGATAAAGGCCAGGGCAACCGTACTATCGCGGTTTATGACCTGGGTGGTGGTACTTTCGATATCTCAATCATTGAGATCGATGACGTTGATGGTGAAAAAACCTTTGAAGTTCTGGCAACCAACGGTGATACCCACCTGGGTGGTGAAGACTTCGATAGCCGCCTGATCAACTATCTGGTAGCCGAGTTTAAGAAAGACCAGGGTATCGATCTGCATAACGATCCGCTGGCGATGCAGCGTCTGAAAGAAGCCGCTGAGAAAGCAAAAATTGAACTCTCTTCAGCGCAGCAGACCGACGTTAACCTGCCATACATCACGGCAGATGCGACCGGTCCTAAGCACCTGAACATCAAAGTGACGCGTGCGAAACTGGAATCTCTGGTAGAAGACCTGGTAACCCGTTCAATTGAGCCGCTGAAAGTTGCGCTGCAGGATGCTGGCCTGTCAGTCTCTGACATCAACGATGTCATCCTGGTAGGTGGTCAGACCCGTATGCCAATGGTGCAGGCGAAAGTGACCGAGTTCTTCGGCAAAGAGCCGCGTAAAGATGTGAACCCGGACGAAGCCGTAGCGGTTGGTGCTGCCGTTCAGGGTGGCGTACTGGCAGGTGATGTGAAAGACGTGCTGCTGCTGGACGTCACGCCGCTGTCGCTGGGTATTGAAACCATGGGCGGCGTAATGACCGCGCTGATCAGCAAGAACACCACTATCCCGACCAAACACAGTCAGGTGTTCTCTACTGCTGAAGATAACCAGTCTGCCGTGACCATTCACGTGCTGCAGGGTGAGCGTAAGCGTTCTGGCGATAACAAATCGCTGGGTCAGTTTAATCTCGACGGCATTCAGCCTGCACCACGCGGTATGCCGCAGATCGAAGTCACCTTTGACATCGATGCTGATGGTATTCTGCATGTGTCAGCGAAAGATAAAAACAGCGGTAAAGAGCAGAAAATCACCATTAAAGCCTCTTCTGGTCTGAACGAAGATGAGATCGAAAAAATGGTGCGTGACGCGGAAGCGAACGCTGAATCTGACCGCAAGTTTGAAGAGCTGGTGCAGACGCGCAACCAGGGTGACCAGATTGCGCACAGCACCCGCAAGCAGCTGGATGAAGCGGGCGATAAGCTCTCTGCAGAAGACAAAGCACCTATCGAAGCTGCACTGACTGAGCTGAATGCCGCGCTGAAAGGCGAAGACAAAGCGGCTATCGAAGCGAAAATGCAGGCGCTGATGGAAGTCTCCGGCAAACTGATGGAGATGGCACAGCAGCAGGGTCAGGCAGGCGCAGCGGACGCCGGCGACGCGTCAGCGCAGCAGCAGGATGACGTGGTCGACGCTGAGTTCGAAGAAGTTAAAGATAAAAAATAATTGCCCCTGACCGGGCGCGACGGCTGGCCTGACAGCCGTTGAAACCAGCACGGGCGTAGGAGTTTCTCCACGCCCGTGCAACTATGTTAAGGGCAGAACAAAATGGCTAAGAGTGATTTTTACGAGATCTTAGGCGTCTCAAAATCGGCTGATGAGCGTGAAATTAAAAAGGCTTATAAGCGCCTGGCGATGAAATATCACCCGGACCGTAATCCGGGCGACAAAGAAGCCGAAGCAAAATTTAAAGAAGTGAAGGAAGCGTACGAAATTCTGACGGATGCTCAGAAGCGTGCAGCCTATGACCAGTATGGTCACGCGGCCTTTGAACAGGGCGGCGGCGGCGGCTTTGGTGGCGGCTTCGGCGGCGGCGGCGCAGACTTCAGCGATATCTTTGGCGACGTATTTGGCGATATCTTTGGCGGCGGTCGCCGTCAGCGTGCATCACGCGGTGCCGATTTACGCTACAACATGGAGCTGACGCTGGAAGAAGCGGTACGCGGCGTGACCAAAGAGATCCGCATCCCGGTACTGGAAGAGTGCGACGTCTGTCACGGCAGCGGCGCCAAAGCGGGCACGCAGCCACAGACCTGTCCGACCTGCCACGGTGCAGGCCAGGTACAGATGCGTCAGGGTTTCTTCACCGTACAGCAGGCGTGTCCGACCTGTCACGGTCGCGGTTCGGTCATCAAGGATCCGTGCAATGCCTGTCATGGTCATGGACGCGTAGAGCGTCAGAAAACGCTGTCGGTAAAAATTCCGGCGGGTGTAGATACCGGCGACCGTATTCGTCTGAGTGGCGAAGGGGAAGCGGGCGAGCATGGCGCACCGGCAGGCGATCTCTACGTTCAGGTCTCGGTGAAAAAGCACCCAATCTTTGAGCGTGAAGAGAATAACCTCTACTGCGAAGTGCCGATCAACTTTGCGATGGCGGCGCTGGGCGGCGAGATTGAAGTGCCGACGCTGGATGGCCGCGTGAAGCTGAAGGTGCCTGCGGAGACCCAGACCGGCAAGCTGTTCCGCATGCGCGGTAAAGGCGTGAAATCAGTGCGTGGCGGCGCCGTTGGCGACCTGCTGTGCCGCGTGGTGGTGGAAACCCCGGTCAGCCTGAACGATAAGCAGAAAGCGCTGCTGCGTGAGCTGGAAGAGAGCTTTGGTGGCCCGAGCGGTGAAAAGAACAGCCCGCGTTCAAAAAGCTTTTTTGACGGCGTGAAGAAGTTCTTTGATGACCTGACGCGCTGATCCAGTGCCAGGGGTGCAGACTAAAAGCGGAGAGATGCCTCTCCGCTTTTTTATTGATTTTAAACTGGCGTAAAGACGCGGCAAGCGGCTTTTATCACAGGGTTAACGCGGTTACACTCCTTAACAAATTGTTTTTGCTCAGGAGGAGTAATGAAGCAGCCCCGCTCAATCAAAACGTTGCTGAAAAGCTTTATCGAAAGCGATGCCAGTAACGGCATGGTATTAATTCTCGCTGCGGTCGCAGCTATGGTACTGGCGAACAGCGCGGAAACGGCCGCTGGCTACCAGAGCTTCCTGGCAGAGCCGGTACAGATCCGCTTTGGCGCACTCGATATCAGCAAAAATCTGCTGCTGTGGATCAACGATGCGCTGATGGCGCTGTTCTTTCTGCTGATTGGTCTGGAAGTCAAACGCGAGTTAATCAGCGGCGAGCTGGCCAGTCGCGATCGCGCCATTTTCCCGGTGATCGCTGCCCTCGGCGGCATGGTCGCCCCGGCGCTGATTTTCCTGATCTTCAACCATGATAACGAGATTGCCCGCAACGGCTGGGCGATCCCGACCGCGACCGATATCGCGTTCGCCCTGGGCGTGCTGGCGCTGCTTGGCAGTCGTGTTCCTGTGGCGCTGAAAGTGTTCCTGATGGCGCTGGCCATCATTGACGACCTTGGCGCCATTGTGATTATCGCTCTCTTCTATACCAGCGATCTCTCCGTGCTGTCGCTCAGCGTGGCGGCTGCCGCCATCGTGGTGCTGGCCCTGCTTAACCGCTGTGGCGTGCGTAACATCGCCGTCTATATGCTGGTCGGGATTGTGCTCTGGACCGCGGTGCTGAAGTCGGGCGTGCACGCCACGCTGGCGGGCGTGGTGGTCGGCTTCTTTGTACCGCTGGAGGAGAAAGAGGGGCATTCACCCGCTGAGCACCTGGCGCACGGCCTGATGCCGTGGGTGAACTGGCTGATTCTGCCGCTGTTCGCGTTTGCTAACGCCGGGATTTCACTGAGTGGTATCACCTTTGGTGATGTGTTCTCACCGGAGCCGCTGGGGATTATCCTCGGGTTACTGATTGGTAAACCGCTGGGTATTACGCTGTTCTGCTGGCTGGCCGTAAAACTGCGTCTGGCGGCGCTGCCGGGCGGGACAACGATACGCGATATCATGGCCATAGGCGTGCTGTGCGGTATCGGCTTTACCATGTCTATCTTTATCAGTTCGCTGGCCTTTGACGCCGCGCATGAAGAGCTGGTGACGTTCTCGAAACTGGGTATTCTTAGCGGCTCGCTGCTGTCAGCGGTGATTGGCTATACGCTATTGCGCGTTAAGCTGCGTTAACCGGAGAGGAGGCGTCAGCCTCCTCATACTCTGCCAGCGGCAGATAACAGGCACAAAAAAACCGGCTATAAGCCGGTTCTTTCTACAAAGCGAAAAACAGACGGGCGATTAAGCCAGTTTGTTGATCTGAGCCACCAGGTTTGCTTTATGGCGTGCAGCTTTGTTTTTGTGGATCAGACCTTTAGCAGCCTGACGGTCCACGATTGGTTGCATTTCGTTGAATGCGTTCTGCGCAGCAGCTTTGTCGCCGGTTGCGATAGCCGCGTATACTTTCTTGATGAAAGTACGCATCATAGAACGGTTGCTCGCGTTATGCTTGCGACGTTTCTCAGATGTTACGGCGCGTTTCTTAGCTGATTTGATATTAGCCAAGGTCCAACTCCCAAATGTGTTCTATATGGACAAATCAAAGGCCGAGGACTATGCCTTTTGCGCCTTCTTTTGTCAATGGATTTGTGCAAATAAGCGTCGTTTTAACCACGACACCCGCTTACGTAATTGATGGCGCAAGATTCTACCAGCAACCCCGCTCTGAATACAGTATTTCGCAACAATTTCTTCATCGGGTATGGTGATTTGTTGCGCGCCGGCGGGCCAGAGGGCGCTTCAGCACAGGAAAGGCGTGTATACGGGTTAACCTGAGCGCTATTCAAGGGTATAATCCGCCGATTTCCACCGGTTTGAGTCAGCCATGAAGTTAATCCGCGGTATTTATAATCTGAAACAGCAGCATCGCGGCTGCGTTCTGACCATTGGTAATTTCGATGGTGTGCATCGCGGTCATCAGGCGCTGATGGCGCAGCTGATTGCAGAGGGCCGTAAGCGCAACCTGCCGGTGGTGGTGATGCTGTTTGAACCGCAGCCGCTGGAGCTGTTTGCAGGTGAAAAAGCACCGGCCCGTCTGACGCGGCTGCGTGAAAAACTGCGCTGGCTGCAGCGTGCTGGCGTCGACGCCGTACTCTGCATCCGGTTTGATCGTCAGTTTGCCGCTTATCCGGCTCAGCGTTTTATCAGCGAGCTGCTGGTGGAGAAACTCGACGTGCGTTTTCTGGCGGTGGGTGATGATTTCCGCTTCGGCGCTGGTCGCGAAGGGGATTTCCTGTTATTACAGAAAGCGGGTGCAGAGTATGGCTTTGAGGTCATCAGCACCCAGACCTTCTGCGACAGCGGTAAGCGCATCAGCAGTACGGCTGTCCGTCAGGCGCTGGCGCAGGATGATTTTGCGCAGGCGCAGCAGCTGCTTGGCCATCCCTTCAGCATTTCAGGCCGCGTGGTGCACGGTGATGCACTGGGCCGTACCATAGGTTTTCCGACCGCTAATCTGCCGCTGCGTCGCGCGGTCACGCCGGTTAAGGGCGTGTTTGCCGTGGAAGTGCTGGGTCTGACCGCAGAGCCGGTGCCAGGCGTCGCCAACATCGGTACCCGCCCGACGGTAAAAGGTTTACGTCAGCAGCTTGAAGTTCATCTGCTCGACACACATATGGATCTCTATGGCCGCCATATTGAGGTGGTGCTGAAACAGAAGATCCGCGACGAACAGCGCTTTTCCTCGCTGGATGCGCTGAAAGAACAAATTGCAAAAGATGTGGTGACAGCCCGCCAATTCTTTGGGCTACAAACACCGGTTTAATGACCGACAGACGGAATCGAGAATCTGATGAGTGACTATAAATCTACCCTGAATTTGCCGGAAACGGGGTTCCCGATGCGTGGCGATCTGGCCAAACGCGAACCGGGCATGCTGCAGCGCTGGTACGATGACAATCTCTACGGCATCATCCGCGCCGCCAAAAAAGGGAAAAAAACCTTCATCCTGCATGATGGCCCTCCGTACGCAAACGGCAATATTCATATTGGTCACTCTGTTAACAAGATTCTGAAAGACATTATTGTCAAGTCGAAAGGCATGGCAGGGTACGACTCACCCTATGTTCCGGGCTGGGACTGTCACGGCTTACCGATCGAGCACAAAGTTGAGCAGATGATTGGCAAGCCGGGCGAGAAAGTCAGCGCGGCAGAGTTTCGTGCCGCCTGCCGCAGCTATGCCGCTGAGCAGGTAGAAGGGCAGAAAAAAGATTTTATCCGCCTTGGCGTGCTGGGCGACTGGGATCGTCCCTATCTGACCATGAACTTCACGACCGAAGCCAACATCATCCGTGCACTGGGCAAAATCATCGGTAACGGCCATTTGCATAAAGGCGCGAAGCCGGTGCACTGGTGTATGGATTGCCGTTCAGCGCTGGCGGAAGCGGAAGTTGAGTATTACGACAAAACCTCGCCGTCTATCGACGTGATGTTCAACGCGCTGGATGCCGACGCGGTGCGGTCAGCCTTTGGCGTCAGCGCCTCAGAGGGGCCGGTTTCACTGGTGATCTGGACCACCACGCCGTGGACCATGCCCGCCAACCGCGCGATCTCCCTGCATCCTGAATTTGAGTACCAGCTGGTCCAGATTGAGGGCCGCAGCCTGATCCTCGCTAAAGATCTGGTGGAGAGCGTGATGAAGCGCGCCGGCATCAGCGAGTGGCAGGTGCTGGGTGAATGCCAGGGGGCAGCGCTGGAGCTGCAGCTGTTTCAGCATCCGTTCCTGACGCAGGTTCAGTCGAAAGTGGTGCTGGGTGAGCATGTTACGCTGGAAGCGGGTACCGGTGCGGTGCATACCGCGCCTGGACACGGCCCGGATGACTACGTAATCGGTCAGAAGTATGGCATCGAGACCGCTAACCCGGTGGCACCAGATGGTACCTATCTGCCGGGCACTTATCCGTCGCTTGATGGCGTTAATGTCTTCAAAGCTAACGACATGATTGTTGAGCTGCTGAAAGAGAAGGGCGCGCTGCTCCACGTGGAGAAACTGCTGCACAGCTACCCACACTGCTGGCGTCACAAAACGCCAATCATCTTCCGGGCGACGCCGCAGTGGTTTATCAGCATGGATCAGCAGGGGCTGCGCGCGCAGTCGCTGAAAGAGATTAAAGGCGTGCAGTGGATCCCGGACTGGGGTCAGGCGCGTATCGAAGCGATGGTTGCCAACCGTCCTGACTGGTGCATCTCGCGTCAGCGTACCTGGGGCGTGCCCATGGCGCTGTTTGTGCATAAAGAGAGTGAGCAGCTGCACCCTGACACGCTTGAGCTGATGGAGAAAGTTGCGCAGCGCGTGGAGCAGGATGGCATTCAGGCGTGGTGGGATCTCGATCCGCGCGAACTGATGGGTGACGACGCCGATCTGTACGTGAAAGTGCCGGATACGCTGGATGTATGGTTTGACTCGGGATCAACCAGCTTCTCGGTAGTCGATGCGCGTCCGGAGTTTGAGGGACACGCGCCGGATATGTATCTGGAAGGCTCCGATCAGCATCGCGGCTGGTTTATGTCCTCGCTGATGATCTCTACGGCGATGAAAGGCAAAGCGCCTTATCGTCAGGTTCTGACGCACGGGTTTACCGTGGATGGTCAGGGTCGCAAGATGTCGAAGTCGATCGGCAACACGGTAGCGCCGCAGGATGTGATGGATAAGCTTGGCGCGGACATTCTGCGTCTGTGGGTCGCCTCTACCGACTACTCCGGCGAAATGGCGGTATCGGATGAGATCCTGAAACGCGCTGCCGACAGCTATCGCCGTATTCGTAACACCGCACGCTTCCTGCTGGCTAACCTGGCGGGCTTTAATCCGGCTACTGACTGCGTTACGCCGGAAGAGATGGTGGTGGTCGATCGCTGGGCGGTAGGACGTGCGCTGGCTGCACAGCAGGATATCGTTGCCTCCTATGAAAACTACGACTTCCATGAAGTGGTGCAGCGTCTGATGCACTTCTGCTCCATTGAGATGGGGTCGTTCTACCTGGATGTGATTAAAGATCGCCAGTACACCGCGAAGGGCGACAGCCTGGCGCGTCGCAGCTGCCAGACCGCGCTGTGGCACATTGTGGAGGCGCTGGTGCGCTGGATGGCGCCTGTCATGTCCTTTACCGCTGATGAGATCTGGGGTCACCTGCCGGGCGAACGCGCGCAGTATGTCTTCACTGAAGAGTGGTATGACAATCTGTTCGGTCTTGCGGCGGATGAGCCGATGAACGATGCGTTCTGGGCCGATCTGCTGAAAGTCCGCGGCGAAGTCAACAAAGCGATCGAGCAGGCGCGCAGCGACAAGCGCATCGGTGGCGCGCTGGAAGCGACGGTCACGCTCTATGCGGAACCGGAGCTGGGCGCGAAGCTGCAGGCGCTTGGCGACGAGCTGCGTTTTGTGCTGCTGACCTCCGGCGCGACGGTAGCCGATTACGCAACGGCGAGCGATGAGGCGCAGCAGAGCGACCTGCTGAAAGGGCTGAAAATCGTTCTGCATAAAGCAGAAGGCGAGAAGTGCCCGCGCTGCTGGCACTATACTACCGACATAGGCCAGAATCCGGAGCACGCCGACGTGTGCGGACGCTGTTACTCAAACGTAGCCGGTGACGGTGAAGTACGGAAATTTGCCTGATGACTAAACTCAGTTCTACCGGACTGCGCTGGAGCTGGCTGGTGCTGGTCGTTATTGGCATCGATATGGCCAGCAAGCTGTGGGTCATGAACAATATGATGCTGCATGAAACGCAGCCGCTGATGCCGTTTCTGAACCTGTTCTATGCCCATAACTATGGCGCCGCGTTCAGTTTCCTGGCAGACAAAGGTGGCTGGCAGCGCTGGTTCTTTGCCGGTATTGCCATTGCCATTGTGGTCGCGCTGCTGGTGATGATGTATCGCAACCGCGCCAGCAACAGGCTCAGCAATATTGCGTATGCGCTGATTGTTGGCGGGGCGCTTGGCAACCTGTTCGATCGCGCCTGGCACGGTTTTGTCGTCGACTTTATCGACTTTTATGTCGGTAACTGGCACTTCGCCACGTTCAATATCGCTGACTGCGGCATCTGCATCGGCGCGGCGCTGGTGGTGCTTGAGGGGTTCTTCAGCCCCAGCGGCAAAAAAGCAACATCCTGACGTCTGCTGCCTGCACGCCGGTCACGGCTGCAGGCGCAGGCATGATGAAAAAGAGAGTAAGGGTAACCGATGACAGAGACAGTTCAGCCCGATAGCGCGCTGCTGGTGCATTTCACGCTCAAGCTGGAGGATGGCTCTACTGCCGAATCCACCCGTGCTAACGGCAAGCCTGCGCTGTTCCGTCTGGGTGACGGCAGCCTGTCGGCGGCGCTGGAGCGCGAGCTGCTGGGGCGCAAAGCGGGCGATCAGCTCGCCTTTACCCTGGTGCCGGAAGATGCGTTTGGCGCCAGCAGCCCGGATCTGATCCAGTACTTTTCGCGTCGCGACTTTATCGACGCGGGCGAGCCGGAAATCGGCGCAATCATGCTGTTCAGCGGCATGGGCGGCAGCGAGATGCCTGGCGTAATCCGCGAAATTTCCGGTGACTCAATCACCGTGGATTTTAATCATCCGCTGGCGGGGCAGCCTGTCCGGTTTGATATTGAAGTCCTTGAGATCGACCCGGCGCTGGAGGATAACAATGCAAATCCTGTTAGCTAACCCGCGCGGTTTCTGCGCCGGTGTGGATCGCGCTATCAGCATCGTTGAGCGGGCGCTGGAGATGTATGGCGCGCCAATCTACGTGCGTCACGAAGTGGTGCACAACCGTTATGTAGTGAGCAGCCTGCGCGAGCGTGGCGCGATCTTTATCGAAGAGATCGGTGAAGTGCCGGATGGTGCCATTCTCATCTTCTCAGCACACGGTGTATCGCAGGCGGTACGCGCTGAAGCAAAAGCGCGCGATCTGACCATGCTGTTTGATGCCACCTGTCCGCTGGTAACGAAAGTCCATATGGAAGTGGCGCGTGCCAGCCGTAAAGGGGTGGAGGCGATCCTGATTGGTCACGCCGGTCATCCTGAAGTGGAAGGCACCATGGGGCAATACAGCAACCCCAATGGCGGCATGTATCTGGTGGAATCACCGGAAGATGTGTTTAAGCTGACCGTCAAAGATGAGAACAACCTCTGCTTTATGACGCAGACTACCTTGTCAGTTGATGACACCTCTGACGTCATTGACGCCTTACGTCAGCGCTTCCCGGCCATTATCGGCCCGCGCAAAGATGACATCTGCTATGCCACCACTAACCGGCAGGAAGCGGTGCGCGTGCTGGCGCAGGATGCTGAAGTGGTGCTGGTGGTCGGCTCAAAAAACTCCTCTAACTCTAACCGGCTGGCTGAGCTGGCGCAGCGCGCAGGCAAGCTGGCGAAGCTTATCGACTCCGCGGATGATATTCAGGAAGAGTGGGTAACCGGCGTAGAGTGTATTGGCGTGACGGCAGGTGCTTCTGCGCCCGATATTCTGGTACAGCAGGTGATCCAGCGCCTGCGCGAACTCGGTGGTGAAGCAGCCATTGAGCTGATCGGCCGCGAAGAAAATATCGTATTCGAAGTGCCGAAAGAGCTGCGCGTTGACGTGCGCAACGTGCAGTAAGCGTTTAACATTTGCTACCGTATCAGGCCGACATTGTTCGGCCTTTTCTTTATGTACGGCTGCGTGCCTCGCCACAACCAGCCGCCGGGATTGCTTTTACTGATAATGTTTTATCGCTGTCCTGAAATTCTTATATCCCTTTTTTATTGTGGCGTGACGGTTAGCTGATGGTTAACCTGTTTACGCTTTGCATGCATAGTTTTGTATCAGGAATGAATAAATATGAGTGATATCCGCTTAGCTATTGTTGGTGCGCCGGGCCGCATGGGACGAAATCTGATTCAGGCCGCGCATCAGGCGGAAGGCGTGGCGGTGGGCGCTGCGCTGGCGCGCAGCGGCTCTTCACTGCTGGGTACAGACGCGGGTGAGCTGGCGGGCATCGGTAAAACCGGCGTCACCGTCACCGATGATTTGCTAAAGGTGGTGGACGATTTCGATGTGCTAATCGACTTCACGCGTCCGGAAGGCACGCTGGAGTATTTGGCCTTTTGCCGCCAGCATCAAAAGGCGATGGTGATTGGCACAACCGGTTTTGATGACGCCGGAAAAGCCGCAATTCGTACAGCGGCAGAGGATATTGGCATCGTGTTTGCTGCCAACTTCAGCGTTGGCGTCAACCTGATGCTGAATCTGCTGCAGCAGGCGGCCTCAGTGATGGGGGAGTATGCGGATATCGAGATCGTTGAGGCGCACCATCGCCATAAAGTTGATGCGCCCTCAGGAACCGCGCTGGCAATGGGTGAAGCCATTGCGGACGCCATGGAGTGGAAGCTGGAGGATCATGCGGTTTACGCGCGTGAAGGCCATACCGGTGAGCGCAAACCGCACACTATCGGTTTTGCCACGGTGCGCGCCGGCGACATCATTGGTGAGCATACTGCTCTGTTTGCTGATATCGGCGAACGGATAGAGATTAGCCACAAGGCCTCAAGCCGGATGACCTTTGCAAAAGGTGCCGTCCGGGCTGCAGTCTGGGTTGAGTTGCGAAAAAATGGTCTTTATGACATGCGTGATGTGCTTGATTTAGCAAAAAATTGATTGTTGTGAGCCATCGTGATGTGGTTTTTCAGTCGCTAGTCCATTGATTGGCAGGGCAATATTTTTATTGCCCTTTATTTTTGTCAAAATAACCTCTTCGCCATAAAATATCTTCGTAATGGGTTTATTTGCAAGTTAACTCATCTTTTTCTCAGCTGCTAAGATTAAATTTGACCATTTGGTCAAATATTTTGCGTAGCTCCGCTTATTCGGCGGTTATTGTTGTCAGGCAACCGATTAATTACTCTATTAAGATGCTGCTTTTGCCCTGTTTGCACTATATTTTAGTTATAGCCTCCGAAAAACATAAAAAAATAGCCTTTCCGGGTAGACATCAGCAGAGGTGATCATTAGAATGCGCGCAATTTGCCAAAAATCGAGCAGTCAGGCGGTTTTTACATTGATTCAGGCCAGTATTATGAATTAATATGCATATATTGTGACTGTTTATTCCCTGGAGGATGTTTTGATTAAGTCAGCGCTCTTGGTTCTGGAAGACGGAACCCAATTCCACGGTCGGGCCATCGGGGCTACGGGTTCGGCAGTGGGTGAGGTCGTTTTCAACACGTCAATGACCGGTTATCAAGAAATCCTTACTGATCCCTCCTATTCCCGCCAGATTGTTACTCTTACTTATCCCCACATCGGCAACGTTGGCGTCAATATCGCAGATGATGAATCAAACCAGATTCACGCTCAGGGCCTGGTGATCCGCGACCTGCCACTGATTACCAGCAACTTCCGCAGTGAAGAGAGCCTTTCTGCCTGGCTACAGCGCAATAATATTGTCGGCATCGCTGATATCGATACGCGTAAGCTGACGCGTCTGCTGCGTGAAAAGGGCGCGCTGAACGGCTGCATCATTGCGGGTGACGCGCCGGATGCCGCGCTGGCGCTGCAGAAAGCGCAGGCGTTCCCGGGGCTGAAAGGTATGGATCTGGCGAAAGAAGTGGCTACCACGGAGACTTACACGTGGCAGCAGGGGAGCTGGACGCTGCAGGATGGCCTGCCTGAGCAGCAGTCAGCTGACGCACTGCCGTATCACGTGGTCGCCTATGACTACGGCGCCAAGCGCAATATTCTGCGTATGCTGGTGGATCGCGGCTGCCGCCTGACGGTGGTGCCGGCGCAGACGCCAGCAGAAGAGGTGCTGGCACTCAATCCGGACGGCATCTTCCTCTCCAATGGCCCGGGCGATCCGGAGCCGTGTGACTACGCTATCCGCGCGATTCAGGCGTTTCTGGAGACAGAAATTCCGGTATTTGGTATCTGCCTGGGGCATCAGCTGCTGGCGCTGGCCAGCGGTGCAAAAACCGTCAAAATGAAGTTGGGTCACCACGGCGGCAACCATCCGGTAAAAGATCTCGATAATAATACTGTGATGATCACCGCACAGAACCACGGTTTCGCCGTCGATGAGAGCCAGATACCGGCCAATCTGCGTGTGACGCATGTGTCGCTGTTTGACCAGACCGTGCAGGGTATTCATCGTACCGATAAACCCGCTTTCAGCTTCCAGGGACATCCGGAAGCGAGTCCTGGCCCGCACGATGCGGCGCCGCTGTTCGATCACTTTATCGAACTGATTGAAGCCTACCGTTCAAACGCGAAGTAATCAGGAGCCTCCGATGCCAAAACGTACTGACATAAAATCTATCCTGATCCTTGGCGCTGGCCCGATCGTTATCGGTCAGGCGTGTGAATTTGACTACTCGGGCGCGCAGGCGTGTAAAGCGCTGCGTGAAGAGGGCTATCGCGTCATTCTGGTTAACTCCAATCCGGCGACCATCATGACCGACCCGGAAATGGCTGACGCGACCTATATTGAGCCAATCCACTGGGAAGTGGTGCGCAAAATCATCGAAAAAGAGCGCCCGGATGCAGTACTGCCTACCATGGGCGGGCAGACCGCGCTGAACTGCGCGCTGGAGCTGGAGCGCCAGGGCGTGCTGGAAGAGTTTGGCGTGACCATGATTGGCGCCACGGCTGACGCTATCGATAAAGCTGAAGATCGCCGTCGCTTTGACGTGGCGATGAAAAGCATCGGTCTTGATACCGCCCGTTCGGGTATCGCCCACACGATGGAAGAGGCGCTGAAGGTCGCGGAGGAGGTCGGTTTCCCGTGCATTATTCGTCCCTCCTTTACCATGGGCGGCACCGGCGGCGGTATCGCTTACAACCGCGAAGAGTTTGAAGAGATCTGTGAGCGCGGCCTCGACCTCTCTCCGACCAACGAGCTGCTGATTGATGAATCGCTGATTGGCTGGAAAGAGTATGAGATGGAGGTGGTGCGCGATAAAAATGATAACTGCATCATCGTCTGTTCAATTGAAAACTTCGACGCCATGGGCATTCACACCGGCGACTCCATCACTGTGGCACCGGCGCAGACGCTGACGGACAAAGAGTACCAAATCATGCGTAACGCCTCGCTGGCGGTGCTGCGTGAGATTGGTGTGGAAACCGGCGGCTCTAACGTTCAGTTCTCCGTAAATCCGAAAGATGGTCGTCTGATCGTAATCGAAATGAACCCGCGCGTATCGCGCTCCTCCGCGCTGGCGTCCAAAGCCACCGGGTTCCCGATTGCTAAAGTCGCGGCTAAGCTGGCGGTGGGCTTTACGCTCGATGAGCTGATGAACGATATCACTGGCGGTCGCACGCCGGCGTCGTTTGAACCCTCAATCGACTATGTCGTGACTAAGATCCCGCGCTTTAACTTTGAGAAATTTGCGGGTGCCAACGATCGCCTCACTACACAGATGAAATCAGTGGGTGAAGTGATGGCGATTGGCCGTACCTTCCAGGAGTCGATGCAGAAAGCGCTGCGCGGCCTTGAAGTCGGCGCTAACGGCTTCGATCCAAAAGTGGATCTGGATGACGCCGACGCGCTGACCCGTATCCGCCGCGAGCTGAAAGACGCTGGTTCGGACCGCATCTGGTATGTTGCTGACGCGTTTCGTGCCGGTATGTCGGTGGATGGCGTATTTAATCTCACCAACATCGATCGCTGGTTCCTGGTACAGATTGAAGAGCTGGTGCGTCTGGAAGAGCAGGTTGCACGTGAAGGCGTTAACGCGCTGGATGCCGGCTTCCTGCGCGCGCTGAAGCGTAAAGGTTTTGCTGATGCGCGTCTGGCAGCGCTGGCGGGTGTGGCAGAAAGCGAAATCCGTAAGCTGCGTCAGCAGTACAATCTGCATCCGGTCTATAAGCGGGTGGATACCTGTGCCGCTGAGTTCTCGACCGATACCGCCTACATGTATTCCACCTATGAGGAGGAGTGCGAAGCGAACCCGAATCAGGATCGTGACAAAATCATGGTGCTGGGCGGCGGACCAAACCGTATCGGGCAGGGTATTGAGTTTGACTACTGCTGCGTCCACGCATCGCTGGCGCTGCGTGAAGATGGTTATGAAACCATCATGGTTAACTGCAACCCGGAAACGGTCTCAACCGATTATGACACCTCCGATCGCCTCTACTTTGAGCCGGTTACGCTGGAAGATGTGCTGGAGATTGTACGAATTGAGCAGCCAAAAGGCGTTATCGTGCAGTATGGTGGCCAGACGCCGCTGAAACTGGCGCGTGCGCTGGAAGCGGCCGGTGTACCGGTTATCGGTACCAGCCCGGACGCCATTGACCGCGCTGAAGACCGCGAGCGTTTCCAGCAGGCGGTGGATCGTCTGAAACTGAAACAGCCGGCTAACGCCACGGTTGCCACGCTGGAGCAGGCGGTAGAGAAAGCTGCCGGTATCGGTTATCCGCTGGTGGTACGTCCTTCCTATGTACTGGGCGGCCGTGCGATGGAAATCGTCTATGACGAAGTGGATCTTAAGCGCTATTTCCAGACCGCGGTATCCGTCTCTAACGATGCGCCAGTACTGCTGGATCGCTTCCTGGATGATGCGGTGGAAGTCGATGTGGATGCCATCTGCGACGGCGAGCGGGTGCTGATTGGCGGCATCATGGAACATATTGAGCAGGCGGGTGTTCACTCCGGCGACTCAGCCTGTTCCCTGCCAGCCTATACGCTGAGCAGCGAGATCCAGAACGTGATGCGTCAGCAGGTTGAGAAGCTGGCGTTTGAACTTAACGTACGCGGTCTGATGAACGTGCAGTTTGCGGTCAAAGATAACGAGGTTTACCTGATTGAGGTGAATCCGCGTGCGGCACGTACCGTTCCATTTGTCTCCAAGGCTACCGGCGTACCGCTGGCCAAAGTGGCGGCTCGCGTCATGGCGGGCAAAACCCTGCTGGAGCAGGGCGTGACGGAAGAGGTCATTCCGCCTTACTACTCGGTGAAAGAGGTGGTGCTGCCGTTCAATAAATTCCCGGGCGTCGATCCGATTCTGGGACCGGAAATGCGCTCCACCGGTGAGGTGATGGGCGTCGGCCGTACCTTTGCTGAAGCCTTCGGTAAAGCGATGCTGGGCGCGCAGAGCAACATGAAGAAAAGCGGTCGTGCGCTGCTCTCGGTGCGTGAAGGCGATAAAAAGCGCATCGTCGATCTGGCGGCGAAGCTGCAGAAGTTTGGCTTTGAGCTGGACGCTACCCACGGTACGGCGGTGGTGCTGGGTGAAGCCGGTATCAATCCACGCCTGGTCAATAAGGTGCATGAGGGACGCCCGCATATTCAGGATCGCCTGAAGAACGGTGAATACACCTATATTGTTAACACCACGGCGGGACGTCAGGCGATTGAAGACTCTAAGCTGATTCGCCGCAGCGCGCTGCAGTATAAAGTGCATTATGACACCACGCTGAACGGCGGCTTCGCGACGGCGATGGCCCTGAATGCGGATCCCACTGAGAAAGTGACTTCAGTACAGGAGATGCATGCGCAGCTGAAAGGCAAATAAGCGCAGCGTCCGTAAGAGACAGCGGCCCCGTATGGGGCCGTTTTTTTTTGCCTGAAACAGAGTAGCTATAGCAAACCTGCTGATTTGGCTTAACTTTTAGCTATTGGTGCTGCTAAACAACTTTTTAAGATTTTTCGCACAAATTTATAACCCGCGATCCGGTGAGGGCACCTTACTATCTGGCGCGCTCAACCATAGAGCCTTTACCTTCACCGGAAAATATAAAATGAACATGCGTGCTTTGACTCTTAGCGCAGTGGCTGCGTTACTTATGGCTGCGCCGCTCGCCAGCCAGGCTGAAATTACTCTGCTGAAGCAGGATCCTCAGGCGAACAATGCGTTCGATCGCCTTGGCTTTAAAGTGGGCGGCAGCATTCGCCCGCAGTTTATGCATCAGAATGGCGTAAGTGACACATCCTATAAGCGTAACGGCTACGATGGTGGCTCGCGCTTTCGCTTTGGCGCAGACTACGCGATCGCAGAAGATCTGAGCTGGGTAGGCTACTATGAGCTGGGCGTTAACTTCCCGGCGTGGTGGGGCTGGGACCATCACTATGCCAGCGGCGCACGCGATACCTCACGTCGTCAGCTCTATACCGGTTTTAAAAGTGCCAGCCTCGGCGAACTCTATTTTGGTCAGCAAAACAGCGTCTATTACGATGTGGTTGGCGCAAAAACCGATATCTGGGATTACGATATGCTGGCCCAGGGTTCCGGCGTCGGGATCAACGGCGATTACGACGGCAGCTATCGCTCGCGCAAAATGCTGAAGTATAAAACCCGTGCCGGCGCCGCCGATCTGTACGCCTCTTATCTGTTTGAGGATACCGAATATCTGCCGGGTAACGGCCTGCGCTACAAGCGCAACGGCGGCGGATCGCTGGGTGTCAACTATCACATCAGCGATGAACTGGCGTGGGGAACCGCGTGGAATTATACCCGTGCCACCGTACGCAATCCGGGCAACGGCGACAGCGAGCGCTACGATCAGAATATCTGGGGCACCTCGGTCAGCTGGACGCCAGATAGCTGGACGCTGGCGGCAGGCGCCGGCTGGTATCAGAACTTTGCGCCAACCCGCCTGAAAAGCGCAACAAACTACTTTGCGGATGACGCCTGGGGCATCGAATATTTTGCCGGTTATAAATTTGCTGTAGGCCAGTATGCGGTGAAAACCCTGCAGCCTTACGTGATGGGTGATCGCCTGGAGTTCGTCAACGGACGCCACTATAAGCGTATCGATAATGGCGTGGGCATCAGTGCGCAGCTCGACTACGGCTTCCGCGTTGATTATGAATATGTCATCACCTCCGATACCAGCAAGGCGCTGGGCAACGTGAACCTGGTCCGTCTGCGTTACGACTTCTGATGACTGCAGCGGCTCCGCGTGGAGCCGCTCAGTGCGCTTTTCTTTACACTCTTTCTGAAAACCTGCCGCTAATGCCGCTGATTTGTGCCAGCTGCGCAGGCGATTATGGCGGCTCTCTCCGTTAATCGCAGTAAAGTCGGTGTAAAGCTCTGCCCGGCAGCCTGAATCTGGCGGCAAAAAGAGCTTTACGCAAATAGCACGGCTGGCCTATCGACGAAACTTTCGCCTTTACGTATCATTGCGCCAATTTTTTCCAGCAGGTTTTAAATCATGATTAGTCTGATCGCAGCACTGGCTGCGGATCGCATTATTGGTATGGAAAACGCCATGCCGTGGCACTTACCCGCCGATCTCGCCTGGTTCAAACGTACTACGCTGAATAAACCGGTGATCATGGGGCGTCTGACCTTTGAATCGATTGGCCGTCCGCTGCCAGGCCGGCTCAATATTGTGGTCAGCAGCCAGCCCGGTACGCACGAGGGGGTGACTTGGGTCACTTCACCGGAAGCGGCAATCGAGGCAGCCGGTGACGCAGAAGAGATTATGGTGATTGGCGGCGGGCGTATCTATGAGCAGATGCTGCCCCGCGCCGATCGTCTTTACCTGACGCATATTGATGCTGAAGTGGAAGGGGATACGCAATTCCCTGATTACGAGCCAGATGAGTGGCAGTCGACGTTCAGCGAGTTCCACGATGCGGATGCGCAAAATTCGCACAGCTACTGCTTTGAGATCCTGGATCGGCGTCGTTAATTGATCCCTGCCTGGCGTGCATAAATGCGCGCCCTGCGCAAAAGCCCCGCTGACATCGCGGGGCTTTTTTTATGGCGTGTTGTTTAGCGGAGGAGTCGCGGCGGCGCCTTCAGCGGCCAGTGCGGCTTCACGCCGGGAGCGCTGTACATAGTATTGCTGTGTTTCCCAGTGCAGCAGCGTCAGCGTGCCGCCCCAGCAGCAGCCGGTATCCAGACCAATAACGTGATCGGGAGTGCCTTTGCCTTCAAGGGAGGCCCAGTGGCCGAAAATCTGCGTGTAGTCACTGCCCATTTTACCCGGCACGTTGAACCAGGGCCGCAGCGGCGGTGGGGCGGAGTCGGGCGCCTCTTTGCAGATCATATCCAGCTGGCCGTTGGGGAAGCAGAAACGCATGCGCGTCAGGGCATTCGTACTGAATCGCAGGCGCGCCAGGCCACTCAGTTCCGGCGTCCAGTTGTTGGGCATATCGCCATACATCGCATCCAGAAACAACGGATAGCTGTCGCTGGAGAGCACCGCTTCTACTTCACGCGCGCATGCTTTTGCCGTCGCGAGATCCCACTGCGGGGTAATGCCGGCATGCGCCATGACGAGCTTTTTCTCTTCATCAACCTGCAGCAGCGGCTGGCGCCGCAGCCAGTTGATCAGCGCATCAGCATCGTCCGCCTCCAGCAGCGGCGTCAGGCGATCTTTCGGTTTATTACGGCTGATCCCGGCGAAAACCGCCAGCAGGTGCAGGTCATGATTACCCAGCACCATGCGTACGCTGTCACCCAGTGATTTTACGTAGCGCAGCACATCAAGTGAACCGGGACCGCGCGCCACAAGGTCGCCGGTCAGCCAGAGTTCATCCTGCTGCGGATCAAAGCTTACCTGCGCCAGCAGCGCGCGCAGCTCATCGTAACAGCCGTGGATATCGCCAATCAGATATGTACTCATGATATCAGTCCGGTAAAACGCGCCGCCCGGACGAGCCGGGCGGGGGGGATCAGTGAATGTGGGTTTGCACGGCGAGGCGAAACACCGGAATATCGACGTTAAAGGCGCTGCCCTCTTCATCGATCATAACGTAGTGGCCCTGCATGGTGCCCATCGGCGTTTCCAGAATCGCACCGCTGGTATACTGGTATTCGCCACCCGGTTCGATAAACGGCTGCTCGCCCACTACGCCATCGCCCTGAACTTCCGTTTCGCGGCCGTTGCCGTTGGTGATCAGCCAGTAGCGGCTGCGCAGCTGAACGCGCGTGCGCCCGGGATTGCGGATAGTGATGGTATAGGCAAACACGTAGCGATCCTCGTCCGGTGAGGATTGCGATTCCACATACTGACTCAGTACCTGAACACAGACGCGCGCCATATCACTCATGCACTTAGTTCTCCGCTGTTTTTGCCTGATGATTACCCAGCCAGTTTGCCAGCTGACAATACTGCGCAACGCTGACGTTTTCAGCACGCAGTGAGGTATCAATATTTAACTCTTCCAGCGCACCCGCCGCAACCAGATGACCCAGGCTGTTACGCAACGTTTTACGACGCTGACCAAAAGCCTCGGTGGTAATGCGGCTCAGGATCTTAACATCACTGACCGGGTAAGGCGGCTGTGCATAAGGCACCAGTCGCACCACGGCAGAATCCACTTTAGGTGGCGGCGTAAACGACTGCGGCGGCACTTCAAGGACCGGGATCACCTGGCAGTAATATTGCGCCATCACGCTGAGACGACCATATGCTTTACTGCCCGGGCCGGCAACCAGACGGTTAACCACCTCTTTCTGCAGCATGAAGTGCATATCTTTGATCGAACCAGTATAGCTGAAAAGATGAAACATCAGCGGCGTGGAGATGTTGTAGGGCAGGTTGCCGAACACGCGCAGCGGCTGACCTTTCTCCTGCGCCAGCGCCGCAAAATCAAAGGTCATCGCATCCTGCTGATAAATGGTCAGCTTGGGGCCGAGGAACGGATGCGTCTGCAGACGAGCCGCCAGATCGCGATCCAGCTCAACGACGGTCAGCGCGTCCAGGCGTTCGCCTACCGGCTCGGTCAGGGCACCGAGACCGGGACCGATCTCGACCAGCGCCTCCTGCTTTTGCGGATGAATAGCAGAGACGATGCTATCGATAATGTACTGATCGTTCAGGAAGTTCTGCCCGAAACGTTTACGGGCGTAATGCCCCTGATGGACGCGATTATTCATTACTGCTCTTGATCATAGTGATGGCGAGATTAAGCGCCGTGATAAAGCTGCCCGGCTCTGCCTGTCCAAGACCGGCCAGTTCCAGCGCGGTACCGTGATCGACAGAGGTTCGGATAAAAGGCAGGCCCAGGGTGATATTCACCGCCCGGCCAAAACCCTGATATTTAAGGACCGGTAATCCCTGGTCATGATACATCGCCAGCACCGCATCGGCATGTTGCAGATACTTAGGCTGAAACAGTGTATCAGCCGGCAGTGGCCCCGTCAGACGGATGCCCTGCTGACGCAGCGCATCCAGCGCTGGCGTAATGGTGTCAATCTCTTCACGCCCCATATGCCCGCCTTCGCCAGCGTGCGGATTGAGGCCGCAGACAAAGATATGCGGCTGCGCCAGGCCAAACTTCTGCTGTAAATCCTGATGCAGAATGGTGATGACCTCACGCAGGCTCTCGCGCGTGATGGCGGCAGAGACATCTTTCAGCGGCAGGTGGGTAGTTGCCAGCGCTACGCGCAGCGACTCGGTTGCCAGCATCATAACCACGCGGTCGCCACCGGCGCGATCGGCAAAAAATTCGGTATGGCCGGTAAACGGAATGCCGGCGTCGTTGATGACGCCTTTGTGTACCGGCCCGGTGATCAGCGCCGCAAACTCGCCCTGAAGCGCACCGTCACAGGCGCGCGCCAGCGTCTCAAGGACGTACGCACCGTTAGCCACGCAGAGCTGACCAGGCACCACCGGCTGTGCCGTATCGATCTGCAGCAGCGTCAGGGTACCTGCCTGCTGCGGCTGCGGAGCGCGGTCAGGCTGCCACGGCTGCAGGGTTAGCGGCAGGCCAAGCTGCGCGGCACGCTGCCGCAGCACTTCGCCGTCAGCACAGACGACCAGTTCAACCGGCCAGTTGCGCTGTGCCAGCTGCACCGTAAGATCGGGACCAATCCCGGCGGGTTCGCCGGGCGTGATCGCAACGCGATAGCTATCAGTTGCCATCAAGGATCTTCACGTAGGCGCTGGCGCGCTGCTCCTGCATCCAGGTCTGCGCTTCTTCTGCAAACTTACGGTTGAACAACAGGCGATAGGCGCGCTCTTTCTGCGCCGCATCGGTTTTATCCACCTGGCGCGTATCCAGCAGCTGAATCAGATGCCAGCCAAACGAAGAGTGCACCGGTGCGCTGACCTGACCTTTCTGCAGCTTCAGCAGCGCGTCGCGGAAAGCGGGATCGTAGATGTCGGGTGACGCCCAGCCAAGATCGCCGCCCTGGTTAGCTGAACCCGGATCGTCAGAGAACTGTTTGGCAGCAGCGGCAAAGGTAGTTTTTCCGCTTTTGATGTCAGCGGCCAGCTGCGTAATTTTTTCACGCGCCTGATCGTCGCTCAGGATCGGTGATGGCTTCAGCAGAATATGGCGGGCGTGTACCTCAGTGACCGAGATATTCTTGCTCTCACCGCGCAGATCGTTGACTTTGAGGATATGGAAGCCCACGCCTGAACGAATCGGGCCGACCACATCGCCTTTTTTCGCGCTGCTCAGCGCCTGTGAGAACAGCGTCGGCAGCTCTTCAATTTTACCCCAGCCCATGTTGCCGCCTTTCAGCGCCTGAGGATCGGCTGAGTAGGTCACCGCCAGCTTACCGAAATCGGCACCGCCTTTGATCTCGCCCACCAGCTGACGTGCCAGCGCTTCCTGATCGTCAACCTGCTGCTGCGTAGGATTTTCCGGCAGCGGCAGCAGAATCTGACTGATATTTAGCTCGGTGCCCTGCGAGTTCTGTGAACCAATCTGCGTCGCCAGCGTATCAACTTCCTGCGGCAGAATGGTGACGCGACGGCGCACTTCATTGTTACGCACTTCAGAGATCAGCATCTCTTTACGGATCTGTGCACGGTAGTCGCTGTAGTTCATGCCGTCGTAGGCGAGGCGACTGCGCAGCTGATCGACGCTCATACGGTTCTGCGCAGCGATGTTCTGGATCGCCTGATCCAGCTGCTGATCGCTAATCTGCAGGCCCGCTTTTTCGCCCATCTGCAGAATAATGTTATCCATGACCTGACGCTCAAGGATCTGATGACGCAACGTACGGTCCTCAGGCAACTGCTGACCCGCCTGCTGCGCCTGGGATTTTACCGTGCGCATCATGTTATCGACGTCACTTTCCAGCACCACGCCGTTGTTAACGACGGCGGCGACTTTATCAACTACCTGTGGGGCTGCGAAAGCGGTGCCGGCCGACATCGCCGCACCCAGAATCAGCATTCTCCAGTTCTTCATACTTTATCCATTATTGTTTCCGCACTGCGGGATCGCCTGTCAAACATCACAACATCAGAATGCGCGCTGATAGGGAATAATGCCCTGACGCAGCATTTCATTAGTGCCTAAGCCGTAGTTGGAACTCAGACCACGCAGCTCAATGTTGAATGAGATTTGGTTGTCATATTTACTGTCGTTGTTTTCCCAGCCGTTAATCTTGCGCTCGTAACCCAGACGAATAGCGTAGCAGCAGGAGCTGTACTGCACGCCTACCAGCTGCTCTGCCGGACGGCTGTTGCGGGTATCATAATAGTATGCCCCCACCAGCGACCAGGCATCGGCAATCGGTACGCTGCCGGTTGCACCGACCTGCGAAATGCCATTTTTATAAATCGGATTGTTGATCAGGCTGGCGTTGTTACGCGCCTGCGCGACATATTCCGGGCTGCTGTAGCGATAGCTCAGCTGCAGCATGCGATCGGCATCACGGCGATACTCCAGTACCGTATTACCCTGTGAAACGTTGTCGAGACGGGTGTCATACTGCAGTCCGCCACGGACGTTCCAGCGATCGCTGATTTTCCAGTACGTGTCGCCAGCCCATACCAGGCTGCCGGTATCATCTTCTTTATTCGTCTGGTTTACGCCGGTACGCGACGGAGTAAACGAGTAGATTTGACCTACAGAAACGTTAAAACGTTCAACCAGATCGTTGTCATAAATGCGTGTTGTTACGCCGCTTGCCACTTCATTTGAGGAGGCGATGCGATCGAGACCGCTATAGGTGCGATCGCGGAACAGGCCGGTATAGTCGGTCTGCAGCAGCGTAGAGTCGTAAGGATAGATGTTGCTCTGATCGCGATACGGAATATAGAGATACTGAACGCGCGGCTCCAGCGTCTGGGTATAGCCCTGCGACCAGTCCATATCCCGGTCAAATACCAGACGGCCATCCACTTTGAACTGCGGCAGCGTACGGTTTACGGAATCTTTCAGCCGTCCGCTGTTGTTGTTTGTGGCGTCAGGATTAAAGCGGGTGTTATAGCTTTCGATATTGTCCTGCTGATAGTGCGTCGCCAGCAGTTTTGCTTCGGTATCGAGACTGGCCCAGCCGTTGGAGAGCGGCAGATTCAGCGTCGGCTCAATATGCAGACGCGTCGCTTCCGGCATCCGGTTGCTGACGTTGGTAAACTTCACCGCCTGGGCGTAGACGCGGCCATCAAACGGACCGATATCATTCTGGTAGGCGTTAACGTCAAGCTGCGGCGCAGCACGGTAGACGTTGGCAGAGCTGGTATTGCCGAAGACCTGGAAATCTTTGGTCGACAGCGTCGCATCCCAGTTGGTATCCGCGTAGCCGATGCTGAATTTCTGCGTCGCATAGTTATTGGTCGAGCTGTAATATTTCGAGTCGATATCGTTGAAATAGTAGGGATCGCTGACCTTGGTATAATCCGCCGCAAAGCGCCAGTGCTGATCGTAAACGCCTGAATGGCGCCAGAAGAAGAGCCAGCGTTTAGAGTCCTGATCGTCTTCAATAGAAGAGCGCGCCGCGCGATCTTTTTCATACTGCTTATCGGACGGCAGGTAATCCAGCTCCATCAGGCCGGCGCCAAACACCGTAAGGTAACGGAACTCCGTTTGCAGCTGCGTACCGCGCTTGCTCATATAGTGCGGCGTCAGCGTGGCATCCGCCTGCGGCGCAATATTCCAGTAGTACGGCAGCATAAACTCGAAGCCGTTATTACTGCCATATTTCGCATTCGGGATCAGGAAACCGGAGCGACGACGATCGCCGATCGGCAGCTGCAGATAAGGGCTATAAAACACCGGCACATTGCCGAGTTTGAAGCGCGCGTTCCAGATCTCCGCCACCTCTTCCTGACGATCCTGGATCACCTCTGATCCCACCACGCTCCAGCTGTTAGAGCCCGGCAGACAGGAGGTAAAAGTGCCATTTTCGAGGATGGTATACCGGTTATTGCCACGCAGCTTCATCTGGTCGGCATCACCGCGTCCCTGGCGACCCACCATCTGGTAGTTGCCGTTCCAGACGTTAGTGTCTTTGGTGTTCAGATTGGACCAGGCTTTCGGACCTTTCAGGATGACCTGATTATCGTCATAGTGCACATTGCCCAGCGCATCCACGGTGCGTACCGGCGCGGTCTGGCCCTCCTGCTGACGCTGATGCAGCTGCATTTCGTCAGCGCGCAGACGGCTGTTACCCTGCTGCACATCGACATTACCGGTGAATACTGCATCGTCCGGATAATTGCCTTTTGCCGAATCGGAATTGATGGTTACCGGCAGGGAGTTAGCGTCACCATTGATAACCGGGCGGTTGTAGCTTGGCACGCCCAGCATACACTGCGACATCAAATCGTCGGCCAGCGCGTGCTGACTATAAAGTGCGGCACCAATCATGGTTGCCAGCAGGGTAGGTATACGTTTTTTCATACGCGGTTTCGATAATTCCATGGACACTGGCATCATGCCGACAATCCGGACAGAGACTAACTTACCGCCCGGCGTAGTGCCAGCGTTAATCCTTTTCTGTCTGCGTTGCCGTTAGGCGCGGAGATAAATGACAGGTATGATAATGCAATTTTCAGCCACAAGCATGGCGAATTGAGGAGTTTATGCGCTACTGGGGAAAAGTTATTGGTCTTGCGCTTGGCGTGATGTCAGGCGCGGGGTTCTGGGGCATTGTCCTGGGTCTGATCATTGGTCATCTGATTGATAAAGTGCGCAGCGTAAAAGGGCAGGGATACTTTGCCAATAATCAGTCGCGGCAGACGCTGTTTTTCAGCACGACGTTTCAGATCATGGGGCATCTGACCAAATCGAAAGGGCGCGTCACCGAAGCGGATATTCAGATTGCGTCGCTGTTTATGGATCGTATGCAGCTGCACGGAGAGGCCCGCACTGCCGCGCAGCGCGCCTTTCGTGAAGGGAAACAGAGCGATTATCCGCTGCGTAACAAACTGCGTGAGCTGCGCAGCGCCTGTTTTGGCCGTTTCGATCTGATTCGGATGTTTCTGGAAATTCAGATTCAGGCGGCATTTGCGGATGGTTCGCTGCATCCGAACGAGCGGCAGGTGCTGTATGTGATTGCCGAAGAGCTGGGGATTTCACGCCAGCAGTTCGATCAGTTTCTGCGCATGATGGAAGGCGGACAGCAGTTTGGCGGTGCGGGTGCCTCAGGCGGCGGCTGGCAGCAGACGAAGCGCGGACCCACGCTGGAAGACGCCTGCAGCGTACTGGGCGTGAAAAGCAGTGATGATAACACCACCATTAAACGCGCCTATCGCAAGCTGATGAGTGAACATCATCCCGATAAGCTGGTGGCGAAAGGTCTGCCGCCGGAAATGATGGAGATGGCGAAACAGAAAGCGCAGGAGATTCAGGCCGCATACGACCTGATCCGCAAAGAGAAAGGGTTTAAATAGCCCGGCCATCCCGCCCTTTTTACCGGAAAGAGGGCGGGGTGACGCAGGTCAGAACTCCGCTGGCTGCCGAAATGTCATGCTGCTGCCAAATACCGGATGGGTAATGGTCAGCGACTCCGCATGCAGCTGCAGACGCGCTGCCATCGCCAGCGCCGCCTCATGCGCATAGAAACGATCGCCGAGGATCGGATGTCCCAGCGCCAGCAGATGCACGCGCAGCTGGTGTGAACGACCGGTAATGGGCTTCAGCAGCACGCGCGCGCTGTTATCGGCGGCATACTCCAGCACTTCATACTCCGTCTGAGCCGGTTTTCCCAGTTCGTGACTCACCATCTGCTTTGGCCGGTTCGGCCAGTCGCAAATCAGTGGCAGATCGATCAGGCCCTTTTCCGCTGCCGGATGGCCCCAGACGCGCGCCACGTAGTGCTTTGACGGCTCACGCTCGCGAAACTGACGCTTCAGCTCGCGCTCTGCCGCCTTATTCAGCGCCACCACAATCACGCCGCTGGTCGCCATATCGAGCCGGTGCACCGATTCCGCCTGCGGAAAATCACGCTGGATGCGCGTCATCACGCTATCCCTGTGCTCCTCCAGCCGGCCCGGCACCGAGAGCAATCCGCTCGGTTTGTTGACCACCATAATGTGCGCGTCCTGATACAGAATATGCAGCCAGGGTTCGGACGGCGGATTGTAGGGTTCCATCAGCATGTCAGTCTCGCCTGCTTACTGGTGCGTTACGACGATCAGGCGCAGCGCATCGAGACGCCAGCCCGCCTCGCTCAGGCTGGCCAGCACCTGCGCACGATTGCTCTCCAGCGCCTCAACCTCATCGTCACGGATGTTGGGATTGACGGCGCGCAGTGCTTCGAGTCGCGACAGCTCTGCGCTCAGCTTTTCATCCGCCTCCGCTTTCGCCGCGGCAATCAGCGCCTGCGCTTCCGGCACCACGGCCTGCTCCGCCTGCGTCAGAATGGCATGCACATCCTGCTGGACAGCGTTGACCAGTTTGCTGCCGGTATGGCGGTTAACTGCGTTAAGCTGACGGTTAAAGCTCTCAAACTCCACTTTGCCCGCCAGATTATTACCTGCGCGATCCATCAGCATGCGCACCGGCGTCGGTGGCAGGAAGCGGGTAAGCTGCAGCTGTTTCGGCGCCTGCGCCTCAACCACATAGATCATCTCAACCAGCAGCGTACCGACCGGAAGCGCCTTGTTCTTCAGCAGCGACAGGGCGCAGCTGCCGGTATCGCCGGAGAGGATAAGATCCAGACCATTGCGGATCAGCGGATGCTCCCAGGTAATGAACTGCGTATCTTCGCGCGACAGCGCCTGATTACGGTTAAAGGTAATCGTACAGCCATCTTCCGGCAGACCGGGAAAATCGGGCACCAGCATGTGATCGGAAGGGGTCAGAACAATCAGGTTGTCGCTGCGATCCTCCTGATTGATGCCGACAATGTCGAACAGGTTGAGCGCAAAGTTTACCAGCTCGGTATCATTATCCTGAGCTGCAATGGCATCAGCCAGCGCCAGCGCCGCTTCGCCGCCGTTGGAGTTAAGCTCCAGCAGTCGGTCGCGGCCCTGCTCCAGCTGCGCTTTCAGCGCATCATGCTGCTTACGGCTTTTCAGGATGAACTCATCGAGACCCTGCGGGTTTTCCGGTGCCGCCAGGAACTCAATCAGCTGGTTATATTCAGCGTCATAAATAGCGCGGCCGGTAGGGCAGGTGTGCTCAAACGCGTCCAGCCCTTCGTGATACCAGCGCAGCAGCACCGCCTGCGCGGTTTTCTCCAGCCAGGGCACCATAATCTGGATATCGTGCAGCTGACCGATACGATCGAGGCGTCCGATACGCTGCTCCAGCAGATCGGGGTTAAACGGCAGATCGAACATCACCAGCCGGCTGGCGAACTGGAAGTTACGGCCCTCAGAGCCGATCTCCGAGCAGATCAGCACCTGCGCGCCCTCTTCCTGCGAGGCGAAGAACGCCGCGGCGCGATCGCGCTCAATAATGGAGAGACCTTCATGGAACACCGCCGCGCGAATACCTTCACGCTCGCGCAGCACCTGCTCCAGCTGCAGCGCAGTGGCCGCTTTGGCGCAAATCACCAGCACTTTCTCTTTGCGGTTGCTGGTGAGATAGCCCATCAGCCACTCAACGCGCGGATCAAAGTTCCACCACGTGCCGCTGTCGCCTTCAAACTCCTGATAGATCTGCTCCGGATAGAGCATGTCCCGGGCGCGCTCTTCCGGCGACTTGCGGGCCGCCATAATGCCGGAGACTTTGATCGCTGTCTGGTACTGCGCCGGCAGCGGCAGACGGATCTGCTGCAGCTCGCGCTTTGGAAAGCCCTTCACGCCGTTACGGGTGTTACGGAACAGAACGCGGCTGGTGCCGTGGCGGTCCATCAGCATTGAGACCAGCTCTTTGCGCGCATCCTCTTTACCGTCGCGGTCGCTGTTAGCAACCTGCAGCAGCGGTTCGATATCCTGCTCGCCAATCAGCTCATTGATCAGGTTCATCTCATCTTTACTGATCGCCTGATCCGCCAGCAGTGAACTGACGGCATCGGCCACCGGACGATAGTGCTGCTGCTCGGCGACAAACTGGCTGAAATCGTGAAAGCGATCGGGATCGAGCAGGCGCAGACGGGCAAAGTGGCTCTCCAGCCCCAGCTGTTCCGGCGTGGCGGTAAGCAGCAGTACGCCCGGCGTGTTCTCCGCCAGCTGTTCAATTACCTGATATTCGCGGCTGGGTGCCGCTTCACTCCACGCCAGGTGGTGCGCCTCATCCACGACCAGCAGATCCCACTCCGCATCCGCCAGCAGTTCCAGACGCTGTTTATTGCGGCGCACAAAGTCGAGCGAGCAGATAATCAGCTGTTCTGTTTCAAACGGATTGTCGCTGTCGTGCTGCGCTTCGGTATAACGATCGTCATCAAACAGAGCAAAGCGCAGGTTAAAGCGGCGCAGCATCTCTACCAGCCACTGATGCTGCAGCGTTTCCGGCACCACGATCAGCACGCGATCGGCGCGCCCCGCCAGCAGCTGCTGCTGGATGATCATGCCCGCTTCAATGGTTTTACCCAGGCCGACTTCATCTGCCAGCAGCACGCGCGGCGCGTGACGGCGGCCCACATCGTGCGCGATATGCAGCTGGTGCGGGATAAGGTTGGTGCGCATGCCGCGCAGGCCGCTGACGGCAAGGCGATACTGCTCGCTCTGGTATTTGCGCGCGCGGAAGCGCAGGGCGAAGCGATCCATGCGATCGAGCTGACCGGCGAACAGGCGATCCTGCGGCTTGCTGAAGACCAGCTTGCTGTCCAGCATCACTTCGCGCAGCACCACGTTGCTCTCTTCAGTATCAGCGCGGGTACCGATGTAGGTCACCAGCTCATTTTCGTGCCGCACTTCATCAACCAGCATCTGCCAGCCTTCATGGCTGGTAACGGTATCACCCGGATTGAAAATCACGCGGGTGACCGGAGAATCATGACGGGCATAGAGGCGGTTCTCGCCGGTTGCGGGAAACATCAGCGTGACCATGCGCGTATCCAGCGCCACGACCGTACCCAGTCCCAGTTCACTTTCCGTATCACTTATCCAGCGTTGACCCAGTGTAAATACCATATATTTTTTGCTCGATTCTCTGAATGACTTAAAGACGTTCGCCTGCTCTCAGGCAATAACAAAGCGCCAGACAGATGTCTGGTCAGGTTGTGCATGCTGAAATACAGGAAGGGCGCTATGGTACTGGATGGCAGGGCATTCGTCACCTGTCAAAAAAGCCCCAGCTGCCCGGTAATCAGTGTAGCAAAGTCGTCGCCGACAAACGGCAGAATGCCATCCGCTATCGGCTGCAGCTGTTTGCTGACGTAGTGATCGTAGTCGAGTGGCGTGGTACGCACCTCCAGCGGCTCCGGCCCGGCGGTCGCCATCACATAGCGAATGGAACCGCCTTTCTGGTACTGCAGCGGACGCTGCAGCCTGCGGTTATGTTCATCGGCAAGACGCGCCGCGCGCACGTGCGGCGGAACGTTGCGCTCATACTCATGCAGCGGTCGCCGCAGGCGTTTTTTATACACCAGCAGATCGTCAAGCTGGCCGGCCATCAGCTGTGCGACAGTTTCACGGATATAATCCTGCCAGGGCTCCCCGCGGAAAATACGGCCATAGAGCTGCTGCTGAAACTGCTGCGCCAGCGGCGTCCAGTCAGTACGTACCGACTCCAGCCCTTTAAACACCAGCCGCTGCTGCGCGCCGCTGCCGGTCAGCCCGGCATAGCGCTTTTTGCTGCCCTGTTCGGCGTTGCGAATGGTGGGCATCAGAAAACGGCTGAAGTGCGTCTCATACTCCAGTTCCAGCGCGCTTGTCAGGCCGAACGTCTGCTGCAGATGCTGCTGCCACCAGCGGTTGATCAGCGTCGTCAGCCGCTGGCCGGTGGCCGCTGCCTGCTCCTCGCTATATTTGCCCTGCAGCCAGACAAACGTGGAGTCGGTGTCACCGTAGATCACCGTAAACCCTTCCGCCTCAATCAGCGCCCGCGTCTGCTGCATAATGGCGTGGCCGCGCAGCGTGATGGAGGAGGCGAGGCGTGAATCAAAGAAGCGACAGGCGCTGGTGCCCAGCACGCCGTAAAAGGCGTTCATGATGATTTTCAGCGCCTGGGAGAGCGGGGCGTTGCCGTCGCGCTTTGCGGCTTCACGCCCCTGCCAGATCTGCGCCACGATGTCAGGCAGACAGTGAAGGTGGCGCGAGAAGCGCGCTTCGCAAAAGCCAGGCACAGAATCTGCGTCAGACGGATGGGCCAGGCCCTCAACCAGCCCGACGGGATCAATCAGAAAAGTACGGATGATTGAGGGATAGAGGCTTTTGTAATCCAGCACCAGCACGGAGTCGTAGAGGCCGGGACGGGAGTCCATCACATAGCCGCCGGGACTCGCCTCCGGCGCCACGTCGCCCTGATTGGGCGCTACATACCCCGCACGATGCATACGCGGAATATAGAGATGACTGAACGCCGCAACCGAGCCGCCGTGCCGATCCAGCGCCAGGCCGTTAACGCTGGCCCGCTCCAGTAAAAAGGGCATGATGGCGGTATGGTGAAAAATGCGCGTCACCAGCTCGCAATCTTTCAGGTTATAGGTCGCGAGCGCGGGTTTATCATGGGCAAAGCGCCAGTTGATCTCCTCCATGCGCTGCCACGGATTATTGATCGCTTTACCTTCACCCAGCAGCTCGCGCGCAACGGATTCCAGACTGAAAGAGGGAAAATCCCAGTAGGCAGACTTCAGCGCTTCAATGCCGTCAATCACGACGCGGCCGGCGAGCTGGGCGGTAAAGATGCCCGGCTTAAAGCCGTGTTCACGCCACTCCAGCGGCTGCTGCTGACGGCCGAGGCGCAGCGGAATGCCGTAGCGATCGGCATGCTTTTGCAGCACCCGCAGGTCGAACTGCACCACGTTCCAGCCAATGACCACATCGGGATCGTGCCGCGCGAACCAGGCGTTAAGCCGCTCCAGCAGCTGCTGGCGGCTCTCAACGTAAATCAGCTCAAAGCTGAGCGCGCTGGCGTCGCCGTTGGGCGGGCCCAGCATATACACCTGACGCTGACCGCAGCCTTCCAGCCCGATACAGTAAAGCTCGCCGTGTTCGGTGGTTTCAATATCCAGCGACACCCAGCGAAGAGGCGGACGGTAGTCAGGATGCGGCTTCAGGCGGGCGTTGATCAGGGTATCACCGCGCGGCTCGCCGCTGAACCAGACCGGAGCGGTAATAAAGCGCTCCATCAGATAGCGCTCGGGCGGCCGGATATCGGCTTCATAAACGCTGATGCCGTTTTCCCGCAGGCGTTTCTCCAGCTGCTGCAGCTGACGATGGCTGCGGCAATAGAGGCCAAACACCGGACGATAATGGAAATCCTTCAGCGTCAGCGACTGCAGACGGGTATGGGCTTCGTCGCGGATGAGCGCTTCGGTCTGACGGCGGAACGCTTCCGGAATAAACGCCACTGACTCCTGCGCGGGCAGCACCAGCCGCTGCGGCCCGGCATCGGTTGCCAGCCACAGCGTGATCTCGCTGCCTGAAGGGGTATCCCGCCAGTGACGGGTCAGCAGATAGCCTGCGCGCGGTTCTGTCACGGTGACTCCGGAGTAGAAATTATGCGCAGTATATCATGGATGTTTATACAGTGTCGGCAACTCTCTGCAGCGCAGCGGGAAAAGCTTGACGCCCTGACGCAGGCTCAGGACAATCCAGCCTTCATATTCCGCAGAGGATAGCTATGGAAGCCTGGATTCAACACCTGTTTACGCAATCGCTGGAGTACGCGCTGTTCGCCGTCGCTCTGGTGACCTTTCTTGAATCACTGGCGTTTGTGGGTCTGCTGCTGCCGGGCACCGTGCTGATGGCCAGCCTGGGGGCGCTGGTGGGCAGCGGTCAGATTGGCCTCTATCCGGCGTGGGCGGCGGGGCTGATTGGCTGCCTGCTGGGCGACTGGATCTCCTACGGTATCGGCTGGAAGTTTCAGGGGCCGCTGCACCGCTGGAAGTATCTGAAAAAGTATCAAAGCCTGCTGGATAAGACCGAGCATGCGCTGCATCAGCACAGCATGTTTACCGTGCTGGTGGGGCGCTTTGTCGGCCCGACACGCCCGCTGATCCCGCTGGCGGCAGGCATGCTTGAGCTGCCGGTGCGGAAGTTTCTGCCGCCCAATATCATCGGCTGTATTTTGTGGCCGCCCGCCTATCTGCTGCCGGGGATCCTCGCCGGTGTGGCCATTGATGTGCCGCAGGCGCAGGGCGACAGCTTTAAATGGCTGCTGCTGCTGGTAACGATTCTGCTCTGGCTGGGCGGATGGCTGCTCTGGCGCTGGTGGCGCAGTGACAAAACGCGCGACTGGGCAACCCGCTACCTGCCGAAAGCGCGCCTGCGCTGGCTGGCGCCGCTGATGGCCGTAGCGGGCAGCGCCGCGTTTATCGCGCTGCTGTTTCATCCGATGATGCCTGTTTTCCTGCAGCTGCTCTGGAAAGTCTTCTTCGCTTAAGCTGGCGTAATACCCAGGCGCGCGGCGCTGCTGCTCTCACCCCGAAGCAGCGCCGCCGTCTCACCATCCCACTCGATCCGGCCATCAGCAATCACCAGACTGCGTGCGGCAATCTGCTGCGCATCCTCCAGACTGTGCGACACCATCAGCAGCGTGATATTGCGTGCGTCACACACCGTACGCACCAGCTGCAGCATTTCGCGGCGCAGCGCCGGGTCGAGCGCCGAAAAAGGCTCATCCAGCAGCAGTACCGGCTGGTTGCGCAGCAGGCAGCGCGCCAGCGCCACCCGCTGCCGCTGGCCGCCGGAGAGCTCGCCAGGCAAGCGCGTCAGTAAATCATGCAGTCCGGTCTGGTGTGCAATCTCCCTCAGCTGCTGCTGCTGGTCGCGCGTGAGCTTCAGGCCCGGATGCAGACCCAGGGCCAGATTCTGCTGTACCGAAAGGTGCGGAAAGAGATTGTTCTCCTGAAACAGCATCGAGACCGGACGCAACGCCGGTACGCTGCGGGTGTGATCGCGGCCATTAATCAGCAGCGTGCCGTGGCTGACCGGCAGAAAGCCGCCGATCAGGCTCAGCAGCGTGCTTTTACCGGCGCCGCTCGGGCCAAGTATCGCCAGCCGTTCACCCGCCTGAGCGCTGAAGCTGAAACGCATCGGCAGATGCTGATAAAGGTAAGTAAGATCAGTGAGTGTCAGCATGGCGTCCCGGCAGTTTTTCCATCAGAGTAAAAAGTAACAGGCAGAGCAGCAGCAGCAGCAGGGCGGTCGCGGCACCGTCGGCACCGCGATAGGCGCCGATCTGCTGATAAAGATACCAGGGCAGGGTGCGGAAATCGGCGTTGCCAAATAGCGCCACTACGCCAAAGTCGCCAATCGAGAGTACGCAGGCAAAGGCGAGCGCCTGCGCCAGCGGACGCTTCAGCAGCCGCAGCTCAATCAGCTTCAGGCGATTGAGGCCGGAGAGACCGAGCGAGGCGCAGAGCGGCGCATAGCGTGCGGCGATATCGCGCATCGGGTTTTCCAGCACTTTCATGGCGTAGGGAATGGCGATCAGCGCATTGGTAAAGATCACCAGCCCGTCGGCACGCGCCGGCAGCCCGGAGGTAGCGGTAAACAGCAGGAAAAAGCCGCTGGCCAGCACGATGCCCGGCATCGCCAGAATCAGCATGCCGCTCAGCTCCAGCGCCTGTGCGCTCGCCCGACGCTGGCGCTGACGCAGCTCGCGGCTGCTCCACAGCAGCATCATTGTCAGGATCACACAGAGTGCGCCCGCGCCAAGGGCGATGCGCAGCGAGGTCAGCGTGGCCTGCCAGAGCGCCGGCTGCTGCAGTGCGCCGGCCACACCGCCGCGCACGCCATCGACCACCACCGCTGCCAGCGGAGGCAGCAGCAGCAGCAGCGCGAGAGCAATCAGCAGCGTGTCGCTGACGCGTGCAAACCCGCTATCCTGCGGATCGCGCCAGCCCTGCAGCGTCTGACTGCCGGCAGGGATCGCTTTACTGAAGCGCTGACTGAGCAGCACCAGCAGCAGACAACAGCTGAGCTGCAGCAGTGCCAGCAGCGCGGCGCGGCCGGGATCGTAATCAAAGCTCAGCGCCTGGTAGATCGCCAGCTCCAGCGTGGTCGCTTGTGGCCCGCCGCCCAGCGCCAGCACCGTGGCGAAGCTGGCAAAGCAGAGCATAAAGATCAGCGCCGCGGTCGGCAGGATCTGGCGACGCAGCCAGGGCCACTCCAGCAGCCGGAACAGATTCCAGCCGCGCAGCCCAAGCTGAGCCGCCAGCTGACGCTGCTCCGGCGGAATGCTCTCCAGCGCCTGCAGCAGCATGCGCGTGGCCAGCGGCAGGTTAAAAAAGACGTGCGCCAGCAAAATACCCTGCAGGCCATAGGGAGAGAAGTGGTAGGGAATACCCAGCAGCGTGCAGAGCTGTGCCAGCCAGCCGCTGCGGCCGTAGACGCTCAGCAGGCCAAATACCGCCACCAGCACCGGCAGCACCAGCGTCATCGCACATAAACGCAGCAGCAGCGCGCGGCCAGGAAAGCGGCGGCGATAGAGCGCGCGCGCCAGCAGCACGGCCGGCAGCACGGAGCAGAGTGCCGAGAGCAGCGCCTGCTCAAATGAGAACGCCAGCACGTGGTGCAGATAGCTGTCACTGAGCAGGCTGCGCATGTCCGGCAGCGGGGCCGCCGTCAGCAGCGCCCCCAGAGCGAGCAGCGCCACGGCGCACAGCAGCAGCGCGCTCAGCGCGCCGGGTATCAGCCAGCCGGGCATCAGCGGCTGACAGCCCGCTGCCAGGCGCTGATCCACGCGGCGCGCTGGTCAGCCACTTCTGCCGGTGAAAACTGCAGCGCTTTTTGCGGCACGTTCAGCGCCCGATAGCCAGCCGGCAAATCGCTTTTGATCACCGGGTACATCCAGTTGCCGGTGGGGATCGTCTGCTGGAAAGCGGGGCTGACGATAAACTGCATAAAACGCTGTGCCAGCGCTGGCTGTTTACTGCCGGCCAGCCGGGCGGCGACTTCGACCTGCAGGTAGTGCCCCTCACTGAAGGTGGCAGCAGCGTAGTTCTCTTTCTTCTCTTCAATAATGTGGTAAGCGGGCGACGTGGTATAGCTCAGCACCAGATCGCCTTCGCCCTTGAGAAACAGGCCGTACGCTTCACTCCATCCTTTAGTGACGGTAACGGTTTTCGCCGCCAGCTTCTGCCACGCCGCGTCGCTGCGATCGCCAAACACTTTTTGCATCCAGAGCAGCAGGCCGAGGCCTGGCGTACTGGTACGCGGATCTTCATAGATAACGCGCCATTTCTCCGGGCTTTCAACCAGCTCCTGCAGGCTTGCGGGCGGATTCTTCAGGCGGTTTTTGTCATACACAAAGGCGAAGTAGCCGTAATCGAAAGGAACAAAGGTGTCGTTCTGCCAGCGCTCAGGCAGCTGCAGCGCCGCGGTATCGACCTGACTTTTAGCAAACAGGCCGGTTTTCTCCGCCGCCTGCAGGAGGTTGTTATCCAGTCCCAGCACAACGTCCGCTTTACTGTTTTTCCCTTCCATGCGCAGACGGTTGAGCAGCGAGACGCCATCCTCCAGCGCCACGTAGCGCAGCTCGCAGCCGCACTCCGCTTCAAACGCTTTCTTTACCGCCGGCCCAGGGCCCCATTCAGCAGCGAACGAATCATAGGTATAGACGGTCAGTAGCGGTCTGGCGGCGAATACCGGTGCGGACAACAGCAGCAGGACAGGCAGAACGTTCTTTAACACTTTGCGCTCCTTAAGGAGAGGATATGAGTGAGTCGCAAAGGATCTGAGGCTGGCACATCTCAAATCCCTACGCCGGTATTAACCGGATCAGGTTCGACGGGTTTCTCTCAGCCTGACGACGCAGACACCCCGTTGAGAACGGCTTAGTGTAGACATTTCCGCCATGGCGTGAAAGCGTCATAACGCCGGCGGCGCAAACCAGGCAGATTTAAAATCGAACCAGCCCAGCGTGTTCAGCCGTACGCCGCGCATGCTGCGCTGGCCTTCCAGCAGCAGCCAGTGGTGAAACAGCGGATGCAGCCAGTCCTGATCTACCAGCTGGCGCGCCCACTCAGCCAGCGGCAGGCGTTTCTCACGCCAGCGCGCAGCATCCTCATGCCACGCCAGCGGAATGCAGTGCTGCATCAGCGGCAGCTCATAGAGCTGCGCAAACAGCGCATACTCCAGCGGCAGGGTGAAGTTAACGCTGCCGAGCCAGATATCGCTCTCTCCGGCGCCGGCAAACCACGCTTCGTAGCTCACCACCCGGGTGATCAGTTCCACCCCCTGCTGCGCCAGCAGGGGACGCAGCGCGCTGGCGATGCCTTCATGCTCGACGTGGTCGCTGTACCAGCTTAACGTCAGCCGGGTCAGACCTTCCGGCTTGTCCGCCGCCCGCAGATCGCGGCGATGGTGCCAGCGCGGCAGCAGGCCCCAGGCAGGAAACCAGTAACGCTGATAGCCGGGATCGGCATGATGCAGCAGGGTAATCGGATTAAGCAGATCGCTGACCCAGCGGCGGAACCGGGCATGGCGTCCCCAGGCGGAGCGCTGGTCAAACAGCAGGAAGTAGCAGCCCTCCTCCAGACGGCTCTCTTCCGCTATCTCATCCGCCTCGCTGCCCTGCAGTTTTACGCCAGAGTAGACCAGCTCGTCACTGACTTCCGGCAGCACCCAGATTGAGACTTCGTCAATCAGCGCCCGGTAACCAAAGTAGTCATCAAACGCGGCAATTTTCAGCTGCGTCTGCTGATTGCGTACCACGCTGTAAGGGCCGCAGCCGGCAGGCTGACGGGCAAAGTCGGGCAGGGACGGCCATTCGCGCGGCAGGATCATGGCGCTGACGCTGCCCAGCAGCCATGGCAGCCAGCTGTCAGGCTGGGTCAGAGTGATATCCAGCGTCCAGGGCGCCGGCGAGTGCAGCTGCGAGATATGCGCAAACAGCGGCAGAGCGGCGCTGCGCTGCAGCGAATCAAGAATATCTGCCATCTCCAGCTCGCGCCCGTGATGAAAGCGGATGGCCGGACGCAGATAAAAGCGCCACTGCTGCGCGGAGAGTTGCTGCCAGTGATGAGCAATATCGGGTTCAATTTCCCCGTTTTCCTCATTTATGCGCGTCAGGCCGCTGAAGATCTGGCGGGCCAGATGCGTTTCCGAGCGGCGCAGCGGCGAGGCGGGCAGCAGGTTCTGCAGCGGACGGTAGTAAAGCACGCGCAGAATATGTTTTCCCTGACGCACGCTGCGGCCCAGGTGGGCGGCAATCATCTGCCGCACCTGCGCTTTGTCGCCAACCAGCTGAACCAGCTGGTCAATACCGTCCTGCTCCAGCAGCGCTTCTGCACGCTGCTGCTGCAGCGCCAGACCGGTACAGCGGAAGCGCAGCTGCGAACGCTTTCCGCGTCCCGCCTCAGCCTGCCAGGTCAGCCAGCCTTCACGCTGCATCGCCTGAAGCAGGTTGCGCATATGGCGCCGCGAACAGTGCAGACTGCTGGCCAGTGCATCAAGCGTTGTCGCCCGATCCTGACCTTCACACTGCTGCCAGAGACGAATAAATTGCTGCTGCAGACGGGCCGAAGACATAAAAGGGGAACTCCGTGGCGATTTCGCTCAGTATTTATTGCCCTATAATAGAGGCATACTGCCACTCAATGGAAGAGCGGGAGGCACCCGATCCGGGTGGCGCTCAACCAGCTGTGTCGCCCGTGTGGCACATTTTTCTGAGTAGGGTGCAATTACACCGCCAGCAGATTTTTCTCTGCTGGCTTTTTTCATAGCGGTGTGAAATCGTCTACGCTCTTTCGCTACTCTTTTCTGTTTTTTCCAAAGGGATTTCTGCATGAAGTCGCTGTTAACGCGGCAGCGCCGCCCCGATCCGGTCTATCTCGCTTTTATGGTTGTCACTTTTATGGCGGGCGTTGCGGGTGCGCTGCAGGCACCGACCCTCAGCCTGTTTCTGACCCGCGAGGTGCAGGTACGCCCCTTCTGGGTCGGGCTCTTTTTCACCATTAACGCACTCGGCGGCATTGTGATCAGTATGCTGGTAGCAAAGCGCTCCGACACGCGCGGCGACCGGCGCCACCTGATCCTCTTTTGCTGCCTGATGGCCATTCTGAACGCGCTGCTGTTTGCGTTTAACCGTCACTACGCCACGCTGATAAGCCTGGGCGTGCTGCTCTCCGCGCTGGCCAGCGTCGCAATGCCGCAGATATTTGCGCTGGCGCGGGAGTACGCGGACGCATCAGCGCGTGAAGTGGTGATGTTCAGTTCGGTGATGCGGGCGCAGCTGTCGCTGGCGTGGGTCATCGGTCCGCCGCTCTCATTTGCGCTGGCGCTCAATTTCGGTTTCGTCACGCTGTTTGCCGTGGTGGCGGGCATGTTTTTACTGAGTATGCTGCTGATCTGGCGTGGCCTGCCGTCGGTACCGCGCGTGGTGGCGACGCCGGAGCAGCTGCTGCTGCAGGTCAGCCCGTGGAAAGATGCGCAGGTGATGCTGCTGTTTATCGCCTCAGTAATCATGTGGGCGTGCAACACCATGTACTTTATTGATATGCCGCTCTACATGAGCAACACGCTGGGGCTGCCGGAAAAGCTGGCGGGCCTGCTGATGGGAACGGCCGCCGGCCTGGAGATCCCGATTATGCTGCTGGCGGGCTTTTACGCGAAGCGCGTCGGCAAGCGCGCGCTGATGCTGGTGGCGGGCGTGGCGGCAATTCTCTTTTATCTCGGGCTGGTGCTGTTTACCTCAAAAACTGCGCTGATGCTGCTGCAGCTGTTTAACGCCGCTTTTATCGGCATTATCGCCGGTATTGGCATGCTCTGGTTTCAGGATCTGATGCCCGGCCGGGCGGGCGCGGCAACAACGCTGTTTACCACCTCCATCTCCACCGGGCTGATCGTGGCCGGGCTGCTGCAGGGGATCCTGAGCGAGCGCTTCGGGCATGAATCGGTTTATCAGGTGGCGCTGGGCATGTCCGTGCTGGCGCTGCTGCTGGTCGCGCGCGTGCGCGATGTGAAGCCGGCGACGGAGATCGCCGGCGCGTAAAGCGTGCCGCTACCTGACGCAGCGGCGTTTAATCATTATCGCAGGAAAGCGGGCTGCTGCTGCTCGTAGCGCGCGATCGACTCTTCATGCTGCAGCGTCAGGCCGATACTGTCCAGACCGTTAATCATACAGTGGCGGCGGAAGCTGTCGATCTCAAACGTATAGATCTTATCGCCTGCCGTGACCGTCTGTGCTTCCAGATCCACCGTAAAGCGCATGCCCGGACTGGCGTCAACCAGCCGGAACAGTGCGTCAACATCCTCTTCGCTCAGTCGCACCGGCAGCAGCTGATTGTTAAAGCTGTTGCCGTAAAAGATATCGGCAAAGCTTGGCGCAATGACGACATGGAAACCGAAGTCGGTCAGCGCCCAGGGGGCGTGCTCACGGGAGGAGCCGCAGCCGAAGTTCTCGCGCGCCAGCAGAATGCTGGCACCGGCAAACTCAGGCTTGTTAAGCACAAAGCTGGCGGTAGGCTGTGTGCCGGCATCATCGTCAAAACGCCAGTCGTGAAACAGGTGGGCACCGAAGCCGGTGCGGGTGACCTTCTGCAGAAACTGCTTTGGAATAATGGCATCGGTATCCACGTTGGCCGCATCCAGTGGCGCGACAATACCGGTGTGCTGCGTAAATTTAGTCGCCATCGCTTAAGCTCCCTGAGTCAGTTCACGAATATCGGCAAAACGGCCGGAGACCGCTGCGGCGGCAGCCATCGCCGGGCTGACCAGGTGCGTACGGCCGCCACGGCCCTGACGGCCTTCAAAGTTGCGGTTGCTGGTCGAGGCGCAGCGCTCGCCCGGATTCAGGCGATCGTTGTTCATGGCAAGACACATAGAGCAGCCCGGCAGACGCCACTCAAAGCCCGCCTCAAGAAAGATTTTATCCAGACCTTCCGCTTCCGCCTGCGCTTTAACCGGGCCGGAACCCGGCACGACCATCGCGACCACGCCGGGTGCCACTTTACGCCCTTTGGCAACCGCCGCGGCAGCGCGCAGATCCTCAATACGTGAGTTAGTGCAGGAGCCAATAAAGACTTTATCGATAGCCACGTCGGTCAGCTTCACGCCCGGTTGCAGGTTCATGTAAGCCAGCGCTTTTTCAGCGGAGGCGCGCTCAACCGGATCGGCAAACGAGGCGGGATCGGGTATCGCCTGATCCACCGCCATCACCTGACCCGGATTGGTGCCCCAGGTGACCTGCGGGGCAATATCGGCGGCGTTCAGCGTCACCACGCTGTCAAACGCTGCGTCCGGATCTGACTTCAGCGTGCGCCAGTAGGCCACGGCCTGCTCCCAGTCGTCGCCTTTCGGCGCAAACTGCTTATCTTTCAGGTAGGCGAACGTGGTGTCATCCGGCGCCACCAGACCCGCTTTCGCGCCCATCTCAATCGCCATATTGCACAGCGTCATGCGGCCTTCCATGCTCAGCGCTTCAATCGCCGGGCCGCAGAATTCAACCACGTGACCGGTGCCGCCGGCGCTGCCGGTTTTACCGATGATCGCCAGCACAATGTCTTTGGCGGTGATGCCCGGCGCAGCTTCGCCCAGCATTTCAATCTTCATGGTTTTCGCCCGGCCCTGCTTCAGCGTCTGGGTGGCGAACACGTGCTCGACTTCAGAGGTGCCGATACCAAACGCCAGGGAACCAAAGGCGCCGTGCGTGGCGGTATGTGAGTCGCCGCAGACGATGGTCATACCCGGCAGGGTCATGCCCTGTTCCGGCCCGATCACGTGTACGATGCCCTGGAAGGGATGGTTCAGGTCGTAGAGCTGAATGCCGAACTCATCGCAGTTCTTCATCAGTTCCTGCATCTGAATCCGCGCCATTTCACCCGACGCATTGATATCTTTCGTCTGGGTTGAAACGTTGTGATCCATGGTGGCAAAGGTTTTTTCCGGCTGACGCACTTTACGGCCGTGCGCGCGCAGGCCGTCGAACGCCTGCGGGGAGGTCACTTCGTGGATCAGGTGACGGTCAATATAGAGCAGCGGCGTTTCATCGGGCGCTTCGTGAACGACATGTGCGTCAAATAACTTCTGGTATAAGCTTTTCATTTTTATTTTTCTCCGGCAATGAAGCCCGCGATGAGGCTACCCATTTCATCCGTACTGACAGCAGGGCCGTCGCCCGCCAGATCGCGGGTGCGATGGCCCGCTTCCAGCGCCTGGCTGACCGCCTGTTCGATAGCATTCGCCGCGTCGGCGGCGTTCAGGCTGAAGCGCAGCAGCATCGACAGCGACAGGATCTGGGCAATCGGGTTAGCGATATTTTGTCCGGCGATATCCGGCGCAGAGCCGCCAGCGGGTTCAAACAGGCCAAAACCCTCTTCGTTCAGGCTGGCTGACGGCAGCATGCCCATCGACCCGGTGATCATGGCGCACTCATCAGAGAGAATGTCGCCAAACAGGTTGGAGCAGAGCAGGACATCAAACTGCGACGGATCTTTGATCAGCTGCATGGTGGCATTGTCGATATACATATGCGCCAGCTGCACGTCAGGATACGCTTTTGCCACTTCATTCACGATTTCGCGCCACATCACCGAACTCTGCAGCACGTTAGCTTTGTCGATGGAGGTGACATGACCCCGGCGCTTGCGTGCGGCTTCAAAGGCGTTACGTGCAATGCGCTCAATCTCAAAGCGGTGGTAAACCTCGGTATCAAACGCCCGCTCGTGTGCACCGCTGCCTTCGCGTCCTTTTGGCTGGCCAAAGTAGATGCCGCCGGTGAGCTCACGTACGCAGAGAATATCAAAACCGCGCGCCGCGATATCGCTGCGCAGCGGGCAAAATGCTTCAAGACCTTTATAGAGCGCGGCAGGGCGCAGATTGCTGAACAGTCTGAAATGCTTGCGCAGCGGCAGCAGCGCCCCGCGCTCCGGCTGGCCAGCCGGCGGCAGATGCTCCCACTTCGGGCCGCCAACGGAGCCAAACAGAATCGCGTCTGCCTGCTCAGCCCCGGCTACGGTCGCAGGCGGCAGTGGTTCACCGTGACGATCGATGGCGATACCGCCAACATCATATTCGCTGGTGGTGATACGCATGCCAAAGCGGGTGCGAACCGCGTCGAGCACTTTCATCGCCTGCGCCATCACTTCCGGGCCGATTCCGTCGCCAGGCATGACCGCAATATGATATGAGTGAGTCATAGTTACACCGTTTCCTTCTGTTCTTTAAATTTACGCTGCAGTTCTTTTTCGACCTGTCGGGCTCGCCAGATGTTGTTCAGTGCGTTGATCATCGCTTTGGCAGAGGATTCAACGATATCGGTAGCGAGACCTACGCCGTGGAACTTGCGTCCGTTGTAGTTCACTACGATATCCACCTGGCCCAGGGCATTTTCGCCGTGACCTTTCGCCGTCAGCTTGTAGTTCACCAGCTCGGCGTCAAAGCCGGTAATGCGGTTGATCGCCTGATAGACCGCGTCAACCGGACCGTTGCCGGTGGCCGCATCCGCTTTGGTCTCTTCACCATAGCCGAGCTGGACTGAAGCGGTTGCCGTGACGCTGGAGCCGGTCTGCACGTTGAATTCGTTGAGCTGGAAAAATTCCGGCTCTTCATGCTGTTTGTTGATAAAGGCGAGCGCTTCCAGATCGTAGTCAAACACCTGACCTTTCTTATCGGCCAGCTTCAGGAAGGCGTCATACAGCGCGTCGAGGTTGTAGTCAGCCTCTTTATAGCCCATCTCTTCCATACGATGTTTTACCGCCGCGCGTCCGGAGCGGGAGGTGAGGTTCAGCTGAATTTTGTGCAGGCCGATCGATTCAGGCGTCAGAATTTCGTAGTTTTCACGGTTTTTCAGCACGCCATCCTGATGAATGCCGGAGGAGTGCGCAAACGCATTTGAGCCGACCACCGCTTTGTTCGCCGGAATTGGCATGTTGCAGATCTGGCTGACAATCTGGCTGGTGCGGTAGATCTCCTGGTGGTTGATAGCGGTGTGAACGTTCATGATCTGCTGGCGGGTTTTGATCGCCATGATCACCTCTTCCAGCGCGCAGTTACCGGCGCGCTCGCCCAGACCATTCAGCGTGCCTTCAACCTGACGCGCGCCCGCCAGTACCGCAGCAATAGCGTTGCCGGTTGCCATGCCTAAATCATCATGGGTGTGCACCGACAGAATCGCTTTGTCGATGTTAGGCACGCGGTTAACCAGCTGCCCGATAATATTGGCGTATTCGCCAGGCAGGGTATAGCCAACGGTATCGGGAATATTAATGGTGGTAGCACCGGCGCTGATGGCGGCTTCAACCATGCGGCAGAGATCGTCAATCGGCGTGCGCCCGCCATCTTCACAGGAGAACTCCACATCATCGGTGTAGTTACGTGCGCGTTTTACCATGTGCACCGCGCGCTCAATCACTTCCGGCAGCGTGCTGCGCAGCTTGGTTGCAATATGCATCGGTGAGGTAGCGATAAAGGTGTGAATACGGAACGCATCGGCGACGCGCAGTGATTCGTAAGCGGCATCAATATCTTTCTCGACACAGCGCGCCAGCCCGCAGACGCGGCTGTTTTTAATCGTACGGGCAATGGTCTGTACCGATTCAAAGTCACCGGGTGAAGAGACCGGGAAACCCACTTCCATTACGTCCACGCCCATTCTTTCCAGCGCCAGGGCGATCTGCAATTTTTCTTTAACACTCAGGCTGGCCTGTAACGCCTGTTCGCCGTCGCGCAGAGTGGTATCGAAAATAATAACTTGCTGGCTCATGGTTATCTTCCTTTTGCATTAACTTCGCCGGTGCAACGAGCATAAAAAAACCCGCGCAGTGGCGCGGGTTTTTAACTTTCAGCGGGTTGGAATCAGTTGTTGATTTCGCCCACGAGTCTACCGCGCAAACTGGATGCGTTTAGTAGTAGACCGAGTAGGCGGAAAGAACGAAACATGAATCAGACCCCATAAAATGTGTGCTGTACATATTGGTACTGGATTGGCGATGTGATGTCAACCCTGAACCAGCGGCTATTTTTCTTACGCCAAAAGCGCGATCTGCTGGAAATATTGACGCCTGTGGAGGATCGCGAAAAAAATAGCGTGCTGCATCGCAGGGGCAGATGTAATGTACGCTATCGTAAATCGATTATCTTGATTAACTTTATGATTTTATTGATCTATTTTAATATATACGGCAGGTGAAAATACAAATCTCAGGCTGCAAGGCAGAATAATATAATGCCTCTGGCAATTTTTGACGTTAATCACACGGCAAAGAAAGAAGTTAAAAACATTGTGGGCTGATGCAACAGGCGATAACAAAAATATATTTCTTACAACTCGCTGAAAATAATCTTCAGACCAGCATATTCCTCTGAATTTATGCCTGCCGATCAGTTTATTCATCGTACCCTGACCCGGCACATCAGAGGCTTACTTGTCCGGGAACGCGCGTCGCAGGGCCTGGCGGTTTGCAGCCCGCAGGCTCTGCGGTTATGGTAATCGTCCTACTCTCAAAAGAATTCATTCAGGTAGATTCCCGATATCTGGAAGGCGGAAATGAATTCCTTCTTCTGAGCATAAACATAAGATTTTGATCTTAATTGGCGATAAGGGAACAGATGCGACACCGTGCGCTGGACAGCGCTGCCCGTCGCGGCTGTTTCTGACGCCTGGAGGCAGAAAATGGAGATGTTGTCAGGAGCCGAAATGGTCGTCCGTTCGTTGATCGATCAGGGCGTAAAACAGGTATTCGGTTATCCGGGCGGAGCAGTGCTCGATATCTATGATGCGCTGCAGACGGTCGGTGGAATTGACCATGTACTGGTGCGTCACGAACAGGGCGCAGTGCATATGGCAGATGGTCTGGCACGGGCAACCGGCGAAGTTGGCGTGGTGCTGGTGACGTCTGGACCGGGGGCGACGAATGCCATCACCGGTATCGCAACCGCCTATATGGATTCGATTCCGCTGGTCATCCTGTCAGGCCAGGTGCCCTCATCGCTGATTGGCTATGATGCGTTTCAGGAGTGTGACATGGTCGGTATCTCCCGGCCGGTGGTCAAACACAGCTTTCTGGTAAAAAGCACGGAAGAGATCCCCACTGTACTGAAAAAAGCGTTCTGGCTGGCGGCCAGCGGACGCCCTGGCCCGGTCGTGATCGATCTGCCTAAAGATATCCTTAATCCGGCGAACAAGCTGCCGTATGCCTGGCCGGAAAGCGTCAGCATGCGCTCTTATAATCCGACCCTGCAGGGCCATAAAGGTCAGATCAAGCGCGCACTGCAGACGCTGCTGGCTGCGCATAAACCGGTAATCTATGCCGGTGGCGGGGCGATCACGTCAGGATGCGAAGCGGAACTGCGCCAGCTGGCTGAGCAGCTTAACATCCCGGTAACTACCTCGCTGATGGGGCTGGGTGCGTTTCCTGGCACGCACCGTCAGTGCGTCGGCATGCTGGGCATGCACGGCACGTATGAAGCCAACATGACGATGCACAACGCCGATTTGATCTTCGGCATCGGCGTCCGCTTTGACGATCGCACCACCAACAATCTGGCAAAATATTGCCCGAATGCCACCATCATGCACATTGATGTTGATCCGACGTCTATTTCAAAAACGGTCAGCGCAGATATTCCGATCGTTGGCGATGCAAAACAGACGCTGGTGCAGATGCTGGAGCTGCTGGCGCAGAGCGACACGCAGCAGCAGCACGACAGCCTGCGCGACTGGTGGCAGAACATTGAAACCTGGCGCAGCCGTAAGTGTCTGGAGTTCGATCGCAGCAGCGATAAGATCAAACCGCAGGCGGTGATAGAGACAATCGCGCGTCTGACGGGCGGCGAGGCTTACGTGACCTCTGATGTCGGACAGCACCAGATGTTTGCTGCACTCTATTACCCGTTTGACAAGCCGCGTCGCTGGATCAACTCCGGTGGCCTTGGCACCATGGGCTTTGGCCTGCCGGCTGCGCTGGGCGTGAAGATGGCGCTGCCGGAAGAGACGGTAATCTGTGTCACCGGCGATGGCAGCATCCAGATGAACATTCAGGAGCTATCGACAGCGCTGCAGTACGATCTGCCTGTGCTGGTGCTCAATCTGAACAACCGTTTCCTCGGCATGGTGAAACAGTGGCAGGATATGATCTATTCCGGACGCCATTCACAATCCTATATGGAGTCGCTGCCCGATTTTGTCCGCCTGGCTGAGGCGTATGGCCATGTCGGCATCGCTATCCAGCATCCGGCCGAGCTGGAAGAGAAGCTGCAGCTGGCGCTGGATACGCTGGCAAAAGGGCGACTGGTGTTTGTGGATGTCACCGTTGATGGCAGCGAGCACGTCTATCCGATGCAGATTCGGGGCGGCTCAATGGATGAAATGTGGTTGAGCAAGACGGAGAGGACTTAATTATGCGTCGTATTCTATCGGTGCTGCTGGAGAATGAGTCGGGCGCGTTATCCCGCGTGGTCGGACTTTTCTCCCAGCGCGGTTATAACATTGAGAGCCTGACCGTTGCGCCCACCGACGATCCTACTCTGTCGCGCATGACCATTCAGACCGTGGGCGATGAAAAAGTGATTGAGCAGATTGAGAAGCAGCTGCATAAGCTGGTGGATGTACTGCGCGTCACTGAACTGGGGCAGGGCGCTTACGTTGAGCGTGAGATCATGCTGGTCAAAATTCAGGCCAGCGGCTATGGCCGTGAAGAAGTGAAACGCAGCGCGGAGATTTTTCGCGGACAGATTGTTGATGTCACACCGACGCTTTACACGGTTCAGCTGGCAGGCACCAGCGACAAGCTGGATGCGTTTCTCAACAGCGTACGCGAAGTAGCAGAGATTGTTGAGGTGGCACGTTCAGGTATCGTTGGCGTATCACGCGGCGAGCGCATCATGCGTTAATCCCGCTCTGTTATCACTGCACTTTACTCTAACCCGGCGTAATGCCGGGTTTTTTTATTTTATGCGCCAGCTTTGTTTGCTGATGAAAAGCGGTTGCTCAGGCCGGTTTTCTGCGGTTAGATGTAACAAAGATTTTATCCACAGCTACGTTGCGGATATCTCCGCCAGCTCTGGCTTATCGACATGAAGGTGTTATCGTGAAACTGGATGAAATTGCGCGTCTGGCCGGCGTCTCGCGTACCACCGCCAGCTATGTGATCAATGGTAAAGCGCGGCAGTATCGTGTCAGCGACAAAACGGTTGAGAAAGTGATGGCGGTGGTACGCGAGTATAACTACCACCCCAATGCGGTCGCTGCCGGCCTGCGTGCAGGGCGCACGCGCTCTATCGGACTGGTGATCCCCGATCTCGAAAACACCAGCTATACGCGTATTGCTAATTATCTGGAGCGTCAGGCGCGCCAGCGCGGCTATCAGCTGCTTATCGCCTGTTCAGAAGATCAGCCTGATAACGAGATGCGCTGTATCGAGCATCTGCTGCAGCGTCAGGTCGATGCAATCATCGTCTCCACTTCGCTGCCGCCGGAGCACCCGTTCTACCAGCGCTGGATAAACGATCCGCTGCCGATTGTCGCGCTGGATCGCGCGCTGGATCGTGAGCACTTTACCAGCGTTGTCGGTGCCGATCAGGATGATGCGCGCGCGCTGGCGGCTGAATTGCGTCAGCTCCCGGTGAAAAACGTACTGTTTATGGGCGCGCTACCGGAGCTTTCCGTGAGTTTTCTGCGTGAAATGGGCTTCCGCGAAGCCTGGCAGGATGATGAGCGTTCAGTCAGTTACCTCTACTGCAACAGTTTTGATCGCGCGGCCGCCGCTGCCCTGTTTGAGCGTTATCTGGACGAAAATCCCATGCCTGATGCGCTTTTTACCACATCATTTGGTCTGCTGCAGGGCGTAATGGATGTCACGCTGAAACGAGAAGGGCGGCTGCCAAAAGATCTGGCGATCGCCACGTTTGGCGATCACGAATTACTCGATTTCCTTGATTGTCCGGTACTGGCGGTGGGACAGCGTCATCGCGACGTTGCAGAGCGGGTTCTGGAACTGGTGCTGGCGTCTCTTGATGAGCCGCGCAAACCCAAACCCGGATTAACGCGCATTCGCCGTAACTTATTTCATCGTGGCCAGTTAAGCCGCCTGACAAAATGAGTTAGCGGACGCGATGATGCCCGCCATTTATTCACTATCTGGCGGGCAATTAATTATCTGACGTAAAAAAGCGTAAATAACAGCCATTAATTTTCACAAAACAGCGAGCAATTTAATCCTGCTGGATAAAAGTTAGTCATTTTTAATCCCTGCCAGCAGGCGCTTGCGCTGGGCTTCCGTTCAGAAATCCCCTAAAATGCCGCCGCTGTCGCATAACCCTGCGCTGCTGTACTTAAGCCAAATCTGAATCAAATTTAATCATGTCTGAAGTAAGCAGATATTTTTATACTGTTATTCATCGGTTTAATTTTGCTTTGCCATTCCGCACGCTTTTTTATTTCGCTTTCCGCTTATTTTTCCGGGATGTAAAGAGTGATATTCACCTGCCGTTGCGGCTTGACAATGTTTTCATCGGCTCCGTAAACTCGTTTCGTGGTAAAAAGTGGGATAAAGTGGTGAAAACGGTAGCTGAGGAGTCAGGCTGGCATGTTCCGCGGGGCAACGTTAGTCAATCTCGACAGTAAAGGGCGGTTAGCGGTTCCGGTGCGCTATCGCGAATTGCTGCTCGCAGAGTCTCAGGGTCAGATGGTCTCTACTATCGACCTGCATCAGCCCTGCCTGCTGCTTTATACCCTGCCCGAATGGGAAATTATTGAGAAAAAACTGGCTCGCTTATCCAGTATGAATCCGGCAGAGCGACGCGTACAGCGTCTGCTGCTCGGACATGCCAGCGAATGCCAGATGGATAGTGCAGGCCGGCTGCTGCTGGCAAATACCTTAAGGCAGCATGCGGGACTGAAAAAAGAAGTGATGCTGGTTGGGCAGTTCAACAAGTTTGAATTGTGGGATGAACAGACCTGGTATCAACAAGTCAGGGATGATATTGACGCAGAACATTCAGCTCAGGAACCTCTATCTGAGCGGTTGCAGGACTTATCGCTATAGCTATGCAGGAAAATTTTAAACATACCACGGTGCTGCTGGATGAGGCGGTAAACGGCCTTAATATCAGGGAAGACGGCATTTACATTGACGGCACCTTTGGTCGCGGTGGCCACTCACGCCTGATCCTTTCGCAGCTTGGCGAAAATGGACAGCTGCTGGCCATCGATCGCGATCCGCAGGCAATTGCGGCCGCCGCTGAGATTAACGATCCGCGCTTTTCTATTGTGCACGGTCCTTTCTCAGCGCTGGCAGACTATGTCGACGCGCGCGGGCTGACCGGGAAAATCAGTGGCGTCCTGCTGGATCTGGGCGTCTCCTCACCGCAGCTGGACGACGCCGAGCGCGGCTTTTCGTTTATGCGCGACGGGCCGCTGGACATGCGCATGGATCCCACGCGGGGTCACTCTGCCGCTGAATGGCTGCTGCAGGCAGAAGAAGCTGATATCGCCTTTGTGCTGAAAACATACGGCGAAGAGCGTTTCGCGAAGCGCATTGCACGCGCCATTACAGAGCGCAATCGGGAGCAGCCGATGACGCGCACAAAAGAGCTGGCTGAAGTCATTGCCGCCGCGACGCCGGTAAAAGATAAATTTAAGCACCCGGCGACGCGCAGCTTTCAGGCTATTCGTATCTGGATCAACAGTGAGCTGGAAGAGATTGATACCGCACTCAAAGGCGCGCTTTCTGTTCTGGCTCCGGGTGGCCGTTTATCCATCATCAGCTTCCACTCTCTTGAAGATCGCCTGGTGAAGCGTTTTATGCGCGATCAAAGCCGTGGTCCGCAGGTTCCGGCGGGAATTCCGATGACGGAAAGCCAGCTGAAAGCGCTGGGCGGACGCGAGCTGAAAACGCTGGGCAAGCTCATTCCGGGCGAAGCAGAGGTGCGGGAAAACCCGCGCGCGCGCAGCTCGGTGCTGCGTATTGCTGAAAGGACCGCGCCATGATTGGCAATGAGCGGCACAGTCTCCCCGGCGTCATCGGCGGAGACCTGCTGCGCTTTGGCAAGATCCCGGTGTTGTTGCTGATTGCCGTACTGGTCTCTTCGGTACTGGTCGTGACCACAACGCACAAAACGCGCCTGCTAACGGCGCAGCGTGAACAGCTGGTGCTGGAGCGCGATGCGCTGGATATCGAATGGCGCAACCTGATTCTGGAAGAGAACGCGCTTGGCGATCACAGCCGGGTAGAGCGGATCGCAACCGATAAGCTGCAGCTGCGGCACGTTGATCCTTCTCAGGAAAATATTGTGGTGCAGAAATAAGGAATCGCAGACCTCAATGAGCGGCGCAGGCAAAACGCTGAAGTTAAAAAAACAGGAAGATAAGGCCAGCTTTGTAAGCTGGCGTTTTGCTTTGCTGTGCGGCTGTATTTTACTCGCGCTGGGCGGGCTGCTGTCGCGCGTCGCCTGGCTGCAGGTGATCAAGCCCGATCGGCTGGTTAAAGAGGGCGATCTGCGCTCGTTGCGCGTGCAGGAGGTGCCGACGGCACGCGGCATGATCAGCGACCGCGCCGGGCGTCCGCTGGCGGTCAGCGTACCGGTTAATGCTATCTGGGCCGATCCCAAAGAGCTGATTGGTCACGGCGGCGTCACCCTTGATAGCCGCTGGAAAGCGCTCTCAGATGCGCTGTCGATCCCGCTGGATCAGCTGGCCGCGCGCATCAACGCCAACCCCAAAGGACGCTTTATCTATCTGGCGCGTCAGGTTAATCCGGCCATTGGCGACTATGTGAAAAAACTGAAGCTGCCGGGTATTTATCTGCGCCAGGAGTCGCGCCGCTACTATCCGGCCGGTCAGGTCACCGCGCATCTGATTGGTTTCACCAACATTGACGGACAGGGCATCGAAGGGATTGAGAAAAGCTTCGACAAATGGCTGACGGGCGCGCCAGGCGAGCGTACGGTGCGTAAAGATCGCTTCGGGCGCGTCATTGAAGATATCTCGTCGGTCGACAGCCGTGCTGCACACAATCTGACGCTGAGTATTGATGAGCGGCTGCAGGCGCTGGTCTATCGCGAACTCAACAATGCAGTCGCCTTTAACAAAGCAGAGTCGGGCACGGCGGTGCTGGTTGATGTCAGCACGGGTGAAGTGCTAGCAATGGCAAACAGCCCCGCCTACAACCCGAATAACCTCAGCAATACGCCAAAAGATGTCATGCGTAACCGCGCCATCACCGACATTTTTGAGCCGGGCTCAACGGTGAAGCCCATGGTGGTGATGACTGCGCTGCAGCGTGGGGTGGTGAAAGAGAACAGCGTACTGAACACCGTGCCATACCGCGTAAACGGTCATGAGATCAAAGATGTGGCGCGCTATAACGAACTGACCCTGACCGGGGTCTTACAGAAGTCGAGTAACGTCGGGGTTTCACGTCTGGCGTTAGCGATGCCCTCCTCAGCGCTGGTAGATACTTACGCGCGCTTTGGACTGGGTAAACCGACCAATTTGGGGCTGGTCGGGGAAAGCAGTGGCTTATACCCTCAAAAACAACGGTGGTCTGACATAGAGAGGGCCACCTTCTCTTTCGGCTACGGGCTAATGGTAACGCCGTTACAGTTAGCGCGAGTCTACGCAACGATTGGCAGCTACGGTATCAATCGTCCTCTCTCCATTACCAAAGTGGATCCGCCGGTTGCAGGTGAGCGCGTCTTTCCGGAGAACCTGGTCAGAACGGTAATGCATATGATGGAGAGCGTGGCACTGCCTGGCGGCGGTGGGGTAAAAGCCGCTATCAAAGGATATCGCATTGCGATTAAAACCGGCACCGCGAAAAAGGTCGGTCCCGATGGCCGCTACGTCAATAAGTATATCGCCTACACCGCCGGTGTGGCACCAGCCAGCCAGCCGCGTTTTGCGCTGGTCGTGGTGATTAACGATCCGCAGGCCGGTAAATATTATGGCGGTGCAGTCTCTGCGCCGGTGTTTGGCGCCATCATGGGCGGCGTATTGCGCACCATGAATATTGAGCCGGACGCACTGCCTGTCGTGGATAAAAACGAATTAGTGAAGAACAGAAGTGAGGCATCAAGTGACAGATCGTAACCTGCGCGATTTACTGGCCCCCTGGGTGGCCGGCGCGCCGGCGCGTCCCCTTCGTGACATGACGCTGGACAGCCGCGCGGCGGCGGCCGGCGATCTGTTTATCGCCGTAGCGGGCCATCATGCTGATGGCCGGCGCTTTATCCCGCAGGCCATTGCGCAGGGCGTTGCCGCCGTGATTGCAGAAGCGGAAGGCGAGGCCAGTGACGGCGATATCCGTGAACTGCACGGCGTGCCGGTGATCTATCTGGCGCAGCTGCCGCAGCGCCTCTCCGCGCTGGCGGGACGCTTTTATCAGCAGCCGGGCAGCAAGCTGAAGCTGGCTGGCGTTACCGGGACGAATGGCAAGACCACCACCACCCAGCTGATTGCACAGTGGGCTAACCTGCTGGGTGAGACGGGCGCGGTGATGGGTACCGTGGGTAACGGCCTGTATGGCCAGCTGCTGCCAGCAGAGAACACCACCGGCTCGGCCGTTGAGGTTCAGCATATCCTGCACGACTTAGTGGGGCAGGGCGCCACCCTGGCCGCGATGGAGGTCTCGTCGCATGGCCTGGTACAGCACCGCGTGGCGGCATTGCCGTTTGCGGCGGCGGTATTTACCAATCTGAGCCGCGACCATCTCGACTACCACGGTGACATGCAAAGCTATGAGTCAGCCAAGTGGCTGCTCTTTTCTGAACATCAGATCGGTGACGCAATCATCAACGCTGATGATGAGACCGGCTATCGCTGGCTGCAGCAGCTGCCCGATGCGGTCGCGGTAACCATGGCAAACAACCTGCCATCCGGCTGGCACGGGCGCTGGCTCCATGCCACTGAAGTCGCGTATCACGACGGTGGCGCACGCGTGCGCTTCAGCTCCAGCTGGGGAGATGGCTCTTTTGACAGCCGCCTGATGGGCGCCTTTAACGTCAGCAATCTGCTGCTGGCGCTGGCTACGCTGCTGACGATGGACTATCCGCTGGAGAGTTTAGTGGCAACCGCTGCAGACCTGCAGCCGGTATGCGGACGCATGGAAGTCTTCAGTGCAGCGGGCAAAGCCACCGTTGTGGTGGATTACGCGCACACCCCGGATGCGCTGGAGAAAGCGCTGGAAGCGGCGCGCCTTCACTGTAAGGGCCAGCTCTGGTGCGTATTCGGCTGCGGCGGCGACCGCGACAAAGGCAAACGTCCGCTGATGGGGGCGATTGCTGAACAGTTTGCTGACGTGGTGGTGATCACCGATGACAATCCGCGCAGCGAAGATCCCGCCGCGATTGTGGACGATATTCTGACCGGACTGCTCGATCCGGGTCGCGCACGCGTCGTGCCTGGCCGGGCGCAGGCGGTGACCAGCGCCGTGATGCAGGCAAAAGCTGAAGATATCGTGCTGGTCGCCGGCAAGGGACATGAAGATTATCAGATTATCGGCAATCGTCGTCTCGATTACTCGGACCGCGACACCGTCGCCCGACTGCTGGGAGTAATGGCATGATCCCGATTACGCTGCAAACGCTGGCTGACATCAGCGGCGGTACGCTGCACGGCAGCGATGCGACCCTGCATGAAGTCACGACCGATACCCGTAAAGTCACCGCAGGCTGCCTGTTTGTGGCGCTGGTGGGTGAGCGTTTTGACGCGCACGACTTTGCTGAGCAGGCGATGAACAGCGGGGCGCAGGCGCTGCTGGTGAGCCGGCAGTTACCGGTTGCGCTGCCGCAGGTGGTGGTGGCTGATACGCGCATTGCGTTCGGCCAGCTTGGTGCCTGGGTACGTCAGCAGTCGACCGCGCGCGTCGTGGCGCTGACCGGCTCATCGGGTAAAACCTCAGTGAAAGAGATGACGGCGGCAATTTTACGCCAGTGTGGCGAAACGCTCTACACCGCCGGTAACCTGAATAACGACTACGGCGTGCCGATGACGCTGCTGCGTCTGACCGCGGCACATCAGTACGCGGTGATTGAGCTTGGTGCTAATCACCAGGGCGAAATAGCCTACACCACGGCGCTGGTACAGCCGGAGACCGCGCTGGTCAACAATCTTGCAGCGGCGCATCTCGAAGGTTTTGGATCACTGGCAGGCGTGGCGAAAGCCAAAGGCGAAATCTTTGCCGGTTTACCGCTGCACGGCACGGCGATTGTAAACGCCGACAGTCACGATCTCGCTAACTGGCAGCCCTATTTTGCCGGCAGAACGCTGTGGCACTTTTCGCCGCAGCCGCTGACTGATGCGGAGTTTCGCGCCAGCGATATCGTACTGCGGCCTGACGTGACCTGCTTTACGCTGCACACGCCGCGCGGAGATATCGCTATCGAACTGCCGCTGCCGGGCCGCCATAATATTGCCAACGCGCTGGCCGCCGCAGCACTGGCCCTGTCGGTCGACGCACCGCTGACCGCCATCCAGTCTGGCCTGAAAATGCTGCAGCCGGTGCCGGGACGCCTCTTCCCGGTGCGTCTCTCGGCGACACAGTTGCTGCTGGATGACAGTTATAACGCAAACGTGGGTTCGATGACGGCCGCCGCGCAGGTGCTGGGTGAGATGCCCGGCTTCCGCGTTATGGTGGTAGGCGATATGGGCGAGCTGGGCGAGGAAGCGGAAGCGTGCCACCGTCAGGTGGGCGCCGCAGCACAGGCTGCCGGCGTGGATGCCGTGCTCAGCACCGGTCAGCTCAGCCACTTTATCAGCGACAGCAGCGGCAGAGGCCAGCATTTTGCCAGCAAAGCCGCGCTGATCGCCCATCTGCAGGCGCTGCTCGCGCAGCATCCTGAGATCACTATTTTAGTTAAAGGTTCACGTAGTGCCGCCATGGAGCAGGTAGTACAGGGACTGAAGGAGAAAGGAACATGCTAGTCTGGCTGGCCGAACATCTGGTCGCATTTTATTCCGGTTTTAACGTCTTTTCCTATCTGACGTTTCGCGCCATTGTCAGCCTGCTGACCGCTCTGTTTATCTCATTATGGATGGGACCGCGCCTGATCGCCTGGCTGCAGAAGCTGCAGATTGGCCAGGTGGTACGTAATGATGGCCCGGAGTCGCACTTTAGCAAACGCGGCACGCCGACCATGGGCGGCATCATGATCCTGACATCAATCACCATCTCCGTACTGATGTGGGCTTACCCTTCCAATCCCTATGTCTGGTGTGTACTGGTGGTACTGCTCGGCTTTGGCGCCATTGGCTTTGTTGACGATTACCGTAAAGTGGTGCGCAAAGATACCAAAGGGCTTATCGCGCGCTGGAAATATTTCTGGATGTCGGTGATCTCACTCGGCGTGGCATTTGCGCTGTTTGTGGCTGGCAAAGATACGCCTGCCACGCAGCTGGTGGTGCCCTTCTTTAAAGATGTGATGCCGCAGCTGGGTCTGTTTTATGTGGTGCTGGCCTACTTTGTCATTGTGGGCACCGGCAACGCCGTGAACCTTACCGATGGTCTTGATGGCCTGGCAATTATGCCAACGGTGTTTGTCGCTGCCGGTTTTGCGCTGGTCGCCTGGGCAACCGGCAACGTGAAGTTTGCTGAATATCTGCATATCCCCTATCTGCGTCACGCGGGTGAGCTGGTTATTGTCTGCACCGCGATTGTCGGGGCCGGGCTCGGGTTCCTGTGGTTTAACACCTATCCGGCACAGGTTTTCATGGGTGACGTCGGGTCACTGGCGCTGGGCGGCGCGCTGGGCACGCTGGCGGTGCTGCTGCGTCAGGAGTTTCTGCTGGTGATTATGGGTGGCGTATTTGTGGTTGAAACGCTGTCGGTGATCCTGCAGGTCGGCTCCTTTAAACTGCGCGGCCAGCGTATTTTCCGCATGGCGCCTATTCATCACCACTATGAACTCAAGGGCTGGCCGGAACCGCGCGTTATCGTGCGCTTCTGGATTATTTCGCTGATGCTGGTGCTGATTGGCCTGGCTACGCTGAAGGTGCGTTAATCATGGCTGACTATCGGGGCAGAAACGTTGTCATTATCGGGCTGGGTATTACCGGCCTCTCCTGTGTCGATTTCTTCCTGGGGCAGGGCGTTACGCCACGCGTCATGGATACCCGTCTCTCACCGCCAGGCCTGGATAAGCTGCCGGAGCAGGTAGCGTGTCATACCGGCAGTATCAACAGCGACTGGCTACTGGCCGCCGATCTGATTGTCGCCAGCCCCGGCATTGCGCTGGCGCACCCGGCGCTGAGCGAAGCAGCGGACGCTGGTATTGAGATCGTGGGGGATATTGAGCTTTTCTGCCGCGAAGCGCAGGCGCCGGTTGTGGCCATCACCGGCTCCAACGGTAAAAGCACGGTCACTACGCTGGTGGGAGAAATGGCCCGCGCAGCAGGCTGGGCGGTGGGCGTGGGCGGCAACATCGGCTTGCCGGCGCTGACGCTGCTGAAATCGCCTGCTCAGCTCTATGTACTGGAGCTTTCCAGCTTTCAGCTGGAAACCACACACAGTCTGAAAGCAGCAGCTGCCACGATCCTCAACGTGACGGAAGATCATATGGATCGCTATCCGCTGGGCATGCAGCAGTATCGCGCCGCCAAGTTACGTATTTATGAAAACGCGGCGATTTGTGTCGTTAATGCCGATGATGGCATGACTATGCCAGTGCGCGGCGCCGATCGGCGCTGTATCAGCTTTGGTGTCGACCTGGGTGATTATCATCTGACCCGGCAGCAGGGCAGTACCTGGCTGCGCGCCCAGGGTGAAAAGATCCTGAACACCGCTGAGATGAAGCTGGTGGGGCAGCACAATTACACTAACGCGCTGGCTGCGCTGGCGCTGGCAGATGCAGTGGCTATCCCGCGCGCGTCGAGCCTGAAAGCGCTGACGACCTATAGCGGTCTGCCGCACCGCTTCCAGCTAGTACATGAAGCGCGCGGAGTGCGCTGGGTCAACGATTCCAAAGCCACCAACGTTGGCAGTACCGAAGCGGCGCTGCAGGGATTACAGGTAGCGGGCACGCTCTGGCTGCTGCTCGGCGGCGACGGCAAAGGCGCGGATTTCTCACCGCTGGCGCGTTATCTGCAGGGCGATAATATTCGCCTGTTCTGTTATGGCCGCGATGGCGATGCGCTGGCCGCGCTGCGGCCAGAGGTCGCGACACGTACCGAAACGCTGCAGCAGGCGGTCGCACAGATTGCAACGGCGGCTCAGTCTGGTGACATGGTGCTGCTTTCTCCCGCCTGTGCCAGTCTCGATCAGTTTCGTAATTTTGAGCAGCGCGGCGATCTCTTCGCGCAACTGGCGAAGGAGTCTGGCTGATGCGTATACCCGGAACCGCTATTGCCAGTTTCCTGTCCGTGCGTCTGCGCGACTGGGTTATGGGCGCACGCGATGGCGACGACGCACCGGTGGTGCTTTACGATCGCACGCTCTTATGGCTGACGTTTGGTCTGGCTATTATCGGGTTTGTGATGGTGACGTCCGCCTCCATGCCGGTAGGACAGCGTCTGAACGACGATCCCTTCTATTTTGCCAAGCGCGACGCGTTTTACATCCTGCTGGCTCTCGGTATGGCGCTGGTCACCCTGCGTATTCCGATGGATTTCTGGCAGCGCTACAGCAACGCCATGCTGGTGGCGTCCGTGCTGATGCTGCTGATTGTGCTGGTCGTGGGCAGCTCAGTGAACGGGGCATCGCGCTGGATTGCGCTGGGGCCGCTGCGTATCCAGCCGGCGGAACTCTCAAAGCTCTCGCTGTTCTGCTATCTCGCCAGCTATCTGGTGCGCAAAGTGGAAGAGGTGCGTAACAACTTCTGGGGATTCTGTAAGCCGATGGGCGTTATGGTGATCCTCGCCGTACTGCTGCTGGCGCAGCCGGACCTCGGGACGGTGGTTGTGCTGTTTGTGACCACGCTGGCGATGCTGTTTCTCGCGGGGGCCAAACTGTGGCAATTCCTTGCGATCATCGGCTCCGGTATCTTTGCCGTGGTGCTGCTGATTATCGCCGAACCCTATCGTATGCGCCGCGTCACCTCGTTCTGGAATCCGTGGGAAGATCCGTTTGGCAGCGGCTATCAGCTGACGCAGTCGCTGATGGCGTTTGGCCGCGGTGAATTCTGGGGGCAGGGGCTGGGTAACTCAGTGCAAAAGCTGGAGTATCTGCCGGAGGCGCACACCGATTTTATCTTCTCGATAATCGGTGAGGAGCTCGGTTATGTCGGTGTGGTTTTAGCCCTGTTAATGGTATTCTTCGTCGCTTTTCGCGCGATGTCGATTGGCCGTCGCGCCCTTGAGCTGGACCAGCGTTTTTCCGGCTTTCTCGCCTGCTCAATTGGCGTCTGGTTTAGCTTCCAGGCACTGGTTAACGTCGGCGCGGCAGCCGGTATGCTGCCGACAAAAGGCCTGACGCTGCCGCTGATCAGCTACGGGGGATCGAGTCTGATTATTATGTCGACCGCCATCGTATTTTTACTGCGTATCGATTATGAAACGCGCCTGGCGAAAGCGCAGGCGTTTACCCGAGGTGCCCGATGAGTAGCAAACGGCTGATGGTCATGGCTGGCGGAACCGGCGGACATGTGTTTCCCGGTCTGGCAGTGGCACATCATCTGATGGAGCAGGGCTGGCAGGTACGCTGGCTGGGAACGGCTGACCGGATGGAAGCGGATCTGGTGCCGAAACACGGTATTGAGATCGACTTCATCCGCATCAGCGGACTGCGCGGCAAAGGGATCAAAGCGCTGCTGCTGGCCCCGGTACGTATTTTCAACGCCTGGCGTCAGGCGCGCCGCATCATGAAACAGTGGCAGCCCGACGTGGTACTGGGCATGGGCGGCTATGTCTCCGGGCCGGGTGGTCTGGCGGCATGGAGCTGCGGTATCCCGGTCGTGCTCCACGAACAGAACGGTATCGCCGGACTCACCAATAAGTGGCTGGCAAAAATTGCCACCAAAGTGATGCAGGCGTTTCCCGGGGCGTTCCCTGCAGCCGATATTGTCGGCAACCCGGTGCGCACCGATGTGCTGGCGCTGCCGTCGCCGGCTGAACGCCTGCGCGATCGCAGCGGTCCGCTGCGGGTGCTGGTCGTTGGCGGCAGTCAGGGCGCCCGGATCCTGAACCAGACGCTGCCTCAGGTCGCCGCCGAACTGGGCGACGCCATTACCCTCTGGCATCAGACCGGCAGAGGCGGCCAGGCGATAGTGCAGCAGGCGTACCAGGCTGCAGGTCAGCCGCAGCATAAGGTCACAGAATTTATTGACGATATGGCCGCTGCCTACGCCTGGGCGGACGTAGTGGTATGTCGCTCAGGTGCGCTGACGGTGAGCGAAATTGCTGCGGCAGGTCTGCCGGCTATTTTCGTGCCGTTTCAGCATAAAGATCGCCAGCAATACTGGAATGCGCTGCCGCTGGAAAACGCGGGCGCGGCCAGAATTTTTGAGCAGCCGCAGTTTACTGCGGAAGGGGTGGCGGAGACGCTGCGCCAGTGGGACCGCGCGACGCTGCTGACCATGGCTGAACAGGCCCGTCAGGTTGCGATCCCGGATGCCACCGAACGCGTTGCCCGTGAAGTGGCGCGCGCTGCAAAGTAAATTTTCGGGCCTGATGAATAGGCCTGCATCCGTATGCGGGTGCGAACAGGAAAACAGGTAACAGAGAGCGATGAATACACAACAACTGGCAAAACTGCGTTCAATTGTGCCCGAGATGCGACGCGTCCGGCACATCCACTTTGTTGGCATCGGCGGTGCCGGCATGGGCGGTATTGCCGAAGTGTTGGCGAATGAAGGATATCACATCAGCGGATCCGATCTGGCGCCCAACGCGGTGACCCAGCATCTTGCTTCGCTGGGGGCGACTATCTATTTTAACCATCGTCCGGAGAACGTCACCGACGCGAGCGTGGTCGTGGTGTCAACCGCGGTGGCGCAGGATAATCCCGAGCTGGTGGCGGCGCGCGAGCAGCGTATTCCGGTGATCCGCCGCGCAGAGATGCTGGCCGAGCTGATGCGTTTCCGCCACGGCATCGCCATTGCCGGTACGCACGGTAAAACCACCACCACCGCCATGGTCACCAGTATCTACGCGGAAGGTGGCCTGGATCCGACCTTTGTGAACGGCGGCCTGGTAAAAGCAGCAGGCACGCATGCGCGGCTGGGTACCAGCCGCTACCTGATTGCTGAGGCGGATGAGAGCGACGCCTCTTTCCTGCATCTGCAGCCGATGGTCGCCATTGTGACCAACATCGAAGCGGATCACATGGATACCTATCAGGGCGATTTTGAGAACCTGAAACAGACCTTTATCAATTTCCTGCACAATCTGCCGTTCTACGGTCGCGCGGTGCTCTGTGTGGATGATGTCGTGATCCGCGACCTGATCCCGCGCGTGGGTCGCCAGATTACCACCTACGGCTTTAGCGACGATGCGGACGTACGGGTAGAGAACTATGAGCAGCGCGGTGCGCAGGGGCATTTTACCCTGCGCCGGCATGATAAACCGCTGCTGCAGGTTACTCTGAATGCACCAGGCCGCCATAACGCCCTTAACGCGGCGGCAGCCGTAGCGGTCGCCAGTGAGGAAGGCATTGAGGATGCGGCCATTCTCGCGGCGCTGGAGAGTTTCCAGGGCACTGGTCGCCGCTTTGACGTGCTGGGTGAGTTTGATACTGCTGCCGTAAACGGCAAGCCGGGCAGCGCGATGCTGGTTGACGACTATGGTCATCATCCGACCGAAGTGGATGTCACGATCAAGGCAGCGCGCGCCGGCTGGCCGGATAAAAAGCTGATGATGGTGTTCCAGCCGCATCGCTATACCCGCACCCGCGATCTGTTTGACGATTTCGCCAGCGTGCTCTCCCAGGTGGATGTACTGCTGATGCTGGAGGTCTATCCGGCCGGAGAGGCACCGATTCCAGGTGCCGACAGCCGTTCGCTCTGCCGGGCAATTCGCAGTCGCGGCAAAGTCGATCCGATTCTGGTGACTGAGCATGACGCCCTGCCGGATGCGCTGGCTCCCCTGCTGTCAGGTGACGATTTAGTGATTGTGCAGGGCGCAGGCAACATCGGCAAAATCGCGCGCCGGCTGGCTGAAAGCCAGCTGCAGGCTGCACCGAACCAGGAGGCGCGTCATGGCTGATAAAGTCGCCGTATTAATGGGCGGCACCTCAGCAGAGCGCGAGGTGTCACTGAATTCAGGCAGCGCAGTGCTGGCTGGCCTGCAGGAAATGGGCGTTGATGCGCACGGTGTGGATACTCGTGATGTATCGGTGCTGACGCTCAAAGAGCAGGGGTTTAACAAAGTCTTTATTGCGCTGCACGGGCGCGGTGGTGAGGATGGTACGCTGCAGGGCGTGCTGGACTTTATGCAGCTACCCTACACGGGCAGCGGCGTGATGGCCTCTGCTATCACCATGGATAAATTGCGCAGCAAGCTACTGTGGCAGGGCAGGGGACTGCCGTCAGGCAAGTTTATCTGGCTGACCCGGGAGCAGTATCAGCAGGGAATCGATGCGCAGACCGCTACCGCTATTGACGCGCTGAGTTTACCGCTGTTTGTTAAGCCGAGCTGTGAAGGCTCCAGCGTAGGCATCAGCCGGGTTGAGCGCGCTGACGATCTGCCAGCGGCACTGGATGAAGCGTTTCGCCACGACAACGATGTACTGATTGAAGCTTTTTTAAGCGGTGATGAGTATACCGTGGCAATTGTCGGGGAAGAAATCCTGCCATCCATTAAAATTAAAACAGCCAGCGCTTTCTATGACTATGAAGCAAAATACATTTCTGACGATACTCAGTACTTCTGTCCCAGCGGTCTGAGTGCAGAAAAAGAAGCTGAACTGCAAAAGCTGGTGCTGGCTGCCTGGCAGTCGCTGGGCTGCAGTGGCTGGGGACGCGTGGATGTCATGACCGATAGCGAAGGCCGTTTTCAGCTGCTGGAGGTCAATACGTCGCCGGGCATGACCAGCCATAGTCTGGTTCCGATGGCGGCACGGCAGGCGGGTTACAGCTTTCCGCAGCTGGTAACGCGTATCCTGGCGCTGGCTGACTGATATGTCTCAGGCAGCGCTACGCGTACGCAACCGCGAACCTCAGGAGCGAGCCCGCACCGGGCGCAGCAACGGCGCACGGCTGTTTGGCATTGTGTTTCTGCTGCTGGTGCTGGGCACCATGATAGCCGGTGGCCTGGTGGTCCTGAAGTGGATGAATGACGCTTCACGTCTGCCGCTATCAAAGCTGGTCGTAACGGGGCAAACCCACTACACCACGCATGATGATATTCGCCAGGCGATTCTGTCACTGGGCGCCCCGGGGACCTTTATGTCGCAGAATGTGGATATCATTCAGCAACAGATTGAACGATTACCCTGGATTAAACAGGTCAGCGTGCGCAAGCAGTGGCCTGATGAGCTGAAGATAAATCTGGTGGAGTATGTTCCGGTTGCACGCTGGAACGACTCGCACATGGTAGATGCCGATGGCGTCTCCTTCAGCGTTCCGGCCAGTCATGTCGGCAAAGAGAATCTGCCGATGCTCTATGGACCGGAAGGCAGTGAAAAAGAGGTGCTGGCGGGTTATCACTCCCTGCGGGATGTGCTCCAGGCCAGCAAGTTTACCCTGAAGGTTGCGTCGATGACGGCGCGTCGCTCATGGCAGCTGGTCACCGGGGACGATATCCGCATCGAACTGGGACGGAGCGATACCATGAAGCGTCTGAACCGTTTTATTGAGCTCTATCCGGAGCTGCAGCTGCAGGGCCAGAATGAAAGCAAGCGTGTTGATTATGTTGATCTACGCTATGACTCTGGCGCCGCAGTAGGCTGGGTTCCGGCACCGATTGAGCCACAGGACAGTAATCAGCAACAGAACCAGGCACAGGCACAGGCTAAACCATAATGATCAAGGCAACGGACAGAAAACTGGTAGTAGGACTTGAAATTGGCACCGCGAAGGTTGCCGCCCTGGTTGGAGAAATTCTGCCTGATGGTATGGTCAATATTATCGGGGTGGGCAGCTGCCCGTCGCGGGGTATGGACAAAGGCGGGGTAAACGATCTGGAATCGGTGGTGAAGTGCGTACAGCGCGCCATCGATCAGGCGGAACTGATGGCGGATTGCCAGATTTCGTCGGTCTACCTTGCTTTATCGGGCAAACACATCAGCTGTCAGAACGAAATCGGGATGGTTCCGATTTCCGAAGAGGAAGTGACTCAGGATGATGTGGAAAACGTTGTCCATACGGCTAAATCAGTGCGCGTACGTGATGAGCATCGCATTCTGCATGTCATTCCGCAGGAGTATGCCATTGACTACCAGGAAGGCATCAAGAATCCGGTGGGCTTATCCGGCGTCCGTATGCAGGCCAAAGTACATTTAATCACCTGTCACAACGATATGGCGAAAAATATCGTAAAAGCAGTTGAACGTTGCGGACTTAAAGTTGACCAATTGATTTTTGCCGGACTGGCTTCCAGCTTTTCTGTCCTGACAGAAGATGAACGTGAGCTGGGCGTCTGTGTTGTCGACATCGGTGGCGGTACAATGGATATCGCGGTGTATACCGGCGGCGCGCTGCGTCATACCAAGGTGATCCCCTATGCCGGGAACGTTGTGACCAGCGATATCGCCTATGCATTTGGTACACCGCCTACTGACGCTGAGGCGATCAAAGTACGCCACGGCTGCGCGCTGGGATCGATTGTCGGCAAAGATGAGAATGTAGAAGTGCCAAGCGTAGGCGGACGTCCGCCGCGCAGTCTGCAGCGTCAGACGCTGGCTGAAGTCATTGAGCCGCGCTACACCGAGCTGCTGAATCTGGTGAACGACGAGATTCTGCAACTGCAGGAGCAGCTGCGCCAGCAGGGTGTGAAGCATCATCTTGCTGCCGGTATTGTATTAACCGGTGGCGCGGCGCAAATTGAAGGTCTGGCAGCCTGCGCACAACGCGTGTTTCATACGCAGGTGCGTATCGGCCAGCCGCTGAATATTACGGGCCTGACCGACTACGCTCAGGAGTCTTACTACTCCACGGCGGTGGGCCTGCTGCACTATGGTAAAGAGTCACACCTGAACGGTGACGCAGAAACAGAAAAACGTGCTTCAGTTGGCAATTGGTTTAAACGAATCAACAGCTGGCTGAAGAAAGAGTTTTAATTTTGATAAAAGGAGATCATGCTGGCAATGTTTATGATCTCCAGGCGAACAGGCACATAACGGAGAGAAATCATGTTTGAACCTATGGAATTAACCAATGACGCGGTGATTAAAGTCATCGGCGTCGGCGGTGGCGGTGGCAACGCCGTAGAGCACATGGTGCGCGAGCGTATCGAAGGTGTGGAATTCTTTGCTGTAAACACGGACGCTCAGGCGTTACGTAAAACAGCGGTCGGCCAGACGATCCAGATCGGGACCAATATCACCAAAGGTCTTGGCGCAGGGGCTAACCCGGAAGTCGGTCGTACCTCAGCGGAAGAAGATCGCGAAGCACTGCGTTCTGCGCTGGATGGGGCAGACATGGTGTTTATCGCAGCCGGTATGGGCGGCGGTACCGGTACCGGTGCTGCGCCTGTTGTCGCTGAAGTGGCTAAAGATCTCGGGATTCTGACCGTTGCTGTCGTGACCAAGCCGTTCAACTTTGAAGGCAAAAAACGTATGGCGTTTGCTGAGCAGGGTATTGCTGAGCTCTCCAAGCACGTTGACTCCCTGATCACCATCCCGAATGACAAACTGCTCAAAGTGCTGGGCCGCGGTATCTCGCTGCTGGACGCTTTTGGCGCAGCAAACGATGTACTGAAAGGTGCGGTTCAGGGTATTGCTGAACTGATTACCCGTCCGGGTCTGATGAACGTCGACTTTGCAGACGTGCGTACCGTGATGTCAGAAATGGGTTATGCCATGATGGGCTCTGGCGTGGCGTGCGGTGAAGATCGTGCTGAAGAAGCTGCTGAAATGGCAATTTCCAGTCCGCTGCTGGAAGATATCGACCTCTCTGGCGCACGTGGCGTGCTGGTCAACATCACTGCCGGCTTCGATCTGCGTCTGGATGAGTTTGAAACCGTCGGTAATACTATCCGCGCATTCGCTTCTGACAATGCGACCGTGGTTATCGGTACCTCACTGGATCCAGAGATGAATGATGAGCTGCGTGTCACCGTCGTGGCCACCGGCATCGGTATGGATAAGCGTCCGGAAATCACTCTGGTGACCAATAAACCTGCTTCGCAACCGGTTATGGATCACCGCTATCAGCAGCACGGCATGGCGCCGCTGCCGCAGGAGCAGAAACCTGCGGCGAAAGTTGTTAACGAACAGCCGGCCGCTTCCGGTAAAGAGCCTGACTATCTCGATATTCCAGCGTTCCTGCGTAAACAGGCAGATTAAGAATAAGCTGATAATTGGGATTTCCCGCTCTTTGTGCTAAAGTCTTCGCCCGCCGGTAATTTATACTGGCGGTCGGATGGTAATATTGCGAGATAATGCGATGATCAAACAAAGGACACTAAAACGTATTGTTCAGGCGACTGGCGTCGGTTTACATACCGGCAAAAAAGTCACGCTGACTTTACGCCCTGCGTCGGCTAACACCGGGGTCATCTATCGTCGCACCGACTTGAATCCACCGGTTGATTTCCCGGCTGATGCAAAATACGTGCGCGACACCATGCTGAGTACCTGCCTGGTGAACGATGAAGGCGTACGTATTTCAACGGTAGAACACCTGAACGCCGCGCTGGCGGGTCTGGGTATCGATAACATTATTGTGGAAGTCGATGCACCAGAAATTCCAATTATGGATGGCAGCGCAGCACCTTTCGTCTACCTGCTGATGGATGCAGGTGTGGAAGAGCTTAACAGCGCGAAAAAATTTGTACGCGTTAAGCAGGCGGTACGGGTAGAAGATGGTGATAAGTGGGCTGAGATCAAACCGTATAACGGTTTCTCGCTCGATTTCACTATCGATTTCAAACATCCGGCTATCGATTCAAGCTCGCAGCGTTACCAGCTCAACTTCTCGGCTGAGGCATTTGTCCGCCAGATCAGCCGTGCGCGCACCTTTGGCTTTATGCGTGAAATTGAATATCTGCAGTCTAAAGGCCTGTGCCTGGGCGGTAGTTTAGATTGTGCGATTGGCCTTGATGATTTCCGCGTGCTGAATGAAGATGGCCTGCGCTTTGAAGATGAGTTTGTACGACACAAAATGCTGGATGCTATCGGCGATCTGTTTATGTGTGGTCACAACGTGATTGGTGCCTTTTCGGCGTTTAAATCAGGCCATGCGTTAAACAACAAGCTGCTGCAGGCTGTCCTGGCGAAACAGGAAGCCTGGGAGTGGGCCACCTTCGAAGATGAAGCTGAGCTGCCGCTGGCGTTTAAAGCACCTAATTTAGTCCTGGCTTAACAGCCGGTCATAAGAACGGCGGATACCCTGACACTCTCTCCGGTCAGCGGTATCCGCCGTTTTTTTTCGCCTCTCTGATGGCGTGGAAGCCCGCCCGCAAAATGCCCGCCTGTCTGGTGAAATGCTGTACGAAAAGCGTGAAATCCGCCGTAAGCCGCCCGATCTCTGCTGTGGAAGCCGTACATAAGTGCTATTATCTGGCGCTCATATAAGCGGGCTGACAGCATGTCAGCCGCATGGATGTGTTATTAACGTTGCGGACGGATTGTGATCGGACTCTTTTCACGCTGGCGACAATTAGGCAGGCGCTATTTCTGGCCACATCTCCTGCTGGGGATGGTGGCGGCCAGTCTGGGCCTGCCTGCCTGCGCGCAAAACGCCGAGCCTTCCGCCAGCGACTCCCCGGTCAGCAGCCTGTTCACCGGCAATGTGGTTCACTTTGATCACCTGATCCGGCTGCAGGAGAGCGCCCGCCGGCCTGGCGCTAATGTCGATTACTGGCATCAGCACGCTATCCGCACGGTGATCCGCCACCTCTCATTCAGTCTGTCACCGGCCACCGAAGCTGAAGCTGAAATCGCGCTGCCGCTTGCCGTACAGAAGCTGGCGCTGATTGATTCGCTGCAGGCGCTGCTGACATCGCCTGTGCAGCCGCAGCCCGCGCATCTGACACTGCCGTACGCCTGCTATCACTCTCCGATAGCTCATGCCGTTGCTGACTGGCAGGCTACCAGCGATGGTATCCGCGCCGGACCTTTCGTTGCCTGATTACGCCCCCTTTTCCCCTTTTTAAGAGTTAACCGGCCGCGATATCCCGGCTGATAAGAGAAAAATTGAACATGTTAATCAAACTGTTAACGAAAGTGTTTGGCAGCAGCAACGATCGTACGCTGCGCCGCATGCGCAAAGCTGTAGATGTCATCAATAAGATGGAACCTGAGTTCGTCAAACTGTCAGATGATGAACTGAAAGCAAAAACCAATGAATTCCGCGCGCGTCTGGAAAAGGGCGAAGCGCTGGAGAGCCTGATCCCGGAAGCGTTCGCCACCGTACGCGAAGCGAGTAAGCGCGTATTTGGCATGCGCCACTTCGATGTGCAGCTGATTGGCGGTATGGTGCTGAATGAGCGGTGCATTGCGGAGATGCGTACCGGTGAAGGTAAAACGCTGACCGCCACGCTGCCCGCTTACCTGAACGCGCTGAGCGGCAAAGGCGTGCACGTAGTTACCGTCAACGACTATCTGGCACAACGTGATGCAGAGAACAACCGCGCGCTGTTTGAGTTTCTGGGCCTGAGTATCGGTATCAACCTGCCAGGCATGCCTGCGGTTGCCAAGCGTGAAGCTTACGCGGCTGATATCACCTACGGCACCAATAACGAATATGGCTTTGACTACCTGCGCGACAACATGGCATTCAGCCCGGAAGAGCGCGTTCAGCGTAAGCTGCACTATGCGCTGGTGGATGAAGTCGACTCCATTCTGATTGATGAGGCGCGTACGCCGCTGATCATCTCTGGTCCGGCGGAAGATAGCTCCGATCTCTATATCAAAGTTAATAAAATCATCCCGCACCTGGTTCGTCAGGAAAAAGAAGATTCTGACAACTTCCAGGGAGAAGGCGACTTCTGGGTCGATGAGAAAGCGCGTCAGGCGCACATGACTGAACGCGGCCTGGTCAAGGTTGAAGAGCTGCTGGTCAGCCAGGGCATTATGGAAGAGGGCGAGTCGCTCTACTCGCCAACCAATATTATGCTGATGCATCACGTCACCGCTGCGCTGCGGGCGCACGCGCTCTTCACGCGGGACGTCGACTATATCGTTAAAGAGGGTGAGGTCATCATTGTTGATGAGCACACCGGCCGTACCATGCAGGGGCGCCGCTGGTCTGATGGTCTGCATCAGGCTATTGAAGCCAAAGAGGGAGCGGATATCCAGAATGAGAACCAGACGCTGGCGTCCATCACCTTCCAGAACTACTTCCGTCTGTATGAGAAGCTGGCCGGTATGACCGGTACGGCGGACACCGAAGCGTTTGAATTCAGCTCGATTTACAAGCTCGACACTATCGTGGTGCCAACTAACCGTCCGATGGTGCGTAAAGACATGGCCGATCTGGTCTACATGACCGAGAAAGAGAAGATCGATGCCATCATTGAAGATATTCGTACCTGTACGGCAAAAGGCCAGCCGGTGCTGGTGGGGACTATTTCGATTGAGAAATCAGAAGTGGTCTCTAATGAACTGACGCGCGCCGGTATTAAACACAGCGTGCTGAACGCCAAATTCCACGCCAGCGAAGCCGATATTGTGGCGCAGGCAGGCCAGCCGGGAGCGGTGACTATCGCGACCAACATGGCGGGTCGTGGTACCGACATCGTGCTGGGTGGCAGCTGGCAGGCTGAAGTGGCCGCGCTGGAAGCGCCGTCTGAAGAGCAGGTGCAGGCGATTAAAGAGGCGTGGAAACTGCGTCACGATGCCGTACTGGCCTCAGGCGGTCTGCATATCATCGGTACTGAGCGTCATGAATCACGTCGTATCGATAACCAGTTGCGCGGCCGTGCCGGTCGTCAGGGCGATGCCGGCTCTTCTCGCTTCTACCTCTCTATGGAAGATGCACTGATGCGTATCTTCGCCTCCGATCGCGTTTCGAACATGATGCGCAAACTCGGCATGAAGCCAGGTGAGGCGATTGAGCATCCGTGGGTGACCAAAGCGATCGCAAACGCGCAGCGCAAGGTTGAGAGCCGCAACTTCGATATTCGTAAGCAGCTGCTGGAGTATGATGACGTCGCAAACGACCAGCGTCGTGCTATCTACAGCCAGCGTAATGAACTGCTGGATGTCTCTGATGTGTCTGACACCATCAACAGCATTCGTGAGGATGTGTTTAAGGCGACGATCGACACCTATATTCCGCCGCAGTCGCTGGAAGAGATGTGGGACGTGCCGGGCCTGGAAGAGCGTCTGCGCACCGATTTTGATCTCGATCTGCCGGTTGCTGAGTGGCTGGATAAAGAGCCGGATCTGCATGAAGAGACGCTGCGTGAACGGATCATGACCCGCGCGCGCGAAAGCTATGCGGCGAAAGAAGAGGTTGTCGGCACCGAAATGATGCGCAACTTCGAAAAAGGCGTGATGCTGCAGACGCTGGATTCACTGTGGAAAGAGCATCTGGCGGCGATGGACTATCTGCGTCAGGGGATCCATCTGCGCGGCTATGCCCAGAAAGATCCCAAGCAGGAATATAAGCGCGAATCCTTTGCCATGTTTGCGGCAATGCTGGAGTCACTGAAGTATGAAGTGATCAGCACGCTGAGCAAGGTTCAGGTGCGGATGCCGGAAGAAGTTGAAGCGATGGAGCAGCAGCGTCGCGAAGAAGCTGAACGTCTGGCACAGCAGCAGCAGCTGAGTCACGTGGATGATGAAACCGCCGCCGCCGAGGCGCTTGCCGCCCAGGGTGGTGAACGTAAAACCGGGCGTAACGATCCCTGCCCGTGTGGCTCGGGCAAAAAGTATAAGCAGTGTCACGGCCGTCTGGCCTGACCCTGAAAAGGAGCCTGCGGGCTCCTTTTTTTTACGGTTATGACGCCGTTCAGGACGGGTTATTAACATCCGCGCCGCGCTGTTTTACACTTTGCGCACTTTGATAATAAAGCGGGATCAACTCTATGAAGCACCTGCAGGTCGCAGTCGGCATTATCCGTAATGCCAGCCGCCAGATTTTCCTTGCGCAGCGCGCAGCCAGCTCTTATATGGCAAACAAATGGGAGTTCCCCGGCGGAAAAATTGAACAGAATGAAAGTGCGGAGCAGGCGCTGAAGCGTGAGCTTATGGAGGAAACCGGTATTGAGGTGACCCGTGCGACCGCAATCGGCCAGGCTGACCACGCCTATGATGACCTGCGCGTCACGCTGCATTTCTTTCTGGTGGAAGCGTGGCAGGGTGAGCCATGGGGACGCGAGGGGCAGCCGCAGCGCTGGGTAGCGCAGCGCGATCTTATTGCAGAGGAGTTTCCGGCTGCAAACCATGCGCTGATTGCCCGTCTGGTGGCGGACGAACTCTGAAACAGGGGCGCGATGCCCCTGCTGTTTTATTGCTGCTCTTCACTCCACTCATCGCTGTCGGTCTGGTCGCCACTGCTGGGAATGCGTTTTTCCTCTGCGGCCCATTCGCCAAGATCAATCAGCTGACAGCGTTTGCTGCAGAACGGACGCCACGGGCTCAGTTCATCCCACATCACATCTCTGCCGCAGTTCGGGCAGGGTACGGTAATCATCTCTTCCGGCATAATATCCTCTAACAGCAGGCCAGTTCAAAATTCAGGCGGGCAGGCACCGCGCCCTGTTCGCTATCCAGCGGCAAAAAACGAATAGCGTAACGGCTTTTATGACCTGAAATCTGCGGATAGAGCGCATCTTCCAGCGTCAGCCGCAGCCGCAGCAGGTCTGCTCCTTCAGCATTGTCCTGATAAAATCCATTCAGGCTGGTCTGATGACGAAATACGCCAGACTGGCGGATAAGATCGAGGATCATCATCAGGCTGTTACGCAGCGGCTCAAGCGATGCCAGCCAGCCAGCTACCTGCGTATCGCGCAGCGTCTGCTCCTGGTGCAGCCAGATGTGCAGGCCAGGTAAATCAAAACTGCAGCAGCCGCCGGGAATGCTGAGACGCTGACGTACCAGCGATATCAGCCGATCGTCACGCAGATGCTGGCCCATACGCGGTGCGCTCAGCAGCTCAGCGGAGAGCTGTTTAAGGCGGTTGCTGAGCTGGCTTACCGTCTGCTCATCAACACCGGGCACATCCAGCCAGGCGCGCAGTTTCTGCTGCTGACGCTCCAGCTCTTTAAGCAGCTCGGTCCGCATATCGCCGCGCTCAAAAATATCCAGCAGGTCGGCAAGAATGCGAAACACGCCCAGTGCGGCAACGGAATGATTCACCGGTACCGTTTCATGCAGCTGATTGAGTAAAAACTCGACGCGCAGCCAGGTGCGCATCTTCTCATTCAGCGGATGCTCAAACAGAACAACTGTACTCATTATCTTAATCCCGTCCGGTTGCTGCCAGGCGCAAATAACGCTGGTGAAGTTCAGCAACCCGCGGCAGCACCTGTTCGGGTGTGCCGCTATTATCAATAATATCATCGGCGCAGGCGAGGCGCTGTTCGCGGCTCACCTGCGCAGCAAGAATACGTTGTGCCTGGCTCAGCGACACGCCGTCGCGCTGACGCGTACGCTGCAGCTGAACCGCTTCATCTACATCGACCACCAGCACGCGATCGGCCTGGCGCTGCAGGTTGTTTTCAATCAGCAGGGGAACCACCCATAGAACATAAGAGGATGACGCCTGCGCCCTGAGCTGTTGAGTACGGGCATTAATCAGCGGATGCAGCAGCTGATTAAGCCAGTTTTTCTCCTGCGGCTGCTGGAAAATAATCTCCCGCAGACGAGCGCGATAGAGCGTGCCTTCTGCCGTCAGAATGGATTCGCCATGGCGTTTTACAATCGCCTGTAGCGCTGGCGTGCCCGGCTCTACCACCTCGCGGGCGATCACATCAGCATCAATGATCTCCACGCCCAGAGCGGCAAAGGCGTTAGCGACGGTGCTTTTACCACTACCAATGCCGCCGGTAAGCGCAACGGTAAACAGCATATTTTTCTCCCGGTATGCAGCGCATCAGAGGGCGGCAGTGTCACAAAAGTGAGAAGACGATCACATACTTAGCGATCGGCTAAATTTACCGGATTGTAGCGTAAGTAAAGTGAAATTCGCACCCTTGCCACCGCCGTTATGGCGCGTATGATAACGACACTGGAGCCGTGAGCGCTACCCGAACTGCGGTTCGTTTTCACTAACCAGGACCCTCTGCTATGCGTATTGAAGAAGATATCAAACTGGGCTTTAAAGATGTGTTAATCCGCCCGAAACGCTCAACGCTCAAAAGCCGTTCTGATGTTGAACTGGCACGTACCTTTACCTTTAAGCACTCCGCTCTGAAGTGGTGCGGGGTGCCGGTTATCGCGGCAAATATGGATACCGTTGGCACGTTCACCATGGCAGAAGCGCTGGCTGGTTTTGAGGTGCTTACTGCAGTTCATAAACACTATAGTATTGATGCATGGCAGGCGTTTATCCAGCGCGTGCCCGCTTCCGTGCTGAAGTACGTCATGGTTTCAACCGGGACGTCAGAAGCGGATTTCACCAAACTGAATGCGATTCTTGCTCTCTCGTCGGAGCTTCAGTTTATCTGCATCGACGTGGCAAACGGCTATTCAGAGCACTTTGTTGCGTTTCTGCAGCGTGCGCGTGAACGCTTTCCGGATAAGACCATCTGCGCCGGTAACGTCGTGACGGGAGAGATGGTGGAAGAGCTGATCCTGTCCGGTGCGGATATTGTCAAAGTGGGGATCGGCCCGGGATCGGTCTGCACAACGCGTGTCAAAACCGGCGTCGGTTATCCGCAGCTGTCGGCGGTGATTGAGTGCGCCGATGCCGCGCACGGTCTGGGCGGACAGATTGTCAGCGACGGCGGCTGTTCCGTGCCGGGCGATATCGCCAAAGCGTTTGGTGGCGGCGCTGATTTCGTCATGCTGGGCGGTATGCTGGCGGCACACGATGAGTGTGAAGGCACGCTTGTGGAAGAGCAGGGCGAGCAGTTTATGCTGTTTTATGGCATGAGCTCTGAATCGGCGATGAAACGCCACGTGGGCGGCGTAGCGCAATACCGTGCGGCGGAGGGCAAGACCGTACGGCTGCCGCTGCGCGGACCGGTTGCCGAGACCGTCAAAGATATTCTGGGCGGCCTGCGTTCAGCCTGTACCTATGTTGGCGCCGAACGTCTGAAAGAGCTGACCAAGCGTACAACGTTTATTCGCGTGGCAGAGCAGGAGAATCGCGTTTTTAACCGATAAACCTTCCGGACGGGCGCAGCAGGCGCCCGTTAACGTATTACCTCTCCCAGACCAAATACCGGCAGATACATGGCGATAACCAGCGTGCCTACGATCGCTCCGATCACCAGCATCATCGCCGGTTCAAGCGCAGCAGCCAGCGCCTCCGCCCGGTTTGAGGTTTCCGTTTCATGCCACTCTGCCAGCCGGGACAGCATAATATCAAGCGCGCCAGCCTCTTCGCCGGCCCCTGTCAGCTGGGCACAGAGCGGCGTAAACAGCGTATGCTGCTGCAGGGCCTGGTGCAGCGGGGCACCGGCAGCAATATGCGCCTGCAGCTGTACTATCGCTTCGCGCCACAGACGCGCCGTCAGCGTCATCTCCACTGTCTGCAGGCTGTGCAGCAGCGTAAGCCCTGCCTGCTGCGTCAGCTGCAAAATGGCATAAATCTGGCTGAGCTGCGCACCGCGCCAGAGCGGGGCGATCAGCGGCAGGCGCAGGATAAAATGCTGCAGGCACCGCTGCCAGCGCGCGGAGCGGCGTACAATCTGGCGCGCTGCGATGGCACAGCCGGCAGCGATCAGCAGCAGCGGCAGCGCGGTCTGCCGCATGCCTTCTGACAGCGCGACAACGCCTGCGGTAAAGGCGGGCAGTGGTGCATCAAAGCTGGCATAGACGGCAGTAAACTCCGGCAGCACAAACAATAGCATACCGGCACTGACCGCCAGCGCCACCAGCAGGATAAAGAGCGGATAGCGCAGCGCTTTGCCAACCTTCTGGCGCAGCAGGCGCTGCTTTGCCTGCTGCTGCGCCAGCCGCAGGCAGCAGCTGTCGAGCTGTCCGGTGGTTTCGCCGACCTGCATCAGCGCAGAAAAGAGGGGCGGAAAGAGATCGGGCCACGTGCGCAGCGCCTGCGAAAATGCCTCTCCGGCCAGCACCTGCTGCTGCAGACCCGCGAGCACTACGCGCCAGCCGGCATGCGGATGCCCCTGTGCCAGCAGCATCAGGCTTTCAGCCAGCGGTAACCCCGCTTTTAGCAGCGTAGCCAGCTGGTGCATCAGCTCAATTTTTTGCTGCCATTTCCAGTCGCGTCTGCGCCAGCAGCGGCCGCGTTGCCAGCTCACGATCAGCATGCCGCGATCGGCGAGCTGATTCAGCAGCGCGGCCCGATCGCGCAGCAGCGACTCTCCTGCCTGCAGCTCGCCCATGGTGTCCAGCGCCTGCCAGCGGTAGTGATAGAGTTTAGCCATTGTCCAGCCCTACCACGCGCTGCATCTCTTCAAACGATGTCTCCCCGCGGCTTACCGCTTCAAGACCGGCGCTGAGCAGGGTTTTCATTCCCTGCTCGCTGGCGAGCGTCAGCACATGTTCCAGCGGCATATCTGAAGAGATGGCGTTCTGCAGCCTGCTGTTAACCGGCAGGATTTCAAACAGCGCAAGGCGCCCATAGTAGCCGGAAAAACAGTGGTCACAGCCCGGCGCTCGCCAGGTCTGCAGGGTGCCGGGCCAGAGCGTGGCAGGCAGATGAGCGATAGCCTGTGCTGGCTGGCGACAGTGCAGGCAGAGACGACGAACCAGACGCTGTGCAATCACCAGCTGCAGCGCTGGCCCCAGCAGATAGCCCGGGATCTCCATCTGTCTGAGGCGCGTCAGCGTTTCAGCGGTAGAGTTTGTATGCAGCGTGGAGAGAACCAGGTGGCCGGTTTGTGCCGCTTTTACCGCAATACTGGCCGTTTCACTGTCGCGGATTTCACCGACCATGATCACATCCGGATCCTGACGCAGCAGGGCACGCAGTACGCGATTAAAGTCGAGACCGCTGCGGGGGCGCACCTGAGTCTGATTGATGCCGGTCAGCGGGATCTCTATCGGGTCTTCAACGCTGCAGATATTTTTTTCCGGCACGTTCAGTGCGCTGAGGCTGCTGTAGAGCGTAAAGGTTTTGCCGCTGCCGGTCGGGCCGGTCACCAGAATCAATCCCTGCGGTTTAACCAGAGCCTGTTTCAGCAGACGCAGCTGGGCCAGCGGCATACCGAGTTTATCCAGCGCAATCGCACTGCTTTCACCCTGCAGCAAGCGTACAACGGCTTTTTCGCCGTGGCTGACCGGCAGCGTGGCGAGGCGAAAGGCGGCATCGCTGCCGTTTATCTCCTGGGTAAACTGCCCATCCTGCGGCAGACGCCGCTCTGCAATATCAAGCCCGGCGAGCACCTTCAGCCGCGCCAGCACGGCTGCCGGCTGCACCTCCGGCAAGCGCGGCAGATTATGTAGCACGCCGTCGATGCGCAGCCGGATACGCAATCCCTGCGACTGAGGCTCAATATGCACATCTGAAGCGCGTCGCTGTACGGCCTGATGCAAAATCTGGTTTACCGCCTCGGTTGCTGAGGCTGCGCTGCGCTGCTCAGGCAGCCGCTCATCGGATAGTGACGGGTGCAGCGCCTGCTCCATGCGGGCAGCCGGCCAGCACTCAATCTCTACCTGACGCTGGCAGGCGAACTGCAGCGCCTCCAGCAGCTGCGGGTGGGGAGAGTCGGTAACGGCTACGCGCAGCCGGGTGTCATCATGCTGCAGCAGCCGCGCCTGATAGCGGGCGCACAGCGCCAGCAGTGTCGGATCATGCTCAGCCATTGGTCTCATCCTTATCTGCAAACCGGAACTGGTTCAGACAGTTATCGCGCAGGCTGCTGCTGCTGCTGGTACAGCTGCGCTGCCAGTTAAGCATGCCTTCAGCCGTGTTCCAGACGGGCTGCATCTCCACGCTCAGCCCGCTGAGGTTCTCCTGGCCGGTAAGCGCAATCACGCCACCGGTAACGGTGAGCGAGGCGACATAGCGCGAGCCTCTGGCCGCCGGAATGCCGTGTTCACCAGCCTGACACTGTGCCGGACCGCCGCGCTCAATGGCGCAGAGTTCCACCGCCGTTTTATAGGGCAACATGGTTTGCAGCATGTCAGTCAGCGCTGCGCGCTGCAGGTAATTTTGATAAGCAGGCAGGCCAATTGCGCTGAGAATAGCGACGATGCCGATGACGATCATCAGTTCAATCAGGGTAAAACCGCGTTGTCTTTCCATAGCAGGGCTCCTTTGTTCTGCAGCGCTACGATAAGCAGCACCCGCGGGTGATGAAAGCGTATCGCCTGAAAAGCGGAGCGTGCCGCGCAGCCATTTTTAGCGGTTGCAGCAAACGACAGTTGCAGTACCGGGCGGGCTCACAACGCCGGGCAGAACAGGGCCACCGGAAGCGTTATGACGCTGGCCTGTTTTTGCAGCGGCAGCGGCAATGACCGGAGGATGAGAAAGCGCGCTATCGCACGAAGACGCTAAACCCTGCTCTGAATCGTGATATTCTCGGCCTGATTTTGCTAAGGATGAGAGAGATGAAACTGGAACAGGGCTGGATCAGCAGCGCCCGTAAGGTGCCCTCGCCCCACTTTAATGCACGCCCCGACAATGAAGCGCCGTCGCTGCTGGTGATCCACAACATCAGTTTGCCGCCGGGCGAATTTGGCGGGCCGTGGATCGATCGTCTGTTTACCGGCTCGCTGCCTGCCGATGCACACCCCTATTTTGCTGATATCGCGCAGCTGCGCGTGGCAGCGCACTGCCTGATCCGCCGCGACGGTGAGCTGGTACAGTACGTCTCACTAAACGAGCGCGCCTGGCACGCGGGCGTTTCGGCTTTCAGCGGGCGGGAAAACTGCAACGACTTTTCTATTGGTATTGAGCTGGAAGGCACCGACACGCTGCCTTACACCGACGCCCAGTACGCCATGCTGCAGCAGGTCACCGCGCTGCTGCAGCAGCACTATCCGCTGGCCGCCGATCGTATTACCGGCCATAGCGATATTGCACCCGGGCGTAAAACCGATCCGGGCCCGGCGTTTGACTGGTCACGCTATAAACAGGGTACTACTCAGGAGAATACCTGACACTGCAGGAGCCATTATGACGTTGTTTAGTTTGTTACTTGTTCTGGGATGGGAACGCCTGTTTAAAATGGGCGAACACTGGCAGCTGGATCACCGGCTGGAGCCGCTGTTCCGTGGCCGGCAGCGCTTTTCGCTGCCGCGCACGCTTCTGATGACCGCAGCAGCCATGCTGCTGGTGTGGCTGGTGGTCTGGAGTCTGCATGGCCTGCTGTTCGGGCTGCTGCAGCTGCTGTTCTGGATTGTGACCGGACTGCTCTGTATCGGCGCCGGTTCTGCGCGACAGCATTATCATAACTATCTGCAGGCTGCCAGCCGTGATGATGAGGCGGCGCACCAGGCGATGGCTGCAGAGCTGACGCTCATTCATGGCGTGCCGGCAAACTGCAGCGAGCGTGAGTTCCTGCGCGAGCTGCAGAATGCGCTTATCTGGATCAACTTCCGTTTCTATCTCGCTCCGCTGTTCTGGTTCGTGGTCGGAGGGCCGGTGCTGCTGGTGGGGTACGCTTTTCTGCGCGCCTGGCAGAGCTGGCTGGCACGACACGCATCAGATCAGGCACGCGCTGCCTCAGGTGTTGATGCGCTGCTGCACGTGCTGGACTGGATCCCGGTACGGCTGGCGGGCGTCGCTTATGCGCTGCTGGGTCACGGCGAGCGCGCGCTGCCCGCCTGGTTTGCTTCTCTGAGCGACCTCCATCGCGCTCAGTATCAGGTGCTGACCAGCCTGGCGCAGTTCTCGCTGGCGCGCGATCCGCACACGGATAAAGTCGCCACCCCACGCGTGGCGGTGGCGCTGGCAAAACGCACTTCGCTGGTGCTGGTGGTGGTGGTGGCGCTCCTGACTATCTACGGCACGCTGGTGTGATCCGCCGGAGGCACGCCAAAATCGGGCGTGCCATCCTCGCGCCAGCTGAAATATTTCAGGCGCGTATGGCGATTGGGATCCCACAGCGGATCGCCCTCAATTTCCGTGTAGTTGCGGGCGTGATAAACCAGCACGTCGCGTCCCGCTTCATCCGTCGTAAAACTGTTGTGTCCCGGCCCGTACTGCTGATTTTCCCAGCTGGTGGTAAACACCGGCCGCGCTGACTTCTGCCAGGCGATGCGATCGCGCGGATCGGCCTGCACGTCAATACTCAGCATACCCAGACAGTAGTTTTCATCGGTCGCGCTGGCGGAGTAGGTCACAAACAGCCGGTTGCCGTGACGGATCGCCGCCGGACCTTCGTTAACGCTGAAGCCGGCACACTCCCACTCATATTCAGGCCGGCTCAGCATCACCGGCGTGCCTTTAAGCGTCCAGGGGTTAAGCAGCTCGGCCAGATAAAGATTGGAATTACCGGGAATAGCGGGATCTTTTTGTGCCCAGAGATACCAGTTTTTACCCTGATGGACGAAATGGGTGGCGTCCAGCGCAAAGCTATCGAACTGCGTTTCGACCCGGCGACAGGGCTGCCAGTAGCCGGTCAGCGGATCGGCATCATCGCAGACCAGCGCATACATGCGATGCTGAAACAGCCCCTCTTTAATTTCCCGGCTCGGCGCTGCCGCAAAGTAGATGACCCACTGACCATTAATGTGGTGCAGCTCGGGCGCCCAGATCAGCTCACTGTATTCACCCTGATCCGGCTTGCGCCAGACGGTAACGGCGGGTGCCTCACGCAGTCCCGCAAGCGTGCTGGCGTGGCGCAGCTCCAGCCGATCGTATTCCGGTACTGAGGCGATAAAGTAGTAGCCAGCACCGTGCCGCAGAATAAAGGGATCGGCGCGCTGCGTAATAAAAGGGTTAGGCCAGGTCATTTGATCTCTCCGGGTTGAGTGGTTGCGGCCGGGGATGGAGCGGACAAATCGCGAAAGTTAGCGCGGCGCAGCGCCAGGTCATCCTGAATCGTGCGCATCAGCTTGCGATCCACTTTCATCAGGCGCACTACGCCTGCGGTGATCAGGTAGCCGACACCGGGTATTACGGTAAAGAGCAGCATAATGCCGTTGACGGCGCTGGCGGACTGCTGTTTTGCACCCGCGTCATAGCCGTAAACCGACAGCAAAAAGCCGACCATGGCACCAGCAACCGCCAGCCCGACCTTGAGAAAAAAGAGATTGCCGGAAAAGCTCATACCGGTAATACGCTTGCCGGTTTTCCACTCGCCATAGTCATCCACATCGGCCATCAGCGACCAGTGCAGCGGCGAGGGGATCTGATGCAGAATATTCAGCAGGAAATAGGCCACCACCACCGTGACGGTAGCGTGTGGATCGATCCAGTAAAACCCGCAGGAGAAGAGCGCCAGGGCGATATTGGTCCAGAAAAAGACCTTCAGCTTGCACCAGCGGTCGGTGAGATATTTTGCCAGCGTGCTGCCACCCATCATGCCGATCACGCCAAGGCTGATAAACAGCGTGGCAAAATGCGTCGACTGGCCCATGACCCAGGTCACGTAATACATGGTGGCCGCCATGCGGATAAAGCCTGGACAGACGTTGCAGAAGGTCAGCAGCAGAATGCGCACCCACTGATCGTTTTTCCAGATATCGCGCAGGTCTTTCTTCAGATCGTCATGCGTTGGCACCGCAGGCCGGATTCGTTCGCGGACGTTAGCAAAACAGAACAGAAACATCGCCAGGCCAATCAGCGCCAGCACGCTCATCGCCAGCTGATAGCCGCGCGCCTTGTTGTCACCGCCAAACCACTCCGCCATAGGCAGCAGTGAGAGTGAGAGGATCAGCGTGGCGACACCCACCATCACGAAGCGATAAGACTGACAGGAAACGCGCTCGCCCGGATCGCTGGTGATAACGCCGCCCAGTGAACAGTAGGGAATATTGATGGCGGTATAGGTCAGCGACATCAGGAAATAGGTGACAAAGGCCCAGATAACTTTGTTTTCATAGCTCCAGTCCGGCGTGGTAAACATCAGTACGCTGAACAGAACATATGGCACTGAGACCCAGAGCAGCCAGGGACGGAAGCGGCCCCATCGGCTCTGGGTACGATCCGCTATCGCGCCCATGATGGGGTCTGTTACCGCATCCAGCACGCGTACTGAAAGCAGCAGTACGCCGACCAGCGCCGGTGCCAGGCCAAAAACATCGGTGTAGAAGTAGTTCAGAAACAGCATGATCGCGCCACCAATCATGTTACAGCCGGCATCGCCCATGCCATATCCCAGTTTTTCTCTGAATGAGAGTGCAGCACTTTTCATCGTCGTCTCCTGCGACAAGTGGAGCGAAAAGTATCAGCGCAAACGGCAGGCAGGGGTGATCAACAATGAGTCGCGTAGATGGACAAAACGGGTGCAGGGAAAAAAGTGTGAGGACGATCGGCAGAGGTGCCCGGTCAGATGAACCGGGCACGCGGGACTATCAGGCTTTCTGCGTTTTGTTTTTAATGGCGTAACCCACCGCCAGAATAACCAGCCAGACCGGAATCAGCCATACCGAGATCGCCATTCCAGGCGTCATCGCCATGATCACCAGCACGGCGGCCATAAACAGCAGGCAGAGCCAGTTACCGGCCGGGTAGAGCACCGCGCGGAAGCGCGTAGTGACACCCTGCTGATCTTTCTTACGGCGGAATTTCATATGTGCCAGGCTAATCATCGCCCAGTTGATAACCAGGGCCGACACCACCAGAGACATCAGGATGCCAAAGGCTTCTCCCGGCATAAGATAGTTAATCAACACGCACAGCGCGGTAGCAACCGCTGAGACCATAATGGTGGCAACCGGTACGCCACGACGATCAACCCTGAGCAGCGCTTTTGGCGCATTGCCCTGCTGGGCCAGGCCGAACAGCATACGACTGTTGCAGTAAACACAGCTGTTATAGACCGAGAGCGCCGCCGTCAGGATCACGACGTTCAGCGCATTCGCGACCAGCGCATCACCCAGCTCATGGAAGATCAGGACAAACGGACTGGTGTCAGCGGTGACGCGCGTCCAGGGCAGCAGCGACAGCAGCACTGCCAGTGAGCCAATGTAAAAAATCAGAATGCGCCACAGCACCTGATTAGTGGCTTTAGGAATGCTCTCTTCCGGGTTGTCCGCTTCTGCAGCGGTAATGCCTACCAGCTCCAGGCCGCCAAAGGAGAACATAATAATCGCCATCATCATAACCAGACCGGTCATGCCGTGCGGCAGAAAGCCGCCCTGAGCCCACAGGTTGCTGACGGATGCCTGCGGACCGGCGTTGCCGCTGAACAGCAGCCAGCCGCCAAACAGGATCATGCCGATAACGGCCACGACTTTGATAATGGCGAACCAGAACTCCATCTCACCAAACACTTTGACGTTGGTCAGGTTAATGGCATTGATGACGACAAAGAAAATAGCGGCGCTGGCCCAGGCAGGAAAATCGGGATACCAGAACTGAATATATTTGCCGACGGCGCTGAGTTCGGCCATTGCAACCAGCACATAGAGCACCCAGTAGTTCCAGCCAGAGGCGAAGCCGGCAAAATTGCCCCAGTATTTGTAGGCAAAATGGCTGAAGCTGCCGGCAACCGGCTCCTCAACCACCATTTCGCCCAGCTGGCGCATAATTAAAAAGGCGATAAATCCGGCAATGGCATAACCCAGAATCACGGCCGGGCCGGCAGATTTAATAACCGATGCGCTACCCAGAAACAGGCCGGTGCCGACGGCACCGCCCAGCGCGATCAGCTGGATATGGCGATTCTTCAGGCCGCGATGCAGCGCTTCGCCATGCTGTTGTTCCATACAAACCTCTTTGTATTGTTATTGTGCGCCTGCAGTGCCCGCACTTAAGGCTGTGATACTGCGTGTAATCTTTTCTTTACGAATTCAGACTGGCTCTCTGTAGCGAGACGCTATTCAGGCGACCAGAATAGTGATAAGCGCGCGGCTTTGCACCTGCTTTTGCTTTTTGTGCTAAGGAGTGATGGAAAAAGCAGCGATTTACTCTGTGGTTTCCCTTGCGCTATTTCTGCCATGAATAATGCTTAAACACGAATAGCTTTCGCTTATGGCGTATAAGAGAAACGACCGCTTTTGCAGTGTAAGGTTTGGTAAAAGTGAAATCTGTTAACAACTTCGCGCAGTTGTTTCTTTTTCCTGTTACTACGGCGGCTTAAGGCGTGATGCCTGGGTTCAGGGCTATATCGGGCTGGAAGTAGGAGAGTGGCCATATAGACACAAGGTGAATACTTTGTTACTTTACGGGCACCATTTTTCAATTGGTATTACCAATTTACTCCAGACGTTTGGCTTATAAGAAGGGAAGATGGCTTATAGTAAAATTCGCCAGCCCAAGCTCTCCGATGCGATAGAGCAGCAGCTGGAATCCCTGATTATGGAAGGGACCCTTCAGCCGGGTGAGAAACTGCTCCCCGAGCGCGAACTGGCCAAACAGTTTGATGTCTCACGTCCATCGCTACGCGAAGCGATTCAGAGTCTGGAAGCCAAAGGTTTACTGCTGCGTCGCCAGGGTGGCGGCACATTTGTGCAGCAGAACCTCTGGCAGAGCTTAAGCGACCCCCTGGTCGGGCTGCTGGCCCAGCATCCGGAATCTCAGTTCGATCTGCTGGAAACCCGTCATGCGCTGGAAGGCGTGGCTGCCTACTACGCAGCGCTACGCGGTACCGATGAAGATCTGCAGCGTATTCGCGACTGCCATCTTCAGATTCAGCAGGCGCAGGAGAGCGGCGATCTCGACGCCGAAGCGGACGCCGTCATGAAGTATCAGATTGCGGTCACGGAAGCGGCGCATAATGTGGTGCTGCTGCACCTGCTGCGCTCCATGAGCCCGATGCTGGAACAAAACGTACGTCAGAATTTCGAATTGCTCTACGCTCGCCGCGAAATGCTGGCGAAAGTGAGCGAGCATCGCGCCAGTATTTTTGCGGCGATTGTGGCGCGCGAGCCGGAACAGGCCCGCGAAGCCTCGCATCGTCATCTGGCGTTTATAGAGGAAATCTTGCTGGACAGAAGTCGGGAGCAGAGCCGTCGTGAACGCTCCCTGCGTCGTTTACAGCAACGCAAGGAATAACGTACGGCAACGAACGTGCGACATAAACGACGGGCCTGTCTTCTTGTGCTGTGAACCTGAAGCACAACACAAGCAGACAGGCTCCTGATAATTCAACGTATTAGACACAGATAAGGAATACCCCCCATGTCAGAACGTTTACAGAATGACGTGGATCCGATCGAAACTCGTGACTGGCTACAGGCGATCGAATCGGTCATCCGTGAAGAAGGTGTTGAGCGTGCGCAGTATCTGATTGATCAGGTCCTGAGCGCTGCCCGCAAAGGTGGTGTAAAAGTAGCTGGCGGTGGCGGTGCTGCTGCAGCGATCAGCAACTATATCAACACCATTGCGACAGAAGATGAGCCGGACTATCCGGGCAACACCTCTCTCGAACGTCGTATCCGTTCCGCAATTCGCTGGAACGCCATTGTTTCAGTTCTGCGTGCGTCGAAGAAAGATCTGGAGCTGGGGGGACACCTCTCTTCTTTCCAGAGCTCTGCCACAATCTATGAAGTGTGCTTCAACCACTTCTTCCGCGCACGCAGCGAAAAAGATGGCGGCGATCTGGTCTACTTCCAGGGTCACATTTCTCCAGGCATCTACTCACGTGCGTTCCTTGAAGGACGTCTGACTGAAGAGCAGATGAATAACTTCCGTCAGGAAGTGCACGGCAACGGCCTGTCATCCTATCCGCATCCAAAACTGATGCCGGACTTCTGGCAGTTCCCGACCGTTTCAATGGGTCTGGGTCCGCTGAACGCTATCTATCAGGCGAAGTTCCTGAAGTACCTGGAGCATCGCGGCCTGAAAGATACGTCTGGTCAGACGGTGTACGCTTTCCTTGGCGATGGCGAGATGGATGAACCGGAATCCAAAGGTGCTATCACCATTGCGACCCGTGAGAAGCTGGACAACCTGGTCTTCATCATCAACTGTAACCTGCAGCGTCTGGATGGCCCGGTCACCGGTAACGGTAAGATCATCAACGAGCTGGAAGGCATTTTTGCCGGTGCTGGCTGGAACGTGATCAAAGTGATCTGGGGCGGACGCTGGGATGAGCTGCTGAAGAAAGACACCAGCGGCAAACTGATTCAGCTGATGAACGAAACTGTTGACGGCGACTATCAGACCTTTAAATCACGCGACGGCGCCTATGTGCGCGAGCACTTCTTCGGTAAATACCCGGAGACCGCTGCGCTGGTGAAAGACTGGTCCGACGAAGAGATTTTCGCACTGAACCGCGGCGGCCACGATCCGAAGAAAATCTATGCTGCCCTGAAAAAGGCGCAGGAGACCAAAGGTCAGCCAACGCTGATTCTGGCTCATACCATTAAAGGTTATGGTATGGGTGATACCGCGGAAGGCAAAAATATCGCCCACCAGGTCAAGAAGATGAACATGGATGGCGTACGCTACATCCGCGATCGCTTCAATGTGCCAGTGGCTGATGAGAAAATCGAAGAGCTGCCTTACGTCACCTTTGAAAAAGGCTCAGAAGAGTACAACTACCTGCACGGCCAGCGTGAGAAGCTGGGTGGCTATCTGCCAACCCGTCAGGCGGAGTTCACTGAGAAGCTGGAAATGCCGACGCTGGAAGAGTTCAAACCTCTGCTGGAAGAGCAGAGCAAAGAGATCTCTACCACGATCGCTTTCGTGCGCGCGCTGAACGTGATGCTGAAGAACAAGTCGATCAAAGATCGTCTGGTGCCAATCCTCGCGGATGAAGCACGTACTTTTGGTATGGAAGGCCTGTTCCGTCAGATCGGTATCTACAGCCCGAACGGCCAGCAGTATACGCCGCAGGACCGCGAGCAGGTTGCTTACTATAAAGAAGATGAGAAAGGCCAGATTCTGCAGGAAGGGATCAACGAGCTGGGCGCAGGTTCATCCTGGCTGGCAGCGGCGACCTCTTACAGCACCAACAACCTGCCGATGATCCCGTTCTACATCTACTACTCCATGTTTGGCTTCCAGCGCATTGGCGATCTGATGTGGCTGGCGGGCGATCAGCAGGCGCGTGGCTTCCTGGTTGGCGGTACGTCGGGCCGTACGACGCTGAACGGCGAAGGTCTGCAGCATGAAGATGGCCACAGCCATATTCAGTCGCTGACCATCCCTAACTGCATCTCCTACGATCCTTCCTACGCGTATGAAGTGGCAGTGATCATGCAGGATGGCCTGGTGCGTATGTATGGTGAAGCGCAGGAAAACATCTATTACTACATCACCACGCTGAACGAAAACTACCATATGCCGGCGATGCCGCAGGGTGCGGAAGAGGGTATCCGTAAGGGTATCTACAAGCTGGAAGAAGTCGAAGGCAAGAAAGGCAAAGTGCAGCTGCTGGGCTCAGGCTCTATTCTGCGCCACGTGCGCGAAGCGGCACAGATTCTGGCGAAAGAGTACGGTATCGGCTCTGATGTCTACAGCGTAACCTCGTTCACCGAGCTGGCGCGAGATGGTCAGGATTGCGAACGCTGGAACATGCTGCATCCGACTGAAACGCCACGCGTGCCTTACATCGCTCAGGTGATGAACGATGCGCCGGCCGTAGCGTCAACCGACTACATGAAGCTGTTCGCAGAACAGGTCCGCAGCTACGTGCCAGCCAGCGACTACCGCGTGCTGGGTACCGATGGCTTCGGTCGTTCTGACAGCCGTGAAAATCTGCGTCATCACTTCGAAGTGGATGCGTCATATGTGGTAGTGGCTGCGCTGGGTGAGCTGGCTAAACGCGGTGAAATCGAGAAGCAGGTGGTAGCGGACGCTATCGCTAAATTCGATATCGACGCTGATAAAGTTAACCCGCGTCTGGCTTAAGAGGTAAAGAGTAATGGCTATCGAAATTAACGTACCGGATATCGGGTCAGACGAAGTTGAAGTCACCGAAATTTTGGTGAAGGTGGGCGACAGCGTTGAAGCTGAGCAGTCGCTGATCTCTGTGGAAGGCGATAAAGCCTCGATGGAAGTGCCTTCGCCGCAGGCGGGCGTGGTTAAAGAGATCAAAATCGCCGTCGGTGACAAAGTGAATACCGGCTCGCTGATTATGGTGTTTGACGCTGAAGGTGCGGCAGAAGCTGCACCGGCTGCCGAAGAGAAAAAAGCAGAAGCCGCGCCGGCTCCTGCTGCTGCAACGGCAACCGCCAGCAAAGAGGTTAACGTACCGGATATCGGTGGTGATGAAGTCGAAGTCACAGAGATCCTGGTTAAAGTGGGCGACAAGGTTGAAGCTGAGCAGTCGCTGATCACCGTTGAAGGCGACAAAGCTTCAATGGAAGTGCCTGCGCCGTTTGCTGGCGTAGTGAAAGAGATCAAAATCGCTACCGGCGATAAAGTGAACACCGGTTCACTGATTATGATCTTTGACGCAGAAGGCGACGCACCGGCTGCCGACGCGAAACCACAGATGAAAGAAGAGGCGACCTCCGCCCCGGCTGCAGCTGCAGGCGCGAAAGAGGTAAACGTACCGGATATCGGCGGTGATGAAGTTGAAGTGACCGAGGTACTGGTGAAAGCGGGCGATAAAGTCACCGCTGAGCAGTCGCTGATTGTGGTTGAAGGCGATAAAGCCTCTATGGAAGTGCCGGCGCCGTTTGCCGGTACGGTAAAAGAGCTGAAAGTGGCCACCGGTGACAAAGTCAGTACCGGCTCACTGATCATGATCTTTGAAGTGGAAGGCGGCGCACCATCGCCAGCACCGGCAGCCAAACCGGAAGCGGCCGCCGCGCCGGCGAAAGCGGAGGCTAAACCCGCTGCAGCACCTGCGCCGGCTAAAGCGGAAGCGAAAAGTGAGTTCGCTGAGAATGACGCCTATGTGCACGCCACGCCGGTGATCCGTCGTCTGGCGCGCGAGTTTGGCGTTAACCTGGCGAAGGTGAAAGGCACCGGGCGTAAGGGCCGCATCCTGAAAGAGGATGTGCAGACTTACGTGAAAGAGGCGGTGAAACGCGCTGAGGCTGCGCCAGCTGCTGCTGCAGGCGGCGGTCTGCCAGGCATGCTGCCATGGCCGAAGGTAGACTTCAGCAAGTTTGGTGAAGTGGAAGAAGTGGAGCTGGGCCGTATCCAGAAAATCTCTGGTGCTAACCTGAGCCGTAACTGGGTCATGATCCCGCACGTTACGCACTTCGATAAAACCGATATCACCGATCTGGAAGCGTTCCGCAAGCAGCAGAACGCGGAAGCCGAGAAACGCAAGCTGGATGTGAAGTTCACCCCGGTGGTGTTCATCATGAAAGCGGTTGCGGCGGCCCTGGAGCAGATGCCGCGTTTCAACAGCTCGCTGTCTGAAGATGGTCAGAAACTGACGCTGAAGAAATACATCAACATCGGCGTGGCGGTTGATACGCCAAATGGTCTGGTGGTTCCGGTGTTCAAGGATGTTAATAAGAAAGGCATCACTGAACTCTCGCGTGAGCTGATGGCAACCTCGAAGAAAGCGCGCGATGGCAAACTGACCGCCAGCGATATGCAGGGCGGCTGTTTCACCATCTCCAGCCTTGGCGGCCTTGGCACGACGCACTTCGCGCCTATCGTCAACGCGCCGGAAGTGGCGATCCTTGGCGTCTCCAAATCGGCCATGGAGCCGGTCTGGAACGGTAAAGAGTTTGCACCGCGTCTGATGATGCCGATCTCGCTCTCGTTTGACCACCGCGTGATCGACGGTGCTGATGGTGCGCGTTTCATCACCATCATCAACAATATGCTGTCTGATATTCGCCGTCTGGTGATGTGAAGTTAATCAAGGCCGGCAAATGCCGGCCTTGTTGTAAGCATTCAGTTGTTACCGCGGTTGGCAGTTTATTAACAATTCTGTAAACTCTCGCGGTGAAATGTCCCGGTGGCGACAGGGTAGCATGAGCCTGGGAAAGGTCGCTCTGACCGCCGGCAATCTAACAAGAGGTCATGATGAGTACAGAGATTAAAACTCAAGTCGTGGTACTTGGGGCAGGTCCTGCAGGTTACTCTGCAGCCTTCCGTTGCGCTGACTTAGGTCTGGAGACCGTTCTGGTTGAGCGCTACAACACCCTCGGTGGTGTTTGTCTGAACGTAGGCTGTATCCCGTCAAAAGCGCTGCTGCACGTCGCGAAAGTGATTGAAGAAGCGAAAGCGCTGGAAGAGCACGGCATCGTGTTTGGTCAGCCGCAGACAGACATTAACAAGATCCGCACCTGGAAAGAGAAGGTGATCAACCAGCTGACCGGCGGTCTGGCCGGAATGGCGAAAGGCCGTAAGGTCAAAGTCGTAAACGGTCTGGGTAAATTCACCGGTGCCAACACCCTGGTGGTTGAAGGTGAGGGTGGCGCAACCACCATCAACTTCGATAACGCAATCATCGCCGCAGGCTCACGCCCTATCGAGCTGCCGTTTATCCCGCATCACGATCCGCGCGTCTGGGACTCTACGTCAGCGCTGGAGCTGCGTGAAGTGCCGAAGCGTCTGCTGGTCATGGGCGGCGGCATCATCGGTCTGGAGATGGCGACAGTTTACCATGCGCTGGGTTCAGAGATTGACGTGGTTGAGATGTTTGACCAGGTGATCCCGGCAGCGGATAAAGACGTGGTTAAAGTCTTTACCAAGCGTATCAGTAAGAAATTCAATCTGATGCTGGAAACCAAAGTCACCGCGGTTGACGCGAAAGATGACGGTATCTATGTGTCGATGGAAGGTAAAAAAGCGCCTGCTGAGGCGCAGCGCTATGACGCGGTGCTGGTCGCCATTGGCCGCGTGCCAAACGGTAAAGGCCTCGACGCCGGTAAAGCGGGCGTGGAAGTGGACGAGCGCGGCTTTATCCGTGTCGATAAGCAGATGCGTACCAATGTGCCGCACATCTACGCTATCGGTGATATCGTGGGTCAGCCTATGCTGGCGCACAAAGGCGTGCACGAAGGCCACGTTGCCGCTGAGGTCATCTCTGGTCTGAAGCACTACTTCGATCCGAAAGTGATCCCATCCATCGCCTACACCGAGCCGGAAGTTGCATGGGTAGGTCTGACTGAGAAAGAAGCCAAAGAGAAGGGCATCAGCTACGAAGTCTCCACCTTCCCATGGGCGGCCTCAGGCCGTGCTATCGCTTCTGACTGCGCTGACGGCATGACCAAGCTGATCTTTGACAAAGAGACGCATCGCGTTATCGGCGGTGCTGTAGTCGGCACCAACGGCGGCGAGCTGCTGGGTGAAATCGGTCTGGCGATCGAAATGGGTTGTGATGCCGAAGATATCGCGCTCACCATCCATGCGCACCCGACGCTGCATGAATCAGTTGGCCTTGCCGCTGAAATCTTTGAGGGCAGCATCACCGATCTGCCAAACGCGAAAGCGAAGAAGAAATAAGTTTCACTTCTGCGATCAACGGCTCCTGCGGGGGCCGTTTTTTTTTGCTGTTACAGCCGCAGGCATAACTAAAGGTTAGCCAGATCATTTTCTGCCACGCTGAAAGTTATGATCTGAAAACCGCCTGCCGCATATCTGCCGCTTTTTTTTCCGTCTGCAGGGGAATACCCGGACAGTTATGCCGGAAATTGGCTGGATGTTGCTTTTTTGTAAACAGATTAACAATCAGGCGAAATCCTGCTATGCTGGCCGACGCAGAACCGGGCACCTCACCCTACTGTTTAACAGCATCAAGGTGTACCGGAAAGCTATACAATGAGAGCGAGGAGAACGTCGTGCTAGAAGAATACCGTAAGCACGTTGCCGAGCGTGCTGCCCAGGGAATCGTACCTAAGCCGTTAGATGCTTCCCAGATGGCCGCGCTGGTTGAACTGCTGAAAAGCCCGCCTGCGGGTGAAGAAGAATTTCTGGTTGACCTGCTGGTTAACCGCGTCCCGCCAGGCGTTGATGAAGCCGCCTATGTTAAAGCCGGTTTCCTGGCTGCTGTCGCAACGGGCGAAGCCCACTCTCCTCTGGTTACGCGCGAGAAAGCTGTTGAACTGCTGGGCACCATGCAGGGTGGCTATAACATCCACGCGCTGATTGAAGCACTCGACGACGAAGCGCTGGCACCGATTGCCGCTGAAGCGCTGTCCCATACGCTGCTGATGTTCGACAACTTCTACGATGTGGAAGAGAAAGCCAAAGCGGGTAACGCCCACGCAAAAAAAATCCTGCAATCCTGGGCTGATGCCGAGTGGTTCCTGAAGCGTCCTAAGCTGGCTGAAAAAATCACCACCACCGTGTTCAAAGTGACCGGCGAAACCAACACCGACGACCTCTCTCCGGCGCCGGATGCGTGGTCGCGCCCGGATATTCCACTGCATGCGCTGGCGATGCTGAAAAACCCGCGTGATGGTATTGAGCCAGACGAGGCGGGCAACATTGGCCCGATTAAACAGATTCAGGCGCTGCAGCAGAAAGGCTTCCCGCTGACGTATGTCGGCGACGTCGTAGGTACCGGCTCATCACGTAAATCCGCCACCAACTCGGTGCTGTGGTTTATGGGTGAAGATATCCCGTACGTGCCGAACAAAAAGGGCGGCGGTCTCTGCCTCGGCGGTAAAATTGCCCCGATTTTCTTCAACACCATGGAAGATGCCGGCGCGCTGCCGATCGAACTGGATGTTGAGCGCCTGAACATGGGCGATGTGATTGACGTTTACCCGTATAAAGGCGAAGTCCGCAGTCACGAAACCAATGAACTGCTGGCAACCTTTGAACTGAAAACCGATGTGCTGCTGGATGAAGTCCGCGCCGGCGGCCGTATTCCGCTGATTATCGGTCGCGGCCTGACGACGAAAGCACGCGAGTCACTCGGCCTGTCGGCAAGCGACGTCTTTGTGCAGGCGAAAGATATCGCCACCAGCACGCGCGGCTACTCGCTGGCGCAGAAGATGGTGGGCCGCGCCTGTGGCGTTGAGGGTATTCGTCCGGGCGCGTACTGCGAGCCGAAGATGACCTCTGTGGGTTCACAGGATACCACCGGTCCGATGACGCGCGATGAGCTGAAAGACCTGGCGTGCCTCGGCTTCTCCGCCGATCTGGTGATGCAATCCTTCTGCCACACCGCGGCCTATCCGAAGCCGGTTGATGTGACCACGCACCATACGCTGCCGGATTTCATCATGAACCGCGGTGGCGTCTCGCTGCGTCCGGGCGATGGTATTATTCACAGCTGGCTGAACCGTATGCTGCTGCCGGATACCGTTGGCACCGGCGGTGACTCACACACCCGCTTCCCGATTGGCATCTCTTTCCCGGCGGGTTCCGGCCTGGTGGCGTTTGCCGCTGCGACTGGCGTGATGCCGCTCGATATGCCGGAATCGGTGCTGGTGCGCTTTAAGGGCACCATGCAGCCGGGCATTACGCTGCGCGATCTGGTACACGCTATCCCGCTGTACGCGATTAAGCAGGGCCTGCTGACGGTAGAGAAGAAGGGCAAGAAAAACATCTTCTCCGGCCGTATTCTGGAGATCGAAGGTCTGCCGGATCTGAAAGTTGAGCAGGCTTTTGAGCTGTCTGATGCCTCCGCTGAGCGTTCTGCTGCCGGTTGTACCATCAAGCTGGATAAAGCGCCGATCATCGAGTACCTGAACTCCAACATCGTCCTGCTGAAGTGGATGATCTCGGAAGGCTACGGCGATCGCCGTACGCTGGAGCGCCGCGTTGAGGGCATGGAGAAATGGCTGGCCGATCCGCAGCTGCTGGAAGGCGATGCAGATGCAGAATACGCTGCGGTGATCGAGATCGATCTGGCGGATATCAAAGAGCCGATTCTGTGTGCACCAAACGATCCGGATGATGCGCGCTGGCTCTCTGACGTGCAGGGCGAGAAGATTGACGAAGTGTTTATCGGCTCCTGCATGACCAATATCGGTCACTTCCGCGCGGCCGGTAAGCTGCTGGACGCGCATAAGGGCCAGCTGCCGACGCGTCTCTGGGTGGCTCCGCCAACCAAGATGGATGCGGCGCAGCTTACCGAAGAGGGCTACTACAGCGTCTTTGGTAAAAGCGGTGCGCGTATTGAGATCCCGGGCTGTTCGCTCTGCATGGGTAACCAGGCACGCGTGCAGGACGGTGCGACGGTGGTCTCCACGTCGACCCGTAACTTCCCGAACCGTCTGGGTAACGGCGCCAACGTCTTCCTGGCATCAGCCGAGCTGGCTGCCGTCGCTTCGCTGCTTGGCAAACTGCCAACGCCGGACGAGTATCAGCAGTTTATGGTGCAGGTGGATAAAACGGCCGACGACACCTATCGCTATCTCAACTTTGACCAGCTGGGTCAATATACCGAGAAAGCGGACAGCGTGATTTTCCAGACCGCCGTATAACGCGACGGGTAAATCGGGGGGGATGATGCAAATCATCCCCCTTTTTTATGCCTTTTTTACCGGCGGCACTCCCGGCATAATGCGAGCGCGATCCCACTTTATTACGCGCGCTGCGCTCAGAATGCACATAAACGTGCAGTCCGGCGCGCTACTGGTATGAGGTAACCCAATGGAGTATGAATTTTTACGCGATATCACCGGCCAGGTCAGGGTGCGCATGTCGATGGATCACGAAGCGGTAGGCCACTGGTTTAACGAAGAGGTCCGCGACAACGCCGGGCTGCTGGATGAAGTGGAAGCGGCGGCGCGTGCGGTAAAAGGCACCCATCAGCAGTGGCAGCGTATCGGACATGAGTACACGCTGTGGCTGGATGAAGAAGAGGTGATGATCCGCGCTAACCAGCTGGCACTTGAGGATGAGGGGCTGGAAGAGGGCATGGCCTACTACGATGAAGAGAGTCTCTCATTCTGCGGCGTGGATGACTTTCTGGCGGTGATCGCGGCTTACCGGCAGTTTATAGCGGGCAGATAACCCGCACAGCCCTATGCCGCACCGTTACTTAACGTAGGCCAGCAGGCTCAGTGAATCACGCGCCAGCGATTTGCACTTCTTATCGTTATTGATTGCAATGCCACTCAGATCTTTATAGCTCTCTTCGCCCAGCGCTTTCATGTTGTAGCTGCTGTAGTTGCTCAAATCCCAGCGGTTCTGCTGGGCAAAAAACACCAGCGCTTTGCGGATTTGTGCATCCGGCAGCGCCTGGTAGCCGCAGTCGTTTTTCAGATAGACAAAGACCGCCGTCAGGTCAGCCAGATCTTCCGCTTCAGACTCGCTCAGCGCAAAACTGCTGGTGGAGAAGCCAAAGAGTCCCGCCAGCAGCAGGATCTTAATGCTTTTTGTCATAATGGTTCTCAGCAAAGGACAATCCATTGACGTTAGCACAGTTACCGTCCGGATTCCGCTTCTTTTACCCCGGCGACGGGCAGGCTACTATTTTGCTGCCCGGCACTTGACCCTCCCGCAGGGGCAGGGTTTAGGCTGGGTGCCTCATTATCACAAGGATATGCGTATGCAACGTCGCACTTTTCTCAAACTGACCGCGGCGCTCAGCGCGGCAGGCGCACTGCCGCTATGGAGCCGCTCACTGATGGCGGCTACGCGGCCGCTGCTGCCGATCCCTGCGCTGCTTGAGCCAGATGCGCGCGGTCACTACAGCCTTACCGCCATGACGGGCAGCACGCAGTGGCAGGGTAAAGCGGTGCCGACATGGGGCTATAACGGCAGCCTGCTCGGGCCGGTTCTGCGCCTGCAGCGCGAGAAGCGCGTCACGGTCAATATTCATAACCGGCTGCCGGAAGCGACCACCGTACACTGGCACGGCCTGGCGATTCCGGGTGACGTGGATGGAGGCCCGCAGGCGATTATCGCGCCCGGTGCCACGCGGCAGGTGAGCTTTACCCCCGATCAGCCGGCGGCGACCTGCTGGTTTCATCCGCATCTGCACGGCAAAACCGGTCATCAGGTGGCGCAGGGATTAGCCGGGCTGGTGCTGCTGGAGGATGAAGCGTCCGGCAAGCTGCGTCTGCCGATGCAGTGGGGAGCCGATGACGTACCGCTGATTTTCCAGGATAAACAGCTTAACAGCGCCGGCACGCATATCGATTATCAGCTGGATGTGATGCGCGCGGCGGTAGGCTGGTTTGGCGATATGATGCTGACCAACGGCGTGCAGTATCCGCAGCACGCCGTGCCGCGCGGCTGGCTGCGGCTGCGGCTGCTTAACGGCTGTAACGCCCGCTCGCTGGAGATCGCCACCAGCGATAAACGACCAGTCTATGTGGTGGGCAGCGATGGCGGACTGCTCGCTGAACCGGTACAGGTGACGTCGCTGTCACTGCTGCCGGGCGAGCGCTTTGAGGTGCTGATCGATACCTCTGACGGGCAGCCTTTTGATATCGTCACGCTGCCGGTGACGCAGATGGGGATGACGCTGCCGCCGTTTGATCGGCCACTGCCGCTGGTGCAGATCCTGCCGCTGCGCATTATGGCGAGCGGGACGCTGCCGGACACCCTGGTGGATCTGCCGCCGCTGCCTGCCAGTGACGGCGTACAGAACCGCTGGCTGCAGCTGATGATGGATCCGCAGCTGGATAAGCAGGGGATGCAGGCGCTGATGGATCGTTATGGCCATCAGGCGATGGGGGGCGCGGCAGACCACGGCGCGGCAGAGACGCACAGCGGACACGATGCCATGCCAATGGAACAGAGCGAACATGGCGCGATGCCGATGGATCACGGTGCGCACGACGCTGCCGCATACGATTTTCACCACGGCAATAAGATCAACGGTGAAGCGTTTAACATGCAGAAGCCGATGTTTGCCGTGCCGCTGGGTAAAACCGAGAAGTGGACGATTTCAGGCGAGGGCGATGCGATGCTGCATCCGTTCCATATTCACGGTGCACAGTTCCGTATCCTGTCAGAAAACGGCAAGCCGCCCACCGCGCATCGTGCCGGCTGGAAAGATATGGTTAACGTCAACGGCTGGCGCAGTGAAGTCTTAGTAAGGTTCGACTATGCTGCCAGCGCGGAGCATGCCTATATGGCACACTGCCATCTGCTGGAGCACGAAGATACCGGCATGATGCTCGGCTTCACGGTCGCGTAGCGGGGCCAGACGACCGCAAGGGCGGCATCTGAGCCGCTCGGCGTCAGCCGCCGTCTGCCGCCTCCAGCGCCTGGCTGATATCCGCAATCAGGTCGTCCGGATGCTCAATCCCGATCGACAGGCGCACCGTCGCGTCGCTGATGCCAATGCGCTGACGTACCGCCAGCGGCACGCCAGAGTGGGTGGTGCTGGCCGGATGGCTGGCGAGCGACTCGGTGCCGCCCAGGCTTACCGCCAGCTTAAACAGCGTCAGCGCGTTGAGAAAGCGGAAAGCCGCAGGTTCACCGCCCTGAATATCAAAGGAGAAGGTCGAGCCGGCGCCGCTGCACTGACGCCGGTACGTTTCTCCGGCCGCACTCTGTGCGTCAAGATAGGGCAGCCAGAACAGCGCCGCGACCTGAGGCCGGTCGCGCAGGAAGGCGGCGACCCGTTCCGCATTTGCGGCGGCTTTCTCCATGCGCAGCGCCAGCGTCTCCAGCGAACGGCCAATCATCCAGCTTGAGTGCGGGTCGAGCTGCGTGCCGATCGCGCTGCGCAGCGCGCGCACAGATTTCATCAGCGTCCGGCTGCCCAGCGCGGCGCCGGCGATAAGGTCGGAGTGGCCGCCCACATATTTGGTCAGCGAATAGAGCGAGATATCTGCGCCATGCTGCAGCGGATGCTGAAACAGCGGCCCCAGCAGCGTATTATCGCAGGCGATAACCGGACGCGAACCCTGCTGCTGTGCAATGACATCCGCCACCTGCGCAATAAGCCGGATATCCACCAGGCTGTTGGTGGGGTTGGCCGGCGTCTCGATCAGGATCAGGGCGACCCGGCCACGCTGCCACGCCAGCTTCGCCGCCTCATAAACCTTATCTTCATCCGTACCCTCGCTGAACCCTACGGCTTTAATTTCCAGATCGTGCAGCGTCTTGCTCAGCAGAGTTTCTGTGCCGCCATACAGCGGCTGTGAATGCAGGATCACCTCGCCCGGCCGCGCAAACGCAAGCAGCGTAGTGGCAATGGCTGACATACCGGAAGAGAAGAGCACCGCGCTCTCAGCGCCCTCATAGATAGCCAGGCGATCTTCAACGATTTCGCTGTTGGGATGGTTAAAGCGTGAATAGACCAGTCCGCCACTCTGGCCAGCAGGCGGCTGACGGCGACCCGATACATAATCAAAAAAATCTTTGCCCTCTTCGGCACTGTTGAAAACAAAGGTTGAGGTAAGAAACACCGGCGGTTTTACCGCGCCTTCTGACAGCCGCGGATCGTAACCGTAATTAAGCATCTGCGTTTCCGGATGCAGCGTGCGCCGATCGGAAGGTTCTTTATTGCTGGATGAGTTTGCCATAGCAGCTCCGGCTGAATCAGGATAAAGCGCGTAAACCCTGCTATAGAGTTAATGCCATCGCGGAAAATTTTGCTACGTAATCGTTTGCGTTTTGTGTGCGCGGTTAGCCATCAGGCGCATTGTGATAGACTGCGGAGCTTTCTGAAAACCTTAACCAGGCGAACGCAATGAAACACACCGTTGATGTGATGATCTCCCGGGAGGAGATTGCAACCCGTATTGCCGAGCTGGGCAAACAGATCAGTGAAGCCTACCGCGACAGCGGCAGCGAGATGGTGCTGGTTGGTCTGCTGCGCGGCTCCTTTATGTTTATGGCCGATCTGTGCCGGGAAATTGACGTCCCGCATGAGGTCGACTTTATGACCGCCTCCAGCTACGGCAGCGGCATGTCGTCGTCACGCGACGTCAAAATCCTGAAAGATCTCGATGAAGATATTCGCGGTAAAGATGTGCTGATCGTGGAAGATATCATCGACTCCGGCAACACGCTGAGCAAAGTGCGTGAGATCCTGCGCCTGCGTGAGCCAAAATCGCTGGCCATCTGCACGCTGCTGGATAAACCCGAGCGTCGTGAAGTTGAGGTGCCGGTCGAATATGTGGGCTTTACCATTCCCGATGAGTTTGTCGTGGGCTTTGGCATTGACTACGCGCAGCGCTATCGTCATCTGCCCTATATCGGCAAAGTCACCATGCTGGACGCATAACCGCACAATCTACCTGGGTCATTTTGGCCGTTCCGGGATAGAATCAGCCGCCCGTAAGTGACTGACTTGCGGGCCTGATGCACTTTTCTGCACGATACAGCGCGTCATGCGCTCCCCGCAGGCGCACCACGTCTGATTTCAACACAAATTCTGCTGAATTCGCCGCACGTCTGGCGCGGGCGCACTATCATTTTCATCAGGCTTTGATGTCACAACAACAGGATATGGACTCGCAATGACTTATGCACTGGAACTTTCCGGGCTGACCAAGACCTATCCCGGCGGCGTACAGGCGCTGAAAGGTCTCGATCTGAACGTAGAGGCGGGCGACTTTTACGCTCTGCTGGGACCAAACGGGGCCGGTAAATCGACCACCATTGGGATTATCAGCTCGCTGGTTAATAAATCTGGCGGCAGCGTTCGGGTATTTGGTTACGACCTGCAAAAAGATGTGGTCAATGCCAAGCGCCAGCTCGGGCTGGTGCCACAGGAGTTCAACTTTAACCCGTTTGAAACCGTGATGCAGATCGTCGTAAACCAGGCAGGCTATTACGGCGTGGAGCGGGCAGAGGCGAACAAACGTGCGGAGAAGTATCTTAACCAGCTCGATCTGTGGGGCAAACGCAATGAGCGCGCCCGCATGCTTTCAGGCGGTATGAAGCGCCGCCTCATGATTGCGCGTGCGCTGATGCATGAGCCCAAGCTGCTGATTCTGGATGAGCCGACGGCCGGCGTGGATATTGAGCTGCGCCGCTCAATGTGGGTGTTTCTGAAAGAGCTGAATGCGAAAGGCACCACGATTATCCTCACCACTCACTATCTGGAAGAGGCAGAGATGCTGTGTCGCAATATCGGCATTATTCAGAGCGGCGAACTGGTGGAGAATACCTCCATGAAGGGCCTGCTCTCTAAACTGAAATCGGAAACCTTTATTCTCGATCTCGCCCCGCGCAGCGCGCTGCCGCAGCTGGAGGGCTTTCAGTATCGCCTGGTGGATACCTCGACGCTGGAAGTGGAAGTGATGCGTGAGCAGGGGCTTAACAGCGTATTCAGTCAGCTGAGCGCGCAGGGCGTACAGGTGCTGAGCATGCGTAACAAGGCAAACCGGCTGGAAGAGCTGTTTGTGGGACTGACACAGGGTAAAGCAGGAGGCAGATCATGACGCATCTTTATTGGGTCGCGTTAAAGAGTATCTGGAGCAAAGAGATTAACCGGTTTGCCCGCATCTGGATCCAGACGCTGGTCCCGCCGGTGATCACCATGACGCTCTACTTTATTATTTTCGGTAACCTGATTGGTTCACGCATTGGCGACATGCACGGCTTCAGCTATATGCAGTTTATCGTGCCGGGCCTGATTATGATGTCGGTGATCACCAACGCCTATGCTAACGTCGCCTCCTCTTTTTTCAGCGCAAAATTCCAGCGCAATATTGAAGAGCTGCTGGTGGCACCGGTGCCGACCCACATCATCATTGCCGGCTATGTCGGCGGCGGCGTGGCGCGTGGCGTCTGCGTGGGGATCCTGGTGACGGCGGTCTCGCTCTTCTTTGTGCCGTTCCACGTTTTCTCCTGGCCAATGGTTGCCATCACTCTGCTGCTGACCGCGGTGCTCTTTTCGCTGGCGGGTCTGCTCAACGCGGTGTTCGCCCGCACGTTTGATGATATCAGCCTGATCCCGACCTTTGTGCTGACGCCGCTGACTTATCTGGGCGGCGTCTTCTATTCGCTGGCGCTGCTGCCGCCGTTCTGGCAGGCAGTCTCGAAGCTGAATCCGGTGGTGTATATGATCAGCGGCTTCCGGTACGGCTTCCTCGGCATTAACGATGTGCCGCTGGTGTTTACGCTGTCGGTGCTGTTAGCGTTTATCGTGGTGTTTTATGTGCTGGTGTATACGCTGATCCAGCGCGGTCGCGGCTTACGCACCTGAATGTTATTGAGCGGGATAATAAACAGGGGCGCCGGAAAGGCGCCCCTGATGTTTCCGGCAGCTCAGCGTAATATGGCTGAACGCTACGCAACCTGAACCGGCAGCGCCCGGGCAAGACGTTTCATCTCATTATCGCCCTCAAAATAGGCCACCTTTGGCTGCCAGCTGCGCGCCACTTCATCCTCTACCTGCACGTAAGAGCAGATAATCATGATGTCTCCGGCACAGGCGCAGCGCGCGGCAGCACCGTTTACGGAGATAATTTTTGATCCCCGCTCGGCGGCGATGGCGTAGGTGGAAAAACGCTGGCCGTTGGTCACGTTGTAAATATCGATCGCTTCATATTGCAGAATGCCGGCAGCATCCAGGAAATCCTGATCGATCGCGCAGGAGCCTTCATAGTGCAGATCGGCCTGCGTGACTTTGACGCGGTGCAGTTTGCCCTGCAGAACAGTACGAATCATCGCGGTATACCCTTAAGGTGCTGTTTAAACGACGGCTTACGCCATCAGATCCACTTGCTGATTATCAATCAGACGCGCGTTGCCCAGCCAGGCGGCCATCAGGATCACCGCGCGCTGGCTCTCCACCGTCAGCGGCTGCAGCGTGCTGGCATCGCAGATCGCCAGCCCGTCAGGACGAAACCCCTTTTCCTGCAGCGCGGCATTCGCCTGTTCAATAATCTCATCAATGTGGCGTTCGCCGTTGCTGAGGCGCTCCGCCATACTCTGCATGACCTGGCTCAGACCCGGTGCCAGCCTGCGTTCATCGGCAGTAAGATAGCCATTGCGCGAACTCAGCGCCAGCCCATCTTTCGCCCGCACGGTGGGCACGCCAACGATGTCGATATCAAAGCCCATATCCGCAACCAGTTTGCGTATGATCGCCAGCTGCTGAAAGTCCTTTTCGCCAAAACAGGCGACGTCAGGCTGCACCAGGTTGAACAGTTTGCTGACGATCGTAGCGACCCCACGGAAGTGGCCCGGCCGGCTGGCACCCTCCAGCAGTGCGGAGAGCACCGGCACCTCAACAAACGTCTGGTTCTCTGTACCCTGCGGATAGATCGCCTGCGGTGCTGGTGCAAATACCAGATCCACACCGTGACGGTTAAGCTTTTCGCAATCGTCCTGCAGCGTGCGCGGATAGCGTGCAAGGTCATCCGCGCGGTCAAACTGCATCGGATTAACAAACACCGAGACCACAACCACATCAGCCCGCTGGCGCGCTTCATCAACCAGCGTCAGGTGGCCATCATGCAGATTGCCCATTGTGGGCACCAGGGCGATACGTTTGCCCGCCTGGCGCCAGCGACGGATCTCGCGGCGTAGCATCGGCAGCGTTTCAATGATCAACACGATAAATCTCCGGATTCAGAAGAAGCTGTGTTCGGCGGCAGGATAGGTGCCAGCCTCAACGTCGGCAATATACTGGCGAATTGCCGCGCGAATGTCGCCGGTTTCGGCGAGGAAATTTTTGGCAAATTTTGGAATGTGGCCACCGGTGATGCCAAAGGCGTCATGCATCACCAGAATCTGGCCATCGGTGACGTTACCTGCGCCGATGCCGATCACCGGAATGGTCAGCGCCTGGGTGATGCGCGCCGCCAGCGCGACCGGCACGCACTCCAGTACCATCAGCTGTGCGCCAGCGGCTTCCAGCGCCAGGGCATCGGCCAGCAGGCGTTCAGCGTCCGCCTCATCACGGCCCTGCACTTTGTAGCCGCCAAAAATATTTACCGACTGCGGCGTCAGGCCCAGATGGCCACAGACCGGTACGGCGCGCTCGGTCAGCATGCGTACGCTCTCCGCCAGCCACGCACCCCCTTCCAGTTTGACCATGTTGGCACCGGCGCGCATCAGCTGCGCGGCAGAGGCGAAAGTCTGCTCCGGAGTGGCATAGCTCATAAAGGGCAGGTCAGCCATGATCAGTGCCTGCGGCGCGCCACGGCGCACGGCGGCGGTATGATAGGCGATATCAGCCACCGTCACCGGCAGCGTGGAATCATGCCCCTGCACCGTCATACCCAGCGAATCGCCAATCAGCATCACCTGAATGCCTTCATCGGCAAACAGGCGGGCAAAGCTGAAATCATAAGCGGTAAGAGTGGCAAAGCGGCGCCCGCTGGCTTTCAGCTGGCGCAGATGAGAGATAGTGGTTGGTTTCATCGCAATCTCCGGCGTTTCTGATGCGCGCAGTGTACTGGATTGCTTGCAGGGGGGATATGACCGGCAGGAAATTATCGCGTGTCAGACGGACCAGAGGGTGATTTCGCTGCAGTCCAGCGTGGCGAGCACGCCGCTCAGCGGACGGCCATCGGGCAGGCGCAGACCCGGCGCAATCTCCAGCAGCGGCAGCAGCATAAATGCCCGGTTGTGCATATCATAGTGCGGTACGGTTAAACGCGGCGTATGGATCACCTGATTGCCAAACAGCATGATATCGATATCGAGCGTACGCGGCCCCCAGCGCTCAGCTTTGCGCACGCGGCCATGTTCCAGCTCAATATGCTGGGTGTGATCCAGCAGCGTCTCGGGCAGCAGCGCTGTATCAAGCGCCACTACCGCGTTCAGGTAGTCGGGCTGATCCGCCGGACCATAGGGCGGCGTGCGATAGAACGATGAGGTCGCCACGCGGGAGGTCTCCGGCAGCGTATCGAGCGCCGCAAGCGCTGCATCAATCTGATGCAGCGGATCGGCAAGATTACTGCCCAGGGCGAGATAGACGCGATTCATGATGCGTTGCTGCTGCTGCCCTGTTCGCGACGCGGACCGGTGGAGCGGCGGCGCGGACGGCGCGGTTTACGGCGCGGCTGCGGATCGTCCCCCAGCGTGTTCAGCATGGTTTTCTGCTGGACCGGAACGGCGGCCTGGAATTCACCCCACCACTGGCTGAGACGCTGCAGTTCCGGATTCTTTTCTACTTCAGCACGCAGCGCCAGCAGGTCGTAAGCGGCGCGGAATTTCGGATGCTCCATCAGCTTCCATGCGCGTTTGCCGTGGCGACGCGACATACGCAGCTGCAGCTGCCAGATATCGCGGACCAGGGTGGTAATGCGTTTCGGGATCGCCAGCGCGCGGCACGCCTCGTCCAGCGTATCATTCATGGAGAGTGCAAACGCGTCATAGTAGGTCAGGCCGCTCTCCTGAGCGATACGCTCAGCGGATTCCAGCTGCGGATACCAGAACATTGCGGCAAACAGAAACGCCGGATTGACACGCAAATCGTTGTGCAGCCGGGTATCGGTGTTTTTCAGCACCTGCGCCAGCATGCGTTCCATCATGCTGTCGCCTTGCTCGGTAAAGTGGCGCGCCAGGGTCGGGAACAGCGGCTGGAAGAGCTGATATTCACACAGCATCTGCCAGGTGCGGTAGCCATAGCCAGCCTGCAGCAGCTTCAGCGCCTCTTCAAACAGGCGGGCGGGCGGAACGTCATTCAGCAGCGTCGCCAGGCGCGGGATCGGCTCGGCGGTTTCCGGCGCAATCTGCATATTGAGTTTGGCGGCAAAGCGCACCACGCGCAGCATGCGTACCGGATCTTCACGGTAGCGCGTCTCCGGATCGCCAATCAGGCGTACCACGCCCTCCTGCAGATCCTGCAGGCCACCCACATAGTCGCGGACCGTGAAGTCTGCCACGCTGTAGTAGAGGCTGTTGATGGTGAGATCGCGGCGCTGCGCATCATCTTCGATGCTGCCAAAAATATTGTCGCGCAGCAGCATGCCGTTCTGGCCGCGCTGCGAGCTGTTGCGATCGTCTTCGCTCTCTTCCTGATGGTGGCCGCGGAAAGTCGCCACCTCGATCACTTCCGGCCCAAACATCACGTGCGCCAGACGGAAACGGCGGCCAACCAGACGGCAGTTGCGGAACAGTTTGCGCATCTGCTCAGGCGTGGCATTGGTCGTCACGTCGAAATCTTTCGGCTTTTTGCCCAGTAGCAGGTCGCGTACGCCGCCGCCGACCAGGTAAGCTTCAAAGCCTGCTTTATTCAGGCGATAGAGCACCTTAAGGGCGTTTTCGCTGATATCTTTGCGTGAGATGTTATGGTTTTCCCGGGGAATGATGGTCATCTGGTTTTCAGCTTCCACCTCTTCAGGCACCTCCTCGTCACGCTTGAGGACTCTCCGGCAAAAATTAGCGACTCGGGTAAAAATGGGACACCTCGACAGTGACAAAAAATGGGTGGTAATAAAATCAGCGGCTAATCATAGCCTGTTGCGAACCATTTAGGAATGGCGTTGTCATTTCATCCGGCTTTAGCGCGTCATGTAACGGGATCTGCGCCGGCGCCCAGCGCGTAATGGCCTGACTCAGCAGCAACGCCAGCGGGCTATCCTGCCAGCCTTCTTCTGCCGGCTGTCCGAGAAAGCGCAGCGCCTGCACCAGCAGCGGACGCGGATCGCCAGCGGGCAGGGCAGGGGCGTGATTCTGCTTGGAGAGTTTATTGCCGTCAGCGGCGATCGCCAGCGGCAGATGCAGGTATGCCGGCGGCGTCCAGCCAAACTGCTGATAGAGCGCGATCTGACGCACCGTCGGGGCGATTAAATCCGCGCCGCGCACAATTTCGGTAACGCCCTGGTCATGATCGTCGACCACCACCGCCAGGTTATAGGCGAACAGCCCGTCCCGGCGATGGATAATAAAATCCTCTTCCGCCAGCTGAGGATCCGCCAGCAGCTCCCCGCGCAGCCGATCGGTAAAATGCCGGACCGGCGCGTGCTGGCGCAGGCGCAGCGCCGCGTTATCCGGCGGGAGCCGGCGATCGCGACAGTAACCATCGTAATACCCACCCAGCTGCTGAATACGCCGGCGACTGCAGGTGCAGAAATAGCTCTGGCGATGCGTGCGCAACCAGGCCAGCGCCGCCCGATACGCATCATGCCGCTGTGACTGCCACATCACTTCACCATCCCACTCCAGCCCGTAATGCTCCAGCTGCTGCAGAATGCGCGTGGCAGCACCCGGTACTTCACGTGGCGGATCGATATCTTCAATACGCACCAGCCAGCGGCCCTGCTGCGCACGCGCGCTGAGATAACTGCCGAGTGCAGCAATCAGGGAACCAAAATGAAGATCGCCGGAGGGCGAAGGGGCGAAGCGACCAATACAGGAGGACATAGCAGAGGGTGTCACTGGAAGATACACCGCACGGCGGGGAAAGATTGATTTTCCCTGCTGTGCGGTGAGAACAGGCGGATGGACATCAGCCAGCCATCTGCTTCTCGCGGATCTCAGCCAGCGTTTTGCAGTCAATGCAAAGATCGGCAGTCGGACGCGCTTCCAGACGGCGGATACCGATTTCAACACCGCAGGATTCACAGTAGCCGAAGTCGTCATCTTCCACTTTTTTCAGCGTCTTCTCGATCTTCTTAATCAGCTTACGCTCGCGATCGCGGTTACGCAGTTCCAGGCTGAACTCCTCTTCCTGCGCTGCACGGTCAACCGGATCGGGGAAGTTAGCAGCTTCGTCCTGCATGTGTGACACAGTACGGTCTACTTCATCCCTGAGTTGGTTGCGCCAGGCTTCCAGAATCTTACGGAAGTGGCCTAACTGGGCGTCGTTCATATACTCTTCGCCCGGTTTCTCCTGATACGGCTCCACACCTGCGATGGCGAGGATACTCAGGGACGATGTTTTACGGTTTTGCCCTTCTTGCATGTTGTTTCTCCTGGATAACACGCACTACCCGTTGCGATTCAGACTGCCCGGCAGGATTGCTGCACGGCTGGCCTGTCTGCTCTGGGTTTATCGATTCCCATCAGGGAAAAAAACAGGCCGCTATAAATAGCAGAAGCAATCAAGGTTGGCAATTATTCCTGAACACACCTTGACAAGCCTGTGAGTAAAAGCGTATTTAGCGCGCCTCCGGCTCCATCCTGACACAGTTTATCGCCACTATTATGACAGCTCAGCGCAGGCTGCCACCGGCAGCGGTCGGGAGAGCTGCATCTGCTCAGGAGAAAGCGTGGCCTGATACGCAAACACTTCTACGCCACGGCGCTGTGCCTGTACCAGTAGTTCTGCGTAGTGCGCGTCGATATGGCGCGCCGGGGAAACGTCCTCAATCCCCGTGTGCAGAACAGCAAACAACAAAACGGCCCGATGACCTTCTGCCGCGATTGCACTGAGTTCGCGCAGATGCTTCTGTCCGCGGACCGTCACCGCATCCGGAAAGTAGCCTTTACCATTCTGTAAAAGGGTGACGGATTTGACTTCAATATAGCAGTTTGATCTGCCCTCTGCCTGCAGAAGGAAATCAATTCGGCTTTTTTCCGTGCCATATTTCACTTCGCTGCGGCAGTGGGTGTAACCGGATAATTCCGGAATATGCTGCTGCTGCAGCGCCTCCTGCACCAGCTGGTTAGCGCGCAGCGTATTAACGCAGATCCAGTGGCCCGACTGCGTCTCTGTCAGCTCCCAGCTGTGCGGATATTTGCGCGTCGTGCTGGCTGACGTGGAGTACCACACCGTGTCGCCGGGCGTGGCGCAGCCGGTCATGGCGCCGGTGTTGGCGCAGTGGATGGTCAGCAGGTCGCCCTCAGGCGTCACGATGTCAGCCAGAAAGCGCTTGTAGCGCGCCACCAGACGAGCCGGCTTAAGCGGCAGAGTAAACTGCATGGTGGATCCTCAGGCTGAAGTGAGCGGCCAGCGCGCCACGGTTTTGTAGCGCGTACGGCCGCGGGAAAAGAGCGATGAACAGAGCGCAAACCGGGTCGCTTCCATCTGCCAGTGAAACCCGCGCGGCGGCAGCACAATGCGCTGTGTGGCGTGGCGCAGCAGGGTAACGTGCGGATGAAAAGGCTGTGCGCTCTGCGCGCAGCCGTGTCGTGCCGCCTGAGCGCGCAGCAGCGACGCCAACTGCAGCAGTCCGCGCGGCGCGCGGCGGCAGCCGAGCCATACTACGCCGGGGCGTGGCCAGTGTCCGGCATCATCCAGGTCAAGCGTAAAAGCGGGCTGGGTAATACGCGCGGCGAGCTGTTGCAGGCTCTCCTGCGTCTCGCGGTTCACCTCACCCAGAAACGCCAGCGTCAGATGCAGGTTGGCCGCTGCAACCGGCGTACCGGCCTCAGCGGCAAAATTATCCGCCCGCCACTGCACCAGCTGCTGCTGAAGCGGAGCAGGCAGTTCAAGAGCAAAAAACAGGCGTTGCGTGGTCATAAGCGTGCTCCGGTAATCTGCGCCGGGTGGTGTACAATGCGCGCCATATTAGCACAGGCAGAGCAGGAGAAGAGCGTGAGTGAATTACCGGTCAGCGAGGTATTGCCTGCGCTGCTGACGGCGCTGGAGCGTTCGCCCCAGGTGCTGCTGGCGGCCCCTACCGGCGCAGGAAAATCGACCTGGCTGCCGCTGCAGCTGCTGCAGCAGGCGTCGCTGCCGGGGCGTATTATTATGCTGGAACCGCGTCGTCTGGCGGCGCGCAATGTGGCCCAGCGGCTGGCGGAGCAGCTTGGCGAGCAGCCGGGTGAAACCGTGGGCTTCCGGCTGCGCGGTGAGAGCTGCGTCAGTGCGCATACCCGACTCGAAGTGGTCACCGAGGGGATCCTGACGCGCATGCTGCAGCGCGATCCCATGCTGGAGGACGTAGCGCTGGTGATCCTTGATGAGTTTCATGAGCGCAGCCTGCAGGCCGATCTGGCGCTGGCGCTGCTACTGGATGTGCAGCAGGGGCTGCGCGATGACCTGAAGCTGCTGCTGATGTCCGCCACGCTGGATAATCAGCGTCTGCAGGCGCTGCTGCCCGCTGCGCCTGCCATTGTATCGGCCGGACGCAGCTATCCGGTGGCGCGCCGCTATGCCACCCTCAATCCGCAGACGCGTTTTGAGGAGGCGGTGGCGCGCGAGGTCGTCCAGCTGCTGCGCGAGGAGCACGGCTCGCTGCTGCTGTTTCTGCCGGGCGTGGCGGAGATTGAGCGTGTCAGGCGGGAGCTGAGCGTACGGGTGGGGGACGATATCGATCTGGCTCCGCTCTACGGTGCGCTGCCGCTGGAGGCGCAGCGGCGCGCCATTCTGCCGGCCGCCGCCGGCCGCCGGAAGGTCGTGCTCGCTACGAACATTGCGGAGACCAGCCTGACCATCGAGGGGATCCGTCTGGTGGTCGATAGCGCGCTGGAGCGGGTCGCGCAGTTTGATGCCCGCAGCGGCGTCACCCGGCTGCAAACGCAGCGTATCAGTCAGGCATCCATGACGCAGCGCGCCGGGCGCGCCGGCCGGCTTGAGCCGGGTATCTGCCTGCATCTGCTGGCACAGGAGCAGGCGCTGCGCGCGCCGGCGCAGAGTGATGCAGAGATCTTAAGCAGCGATCTCGCCGGTCTGCGGCTGGAGCTGCTGCAGTGGGGCTGTAGCACGGCAGCGCAGCTGCAGTGGCTTGACCTGCCGCCGGCCCGCAACCTGCAGGCGGCGGACGCGCTGCTGCACCAGCTGGGCGCGCTGGACAGCGCCGGACGGCTTAACGCCACCGGCCGGAAAATGGCGCGGCTCGGCAGCGATCCGCGTCTTGCGGCCATACTCTGCGCGGCGGGGGAGGAGAGCGATGCCATTGCCAGCGCGGCGCTGCTGGTGGCCACTCTCGAAGATCCGCCGCGTGGCGGCAGCGTCGATTTGCGTGACGCGCTGAACCATCCCCAGCCGCAGTGGCAGCGGCGGGCGCGGCAGTGGCAGCAGCGTCTGCACGCCAGCGGTGGACGGGTGGATGCCGATCGCATTCCGCTGCTGCTGGCGGCGGGTTTTGCCGACCGCATTGCGCAGCGGCGCGGCGAGAGCGCACGCTACCAGCTGGCAAACGGTCTCGGCGCCATGCTGGATGAGGATCACGGCCTTAGTCGCTATCCCGCCCTGATTGCGCCCGCGCTGCTGCAGGGGGCGGGCGCGGCGGACGCACGCATGCTGCTGGCGCTGCCGGTGGACCTGACGGCGCTGCGGGCAGCGCTGCCGCAGCTCATTACCCGCCGGGTTGACGTGGAATGGGATGAGGAGAGAGGCACGCTGCGCGCCTGGAAACGCGAACTGCTGGGCGAGCTGGTGCTCAGCGCGCAGCCTCAGGCGCGGCCAGACGCTGAGATTCTGCATCCTGCCATGCTGCGCTGGATACGCGAAAAGGGATTGTCGGTGCTGGGCTGGACGCCGGAAGCGGAGCAGCTGCGCCTGCGCCTGCAGTGCGCGACGCAGTGGTTGCCGGAAGAGGGGTGGCCGCCGCTGGACGATACGGCATTGCTTGATACACTGGAAAGCTGGTTACTGCCTGAGATGACGGGCGTGCGCGATCTGAAAGGGCTGCAGGGCATTAACCTCAGCCGGGCATTATTACATTTGCTGACATGGTCGCAACGTCAGCGGCTGGATAGTGCGCTGCCAACTCACTACACTGTGCCGACCGGAAGCCGCCTGCCCATCCGCTATCACGCAGAGAATCCGCCCGCGCTGGCCGTTCGCCTGCAGGAGATGTTTGGCGAGGCGCAGAATCCGGCTATCGCTGAGGGCCGCGTGCCGCTGGTGCTGGAGCTGCTGTCACCGGCGCATCGTCCGCTGCAGATCACCCGCGATCTGGCGGCGTTCTGGCGCGGCGCGTACCCCGAGGTGCAGAAAGAGATGAAAGGGCGCTACCCCAAACATCCATGGCCGGACGATCCGGCCAGCGCCCTGCCAACAAGGCGCACCAAAAAGTTTTCCCCGTAACCCTGTGGATCGAATTCAGAGGGTTCTGCCATGCGCCGCGGGAGAAAGCAGTTAGAGTAACGGCCGCAGCTACCGCTATGCCTGGAGAGAAGAGAGTATGTCTGGGAACGATCGCGAACCTATTGGGCGCAAAGGAAAAGCGCCAAAGCCGCCGCGCACTACCGCGCGGCGCGGGCACCGCAAAGAGCCTGATGGCCACATCGGGCAAACTGATATTGATGAAGATTATGAGGAGAGCGCTCCGGTGCCACCGAAAAGTAAAGGAAGGGGTAAAGGCCCGCAGCGCGGCAAGCGCCGCTGGTTAGGCTGGCTCATTAAGCTCTTCCTCGTTGTTGTTGTTGTGATGGCGGCCTGGGGCGTCTATCTCGACTCTGAGATCCGCAGCCGTATTGATGGTAAAGTCTGGCAGCTGCCTGCCGCCGTCTACGGGCGCATGGTCAGCCTTGAGCCTGGCATGGCCTATGATAAGAAAGAGATGATTGCGCTGCTGGAAGGTACGCAGTATCGCGAAGTGTCGCGCATTACGCGTCCGGGCGAGTTCAGCGTCAAGGGCAATACCATCGATCTGCTGCGCCGGCCGTTTGATTTTCCTGACAGCAAAGAGGGACAGATCAACGCGCGTCTGACCTTCAGCAACGATGAGCTCTCCGGTATTAAAAATCTCGATACCGGGCGCGACTTCGGTTTCTTCCGTCTCGATCCGCGCCTGATCACCATGCTGCAGTCGCCTAACGGCGAACAGCGTCTGTTTGTGCCGCGTGCCGGCTTCCCGGATCTGCTGGTCGATACGCTGATCGCGACCGAAGATCGTCACTTCTATGAGCATGACGGGATCAGCCCTTACTCGATCGGCCGTGCATTTCTGGCCAACATCACCGCCGGAAAAGCGGTACAGGGCGGCAGTACGCTGACGCAGCAGCTGGTTAAAAACCTGTTCCTGACCAATGAGCGCTCACTATGGCGTAAAGCGCGTGAAGCCTATATGGCGGTGATCATGGATGCGCGTTACAGCAAAGATCGCATCCTTGAGCTCTACCTCAATGAGGTCTATCTCGGTCAGGCCGGTAACGATCAGATCCGCGGCTTCCCGCTGGCCAGCCTCTACTATTTCGGGCGTCCGGTTGATGAGCTCAGCCTCGATCAGCAGGCGATGCTGGTCGGAATGGTAAAAGGCGCCTCGCTCTACAACCCGTGGCGGAATCCAAAGCTGGCGCTGGAGCGACGTAATCTGGTGCTGCGTCTGCTGCAGCAGCAGCAGGTGATTGACCAGGAGCTGTATGACATGCTCTCGGCGCGTCCGCTGGGCGTACAGCCAAAAGGCGGCGTGATCACCCCGCAGCCCGCCTTTATGCAGATGGTGCGTAATGAGCTGCAGGCGAAGCTGGGCGACAAGGTAAAAGATCTCTCGGGCGTGAAAATTTTCACCACGCTCGATCCGGTTTCACAGGACGCGGCTGAAAAGGCGGTAGAAGAGGGGATCCCCACGCTGAAGAAACAGCGCGGGCTGAAAGATCTGGAAACCGCCATGGTGGTGGTAGACCGCTTCAGCGGTGAAGTGCGTGCTATGGTTGGCGGTTCCGATCCGCAGTTTGCCGGCTATAACCGCGCGCTGCAGGCGCGCCGCTCTATCGGCTCGCTGGCGAAACCGGCTACCTATCTGACCGCGCTGAGTCAGCCCAACAGCTACCGGCTGAACAGCTGGATCGCGGATGAACCGATTGCGCTGAAGCAGCCCAACGGCAGCGTCTGGAAGCCAATGAACGACGATCGTCGCTTCAGCGGCAAGGTGATGCTGGTGGATGCGCTGACTAACTCCATGAACGTGCCAACGGTTAATCTGGGCATGACGCTGGGGCTGGATGCGGTAGTGGATACCTGGAATAAACTGGGCGTGTCGAAAGATCAGCTACATCCGGTGCCGGCGATGCTGCTGGGCGCGCTGAACCTGACGCCGGTGGAAGTGGCGCAGGCGTTCCAGTCGATCGCCAGCGGCGGCAACCGTGCTGACCTGTCGGCGGTGCGTTCGGTCATCGCTGAAGATGGCTCGGTTCTGTTCCAGAGCTTTCCGCAGGCGCAGCGCGTGGAGCCTGCTCAGGCGGCCTATCTGACGCTCTATACCATGCAGCAGGTGGCGGAACGCGGTACCGCCCATGCTCTGGGCGCACGCTATCCGAAAGCGCACCTGGCGGGCAAAACCGGGACCACCAACGATCTGATCGACAGCTGGTTTGCCGGTGTTGACGGTAAAGAAGTGGCGATTACCTGGGTCGGACGTGATAACAACCAGACGTCGAAACTCTATGGCTCCAGCGGTGCGATGCAGATTTACCGTCGCTATCTCGATAATCAGGCGCCGATGCCGCTGGTCCTGACGCCGCCGGAGGATATCACGCAGATGAACGTTGATTCTGCGGGTAATTTCGTCTGCGGATCTGGCAGCAGTACCTGGCGTTCACTGCCGGTCTGGACGCTGGATCCGGCCGCACTCTGCCAGCAGCAGATGGAGCAGCAGCAGGTGTTCCAGCAGCAACAGCAGCAGCAGCCTGAGCAGCAACAGCAACAGCAGCAACAGTCGCAGAATGAGCAAAAGGATTCTGACGGCGTGGCGGGCTGGATCAAAGATATGTTCGGCAGTAAATAAGTCATCCCTTCATACAGGGCGCTCCGGCGCCCTTTTTTTTGCCTCCGGTTTTTTATCCGCGATCAATCGATGCTGCAATCGGGCAGTAATTGCGGCAATCGCGCAGATTACATCTTGCAGATCGCGCGCAGCTTCGCCTAGAATCTTTGCGTCTGATAATCATTATCGTTTTCATTCGCCCGCATTGTTCATCTGTTGAGAGACTCCTTCATGAGTGCGCGAACTACTTTTTTCCGGCCGGAGCTGACGCCTCGTCGCCCGCTGGCTTTATTTATTGCGTTAACACTGGGTACGCTGAGCGCGCAGGCGCTGGCAGAAGAGACTGTTGTTGTCACCGCTGCCGATACCGGCACGGTGGCACAGGAGAGCGCCTGGGGCCCGGCCCCGACCATTGCGGCGAAGCAGAGCGCCACCGGCACCAAAACCGATACGCCGATTGAAAAAAACCCGCAGTCGGTTTCGGTGGTGACGCAGGAAGAGATGGCGATGCATGCCGTCACCAGCGTTAAAGGGGCATTCAACTATACCCCTGGCGTACTGACCGGTAACCGCGGCAGTTCGGACGTGATTGATGCACTCTCAATTCGCGGCTTCAGCGAAACCAACACCAATCAGTATCTGGATGGCCTGAAACTGCAGGGCGACAACTACTCAGAATTCGCCCTCGATCCCTGGTTCCTGGAGCGTGCGGAGCTGCTGCGCGGCCCGGTATCGGTGCTCTATGGAAAAAGTAATCCGGGCGGCGTAGTGGCGCTGGTCAGCAAGCGCCCCACGCAGGAGACGCTGCGTGAAGTGCAGTTCCAGATGGGCAATGACAATCTGTTCTCAACCGGCTTCGATTTCGGCGGCGCGCTCGATGACGCAGGCGTCTACAGCTATCGTCTGACCGGCCTCGCGCGCAGCGCTGATGCGCAGCAGGCGATGAACAAAGAGAAGCGCTACACCATTGCGCCTTCATTCAGCTGGCGTCCGGACGAAAATACGCGTTTTGACCTGCTGACTTACTTCCAGAATGAACCGGAAACCGGCTATTACGGCTGGCTGCCGCGCGAAGGCACGGTGGTGGGCATCACCCGCCCGGACGGCAGCAGTTACAAACTGCCGACCCATTTTGATGAAGGCGAAGAGAGCAACAAGATTTCGCGCAACACCAAAATGGTCGGGTACAGCGTTGAGCATAGCTTCAGCGATACCTGGACGGTGCGGCAGAACCTGCGCTATGCCGAACTGCGTACGGATTACCGCAGCATTTATGGCTTCGGTTATAACCCTGATAATCAACGTATTACCCGTAATGCGGCATTCTCGAAAGAGAAACTCAACCAGTTCGCGGTTGATACGCAGGCCCAGGCTAACTTTGCTACCGGTGATTTAGCTCATACCTTGCTGCTGGGCGTTGATTTCCAGCGCACCCGTAACGACATTGATGGTCAGTTTGGTGTCGCCAGTGGTCTTAGCCCATTCAATCCGCAATATGGTGATGACAGCTATACCCCTTATACCAATCCTTATCAGCATTTAAATCAGCAGCGCCAGACTGGCCTGTATGCGCAGGATCAAATGGAATGGAACCGCTGGGTGTTAACACTCGGTGGCCGCTACGATTACGCGATGAACTCCGTTACCGATCGGGTGGAAAATTCCGTAGACCGTCAGAATGATCAGGCATTTACCTGGCGCGGCGGGGTTAACTACGTATTCGATAATGGTATTGCACCTTACTTCAGCTATAGCGAAGCGTTCATCCCGAATGCTGGTGCGACAGGGAACGGTCAGGCGTTCGATCCTTCACGCGCTAAGCAGTATGAGGCAGGCGTAAAATATGTGCCGAAAGATCGTCCGATTGTTATGACGGCCGCTGTGTATCAGCTCACCAAAACCAAAAACCTGACGGCCGATCCTGATAATCCGCAGTTTAGCGTGCAGAGCGGCGAAATCCGTTCACGCGGCGTGGAGCTGGAAGCGAAAGCCGCGGTGAACGCCAGCATCAACCTGACGGCGGCTTACTCTTATACCGATGCGGAATACACCGAAGATAACTTGCTGAAAGGCCGCACGCCGGTGCAGGTGCCGAAGCACATGGCATCGCTGTGGGGCGACTACACCTTCCATGACACGGCGCTATCGGGCGTAACTATCGGTGCCGGTGTGCGTTACGTCGGTGAAAGCAAAGGATTGTATGCCAGCGGTAGCAACGCGAACCAGAGCTTCGATGTCGCCGCTTACACCACGGTAGACGCCGCGCTGAAGTACGACCTGGGTCGCTTCGGCCTGCCGGGTTCGACTGTGGGCGTCAACGTCAACAATCTGTTCAATCGTGACTACGTCGCCAGCTGCTACCGCGACTACGCCTGCTACTGGGGCGCTGAGCGCCGTATCGTGGGTACCGCTACCTTCCGTTTCTGAGACTGATATCCGGGCGCGCCGCGCCCGTTAGCCAGGGAGTACCATGCTGCATTCGCACTACGCCGAAACCACTTTTGCGCTGGATAGTGCCAGCTTTCACGTGCCGGGGCGCACGCTGCTGCATCCGCTGTCGCTTACGTTTACACCGGGAAAAGTGACCGCACTGATTGGCCATAACGGCTCGGGAAAATCGACCCTGCTGAAAATGCTGGGGCGCCATCATGCTGCGACGGCAGGAGAAGTGCTGCTGAACGGCGAACCGGTGGCGCACTGGAACAGCAAAGCGTTTGCACGTCAGGTGGCCTATCTGCCTCAGCAGCTGCCTGCGGCAGAAGGCATGACGGTGCGCGAACTGACGGCGATGGGGCGCTATCCGTGGCACGGTGCGCTGGGACGTTACGGCGCGGAAGATCGCAACCGGGTTGAGGAGGCGATTGCGCTGGTGGGGCTGAAACCCTTTGCCGGCCGTCTGGTGGATAGCCTCTCCGGCGGCGAGCGTCAGCGCGCCTGGCTGGCGATGCTGGTGGCGCAAAATAGCCGCTGCCTGCTGCTGGATGAGCCGACGTCGGCGCTGGATATTGCGCATCAGGTTGAGGTGCTGGCGCTGATCCAGCGGCTGAGCCGCGAGCGCGGACTCACCGTGATTGCCGTGCTGCACGATATCAACATGGCGGCGCGCTACTGCGACAGGCTGGTGGCGCTGCGTCAGGGCGAGGTTATCGCCGAAGGGGAACCGGCGGCGATCATGCAGGCTGACGTGCTGGGCACGATCTACGGTATTCCGATGGGCATACTGCCGCACCCGCAGGGCGGCGCGCCCGTCAGTTTTGTTCGCTGAGGAGCAGGGATGATCTCACTGACCCGTCGTCGTCTGCTGACGGCGCTGGCGCTCTCGCCGCTTATGCAGTGCGCGCCGCTGCGTGCTGCCGTGCCGGACAATTCACGCATTCTGGCGCTGGAGTGGCTCTCAGCTGAACTGCTGATGGCGCTGGGCGTGGCACCGCTCGGCGTGGCGGATGTACACAACTACAATATCTGGGTTGGCGAGCCGCCGCTGCCCGCCAGCACCGTCGATCTTGGCCTGCGTGGTGAACCTAATCTGGAGCTGATGACGCAGCTGGATCCCTCGCTGATCCTGTACTACAGCGGCTTTGGTCCGTCAGCAGAAACGCTGCAGCATATCGCCCCGACGCTGGGTTTTTCGCTTCACAGCGGCGACGGCAAGCCGTTCAGCGCCGCGCAACACTCGCTGCGGCAGCTGGGCGCGCACATTGGACGCGAGGCGCAGGCGGAGCAGCATCTGCAGGAGACCGGACAGCAGCTGGCGGCGGCACGGGTGCGCCTGCAGGGATGGGCCGGACGACCAATCCTGCTGATGTCGCTGCTCGACAGCCGGCACGCCATTGTTTTCGGGCAGAACAGCCTGTTTCTGGATGTCATGCAGCGGCTCGGTCTTACCAGTGCCTGGCAGGGTGAAACCAGCTACTGGGGCAGCGCGGTCATCGGCCTGGAGCGGCTGGCTGAAGTGGGCAACGTTGAGGTGCTCTGCTTTGACCACGATAATCAGCGCGATATGCAGCAGGTGACCCGCACCGCGCTGTGGCAGGCGCTGCCGTTTGTGCGTGCTGGCCGCTTCCGGCGCGTGCCGGCCGTATGGTATTACGGTGCCACGCTGGCAGCCCTGCGATTTGTACGCGTGCTGGAAAGCGCGCTGGAGTCCCGTTAATGCGTATCTCTCTTTTTCCCGCCGCGCTGCTGAGTGCGATATTTGCTATCGCTCTGCTGCTGACCTTTATCAACCTGCAGCACGCGCTGCCGCTGGCGCAGTGGCCGCAGGCGTTTTTGACGCCCGATATCGATGCGATTCGCCAGATGGTCTTTCACTACAGTCTGCTGCCGCGTCTGGCACTGGCGCTGCTGCTCGGCGCCGGACTGGGACTGGCGGGCCTGCTGTTTCAGCAGGTGCTGCGTAATCCGCTGGCAGAGCCTGCCACGCTGGGTATCTCCTCCGGCGCTCAGCTGGGCATTACCGTTGCCACGCTGTGGCAGCTGCCGGGTGGTGAGCTTACGCAGCAGTTTGCGGCGACAGGTGGTGCGCTGCTGGTCGGCGTGCTGGTGTTTGGCGTGGCGTGGGGCAGACGGCTTTCACCGGTGACGCTGATCCTCGCCGGACTGGTTCTGAGCCTGTATGCCGGCGCGGTCAATCAGGTCTTTGCCATCTTTAATCACGATCAGCTGCAGAATATGTTCCTCTGGAGCACCGGGGCGCTTAATCAGCTCGACGGGCACAACGTGGCGCTGCTCTGGCCCCGGCTGCTGCTGGCGTTTGTGCTGACGCTGGCGCTGCTGCGTCCGCTGACGCTGATGGGACTGGATGATGGCGTGGCAAAAAATCTTGGCCTGTCGCTTTCCATCGCACGCGTTGCCGCGCTGGCGCTGGCAATTCTGCTCAGCGCGCAGCTGGTGAACATTGCCGGCATTATCGGTTTTATTGGGCTATTTGCGCCGCTGCTGGCAAAAATGCTGGGTGCGCGGCGGCTGCTCAGCCGCATTCTGCTGGCTCCGCTGATTGGTGCACTGCTGCTGTGGCTGGCCGATCAGTCGGTGCAGTTGCTCACGGTGTACTGGCGTGAGATTTCGACCGGCACGGCGACGGCGCTGACCGGGGTGCTGCTGCTGCTGTGGCTGCTGCCGCGGCTGCGTGCCGGCTCTCAGCCGCCGGAGATGAACGCCGGGGATCGGGTGCCGGCCGAGCGTCAGCGTGTGCTGCGCTGGGTGCTGACGGGGCTGGCGGTGCTGCTGCTGCTGACCGTTGCGGGTATCAGTTTTGGCCGTAACGCTACGGGCTGGGCATGGGTAAGCGGTGACATGCTGCAGCAGCTGCTGCCGTGGCGCGCACCGCGCGTGCTGGCGGCGCTGGCGGTGGGAATGATGCTGGGCGTGGCGGGTACGCTGATCCAGCGTCTGACCGGCAACCCGATGGCCAGCCCGGAAGTGCTGGGTATCAGTTCCGGGGCGGCGTGCGGCGTGGTGCTGATGCTGTTTTTTGTGCCGGGCGATGCGCTGGCGTGGCTGCTGCCGGCAGGGATAGCCGGAGGAGCGTTAACGCTCGGCGTCATTATGCTGGTTGCCAGCCGGGGGGGCTTTTCACCGCAGCGTATGCTGCTGGCAGGAATGGCGCTGAACAGCGCGTTTGCCACGCTGCTGATGCTACTGCTGGCGAGCGGCGATCCGCGCATGGAGGGGCTGCTGAGCTGGATCTCCGGCTCCACCTATAGCATCTCGCTGCCGCAGGCGCTGCAGAGTGCGGTCATCGCGCTGATACTGGTCGCCCTGGCACCGCTGGCAAGCCGCTGGCTGACGCTGCTGCCGCTTAGCAGCGCCACCGCCCGCTCCGCGGGGATGTCACTGACTGCCTCACGATTGCTGCTGCTGCTGCTGGCCGCCGCGCTGACCGCCGCCGCGACGCTGACGGTCGGACCGCTGAGCTTTATCGGGCTGATGGCACCGCATATTGTGCGTATGCTCGGCTTCCGGCGCGCGCTGCCGCAGATGATGATGGCTGGCGTAACCGGCGCCGGGCTGATGCTGGTGGCTGACTGGTGCGGCCGGATGCTGGCGTTTCCGGATCAGATCCCGGCAGGGCTGATGGCAACCTTCTTTGGCGCCCCCTATTTCATCTGGCTGCTGCGCCGCGCGTGACAGAAAAAAGGTGCGCCGTGGCGCACCTTTTTGTTATGGCCTGCCAGGGCAGGGCGGGTCGCTCCTCAGAGCAGTCCGGCGTTACAGCTGGGCAAAGCAGCGACGCGCTGCGGCAACGGTACGCTCAATATCTTCCGGCGTGTGCGCCAGCGACATAAAGCCCGCCTCGTAGGCGGAGGGGGCCAGGTAGATCCCCTCGCTCAGCATCAGATGGAAGAAGCGCTTAAAACGCTCTGTGTCACAGCGAGTGACATCTGCATAGCAGGTCACGCTTTCAGCATCGGTGAAGAACAGACCAAACATGCCGCCCACGTGGTTTACCACCAGCGGGATATTTTCCGCCTGCGCGGCAGTCAGCAGGCCCTCAGCCAGCTGCGTGGTTAGCGCGGTCAGCGTGGCGTGCGTGCCTGGCTGAGCAATCTGCGTCAGGCAGGCAAAACCGGCTGCCATCGCAATCGGGTTACCCGACAGCGTGCCCGCCTGGTAGACCGGACCTGTAGGTGCCAGCGCTTCCATCACGTCGCGACGGCCACCAAATGCGCCGACCGGCATGCCGCCGCCGATGATTTTACCGAGGCAGGTAAGGTCAGGCATCACGTTGTAGTAGGTCTGCGCGCCGCCCAGCGCCACGCGGAAACCGGTCATCACCTCATCGATAATCAGCAGGGCACCAAACTCGTCGCACAGCGCGCGCAGGCCTGGCAGGAAGTCAGGCTGCGGCGGGATACAGTTCATGTTGCCGGCAACCGGTTCCACGATGATACAGGCGATATCGTCCGGATACTCTTCAAACGCCGTGCGGACAGAGGCGAGATCGTTATAGGTGCAGGTCAGCGTATGGCGGGCAAAGTCAGCCGGCACGCCTGGGGAGTTCGGCTGACCCAGCGTGAGTGCACCGGAACCCGCTTTGACCAGCAGGCAGTCGGCATGACCATGGTAGCAGCCCTCAAACTTGATAATTTTATCGCGATGGGTAAAGCCGCGCGCCAGGCGGATGGCGCTCATGGTCGCTTCCGTACCGGAGTTCACCATGCGCACCATATCCATACCCGGCATCAGCTCGCACACCAGCTCCGCCATTTTCACTTCCATTTCAGTCGGCGCACCAAAGCTCAGGCCGCGCGCGGCAGCCTCAATGACCGCGTTGCGGATGGTCGCGTTATTGTGGCCCAGTACCATCGGGCCCCAGGAGCCGACATAGTCGATATAGGCTTTACCATCTGCGTCATACAAAAAGGCGCCATCGGCGCGTTCAATAAACAGAGGTACGCCGCCGACACCGGTAAACGCGCGCACCGGGGAGTTCACGCCGCCCGGGATCAGACGTTGTGCTTCGGTGTATAGATTTTCTGACTTACTCATGGTTTGGCTCCGGCTGTCTGGAAAAATTCATCCCGTCATTCTACGGGAAGATGCCGCGACGGTGAACCGCCGCGCAGCGCGCAGCAGGGGCCTCGCGCACGCAGGGTTTAAACTGTAGTTCATTTCAGGGGCACACAGTGTCAAGGGTGCTACTTGATTGCACCGGGCGGCTGGCAGATAATAGCGTGATTAAGGTTGTTTTCTGACCTGGACGTTTACGCGGAGTAAAACATGAGTGATGACGTAGCAGCGCTGCCTTTGCAGTTTACCGATGCAGCAGCTAATAAAGTAAAAAATCTGATTGCGGATGAAGAGAATCCGGCGCTGAAACTGCGCGTCTATATCACCGGCGGCGGTTGCAGCGGCTTCCAGTATGGTTTTACCTTTGATGACCAGATGAACGATGGCGATATGACCATCGAAAAGCAGGGCGTATCGCTGGTAGTGGATCCAATGAGCCTGCAGTATCTGGTGGGCGGATCGGTGGACTACACCGAAGGTCTGGAAGGTTCGCGCTTTATTGTTACCAACCCCAATGCTAAAACCACCTGCGGCTGTGGTTCCTCTTTCAGTATCTGATGCCAGTCTGGCTGCCGTTCCGGCAGCCAGTTCTACCACTCAATAGTGACTAATTGTGTTGTGTCGTGCCGGCGCGCATCGCCCGTGAGCGTCTGCCGGGAAATACGCGGCTGAGCGCCGCTACCGCCCGCGCAGTCAGCGGCGGGCAGCCCCGGTGCACTGGCGGATGAGACAGTGCAGCGTGACACGATAGTCAGCGACACCGCAATCGAGCCGCTGGTGCCAGCCGCCATGGCGGACGCCGCGCCCGCCAGCATAATGGCCAGCAGTACAGCTCGGGTCATGATTAATTCCTGGTGTAGTCAAAAGCGCGTTGCGCTAAAAGGGCACGTAGCTTACGTGGCTGCCGTGCCTGCTCTCTTCATTGTCGACATATGCGGGCTGAACTTTATGCGCGGGCGCTTATTTTTTTAGCGGATGCAGCGCAGCGCAGAGCTGCTGCGCGGCCAGCAGCAGGCGCGGACCGGGGCGGCTCAGCCAGTCGGGGTTAATGGCAATCACCGGTACGCTGAGCTGTGAGCGCCAGAACCGGGTGATGCTGGCGGCCTGTGCGGTATCGCCGCTGATGACAATCGCTTGCGGCTGCCGTATCAGCACCTGCTCCCGGCTGACCTGCGGCCAGCTAACCCGGCTGTCGGCAAAAATATTCTGCCCGCCGCACAGCGTGACGATCTCATTTTGCAGCGTGTTACGCGAAGCGGTAAACAGCGGCTGCTGTCCGAACTGCAGAAACAGCGCCACCGGAGCAGCGTGCCGGTAGCGCTGGCGCAATGCAGCTTCCTGCGCCCGCAGCGCCTGCGCAGCTGAAACAGCCTGTTCAGGCCGCGGGCTCCAGCGCGCCAGCGACTGCACGGTATCTATCATCTCATCCAGGCTTTGCGGATCGATCCAGACCACCCTGACGCCAGCGTGCTGCAGCTGTTCAATCTGACGCGCCGGGTTACCGCCACGCCACGCCAGTACCACGTCTGGTTTCAGTTGCAGCACCTGCTCAACGCCGATGCCCTGCCAGTTCGCTACCTGCGGCAGCGTCCGGGCAGCGGGTGGATAGTCGGACCAGGCGCTGACCGCCACCGGTGTGATACCGGCGGCAAAGGCCATCTCTGTAAGATGCGGGGCGAGGGTAATGACGCGCGGAGCCGCTAACACCAGGCCGTTGCAGAGCAGCAGCAGCCCGGCGAGCAGCCACTTAGCCATGCGTCAGACGGGCAAGCAGGCGCTCTGTCATCAGAGAGGATTGTCTGGCCGCCACGCTGAGAAACTCATCAAAACTCAGGTGGGAGGTTTTATCGGCGACGTCAGAGATGGCGCGTACCACGACAAACGGCACGTTAAACTGGTGACAAACATGACCAATGGCGGTGGCTTCCATTTCTACGGCAATCGCCTGCGGAAACTGTGAGCGGATGCGTGCCAGCGGCTCTGCACCGTTGATAAACGCGTCGCCGCTGACCACCAGGCCGCGCACGGCGTTCAGCTGCAGCTCGCTAATTGTCTGCTCAGCGGCCGTCACCAGCTGGCTGTCGGCCACAAACGCTTCCGGGCAACCTGCCATCTGACCCGGCACATAGCCAAAAGCGGTGACGTCGGCGTCGTGATAGCGTACTTCATCAGATACCACGATATCCCCGACCTGCAGCGTCGGCGCAAGGCCACCCGCAGAGCCGGTGTTGATCACCAGATCGGGTTTGCAGAGCTGCAGCAGCAGGGTGGTGCCCAGCGCGGCGGCCGTTTTCCCGATTCCTGATTTCAGCAGGGCAACCTCAACGCCATTCAGGGTACCGGTATAGATTTCACATCCGGCCAGCTTCAGCGTCTGACGGTTTTCAATTTTGTCACGCAGCAGGGTAACTTCCTGCTCCATCGCGCCAATAATGCCTGCTTTCATAAAGAATCTCGCTGTGTTTATAGATGTTTAAGAGGAAACTGAGGCATAGTCTATCATGGCTTCAGAGCGATGAATTCACCAAAAAGAGGGCCCGCTATGGTGGCGATTAATTTCAGGAAGAAGATCGGTTTCACGCGCCCTTATACCAGCCGTAAAGCGCCGGAAGGCGAATACGCGATCACCCGCCATTTTGAGAGCGATCGGGGCCGGATCATTAACTCCGCCGCTATCCGCCGGCTGCAGCAAAAAACCCAGGTATTCCCGCTGGAGCGCAACGCAGCCGTACGCTCGCGGCTGACTCATTCGCTGGAGGTCCAGCAGACCGGCCGCTACATTACCAAGGAGATTCTCCATACCCTGAAAACCCAGGGCGGCGGGCTGGAGCAGTATGGCCTGGACGGTTTTGAAGGGGCTACAGAGACGCTGGTCGAGATGGCCTGTCTGCTGCATGACGTCGGCAACCCGCCGTTTGGACATTTTGGCGAAGCGGCGATTAATGACTGGTTCGAAGATAATCTGCCGGCAGAGCTGGTGGATCCGCTGGTCGCCGGCGTGGCCAGCGACGAACAGCAGGCTGACTTTAACGAACTGAATGCAATGATTCGTCAGGATCTGTGCAATTTTGAGGGGAATGCACAGGCGATTCGGCTGGTCCATACGCTGCTGCAGCTTAACCTTAGCTATGCCCAGGTCGCCTGCATTCTGAAATATACTGCCCCCGCCTGGTGGCAGGGTGAGAAGCCGGCTGAATTCAGCGTCCTGATGAAAAAACCCGGCTTTTATCTCTCTGAACGGGAATATATTGCGGAGCTGCGCGTCGCCACCGATCTGGCGGAACATCATCGCTATCCGCTGACCTGGATAATGGAGGCGGCGGATGATATTTCATACTGTATTGCCGACCTGGATGATGCCGTTGAAAAAGCGATATTTACCGTGGATACGCTCTATCACGCGCTGGTTAAAGCCTGGGGGCCGCTGATTCCCGGTGATGCATTTAGCCGCACCATTGGTGAGGCCTGGAAAGAGGCGAATCAGAAAAAACGGCGCAGCATCAGCGATCAGTTTTTTATGTCGCTGCGCGTAAACGTGCAGAATCTGCTGGTAGGCCATGCGGTGCGGCGCTTTGTCGATAACCTGCCGGCCATTTTCTCCGGCAATTTTAATCACGCCCTGCTGGAAGATGATGGTGATGAAGGGCGGCTGCTGAAGCTGTTTAAAACCGTGGCGCGTCAGCAGGTATTTAATCATCCTGAAGTAGAGCAGCTGGAGCTGCAGGGCTACCGGGTAATTAAAGGCCTGCTGGAGATCTATCAGTCGCTGATGCAGCTCAATTATGAGCAATTTACCACCTTAATGAATGATGATTATCTGGCGGGCCATCCTATTGAGACGCGCCTGTTCCATAAGCTCTCCGGTAAACATCGTAAGGCGTACCAGCAGCAGATGCGCGCGCGCGTCGTTGAGCATAAATATCAGCGGCTGTTATGGGAGCGCTATTATCGCTTCCGCCTTATTCAGGATTATATCAGCGGCATGACGGATAATTATGCGTGGGACGAATATCGCCGGATGATGGCGGTAGAATAGGGCCAGTTTTGTAAAGACGACGCATAAATATTTACCTTTAGGCAAAACTTTATCGCCTTTTTTGCGTATAAAATTTATCTCCGTTATGACGGCCACAGCAATGGTCAGGCTGCAACTTTCAGAGAGAAAAAACGAATGAAAAAAAACAGATTGATGCTGAGTGCGCTGGCACTGAGTCTGAGTATGGCGTGCGCGCCTGCTGCAGTATTTGCCGCTGAAACGGCGTCCTCCTCCAGCCAGCAGCTGCCCAGTCTGGCACCCATGCTGGAAAAAGTGATGCCTTCCGTGGTGAGCATAAACGTTGAAGGCAGCACTGCGGTAAAAACGCCGCGCATGCCGCAGCAGTTTCAGCAGTTCTTTGGCGATAATTCGCCTTTCTGTCAGGATGGATCGCCTTTTCAGGGATCGCCGCTCTGTCAGGGTGGCGGTGGCGCAGATGATGGCGCACCGGGCAATGCACAAAAACAGCCGTTCCGCGCACTCGGTTCCGGCGTCATTATTAACGCAGAGAAAGGCTATGTGGTTACCAACAACCACGTAGTGGACAACGCCACAAAAATTCAGGTTCAGCTCAGCGACGGCCGCCGCTATGAGGCCAAAATCATCGGTAAAGATCCGCAGTCTGATATTGCCCTGATCCAGCTGCAGGATGCGAAAAACCTCACGGCGATTAAAATGGCCGATTCTGATACGCTGCGGGTAGGTGACTATACCGTTGCGATCGGCAACCCTTACGGGCTGGGTGAAACCGTGACCTCCGGCATCGTCTCTGCGCTGGGCCGCAGCGGCCTGAATGTGGAGAATTACGAGAACTTTATCCAGACTGACGCCGCCATCAACCGCGGCAACTCGGGCGGTGCGCTGGTCAATCTGAACGGCGAGCTGATCGGGATTAACACGGCTATTCTGGCACCGGATGGCGGTAACATCGGCATCGGCTTTGCTATTCCCAGCTCGATGGTGAAAAACCTGACGGCGCAGATGGTGGAGTTTGGTCAGGTTAAACGCGGTGAGCTGGGGATCCTCGGCACCGAGCTGAACTCAGAGCTGGCGAAAGCGATGAAGGTTGATGCCCAGCGCGGCGCCTTTGTCAGCCAGGTTCTGCCTGGTTCTGCGGCGGCAAAAGCGGGCGTGAAAGCCGGCGACGTCGTGGTTTCACTGAATGGCAAGCCGCTGAGCAGCTTTGCTGCCCTGCGTGCTGAAGTGGGCTCGCTGCCGACGGGCACCAAACTTCAGCTGGGTCTGCTGCGCGAGGGTAAATCCCAGAGCGTGACGGTAGAGCTGCAGCAGAGCACCAAAGATAAAGTGCAGTCGGCGACCATTTACACCGGTATTGAAGGCGCCGATCTCAGCAACGTGGAGAGCAATGGCCACAAAGGGGTGCGCGTTGACAGCGTGAAAGCAGGCAGCGCGGCCGCGCGTATCGGCCTGAAGAAAGGTGACATCATCCTCGGGGTTAACCAGCAGGCGATCGATAACCTGGGTGAACTGCGTAAAATTCTCGACACGAAACCGCCGGTACTGGCGCTCAACATTCTGCGCGGTGACGCGTCGCTTTATCTGCTGATGCAGTAATTCTCCCTGCATAAACCGGGCGGGCTGCGGCTCGCCTTTTTTCTTTTGTGCGCCCGGTAACATTTTCCGCAATCTCTCCGCCACTATGTGCAATTGCACAATGTCAGCCGTCAGCAGGATGCGTATTCTGTCGGTTTGCCCCTTGCTCAGGAAGTGATCCATGGCAACCTCTCATCTTGATGCGCGTCTGGCGCAGGATATCGTTGCGCGCACCATGAAAATTATCGACAGCAACGTCAACGTGATGGATGCGCGCGGGCGCATTATCGGCAGCGGCGATCGTGAACGTATCGGCGAGCTGCACGAGGGCGCGCTGCTGGTACTGTCGCAGGGCAGGGTGGTGGATATTGATGAAGCGGTAGCAAAGCATCTGCACGGCGTGCGGCCTGGCGTCAATCTGCCGCTGCGCATTGAAGGCAGCATCGTGGGAGTCATCGGGCTGACCGGAGAACCTGCTGCCCTGCGGCATTACGGCGAACTGGTCTGTATGACGGCGGAGATGATGCTGGAACAGGCGCGGCTGCTGCATCTGCTGGCGCAGGATAGCCGCCTGCGCGAAGAGCTGGTGCTTAACCTGATCCGCAGCGACACACTCTCGCCGACGCTGAACGAATGGGCGCAGCGGCTGGGCATCGATCTTAACCAGCCGCGTGTGGTGGCGGTAGTGGAAGTGGATAGCGGCCAGCTGGGCGTAGACAGCGCAATGTCAGAGCTGCAGCAGCTGCAGACGCTGCTGACCACGCCGGATCGCGATAACCTCATTGCCATCGTATCGCTGACGGAGATGGTGGTGCTGAAACCCGCGCTGAACGCTCACGGCCGTTACGATCACGACGATCACCGCCGGCGCGTTGACCAGCTGCTGCAGCGTATGAAAGAGAGCGGTCAGGTGCGTATGCGGATTGCGCTGGGCAATTATTTCCCCGGACCGGGCGGCATTGCGCGCTCGTGGCGTACTGCCCGCACCACTATGTCAGTGGGCAAGCAGCGTATGCCGGAGCAGCGCAGTTTTTTTTATCAGGATCTGGTGCTGCCGGTACTGCTCGACAGCCTGCGTGGCGGCTGGCAGGCCAGCGAGCTGGCGCGTCCGCTGGAAAAACTCAGAAGCATCGATACCAACGGTTTATTACGGCGTACGCTGCTCGCCTGGTTCAGCCATAACGTGCAGCCTGGCGCCACGGCACGCGCGCTGTTTATTCATCGTAATACGCTGGAGTATCGTCTGAACCGGATTTCAGAACTGACCGGACTGGATCTCGGCAATTTCGACGACCGGCTGCTGCTGTATGTGGCGCTGCAGCTGGATGAACGGGCGTAAAAAAGGCCAGCAGCGCTGGCCTGAGTGCGATGTGTAAACGGATCAGCGGCTGTTACGGGTCAGCTGATCGAGATCGGCTTCAATCTCAGCGATCTTATTAGAGACCACGCTCTCCAGATGGCGCAGATCGTCGAGGATCTTGCGCTTCAGATCCACCTCAACCCGATCGCGCTGGCAAATCTGATCCAGCTCATCGATAACGTAACGCAGGTTGGGGCTGATCTCCTGAATTTCACGGAAGCCCTGACCGTTATGTTCGGCCACCACGGTTTTGCGCTGGCGCGGATATTTGAATTTCACGCTCTTGGCAAAAAATTCGCCTTTATCTTTGCGGAAATAGATTTTCAGGATGTCGTTGTTCGCTTCCTGACGCAGACTGTAACGATCGATGTCTTCAGGATTGCTGATACCTAAGCTTTTCAGGTTGTCATACATGGCGTTTAAATTTCCTCTGAGAATGAGTGAGCGCGCAGACATGTCATCAATCGTTCCAGGTCGGATCCGGAATGCTTACGGCATACTTATAAACTTTAGACGAAAAACCGGGTCAGACAGTGCGCGTCCGGAGTTAACTGGCGCGAATTATGGACTGTTTGAAAAGTAAACGCACCAGTTAATTTGCGGCGCAAAACAGGTTGTATCAGGCGGGGTGTAAAGAAAAAATGACGGCACCGTTGCCAGTGCCGTCATGAGTAAGAAAAGCGCTCAGAGAAGTTAATCGATAGTACGCAGCAGTTCGTTGATACCCGTTTTGCTCAGCGTCTTAGCGTCAACTTTTTTCACGATTACCGCGCAGTAGAGGCTGTAGCTGCCATCTTTCGACGGCAGATTACCTGAGACCACTACTGAACCAGCCGGGACGCGGCCGTAGTGAACTTCACCGGTTTCGCGATCGTAAATTTTGGTGCTCTGGCCGATATAAACGCCCATTGAGATCACCGAACCCTCCTCGACAATCACGCCCTCAACGATTTCGGAACGTGCGCCGATAAAGCAGTTATCTTCGATGATGGTTGGATTAGCTTGCAACGGCTCCAGTACGCCGCCAATGCCCACGCCGCCGGAGAGATGCACGTTTTTGCCAATCTGCGCACAGGAGCCCACGGTGGCCCAGGTATCAACCATGGTACCTTCATCGACAAAAGCCCCGATGTTGACGTAGGAAGGCATCAGCACGGTGTTACGCGCAATAAAAGCGCCCTGGCGTACGGCTGCTGGTGGCACCACGCGGAAACCTGCCGCTTTAAAGCGCGCATCGTCCCAGCCGGCAAATTTCATCGGCACCTTGTCATAAAAGCGGGTTTCAGCCCCTTCCATAACCTGATTGTCATTGATGCGAAACGACAGCAGCACCGCTTTTTTCAGCCACTGATGCGTTACCCATTCGCCATCGATTTTTTCAGAGACGCGCAGTTCGCCGCTGTCCAGCAGACCAATCACCTGATTGATCGCTTCACGGGTGGCACTGTCGACGCTGGCGGGCGTGATGTCAGCACGGCGCTCAAAGGCGGATTCAATAACGCTCTGTAACTGTTGCATAGCTATTTCCTGAGTCTGTCATACGGATGCCCGGACGTGTCCGGACAGGATTCAATTTATCTGTGCAGTGTGATTCAGGACACTTTATCGTTTGGATTAAGGGCCTCTGTCAACCGTTGTTGTAACACATCGCGCATTTCTGCATTCAGCGCGCGCCGTTCGCTATTGGCGAGGATAAAGAGATCCTCAACCCGTTCGCCGATGGTGCTGATGCGCGCACCGTGCAGCGACACGCCGAGATCGGCAAAGACTTCACCTACCCGGGCAAGCAGTCCTGGCTGATCGAGCGCGATCAGCTCCAGATAGCTGCGCCGGTCGGTGTGGGTCGGCAAAAATTTCACGTCAGTGTCCACGCTGAAATGTTTCAGGCGCGCGGACTGGCGACGGGTACGCGGCGGCACCCACTCCTGCTGCGTAATGGCCTGCTGTAATGCCTGAATAATCAGCGGGTGGCGATCGGGTGAAAGCGGACTGCCATCGGGTTCGAGGACGATAAAGGTATCCATTGCCATGCCGTCACGGCTGGTAAAGATTTGCGCGTCGTGCACGCTGAGATTACGGCGGTCGAGTTCACCCGCTACGGCGGCAAACAGATAGGGGCGATCCGGGCTCCAGATAAAAATCTCCGTGCCGCCGCGCGTCGCCTGCGGGCTGACCAGCACCAGCGGCTGGCTGAGGTCGTGGTCAATCAGATGACGGGCGTGCCACGCCAGCTGATTAGGCGTATGGCGCAGAAAATAGTCGGCGCGGCAGCGGCTCCAGATATGGTGCAGCCGCTCTTCATTGAGGTTCTCCATGCGCAGCAGCGCCAGCGCCTGCAGACGATGGTGGCGCACCCGCTCGCGCAGATCCGGGCTATTTTCCATGCCGCGTCGCAGCTGCTTCTCGGTAGCAAAAAACAGCTCGCGCAGCAGGCTCTGCTTCCAGCTGTTCCACAGGCTCTCATTGGTGGCGCAGATATCGGAGACGGTGAGGCAGACCAGATAGCGCAGGCGATTCTCATTCTGCATTATCTCGGCGAACTGCTGGATCACCGTAGGGTCCTGAATATCGCGACGCTGGGCGGTGACCGACATCAGCAGATGATGACGCACCAGCCAGGCCACCAGCTGGGTCTCCCGGGAGTTGAGGTTGTGCAGCTCAGCAAACTCCAGCGCATCCTGCGCGCCCAGTATTGAGTGATCGCCGTTGCGGCCTTTGGCAATATCATGGAGCAGCGCTGCCATCAGCAGCAGCTCCGGCTGGGGCAGGCGCGGCCAGAGTTCCACACACAGCGGATGCTTTGGCCGCGTGCTCTCATCGGCGAAGCTCTCCAGCTTCTGCAACACGCGAATGGTGTGCTCATCCACCGTGTAGGCGTGAAACAGATCAAACTGCATCTGGCCGACCACGTTGCCCCAGAGCGGCGTATAGGCGGAGAGTACGCTATGGCGATGCATCGGCAGCAGCGCGCGTTTTACCGCGCCGGGATGACGCAGAATCGCCATAAAAGTGCGGCGCGCCTCAGCAATCTGGCACAGCGGCTGCCGCAGATGGCGGCGCGCATGACGCAGCTGGCGCAGGGTAGTGGAGTAGATCCCGGTAATTGAGGCGTTGCGTACCATGACATAAAACATGCGCAGAATGGCCTGCGGCTCGCGCTGAAACAGATCCGGGTCGCGCAGGTCAATCAGGTCGCCGCGTAGCTGAAAATCATCATCCAGCGCACGCGGCTTTTCGGTCGCTGGCAGGGCGAGGATCGCTTCATCAAACAGCTGCAGCAGCATCTGGTTCAGCTCGCTAATGCGGCGCGTTACGCGGTAGAAATCTTTCATCATGCGCTCAACCGGCTCGTTGCCTTCGCCGGAGTAGCTGAGGCGATGCGCGACGGTCAGTTGCCGATCAAAAAGCAGGCGGTTGTCGTAGCGTGGCAGCGTCAGATGCAGGGCGAAGCGGATGCGCCAGAGAAACTCCTGACACTCGTTGATCTCATTGCGCTCCGCTTCGGTCAGGAACCCAAAGCCCATCATCTCATCCATGGTGGTGGCACCAAAATGGCGACGCGCTACCCACTGCAGGGTATGGATATCGCGCAGGCCGCCCGGACTGCTTTTGATATCGGGTTCGAGATTGTAACTGGTGCCGTGGTAACGCTGATGGCGCTCCTGCTGCTCTTCAATTTTGGCAGCAAAAAAGCGCGATGAGGGCCAGAAGCCTTCGCTGAAGATATTCTTCTGCAGCTCAAGAAACAGCGCAACGTCGCCGGTCAGCATGCGCGACTCAATCAGGTTGGTTGCCACGGTGAGATCGGATAAGCCCTCCAGCAGGCACTCCTCAAGCGTGCGCACGCTGTGTCCCACCTCAAGCCGCAGATCCCACATAAGCGTGATCAGTTCAGAGGTGCGCTGCGCGGCGGCCTCATCAAGGGGCTGACGGCTGAGGATCAGAATGTCGATGTCCGACAGCGGATGCAGCTCGCCACGGCCATAGCCGCCCACCGCGACCAGCGCCATATCACTTAGCGTATCAAAACCGAAGAAACGCCACAGCCGTCGCAGCAGACGATCGATAAACAGCGTGCGCGTGTCGATCAGCGACTCCACGTCGCTGCCGGCATCAAAGGCGAGGCTCAGCGCGTGCTGAAACTGCTCCAGCGCGGCTTTCAGCTGTTCACGCGTTAGCGCGTCGTCAGCCCAGCCGGCGGGTGAATCGGTGAGAATTTTGTGTACTGCCTCGGTCACGTTACCGCTCATCAACATGCCCCTTCGCGCATTAAAAAGCCGGCATTAAGCCGGCTCAGTGGGTAGCAGAGAGAGGATCAGACGTTTTCCAGCCGCGCCGGAATAGTGTCATCCTCACGCAGCGTCAGAATCTCACAGCCAGTTTCTGTCACCACAATAGTATGCTCATACTGCGCGGACAAGCTGCGATCTTTGGTTTTCACCGTCCAGCCATCCTTCATGGTGCGGATGCGGTAATCGCCTGCGTTAACCATCGGCTCCACGGTAAACGTCATGCCGGCCTGCAGCACCACACCGCTGTCGTCGGCGTCATAGTGCAGCACCTGCGGCTCTTCATGGAAGCCTTTGCCAATACCGTGACCGCAATACTCACGCACCACGGAGAAATCCTGCGCCTCAACGTATTGCTGGATCGCGCGTCCCAGCTCACGCAGGCGAATGCCTGGCTTAACGAGACGCAGAGCGATATAGAGGCTCTCCTGCGTCACGCGGCAGAGGCGCTCGCCGAGGATAGTGGGTTTGCCGACGATAAACATTTTTGAGGTATCACCGTGATACTCATCTTTAATGACGGTGACATCAACGTTCACGATATCACCCTCTTTCAGGACGCGATCGTCGCTGGGAATACCGTGGCACACCACCTCGTTTACCGAGATGCAGACCGATTTAGGGAAGCCGTGATAGCCAAGGCAGGCAGAAACCGCCTGCTGCTGCTGTGTGATGTGCTCGTGGCAGAGGCGATCAAGCTCACCGGTGGTCACACCCGGCACAACGTGAGGGGCGATCATTTCCAGCACTTCAGCGGCCAGGCGGCCCGCCACGCGCATTTTTTCGATTTCGTCAGGAGTTTTAATTGAGATAGCCATGAATTTTTCCGCAATCGCCGAAATTTTCGACAATAATGAGTTCTGTGGCAGTCATGTTAGCAGGCAGCAAATGGGCTGCCAAATCGGGATTGCCGCACACGTTTTGCGCTAACAACCGCTGGCGTATTTATACCTGTTATGGTATAAAGCGCGCCGACGATTCTCTGCTGTCTTACGAAAGCGAGACGGCAGGAAGCGCATAAATCTCATTATGTGTACTAAAACACACATGTATCGACACATACGCCGGGGTGCCTTGAAAGAGGTCGGTCGTATGGGATACATGGAGGCCCAACCCCAAACATACTTTAGAGGTAATCATGGCAACTGTTTCCATGCGCGACATGCTCAAGGCTGGTGTTCACTTCGGTCACCAGACCCGTTACTGGAACCCAAAAATGAAGCCATTCATTTTTGGTGCACGTAACAAGGTTCACATCATCAACCTTGAGAAAACTGTACCAATGTTCAACGACGCTCTGGCTGAGCTGCAGAAGATCTCTTCTCGCAAAGGTAAAATCCTGATCGTTGGTACCAAGCGCGCTGCTGCTGAAGCGGTAAAAGAGTCAGCTCTGAGCTGCGACCAGTTCTTCGTTAACCACCGCTGGTTAGGTGGTATGCTGACTAACTGGAAAACCGTTCGTCAGTCAATCAAACGTCTGAAAGATCTGGAAACTCAGTCTCAGGACGGCACGTTCGACAAACTGACCAAGAAAGAAGCACTGATGCGTGCTCGTGAGCTGGCCAAGCTGGAAAACAGCCTGGGGGGTATCAAAGACATGGGCGGTCTGCCAGATGCGCTGTTTGTTGTTGATGCTGACCACGAACACATCGCAATCAAAGAAGCAAACAACCTGGGTATCCCGGTATTTGCTATCGTTGATACCAACTCTGATCCAGATGGCGTTGATTTCGTTATCCCTGGTAACGACGATGCGATCCGTGCTGTAAGCCTGTACCTGACTGCTGTTGCCACTACCGTGCGCGAAGGCCGTTCACAGGACCTGGCTGAGCAGGCTGAAGACGCGTCTTTAGAAAACGCTTAATAAGGATTGCTCTTTCTGAGAGCCCTTAGACATCAGATGTTATCTGTATAAGGGGCCGCACAGGCCCCTTTTATTTATCTCCGTCTGTCGCGCTCCCTGTTACGGGCTGGCGGGGCAGAGTAAATTTTCCGCAACAGGTTTCTGCGCGTGCGCACGCACCCGGAAACGAACCGAGGATTCTGGAATGGCTGAAATTACCGCTGCATTGGTAAAAGAACTGCGTGAGCGTACTGGCGCAGGCATGATGGACTGCAAAAAAGCGCTGACCGAAGCGAACGGCGACATCGAGCTGGCAATTGAAAACATGCGTAAGTCTGGCGCAATCAAAGCTGCGAAAAAAGCAGGTAACGTTGCAGCTGACGGCGTGATCAAAACCAAAATCGTTGATGGTTACGGTGTGATTCTGGAAGTTAACTGCCAGACTGACTTCGTTGCTAAAGATGGCGGTTTCCAGGCGTTTGCTGACAAAGTTCTGGATGCAGCTACTGCCGGCAAAATCACCGACGTTGAAGCGCTGAAAGCACAGTTCGAAGAAGAGCGTGTTGCACTGGTTGCTAAAATCGGTGAGAACATCAACATCCGTCGCGTAGCAGTACTGGAAGGCGCTCAGCTGAACAGCTACCAGCACGGCGCGCGTATCGGCGTTCTGGTTTCTACCACCGCTGCTGATGAAGAGCTGAGCAAGCAGATCGCAATGCACGTTGCGGCAAGCAAGCCAGAGTTCGTTAAGCCAGAAGATGTTTCTGCTGACGTGGTTGAGAAAGAGTACCAGGTACAGCTGGATATCGCGATGCAGTCTGGCAAGCCAAAAGAGATCGCAGAGAAGATGGTTGAAGGCCGTATGAAGAAATTCACCGGCGAAGTCTCTCTGACTGGTCAGGCTTTCGTTATCGACCCAAGCAAAACTGTGGGTCAGGCGCTGAAAGAGAAAGGCGCAGATGTCATCAACTTCATCCGCTTTGAAGTGGGCGAAGGCATTGAGAAAGTTGAAACCGACTTTGCAGCTGAAGTGGCTGCGATGTCCAAACAGTCTTAATGAGTGACCGGAACCGCCGCGAGGCGGTTCTTTTTTGTCTGCGTTTTGGCGCAGTAATTTTCAGTCTCATCCCAATAGCTTTTTTGACGCGCTAAGCGGATGATCCACCAGATTTAACTTCTCATTCATCTTATCCTCCAGGAAGAATTGACCATGGCGACCAACGCAAAACCTGTATACCAACGTATCCTACTGAAACTGAGCGGCGAGGCCCTGCAGGGTGCCGAAGGTTTTGGTATCGACGCGAGCGTGCTTGACCGCATGGCGCAAGAGGTGAAAGAGCTGGTTGAGCTGGGCATCCAGGTAGGTGTGGTGATTGGTGGTGGTAACCTGTTCCGTGGCGCAGGCCTCGCTCAGGCGGGCATGAACCGCGTAGTAGGCGACCACATGGGTATGCTGGCGACCGTCATGAACGGCCTGGCAATGCGTGATGCGCTGCACCGCGCCTATGTGAACGCACGCCTGATGTCTGCCATCCCGCTTAACGGCGTCTGTGACAACTACAGCTGGGCTGAAGCGATCAGCCTGCTGCGTAATAACCGCGTGGTGATCTTCTCTGCCGGTACCGGCAACCCGTTCTTTACTACCGATTCTGCTGCCTGCCTGCGCGGCATTGAGATTGAAGCGGACGTCGTGTTGAAGGCGACCAAAGTAGATGGCGTCTACTCAGCCGATCCGGTGAAAAATCCGGACGCGACGCTGTACGATCAGCTCAGCTACGCTGAAGTGCTGGAAAAAGAGCTGAAAGTTATGGATCTGGCCGCCTTTACGCTGGCGCGTGACCACGCACTGCCGATTCGCGTCTTCAACATGAATAAGCCTGGCGCACTGCGTCGCGTGGTAATGGGTGAAAAAGAAGGCACCCTGATTACGCATTAATATCCGACGCAAGGTAAAATAAGGTATATTCTGATAGCGCAGTGCCTGACGCTGCGCCACTACCTGACATAATCGATGTTGCAGGCGGCTTGTACGTCAGCAGCAGGTAGCAGGATGATCGATGTTTATCGATACCAGTTCCGACGCGTGCGGAAATGGCCAGGTCAAACCGAATCCAAGGGTTTTAACGTGATTAACGATATTAAAAAAGATGCCGAAACACGCATGGACAAGTGCGTGGAAGCATTCAAAAGCACCATCAGCAAAGTGCGTACCGGTCGTGCTTCACCTTCACTGCTCGACGGCATTGTGGTGGAATACTACGGTACACCTACGCCACTGCGTCAGCTCGCCAGCGTAACGGTAGAAGATTCCCGTACGCTGAAAATCAACGTGTTCGATCGCTCTCTGGGTCCGGCCGTTGAGAAAGCGATCATGACGTCCGACCTCGGCCTGAATCCAAGTTCAGCCGGCACCGACATCCGTGTTCCGCTGCCGGCGCTGACAGAAGAGCGCCGTAAAGATCTGATCAAAATCGTTCGTGGCGAAGCAGAGCAGGGGCGTGTTTCCGTGCGTAACGTTCGCCGTGATGCCAACGATAAGATCAAAGCGCTGCTGAAAGATAAAGAGATCAGCGAAGATGACGAACGTCGTTCACAGGATGATATCCAGAAAATGACCGACCTTCACATCAAGCATGTTGATGCTGCGCTGGCAGAAAAAGAGAAGGAGCTGATGGACTTCTGAGTCTGTCAGCCCGATCTGTATCTGCTGGAGGCAGGTAAGCGCCTGCCTGTAACAGATATAAAACGCCGTTCAGAGCCGTATTCGTACCGAATGCACTCTGGCGGCGTTTTACATTGTGCCTGGCGCCGTTGCGGGCACCTATGATGACTTCACAGGGATAGCATGATGAAGCAATTAACTCTTCTGGGATCCACCGGCTCAATTGGCACCAGTACGCTGGCGGTTGTCGCCGCGAATCCCGATCTCTATCAGGTTACGGCGCTGGTCGCAGGGCAGAATGCTGCGCTGATGGCTGAGCAGTGCCAGCAGTTCCGGCCGCGCTATGCGGCGATGTCTGATGAGACCGCCGCTGCCGACCTGCGTGAGCGACTGAGAGCACTCAACGTCGATACCGAAGTGCTCTCCGGCGTTCAGGCAGCCTGCGATCTGGCGGCGCTGGATGAGGTTGATCAGGTGATGGCGGCGATTGTCGGCGCCTCGGGCCTGCAGCCAACGCTGGCAGCGATTCGTGCCGGAAAAACCGTGCTGCTGGCTAACAAGGAGTCACTTGTCACGTGCGGCCGCTTGTTTATGGAGGCTGTGCGTCAGCATCAGGCGCAGCTGCTGCCGGTCGATAGCGAGCATAATGCCATTTTTCAGAGTTTGCCCGCTTCCATACAGCATCAGTTGGGGTACGCTGATCTGCGGGAGAACGGGATCGACTCGATTCTCCTCACGGGATCGGGTGGTCCTTTTCGTGACACGCCACTGGCAGATCTGGCTGCTATGTCGCCGGATCAGGCCTGTGCGCATCCGAACTGGTCAATGGGGCGCAAAATCTCCGTTGATTCGGCCACTATGATGAATAAAGGTCTTGAATACATTGAAGCCCGCTGGTTGTTCAACGCCACTGACGCGCAAATGGAGGTCATCCTGCACCCGCAGTCGGTGATCCACTCTATGGTGCGTTATTGTGACGGCAGCGTGCTGGCGCAGCTGGGATCGCCTGATATGCGCACACCGATTGCTCACAGCATGGCATGGCCTGCACGTATCGCCGCTGGCGTCACGCCGCTTGATTTCACCCGAATGAAAGCGCTGACGTTTGCTGAACCCGATTACGTACGCTATCCCTGCCTGAAGCTGGCAATCGATGCGTGTACTGCAGGGCAGGCGGCCACGACGACGCTGAATGCAGCAAATGAAATCGCGGTAGCAGCGTTTTTGCAGCATCAGATTCGCTTTACCGATATTGCCGCCCTCAACAGCGAAGTACTGGCTACGCTCAGCTCGCCGGAGCCAGCCAGTATTGATGAGGTGCTGGAAATCGATCGACTGGCGCGGCAGCATGCAAAGGCACTGCTGTCACGCGTCACTCTGGCTGGCTGATAGCCCCGCTATTTGTTCGCTCTGGCTGAAAATGGTATAGTCGCTCGCGTTTTACGGCACGACATTGTTTCGATGTCATCCGGCTTACGGGCCGGCCTTTGCCGCAGGCGCAATGTATTCAGAAAACACAGCATTTCTGATGAAAGGAATTATTACGCGTTATGTCGTCCAACAATCACAATACAATCGATGACGGGTCGTACTGCACACCACGTCACGTGGCCATCATTATGGATGGTAATGGTCGCTGGGCAAAAAATCAGGGCAAACTGCGTATTTCAGGCCACAAAGCCGGGGTAAAATCGGTTCGCCGTGCCGTCAGCTTTGCGGTCAGCCACAAGCTGGAAGCGTTAACGCTCTATGCGTTCAGCAGTGAAAACTGGAGCCGACCGCCGCAGGAAGTGACGGCGTTAATGGAATTATTTATCTGGGCTCTCGACAGTGAAGTAAAGAGCCTGCATAAACATAATGTACGTCTGTGCATTATTGGTGATATCAGCCGTTTTTCTGGTCGTATTCAGGAACGCATTCGCCGCGCCGAGGAACTGACTCAACAAAATAATGGACTGACCCTCAACATTGCTGCCAACTATGGCGGCCGTTGGGATATTATCCAGGGTGCCAGGAAACTGGCCGAACAGGTTCAGGAAGGGCTACTGCGTCCTGACCAGATAACCGAAGAAAGCCTTGCTCCCTACCTCTGTATGCAGGAGCTGGCGCCGGTGGATTTAGTGATAAGGACCGGGGGAGAGCATCGAATCAGCAACTTCCTGCTGTGGCAGATAGCCTATGCTGAGTTCTGGTTTACCGATGTTCTTTGGCCTGATTTTGATGAACATGTTTTTGAAGGTGCACTGAATGCATTCTCTCTGCGGGAGCGACGCTATGGCGGCGCTGCACCAGGCGGCGCCTGAGCTACCTGGGGGTAACCTTTGCTGAAGTCTCGTCTGATCACCGCGTTTATTTTGATTCCGCTGGTGATCGCTGCGCTATTCTGGTTACCGCTGTCTGGTTTCGCGATTACTACGATTGCTATCTGCATGCTCGCCGCCTGGGAGTGGGGGCAGCTGGCCGGTATGGCTACCCGTCAGCAGCGCGTCTGGCTGGCGCTGCTCTGTGGCCTGCTGCTGGCAGCGATGCTGTTTACCTTACCGTCCTATTCTCACGATGCGCATCAGCCTCAGCTGGAAAGCTCGCTCTGGGCCGCACTTGGCTGGTGGGTCGTTGCTCTCTTTCTGGTGCTGTTCTATCCCGCCTCTGCCGCACTCTGGCGCGGCTCGCGTCCGCTTCGTCTGCTGTTTGGCGTGCTGACTATCGTCCCGTTTTTCTGTGGCATGATCGCGCTGCGCCAGTATCACTACGACATTGATCACTTCGCCGGCGCCTGGTGGCTCCTGTTCGTTATGCTGCTGGTATGGGGCGCGGACTCGGGTGCCTATATGTTTGGTCGGCTGTTCGGCAAACACAAGCTGGCGCCTAAAGTCTCGCCGGGTAAAACCTGGGAAGGCTTTTTTGGCGGGCTGCTCTCCTCCGCTATCATCGCCTGGCTGTTTGCGCTGCTGGCTCCGCTGACGGTGGCGCCGGGCACGCTGATTGCGTGTGCCGTTGTTGCCACGCTCGCCTCAGTACTGGGCGATCTCACTGAAAGTATGTTTAAGCGTGAAGCGGGCATTAAAGACAGCGGAAATCTTATCCCCGGCCACGGTGGTATCCTCGATCGTATCGATAGCCTCACAGCGGCCGTGCCGGTATTTGCCTGCCTGCTGCTGCTGGTGTTTCATACCCTCTAGGAGCAGCAACTATGTTAAGCATTCTCTGGAGTTTTGCTGCTTTCATCGTCGCGCTGGGCGTGCTGATCACCGTGCATGAGTTTGGCCACTTCTGGGTGGCACGCCGGTGCGGCATCTATGTCGAACGCTTTTCTATCGGTTTCGGTAAGGCGCTCTGGCGACGGACTGACCGGCAGGGGACAGAGTATGTTATTGCGCTGATCCCGCTCGGCGGCTATGTCAAAATGCTGGATGAGCGCGTAGAGAGCGTTTCCGCTGAGCGCCGTCACGAGGCGTTTAACAACAAAACCGTGCTGCAGCGTGCTGCCGTCATCGCCGCGGGGCCGGTTGCCAATTTCCTCTTCGCTATCTTCGCTTACTGGCTGGTCTTTATGCATGGCGTGCCCGGCGTACGGCCGGTGGTTGGCGAAATTGTGAGCGGCTCCGTCGCAGCGGAAGCGCAAATTCAGTCAGGCATGGAACTTAACGCAGTTGACGGTATCGAAACGCCTGACTGGGATGCTGTGCGCATGGCCCTGATTGGGAAAATCGGCGATGAGAGTACCACGCTGACCGTTTCTCAGTTTGGCGAAAGCGCAACCCAGCAGAAGCGGGTCGACCTGCGTGACTGGCAGTTTGAGCCAGACAAGCAGGATCCGGTGGTAGCGCTCGGCATTCGTCCACGCGGGCCACAGATTGAAACCACGCTGGCAGAAATACAGGCGGATTCACCCGCCAGCGCTGCCGGTTTGCAAGCGGGCGACAGGATCGTTAAAGTCGATGGTCAGCCGTTAACGCAGTGGCAGGCATTTGCCGGGCAGGTATGGGATAATCCGGGTAAACCGATGGCGCTTGAGGTTGAGCGAAATGGCGCCCGGCACTCTCTGACGCTGACGCCAGCCGCGAAGCCGGGCAAGCCTGAAGAGGGATTCGCCGGCGTTATTCCGCGCGTGCAGCCGCTGCCTGACGCATATAAAACGGTGAAACAGTATGGGCCGGTGGCCGCTATCGGTGAGGCAGGCGTCAAAACCTGGCAGCTGATGAAGCTTACGGTGTCGATGCTGGGTAAGCTGATTACAGGTGATGTAAAGCTGAATAACCTGAGCGGCCCGATTTCGATTGCGCAGGGTGCCGGTTTATCAGCGGAGTACGGGGTGATTTATTATCTGATGTTCCTGGCGCTGATAAGCGTCAATCTGGGCATCATCAACCTGTTTCCGTTACCGGTTTTAGATGGTGGGCATCTGCTTTTTCTGGCGATCGAAAAGATCAAAGGAGGACCGGTGTCCGAGCGAGTTCAGGACTTCAGTTATCGCATCGGCTCAATTCTGCTGGTGCTGTTAATGGGGCTTGCACTTTTCAATGATTTCTCTCGCCTGTAACGTCTGGAACGCAGACAGGTGCGGGATGTGTTAGGAAAACGCATAACAACGATGGCGATGAAAAAGTTGCTCATAGCGTCGCTGCTGTTTAGCAGCGCCACCGTTTACGGTGCAGACGATTTCGTGGTGAACGACATTCATTTCGAAGGTCTCCAGCGAGTCGCCGTCGGCGCGGCTCTGCTCAGCATGCCGGTACGCGTCGGTGATACGGTGAATGATGATGATATCAGAAACACCATTCGCTCACTGTTTGCCACCGGCAATTTTGAAGATGTGCAGGTTTTACGTGACGGAACGACCCTGATTGTTCAGGTTAAAGAGCGTCCGACTATTGCCAGCATCACATTCTCCGGTAACAAGGCGGTGAAAGAGGATCAGCTGAAGCAGAACCTCGAAGCGTCAGGCGTTCGCGTCGGCGAAGCGCTGGATCGCACCACGCTCTCTTCAATCGAGAAGGGACTGGAAGATTTCTACTACAGCGTCGGCAAATACACCGCCAGCGTAAAAGCGATTGCCACACCGCTGCCGCGTAACCGCGTGGATCTGAAATTTGTTTTCCAGGAAGGTGTCTCTGCCAAAATTCAGCAGATCAACATCGTGGGTAACAAAGCGTTCAGCTCTGATGAACTGATCTCCCGCTTCCAGCTGCGTGATGAAGTGCCGTGGTGGAACGTGGTTGGCGATCGCAAATATCAGAAGCAGAAGCTGGCCGGCGACCTTGAGACGCTGCGCAGTTTCTATCTGGATCGCGGTTATGCGCGCTTTAATATCGACTCGACTCAGGTCAGCCTGACGCCGGATAAAAAAGGCATCTACATCACCGTCAACATCAACGAAGGCGACCAGTATAAAATCGCCGGCGTGATTGTGAACGGCAGCATGGCAGGCCACTCAGCAGAAATTGAACATCTGACCAAAATCCCGAATGGTGAGCTTTACAACGGCACCAAAGTGACGCAGATGGAAGATGATATCAAAAAGCTGCTGGGCCGCTATGGCTATGCCTATCCGCGCGTCGTGACGCAGCCGGAAATCAGCGACGCTGACAAAACCGTTAAGCTGCATATTAACGTTGATGCCGGTAATCGCTATTACGTGCGTAAAGTCCGTTTTGAAGGGAACGACACCTCAAAAGATGCTGTACTGCGCCGTGAGATGCGTCAGATGGAAGGCGCATGGCTGGGCAGCGATCTGGTTGATCAGGGTAAAGAGCGTCTGAACCGCACCGGTTACTTTGAAACGGTTGATGTGGATACGCAGCGCGTACCAGGCGTGCCGGATCAGGTGGATGTGGTCTACAAAGTTAAAGAGCGCAACACCGGTACCTTTAACTTTGGCGTGGGCTACGGAACAGAAAGCGGCGTCAGCTTCCAGGTGGGTGTTACCCAGGATAACTGGCTCGGTACCGGTAATACCGTTAGTATCAGCGGTACCAAAAATGATTATCAGACCTATGCTGAATTCTCACTGACCGATCCCTACTTTACGGTTGACGGCGTGAGTCTGGGCGGTCGCCTGTTCTATAACGACTTTAAAGCGGACGATGCCGATCTGTCAGACTACACCAACAAGAGTTACGGTGTTGATGGCACGCTCGGCTTCCCGGTTAATGAGAACAACACCCTGCGCGTTGGCTTAGGCTATGTGCATAACGATCTGTCGAACATGCGGCCGCAGGTAGCAATGTGGCGTTACCTCGACTCGGTCGGGCGTCCACAGGGACTCAATAATAAAGGCGATTTCTCTGCGGATGATTTTACCTTTAACTATGGCTGGACCTACAATACGCTGGATCGCGGCTTCTTCCCGACGCGCGGTAACCGCACCAACCTGAACGGTAAGGTGACGATTCCAGGTTCAGACAACGCGTTCTATAAAGCGACGCTGGATACGCAGCAGTATGTGCCGCTGAACCGTGACGGCACCTGGGTAGTCCTGGGGCGTGGTCGTGTGGGCTATGGAGACGGCATCGGGGATAAAGAGATGCCGTTCTATGAGAACTTCTACGCCGGCGGCTCCAGCACGGTACGTGGTTTCCGTTCCAATACGATTGGTCCGAAAGCCGCTTACCTCAACGATCGCTCCTCATCGTGTAATCTGACCGATCCAAACGGGATCTGTAAGTCAGATGATGCAGTAGGCGGTAACGCAATGGCGATTGCCAGCCTCGAGCTGATCACGCCAACGCCGTTCCTGAGCGAGAAGTACGCTAACTCTGTGCGCACTTCACTGTTTGTGGACGCCGGTACCGTCTGGGATACCAACTGGCAGAATACGGCAGCCACCCGCGCTGCGGATATTCCGGACTACAGCGATCCTAACAACATTCGCGTCTCTGCAGGCCTGGCGCTGCAGTGGATGTCGCCACTGGGCCCGCTGGTCTTCTCCTATGCCCAGCCGGTGAAGAAAGTCGAGGGAGACAAAGCAGAGCAGTTCCAGTTTAACATTGGTAAAACCTGGTAATGTTCTGAGCAGGGAAGCGGAAGCGAAGTACGGCATAGCTTAGCGCAGCAAAGCGCTAAGCGAGCCAAACACTGTGTCGCAGACACAAACGTTGATGGTAAGGAGTTTATAGTGAAAAAGTTGTTGTGTGCCGCAGGTCTGGGTCTTGCTTTAGCGGTTTCCGCTGGCGTTCAGGCTGCTGACAAAATTGCAGTGGTAAACGTGTCCAGCATTTTCCAGCAGTTACCGCAACGTGCGACCGTTGCTAAACAGCTTGAAAATGAGTTCAAAGGCCGCGCAACTGAGCTGCAGGGCCAGGAACGCGATCTGCAGACCAAAATGCAGAGACTGCAGCGTGATGCTTCTACCATGAAGGCGAGCGAGCGCAGCCGCATGGAAAAAGACATCATGTCCCAGCGCGAAGCCTTCTCCAGCAAAGCCCAGGCTTTCGAACAGGATAACCGTCGTCGCCAGATGGAAGAGCGTAACAAACTGCTGAGCCGTATCCAGGATGCCGTGAAGAAAGTGGCAGACAGCGATGGTTATGATGTCGTGATTGATGCTAACGCCGTAGCCTATGCTGCTAATGCGAAAGACATTACTGCTGACGTGCTGAAACAGGTTAAATAATCGATGTCATCAATTCGACTGGCTGATTTAGCCCAGCAGTTGGATGCAGAATTGCACGGAGATGGCGATATCGTCATCTCCGGCATTGCTTCTATGCAATCCGCCACCCCTGGTCAAATCACTTTTCTTGCCAACAGCCGCTACCGCGAGCAGCTCGCCAGCGTTCAGGCGTCAGCCGTGGTGCTGACGGAAGCGGATCTGGAATGGTGCAATACTGCCGCCCTGGTAGTGAAAAATCCCTATCTTACCTATGCCCGCATGGCACAACTGCTGGACACCACGCCGCAGCCCGCGCAGAATATCGCGCCCAGCGCGGTGATCGATCCTTCCGCCTCGCTGGGACAAAATGTGTCGGTAGGGGCGAACGCGGTGATTGAGTCTGGCGTTGAGCTGGGTGACAACGTCGTGATTGGTGCAGGCTGCTTTGTCGGCAAAAAGAGCCGGATTGGCAGCGGCACGCGCCTCTGGGCCAACGTGACGATTTATCATGAGATTCAGATTGGTCAGGATTGTCTGATTCAGTCAGGCACTGTCATCGGTGCAGATGGTTTCGGGTATGCTAACGATCGCGGCAACTGGGTGAAAATCCCTCAGCTCGGCACGGTCATCATCGGTGACCGGACAGAGATTGGTGCCTGCACCACTATCGATCGCGGTGCGCTGGATAACACTCTGATCGGCAATGGTGTTATCATAGACAACCAGTGTCAGATTGCCCACAACGTTGTAATTGGTGACAATACAGCCGTTGCGGGAGGTGTGATCATGGCCGGTAGCCTGAAGATTGGACGTTACTGTATGATTGGCGGCGCCAGCGTCATTAACGGCCATATGGAGATCTGCGATAAAGTAACCGTAACCGGTATGGGCATGGTAATGCGTCCCATTACAGAGCCGGGGGTTTACTCCTCAGGGATCCCACTGCAACCGAACAAAGCCTGGCGTAAAACGGCAGCGCTGGTGATGAATATCGATGACATAAGCAAACGTCTGAAAGCCATCGAACGCAAAGTTGATAAAAACAGCTAAGCACATCCGCGCGACCCGCTTTCATAATAATGCCGCCTGCCTGCTTTTGCCCTTCAGTGTGGTAAAGGACGGCAGGTAGCGCAGAGAAGCGAACGCCACCGAACTGATTTGCGGCCTGCGAAAGATCATTTTGATCGGTGCAGGCCGTGTTATTGTTGCCATCAGATTTTTTAGGACAGGAAGAGTATTTTGACTACTGAAACGCATACTCTGAAAATCGAAGAGATTTTAGAACTGCTGCCGCACCGCTATCCGTTTTTGCTGGTGGATCGCGTGCTGGATTTTGAAGAGCACAAATATCTGCGTGCGGTAAAGAACGTTTCTGTTAATGAACCGTTTTTCCAGGGGCACTTCCCTGGTAAACCGATTTTCCCAGGCGTTCTGATTTTAGAAGCGATGGCGCAGGCGACCGGTATTCTGGCGTTTAAAAGCGTTGGCAAACTGGAACCTGGCGAGCTCTATTATTTTGCCGGTATCGATGAAGCCCGCTTCAAGCGCCCGGTAGTACCAGGTGACCAGATGATCATGGAAGTCACCTTCGAAAAAACCCGTCGTGGTCTGACACGTTTTAAAGGCGTTGCTACAGTGGATGGTAAAATTGTCTGTGAAGCGACCATGATGTGTGCCCGTAGCCGGGAGGCATAATTAGTGATTGATTCAACCGCCACCATCCATCCGACCGCCATCGTTGAAGAGGGTGCTGTACTGGGTGCAAATGTTCATATCGGTCCCTTCTGTATTGTGGGCGCTGACGTGGAAATTGGCGCAGGTACGGTATTGAAATCACACGTTGTGGTTAATGGCCATACGCGCATCGGCGAAGAAAACCAGATCTATCAGTTTGTCTCTATTGGTGAGGTAAACCAGGATCTGAAATATGCGGGTGAGCCTACCCGCACCGAAATCGGCGATCGCAACCGGATCCGCGAAAGCGTGACCATTCATCGCGGCACCACGCAGGGTGGCGGACTGACTAAAGTTGGCAGCGACAACCTGCTGATGGTGAATGCGCACATTGCACACGACTGCGTGATCGGCAGCCGCTGCATTCTGGCAAATAACGTGACGCTGGGCGGCCACGTTACCGTGGATGATTTTGCGATCATCGGCGGCGTGACGGCCGTGCACCAGTGGTGCACTATCGGCGCTCACGTTATGGTTGGCGGTTGTTCCGGCGTGGCGCAGGATATTCCGCCATACATTATTGCGCAGGGTAACCACGCCACGCCGTTTGGCGTCAATATTGAAGGTCTCAAGCGTCGCGGCTTCAGCAAAGAGGCGCTGCATGCTATTCGCAACGCTTACAAGCTGCTCTACCGCAGTGGTAAAACGCTGGATGAGGTAAAGCCTGAAATCGAGGCGCTGGCGCAGCAGCACAGCGAAGTCCAGCCGTTCTTTGATTTCTTCGCCCGTTCAACCCGTGGATTGATCCGTTAATTCATGTCAGTGCGTCCCTTAACGATTGCCCTGGTCGCCGGAGAAACCTCCGGCGATATTCTTGGTGCCGGTCTGATCCGCGCGCTGAAAGCGCGTCATCCTGATGCACGCTTTGTTGGCGTAGCGGGTCCGCTGATGCAGGCAGAAGGCTGCGAAGTCTGGTACGAAATGGAAGAGCTGGCGGTCATGGGCATTGTCGAAGTGCTGGGCCGCCTGCGACGCCTGCTGACCATCCGCAAAGACCTGACGCAGCGCTTCACCGCGCTCCGCCCTGACGTATTTGTGGGTATCGATGCGCCAGATTTTAATATCACCCTGGAAGGCAACCTGAAGCGCGCCGGTATTCGTACCGTGCACTACGTCAGCCCTTCCGTCTGGGCATGGCGTCAGAAGCGCGTCTTTAAGATTGGCCGCAATACCGATATGGTGCTGGCGTTTCTGCCGTTCGAGAAAGCGTTTTACGATCGCTTTAACGTGCCGTGTCGTTTTATCGGTCACACCATGGCTGATGCGATGCCGCTGCAGCCTGATAAGCAGGCCGCGCGTCGCGAGCTGGGTATTGCAGACGACGCGATCTGTCTGGGTTTACTGCCAGGCAGTCGTGGCGCAGAAGTTGAAATGCTGAGCGCCGATTTTCTGCGCGCGGCGCAGCTGCTGCGTCAGCGCTACCCGGCGCTGGAAATCGTGGTTCCGCTGGTTAACGCAAAGCGGCGGGCGCAGTTTGAACAGATTAAAGCGGAGATTGCGCCTGAGCTGCCTATGCACCTGCTGGATGGCAAAGGGCGTCAGGCGATGATCGCCAGCGATGCGGCTATTCTGGCATCCGGCACGGCGGCGCTGGAGTGTATGCTGGCAAAGTGCCCGATGGTCGTGGGGTATCGTATGAAACCCGTTACCTTCTGGCTGGCGAAGCGCCTGGTCAAAACGCCTTACGTCTCGCTGCCTAATCTGCTGGCGGGACGGGAGCTGGTTAAAGAGCTGCTGCAGGATGAGTGCCAGCCGCAGACGCTGGCCGCCGCGCTGGAGCCGCTGCTGCATGCGGGTGCCGAACGCGACGCGCTGCTGGAAACCTTTACTCAACTGCATCAGCAGATCCGCTGGAATGCCGATGAGCAGGCGGCGGATGCGGTACTGGAGATTGCTCATGGCTGAATTTATCTATCCTGATGCGCAACGTATTGCGGGCGTGGACGAAGTCGGACGCGGCCCGCTGGTAGGGGCCGTAGTAACGGCGGCGGTGATCCTCGATCCTGCTAACCCGATTGCTGGTCTGGCAGACTCAAAAAAGCTGTCGGAAAAGCGCCGTCTGGCGCTGTATGATGAAATTACCGAAAAGGCGCTGGCGTGGAGCCTCGGCAGGGCTGAGCCAGAAGAGATCGACCAGCTCAATATTCTGCATGCCACGCTGCTGGCGATGCAGCGCGCGGTGGCAGGGCTGCACCTTACGCCCGATTTTGTGCTGATCGATGGCAATCGCTGTCCGGCGCTGGCGATGCCTGCGCAGGCGGTGATCAAAGGCGACAGTCTGGTGCAGGAAATCAGCGCTGCATCCATTATTGCCAAAGTGACGCGCGATCGCGAAATGGCTGAACTCGATCGTCTCTTTCCGCAGTATGGCTTTGCGCAGCATAAAGGTTACCCCACCGCGCTTCATATGGCGAAGCTCAAACAGTTTGGTGCCACGCCGCATCATCGTCGCAGTTTTGCGCCGGTGCGCAACACGCTGCTGGATGCCGAACTGCACGCCTCAGTACAACCCGCGCCGCTTTATTAAGCCTGACGCTGTTTTAACCGGAAACCGATATGGCTGAACCTCGTTTTATACATCTGCGCGTGCACAGCGACTACTCCATGGTCGATGGCCTGGCGAAGACCGGTCCGCTGGTGAAAAAAGCCGCGGCGCTGGGGATGCCGGCAATAGCGATTACGGATTACACCAACCTCTGCGGCCTGGTGCGCTTCTATGGCAGCGCCCACGGTGCCGGCGTTAAGCCGATTATCGGCGCTGATTTTCAGGTCGCCAGCGAGCTGATGGGCGATGAGCTTACGCAGCTTACGCTGCTCGCGGCGAATAACACCGGCTATCAGAATCTGACACTGCTGATTTCGCGCGCCTATCAGCGCGGCTACGGCATTGCCGGGCCTATCCTCGATCGCGACTGGCTGATTGAGCTGGGCGAAGGGCTGATTGTCCTGTCGGGCGGACGACGCGGCGATGTCGGACGCAGCCTGCTGCGCGGCAATAACGCGCTGGTGGCGCAGTGTCTGAGCTTTTATCAGCAGCACTTTCCCGACCGTTACTACCTTGAGCTGCTCCGCACCGGACGCGCCGATGAGGAGAGCTATCTGCATGCCGCCGTTGAGCTGGCGATAGCGGAAGGGATACCGGTAGTGGCAACCAATGAAGTCTGCTTCATCAATGAAGAGGACTTCGATGCGCATGAGATCCGCGTGGCGATCCACGACGGTTATACGCTGGACGATCCGAAACGTCCGCGCCACTACAGTCCTCAGCAATATATGCGCAGCGAAGAGGAGATGTGCGAGCTGTTTTCGGACATCCCGGAAGCGCTGGAAAACAGCGTAGAGATTGCTAAGCGCTGTAACGTCACCGTCCGCCTCGGCGAATATTTTCTGCCGCAGTTCCCGACCGGCGAGATGACCACCGAAGAGTTTCTGGTGGTGAAATCACGCGAGGGGCTTGAAGAGCGCCTGGCGTTTCTCTTTCCGGATGAAGAGCTGCGTGCGCAGAAGCGCCCGGCCTACGATGAGCGTCTGGAGATTGAGCTCAACGTTATCAACCAGATGGGGTTCCCGGGCTACTTCCTGATCGTGATGGAGTTTATCCAGTGGTCAAAAGATAACGGGATCCCGGTCGGACCCGGACGCGGTTCCGGTGCCGGTTCACTGGTGGCCTATGCGCTGAAGATTACCGACCTCGATCCGCTGGAATTTGACCTGCTGTTTGAACGCTTCCTGAATCCGGAACGTGTCTCCATGCCCGACTTTGACGTCGACTTCTGCATGGAGAAGCGCGATCAGGTGATCGATCACGTTGCCGAGATGTATGGCCGTGAAGCGGTTTCGCAGATTATCACCTTCGGCACCATGGCGGCGAAAGCGGTGATCCGCGATGTAGGGCGCGTGCTGGGCCATCCTTATGGCTTTGTCGATCGCATCTCCAAGCTGGTGCCGCCCGATCCGGGCATGACGCTGGAAAAAGCGTTTCAGGCTGAACCGCAGCTGCCTGAGATCTATGACGCCGATGAAGAGGTCAGGGCGCTGATCGACATGGCGCGCAAGCTGGAAGGCGTCACGCGAAACGCCGGCAAGCACGCTGGCGGCGTGGTCATTGCGCCGACCAAAATCACCGATTTTGCCCCGCTTTACTGCGATGAAAACGGCCAGTTCCCCGTCACCCAGTTTGATAAAAATGATGTGGAGTATGCCGGACTGGTGAAGTTTGACTTCCTCGGCCTGCGTACGCTGACCATCATCGACTGGGCGCTGAAGATGATCAACCCGCGCCGTGAAAAGCAGGGGCTGCCGCCGATCGACATTGCGGCTATTCCGCTTGATGATAAAAAAAGCTTCGATATGCTGCAGCGCTCAGAGACCACCGCGGTGTTCCAGCTTGAATCGCGCGGCATGAAAGATCTGATCAAGCGACTGAAGCCTGACTGCTTTGAAGATATGATCGCCCTGGTGGCGCTGTTTCGTCCCGGCCCGCTGCAGTCCGGCATGGTGGATAACTTTATCGACCGTAAGCATGGCCGCGAAGAACTCTCCTATCCTGACATCCAGTGGCAGCATGAGAGTCTGAAGCCGGTACTGGAGCCTACCTACGGCATCATTCTCTATCAGGAGCAGGTGATGCAGATCGCACAGGTGCTGGCGGGTTATACGCTGGGCGGCGCTGATATGCTGCGTCGTGCGATGGGTAAAAAGAAACCGGAAGAGATGGCGAAGCAGCGTTCAGTGTTCAAAGAGGGCGCTGAAAGCATGGGTATCAACGGCGAACTGTCGATGAAAATCTTCGACCTGGTAGAGAAGTTCGCCGGCTATGGTTTTAACAAATCGCACTCTGCAGCCTATGCGCTGGTCTCCTATCAGACGCTGTGGCTGAAAGCACACTATCCGGCTGAGTTTATGGCTGCGGTCATGACCGCCGATATGGATAACACCGAGAAAGTGGTCGGGCTGGTGGATGAGTGCTGGCGCATGGGCCTGAAAGTGCTGCCGCCGGATATCAATGCCGGCCTCTATCCGTTCCACGTTAACGACGACGGTGAAATTGTCTACGGCATCGGCGCGATCAAAGGCGTCGGTGAAGGCCCGATTGAAGCGATTCTCGAAGCGCGTAATCAGGGCGGCTATTTTAAAGAGCTGTTCGATCTCTGCGCGCGTACCGATACGCGCAAAATTAACCGCCGGGTGATGGAGAAGCTGATCATGTCCGGCGCGTTTGACCGGCTCGGACCCCATCGTGCGGCGCTGATGAGCGCCCTGAGCGATGCCCTGAAAGCCGCTGACCAGCATGCTAAAGCAGAGGCGACGGGGCAGGCAGATATGTTTGGCGTGCTGGCTGAAGAGCCGGAGCAGGTCGAAAAATCGTATGCGTCAATTACGCCGTGGCCAGAGCAGGTGCAGCTGGATGGCGAGCGTGAAACGCTGGGGCTCTATCTTACCGGGCATCCGATTAATCAGTATCTGAAAGAGATTGAGCGCTACGTCGGCGGGATGCGGCTGAAAGATATGCATCCTACTGAACGTGGCAAGGTCACCATCGCTGCGGGGCTGGTGATTGCCGCCCGCGTGATGGTGACCAAGCGCGGCAACCGAATTGGTATTTGTACTCTAGACGATCGCTCCGGTCGTCTGGAAGTCATGCTATTTACCGATGCGTTAGATAAGTACCAGCAGCTGCTGGAGAAAGACCGTATCCTGATCGTCAGCGGACAGGTCAGCTTTGATGACTTCAGCGGCGGGCTTAAAATGACCGCCAGGGAAGTGATGGATATCGATGAAGCGCGGGAAAAATATGCGCGCGGACTTGCTATCTCGCTGACGGACAGGCAAATTGATGACCAGCTTTTAAACCGTCTCCGCCAGTCTCTGGAACCTCATCGTTCCGGGACCATTCCGGTACATCTCTATTATCAGAGAGCAGATGCGCGGGCGAAGCTGCGCTTTGGTGCAGCGTGGCGTATTTCGCCCAGCGATCGTTTACTTAACGACCTGCGGTCGTTAGTAGGATCGGAGCAGGTGGAACTGGAGTTTGACTAAAACAGGAACATTATGAGTCTTAATTACCTGGATTTTGAACAGCCGATCGCCGAACTCGAAGCGAAGATCGATTCGCTTAAATCGATTGGCCGTTCAGATGAGAAACACGATATTAATCTGGATGAAGAGATTCAGCGCCTTCGCGAGAAAAGCGTTGAACTGACCCGTAAAATCTTCTCCGATTTAGGTGCATGGCAGGTCGCGCAGCTGGCGCGTCATCCGCTGCGTCCCTATACGCTGGACTACGTGCGCAACGCATTTGACGACTTTGACGAGCTGGCAGGCGATCGCGCCTATGCTGACGACAAAGCGATTGTGGGTGGTATCGCACGTCTGGATGGCCGTCCGGTGATGATCATTGGTCATCAGAAAGGGCGTGAAACCAAAGAGAAAATTCGCCGTAACTTCGGTATGCCTGCACCAGAAGGCTATCGTAAAGCGCTGCGTCTGATGGAGATGGCAGAGCGTTTTAAGATGCCACTTATCACCTTTATCGACACGCCGGGTGCTTATCCGGGCGTGGGCGCCGAAGAGCGCGGTCAGTCTGAAGCGATTGCCCGTAACCTGCGTGAGATGTCTGGTCTGAAAATTCCGGTGATCTGCACCGTGATTGGCGAGGGCGGCTCTGGTGGCGCGCTGGCGATTGGCGTGGGCGACAAAGTGAACATGCTGCAGTACAGCACCTACTCGGTGATTTCACCGGAAGGCTGTGCGTCAATTCTGTGGAAAAGCGCAGATAAAGCGCCGCTGGCGGCAGAAGCGATGGGCATCACCGCCGGGCGTCTGCAGGAGCTGAAGCTGATCGACTCAATCATTCCTGAGCCGCTGGGTGGCGCGCATCGTCGTCCGGTTGATATGGCCGCTTCTCTGAAACAGCAGCTGCTGGCCGATCTGGCCGATCTCGACGGGCTGAGCACGGAAGAGCTGCTCGATCGCCGCTATCAGCGCCTGATGAACTACGGTTACGCGTAAGGTAAGCCCTGCAGCAAAAAAGCGGACTCCGGTCCGCTTTTTTTATGCCTGTTTTCCACGATCGGGCCTGAGTTCCCTGCAGGACCGCCATTTATGGCGGCAGCGATCCCCCAAGGGCGCCATTTATGGCGACCGAAATGCATCGCTGAAAACATCAGGCCTGCAACGGCGCTATTCCGGAACATTCTCCGGCCACTTTTCGCTATCCTTACTCTGTGCCACAAGACCACAGGAGGTGAGCATTGAATATTATTGCGATCATGGGACCGCACGGCGCGTTCTACAAAGATGAACCAATTCGCGAACTGGATACCGCGCTGAAACTGCAGGGCTTTCACACCGTTTATCCCAGTAATGCCAGCGACCTGCTGAAGCTGATTGAGCACAACCCGCGCGTATGCGGCGTCGTATTTGACTGGGATGAGTACAGCATGGCGCTCTGCAGCGACATCAACCAGCTCAATGAGTCGCTGCCGCTCTACGCCTTTATCAACACCCATTCGCAGATGGACGTCAGCGTTAATGAAATGCGCATGGCGCTGCAGTTTTTTGAATATGCGCTCAGCACCGCAGACGATATCGCGCTGCATATCCGCCAGTATACCGATGAGTACATCGATAAAATTTTACCCCCGCTGACCAAAGCGCTGTTTACCTATGTTAAAGAGGGTAAATACACCTTCTGTACGCCAGGCCATATGGGCGGTACCGCCTTTCAGAAAAGCCCGGTCGGCAGCCTGTTTTATGACTTTTTCGGTGCCAACACGCTGAAAGCCGATGTCTCTATCTCCGTCACCGAACTGGGTTCGCTGCTCGACCATACCGGCCCGCATCTCGACGCCGAAGAGTATATTGCCCGTACCTTTGGGGCAGAGCAGAGCTATATGGTGACCAACGGCACCTCAACCTCAAACAAAATTGTCGGTATGTATGCCGCCCCGGCAGGCAGTACGGTACTGATTGACCGCAACTGTCACAAATCGCTGACCCATCTGCTGATGATGAGCGACATCGTGCCCGTCTGGCTCAAGCCAACGCGTAATGCGCTGGGCATTCTGGGCGGTATTCCGCAGCGTGAATTTACCCGGGGGGCTATTCAGAGCAAAGTGGATAGCACGCCGCGCGCCAGCTGGCCGGTCCATGCGGTGATCACCAATTCAACGTACGACGGATTGCTCTACAACACGGAATATATCAAGCAGACGCTGGATGTGCCGTCGATCCACTTCGATTCCGCCTGGGTGCCTTATACCAACTTTCATCCCATCTACAGCGGAAAAAGCGGCATGAGCGGTGAACGGATCCCGGGCAAGGTGATCTATGAAACGCAATCCACCCATAAGCTGCTGGCCGCGTTTTCCCAGGCTTCACTGATTCATATCAAAGGCGACTACGACCACGATACGTTTAACGAAGCCTATATGATGCACACCACTACCTCGCCGAGCTACGGCATTGTGTCATCGATTGAAACCGCTGCGGCGATGCTGCGCGGCAATCCGGGTAAGCGGCTAATTAACCGTTCGGTTGAGCGCGCGCTGCACTTCCGGCGCGAGATCCAGCGGCTGCGTGAAGAGTCTGATGGCTGGTTTTTTGATATCTGGCAGCCAGAGCAGGTGGATGAGGCAGAGTGCTGGCCGATCCAGCCGGGAGAAGAGGCGTGGCACGGCTTTCAGCAGGCCGATCGCGATCATATGTATCTCGATCCCATTAAAGTTACGATCCTGACGCCCGGCATGAGCGAACTGGGCGCGATGGCGGAAGAGGGGATCCCGGCGTCGCTGGTGGCGAAATTTCTCGATCAGCGCGGCGTGGTGGTAGAGAAAACCGGGCCTTATAACCTGCTGTTTCTGTTCAGTATCGGGATCGATAAAACCCGCGCCATGAGCCTGCTGCGCGGTCTGACCGAGTTTAAACGCGCCTACGATCTTAATCTGCGCGTGAAAAATATGCTGCCGGATCTCTATGCGGAGGATCCCGATTTCTATCGCAATATGCGGATCCAGACGCTGGCGCAGGGGATCCACCAGCTGATCCTGCAGCACGATCTGCCGCGGCTGATGCTGAAAGCCTTTGATGTCCTGCCTGAAATGAAAATGACGCCGCATCAGGCGTTCCAGCATCAGGTCAAAGGTGAGGTTGAAACCGTGGATATCCGCGAGCTGGTAGGGCGTACCTCCGCCAATATGATCTTGCCCTATCCGCCAGGCGTGCCGCTGGTAATGCCCGGTGAGATGATCACAGAACAGAGCCGGGCCGTGCTCGACTTTCTGCTGATGCTCTGCACCATCGGGCGCCACTACCCTGGCTTTGAAACCGATATTCACGGCACCACGCTGACAGAGGATGGGCGCTATCTGGTTCGGGTACTGCGCGACGCGCCGCAGCCCTGACTTCGGATAAATGCCTCTGGTCACGCTGACGTCCGGCACGTAGGCTTGGCGGCTCAGATTTTTTTTCGGAGCCGCTATGCTACAGATCAAACAGATTCACCACATTGCGATTATTGCCACTGACTATCCGCGCAGCAAAGCGTTCTACTGCGATGTGCTGGGCTTCTCCCTGCTGGGTGAGTACTACCGCGCTGAGCGGGATTCATGGAAAGGCGACCTCGGCCTGCACGGCGTCTATACCATTGAGCTGTTCTCATTTCCCTCCCCGCCGCCGCGCGTAACCGCACCTGAAGCCTGCGGCCTGCGCCATCTGGCATTTTGCGTAGAGGATGTGGCGCAGTCGGTTGCGGCGCTGGCAGAAAAAGGCGTGATCTGCGAACCGGTGCGTATCGATGCGCTGACCGGTAAAGCCTGCACCTTTTTTACCGATCCGGATGGTTTGCCGCTGGAGCTTTATCAGGCGTAAAATAGCCGCCGCAGAATGCCGCAATCAGGCGGCATCATCAGATGGAACGGCACTATGTCTTTTTCCCACCTTGCTGCGCTGCTGGATCCCGCCGGTCGCTACGTGGTGGCATTCAGCGGCGGGCTCGACTCCACCGTGCTGCTGCATCAGCTGGTCTGCTGGCAGCAGCAGCATTCGCAGCTGAGCGTGCGGGCGCTGCACGTGCATCACGGCCTGAGTCCGCACGCCGACCGGTGGGCCGCACACTGCCGGCAGCAGTGCCAGCGCTGGCATATCGCCTGCGACGTATTGCCGGTAACGGTTGATGCCAGGGCAGGAGGCGTGGAGGCGTCGGCGCGCAGAGAGCGCTATCAGGCGCTCTTCGCCCGGCTGCAGCCGGATGAACAGCTGCTCACCGCGCAGCATCTGGACGATCAGTGCGAAACGCTGCTGCTGGCGCTAAAGCGCGGCAGCGGCCCGGCGGGGCTGGCGGCAATGCCGCCGCGGCGCACAGTGCAGGGGCATGAACATCTGCGTCCGCTGCTCAGCCTTAGCCGTGAGCAGCTGGAGCAGTGGGCGGCTGAGCACCAGCTCAGCTGGATTGAGGATGAGAGCAATGACGACAGCCGCTACGACCGCAACTTTTTGCGTCAGCAGATTATGCCGCTGCTGCATCAGCGCTGGCCGCACTTCAGCGCTGCCAGCGCCCGCAGCGCCGCGCTCTGCGCAGAACAGGAGCAGCTGCTGGATGAGCTGCTGAAGCAGGAGCTGAGCCAGCTGCTTACGCCACAGGGCGCACTGCATTTTCCGCCGTTGCAGAGCATGAGCGAAGCGCGGCGTAACGCGCTGCTGCGCCGCTGGATCGCCGGGCAGGGCGGGGCGATGCCGTCACGTGCAGCGCTGCAGCGCATCAGTACTGAGGTTATCGCGAGCCGGACTGATGCACAGCCGGCGCTGCAGCTGGGAAATTTTACGCTGCGCCGCTATCGCGATGCGCTCTACTGGTTACCGCCGCAGCCGTCGCTGCGTGACCAGGCATGCTGCTGGCCGCAGCTTACCCAACCGCTGGTACTGCCCGGCGGAGTGGGTCAGCTGCTGGCTGACTTCTCACGCGCGGAGCTGCGTCTGCCTGCGGCGGATGAAACGGCTCACGTTCGCTTTCAGGCGCGCGGCTACTATCATCTGCTGGGACGGGCGGGCGGACGCGAAATGAAAAAACTGTGGCAGGAGCTGGCGATCCCGCCCTGGCAGCGGGAGCGTATTCCACTGATCTACTATAACCATACGCTGATTTGCGCGCCGGGCCTGTTTGTTACCCATGAAGGCGCTGCCTGCAGCGATCGGGGCTGGCAGGCGATCTGGCATCAGCCTGACAGGGAGAAGGTATCATGAGGCACTGGCTGACGGCTGTGCTATGTTTTGTATCGCTGCCGCTATGGGCAGAAGGCGATGCGGCCGCGGGCGCAGAAAAAGCAGCCCGCTGTATGGCGTGTCACGGTGCAGAGGGCAAAAGCGCGATACCCCTCTATCCTCATCTGGCCGGGCAGCAGGCGCCTTATCTGGCGCATGCGTTGCACGCCTATCAGAAAGGTGAGCGCAGCGGCGGTCAGGCAGAGGTGATGAAAGCGTTTGTGGCGGGACTAAGCGATACCGATATTGAGGATTTAGCGGCTTACTATAGCGGACTTAAGCCGTAGGAAACGCGGGCGGAGAGGGTCCGCCCGCCGCGAGACTACTCGTCTTCGCTGACCACCACGGTGCCGAGTTCAGGATGGCTGAAGCTGGCAATGTGATCGAGGCGCAGCTCGCGGGTTTCCCCGGAGAGGTCAACCGCAAGATATTCGACGTTTTTGCGCGAAACCATATCCCGCGCTTTCGCCTTCAGCTGGTCGCCATTTTTCAGCTGCAGTGACAGCATCCAGTGTCGGGTGCAGGCGAGTTCCAGGTTGTCGTAGTCATCGCAATTGATGGGTTTATAAGCTTCATTTGTCAACATAGTCGCTCACCAATAAGTTTGCAGCAGCCGAGGCTGCCTGATCCCTGACAGAAGAGTTTAGCGCGGAATGAGCGGCGATATCATTGAGTGCATTCAGCGCGCACATCAGCGCGTCGGGCACATATCCCGGCTCACCGCTGCCGATTTCAGCATATTTCTGGCGAACTAACTCACAATACGTTTGCACATGCACCTCCTCAGCAGAGCATAAATACCCTGGTTGCCTGGCGACTATAACACAGGGGTTTCCCGGAAATCAGCCAGGGCAAGCGGGGAAATAGAGAAAGAAAAGCAGCAGAACAGCGGCTGGCACGGCCTGCCGGACGCTGGCTGGCGCACAAAAGGTTAAGTTGATGAACAGGAAAATTCAGTACAGAACGCCGTATGAACCGGCAGGTGACAGATGATTATGCTGTCGCGCACGGTTGAGATCCCGGAGAGTGAAATAGAGCTGACGGCTATCCGCGCTCAGGGGGCAGGGGGGCAGCACGTGAATAAAACCTCGACGGCTATTCATCTGCGGTTTGATGTCCGCGCATCTTCGCTGCCGGAGTTTTATAAAACGCGGCTGCTCGCTGCCAGTCATCACCTGATTACGGCAGAAGGCGTGGTTATTATTAAAGCGCAGGAGTATCGCAGTCAGGAGATGAATCGTGAGGCCGCGCTGCAGCGCCTGATCAATCTGATCCGCGAGTTAACCACGGTGGAGAAAGCGCGTCGCGCGACGCGGCCAACGCGCGCGTCAAAAGAACGGCGGCTGGAGGGGAAATCGCGGCGCAGCAGCGTAAAAGCGATGCGCGGCAAAGTGCGATAAAAAACGCCTCCCGCAGGAGGCGTTTGCCATTACTTATTCAGCGCGCTGGCCAGGAAGCTGACGATCTCATGCTGGCTGATCATCTGCTTCTCGCTTGCGGAGCGGGATTTGTACTCAATCTCTTCGTTGTCGAGATTGCGATCGCCAATCACGATGGTGTGCGGCACGCCAATCAGCTCCATATCAGCAAACATCACGCCCGGACGCTCTTTACGATCGTCGAGGATAACGTCGATGCCTCTGGCGCGCAGTTCGCTGTAGAGCGATTCTGCCAGCTGCTGAACCCGGAAAGATTTATGCATATTCATTGGCAGAATTGCGACTTCAAACGGTGCCAGCGCCGCAGGCCAGATAATGCCGCGTTCGTCATGGTTCTGCTCAATTGCGGCAGCCACCACGCGGGTAATACCGATACCGTAGCAGCCCATGGTCATAATCTGGTTGCGGCCATCTTCGCCCTGTACGGCTGCTTTCATCGCATCGGAGTATTTGGTGCCGAGCTGGAAAATGTGACCCACCTCGATACCGCGCTTGATCTGCAGTACGCCTTTACCATCCGGGCTTGGATCGCCCTCGACCACATTGCGGATATCTTCAACCCGCGCTTCCGGCAGATCGCGGCCCCAGTTAATGCCGGCAAAGTGCTGACCGTCGATGTTGGCACCAGCGGAGAAATCACTCATTTTTGCCACGGTACGGTCCGCAATGACCGGGATGGTCAGACCGACCGGACCGATAGAACCAAAGCCTGCACCCGTTACGGCACGGATCGCCTCTTCATTGCCCATTTCCAGCGGCGAAGCGACGATATCGAGATGTTCAGCTTTGATCTCGTTAAGCTCATGATCGCCACGCACCAGCAGAGCAACCAGCTGATGGCCGCTCTCTTCACTCGCCTTCACAATCAGCGTCTTAACCGTTTTCTCAACCGGGATCTGATGCTGCTCAACCAGTTCCGCGATGGTTTTGGCATGTGGCGTGGCAAACTGTGTCATCGGCTGTGTTGCCGCCGGACGCTCGCCAGCCGGAGCCAGCGCTTCAGCTTTCTCAATGTTTGCGGCGTAGTCTGACTCGCTGGAGAAGATCACATCATCTTCACCGCTCTGCGCCAGTACCTGGAATTCATGTGAACCGCTGCCGCCGATAGAGCCGGTGTCAGCCTGCACAGCGCGGAAATCGAGACCCATGCGGGTAAAGCTCTGACTGTAGGCGCGATACATCGCATCGTAGGTTTCCTGCAGCGACGCCTGCGAGGTATGGAAGGAGTAGGCGTCTTTCATGATGAACTCACGCGAACGCATCACGCCAAACCGCGGGCGCACTTCATCACGGAACTTGGTCTGAATCTGATACAGATTAAGCGGCAGCTGCTTATAAGAACTCAGCTCGTTGCGGATCAGATCGGTAATGACCTCTTCATGCGTCGGACCGAGCACAAACGGACGTTCGTGACGATCTTTAATGCGCAGCAGCTCCGGGCCATACTGCTCCCAGCGCCCGCTCTCTTCCCACAGGTCGGCCGGCTGAACCACCGGCATAGAGATTTCAATTGCGCCGGCGTTGTTCATCTCTTCGCGCACGATGTTTTCAACTTTTCGCAGCACGCGAACCCCGGTCGGCAGCCAGGTATAGAGTCCGGAAGCCAGTTTGCGGATCATCCCGGCACGCAGCATCAGCTGATGGCTGATCACTTCTGCATCGGAAGGCGTCTCCTTAAGCGTGGAGAGCAGATATTGAGTAGTACGCATTAATTATGATTCCAGTTATATGGAAGAAGAAGAGCAGACCGTTACTGGCCGTTAGTGTACCAGCGAGAAACAGCGCTCAAAAGCCTGTTTTAGCGTGGATCCACGGCAATGACCTCAGTACCCGCTTCATCAATGCGCCAGCGCACGTTGAAATCGAGCAGCCAGGCGGCATATTCGCGATCCAGCGATTCACTTTTGCGATAGGCGGGACGCGGATCCTGGGCCAGAACTTCGCTAATAAAACGCTGCAGCTGGGGAATATGCGCCTGCTGCTGAATCTGCTGCTGAGCGGCGGCTGAAAAACGCACCGGCATGGCCGCTTCAGGTGCAGCCTGAGCATACCCGGCGCGCGCGTCGGGCAGCGCTTCGGCAAACGGCAGGTAGGGCTTGATATCAATCACCGGTGTGCCATCGACCAGATCAAGGCTGCCGAGCTGCAGAATAACCTGCGATTTTTCACAGCGGATCCCTTTCAGCTCAACCAGCGACATGCCTACCGGATTAGGACGAAACGTTGATCGCGTCGCAAACACGCCCATACGCGCGTTACCGCCGAGGCGTGGCGGACGGACAGTAGGGCGCCAGCCGCCGGCCATGGTCTGATGGAACATAAACAGGATCCAGATGTGGCTGAACGCCTCCAGACCGCGTACGGCTTCCGGCTGATTGTAGGGGGCCTGCAGATGCAGTTCACCGCCGCCATCCTGAACCAGGCCCGGCTGGCGCGGCACGGCAAATTTCTCTTTCCACGGGGAGCGGATCACGCCAATCTGCGCAACGGCAAACTCACTCATTGACCGGAAACTTTCAGCGCTGAGCCCTGGCAGATTGCCTGGCGGTAGCAGCCTGGCGTACTGGTCACAATTTCACATTTGTGCAGCAGCACGGCGTTGGCTTTCATACCCGCTGCTTTGATCTGCAGACGTTTACGCGCGGTATTGATATTGGGAGGCGAATCCTGCGTGCTGCTCTGGCAATCTTCGCCAGACACTTCACCCAGATCGCGGAAAGGATTGCTGACCAGATCGGTTGCGTCGGTATAGATTTTCACCGGAGCCGGGCGCGGAGCCGGCTTGCGCTGTGGCTGAGCGGATGACTGCTGCGGACGAGCCGGAGCGCTGCTTATCGGGTGATATTCACGAACGCACCCGGTCAGCATCAACGCCAACAGGCAGAGCGGTAAAAAACGCATGGCAACATCCTCCTGTAATAAAAGTGGCGTTATTGAAACAAGGACGCCCGCAAATAACAAGTCAGCAGCCACATGCAGAAATAGAAAGGGCGGCCAGCGCCGCCCTCAGGAGAGAAAAGAAGTGAACTTACCAGCCTTTAACCGCGCCACCGTTAAAGATTTTGTTCGCAGACTCAGCCACTTCGTCTGACTGATACGCTTCAACAAACTTCTTCACGTTCTCAGCGTCTTTATTATCTTCACGGCTCACCAGCAGGTTAACGTATGGAGAATCTTTATCTTCCACAAAGATGCCATCTTTTGCCGGGGTCAGACCAATCTGGCTGGCATACGTTGTGTTGATAACCGCGAGTGCAATCTGCTGATCGTCAAGCGAGCGTGGCAGCTGTGGCGCTTCCAGTTCAACAATCTTCAGGTTCTTTGGATTTTCCACAATATCCAGCGACGTTGGCAGCAGGCCAACACCCTCTTTCAGCTTAATCAGTCCCGCTTTCTGCAGCAGCAGCAGGGAGCGGCCCAGGTTAGTCGGATCGTTAGGGATGGCGATCTGCGCGCCATCCTGCAGTTCGGTCAGCGACTTAATCTTTTTGGAGTAGCCGGCAATCGGGTAAACAAAGGTGTTGCCAACCGGTACCAGCTTGTAGCCACGATCTTTGATCTGCTGATCCAGATAGGGCTTATGCTGGAAAGCGTTAACGTCAATATCCCCTTTGCTCAGCGCTTCATTAGGTAACACGTAATCGTTAAATGTCACCAGCTCGACGTCGAGATTATATTTATCTTTAGCCACTTTAACGGCAGTTTCAGCAACCTGCTGTTCAGCACCGACAATCACGCCCACTTTGATATGGTTGGGATCTTTTGCCTGCTGATCGCATCCGGCCAGAGCAATAGCACCAATCAGAGCACCTGCTGCGGCAATCTTTTTAAATGTGAAAGACATATCCTTTCCTTAATAGAGAAGTATTGATGTTATTGGCTTATTTATGCGACACCGCGCGAACAATGCGATCGCCGCAGAACTGAATCAGATATACCAGCACGACCAGCAGCACCAGTACAGTATTCATTACGGTAGCGTTATACCCGATATAGCCATACTGATAGCCAATCTGGCCCAGACCACCCGCGCCCACGGCACCGCCCATAGCAGAATAGCCAACCAGCGTAATGAGCGTAATGGTGGCCGCATTAACCAGGCCCGGCATCGCTTCCGGCAGCAACACCTTGCGGACAATCTGCAGCGGCGTGGCACCCATCGCGCGGGAGGCTTCGATCAGGCCGGTCGGCAGCTCCAGCAGGGCGTTTTCAACCATACGGGCAATAAACGGCGCGGCGCCAACGGTCAGCGGGACAATCGCCGCCTGCAGGCCGATAGAGGTGCCGACAATTGCGCGGGTAAACGGAATCATCCATACCAGCAATATAATGAACGGGATCGATCGGAAGATATTGACGATAGCAGAGAGCACGCGGTAAAGCGCGCTGTTCGCCAGAATCTGACCGGGGCGTGTAACATACAGCAGTACGCCGACCGGCAGGCCAATAACAAACCCGAAAAAGCCAGAGACAAAGGTCATCATCAGCGTTTCCCAGACGCCGCGCGTCAGTAACCACAGCATCGCTTCAGACATAACCTAATACCTCTACTTTCACATGATGTTCTTTCAGCCAGCTTATCGCGGCCTGCGTATCTGTTTCACTGCCATCCATTTCTGCCAGCATGATGCCGAACTTGACTCCGCCTGCATAATCCATCTGCGCACTGATAATGTTGTTGTTCACATTAAAGCGGCGGGCAGCTTCTGACAGCAGCGGTGCATCAACAGATTTCCCGGTAAACTCCAGGCGCAGCAGGGGCACAGCCTGTGCGGCAGGCTGCGCGCGCATGCGCTCCTGATAATCTTCCGGAATATCCAGATGCAGCGTCGACTGAATAAACTGCTGCGCCAGCGGCGTTTTTGGATGAGAAAAAACTTCGCTGACGCTATCTTTTTCAATCAGCTCGCCGTTACTGATCACAGCAACCTGATCGCAGATGCGCTTAACCACATCCATCTCATGGGTGATAAGCAGAATAGTAATACCGAGGCGGCGGTTAATGTCTTTCAGCAACTCCAGTATCGAACGGGTGGTCGCCGGGTCGAGCGCGCTGGTGGCTTCGTCGCACAGCAGTACTTTGGGATTGCTGGCCAGCGCACGCGCAATAGCCACACGCTGTTTTTGCCCGCCAGAGAGATTAGCTGGCCAGCTGTCATGCTTGTCATTCAGGCCAACCAGCTCCAGCAGCTCGCTAACGCGCGCTTTGATCTGATCGCTTGACAGATTGCCCAGCTCCAGCGGCAGCGCCACATTGCCGGCCACCGTACGCGAGTTCATCAGGTTGAAGTGCTGAAAAATCATGCCGATCTGGCGACGTGCCAGCGTCAGCTGCCCGGAAGAGAGTGCAGTGAGATCCTGCCCGTCGACCAGCACACGACCGGATGTAGGGCGCTCAAGCAGGTTGACGCAGCGGATCAGCGTACTCTTGCCCGCGCCTGACGAACCGATGACGCCATAAATCTGTCCCGCCGGCACATGCAGGCTGACGCCGGAGAGCGCCTGTATTGTGCGTGAACCCTGCTGGAACACTTTGGTGATATTTTCGAGTTTAATCATTAGTTAATTATTATCGTCTGACGTTATCCGTGGTGTATCAATATTCGATCAGCGAAGCTGGACGAAAGCTGAATGGATGGTAAGGCATCCAGACGTCTAAATCAATCGACGTAATGCAATCTGCCATTCTCTCGCTATGCCCAATCATGCAATACTTAGCACTATTAATTGCAGCAGGAGTATTTACGTGGCGAACCCAGTCCCGGCTATTTTTCTCGATCGTGATGGCACATTAAATGTTGATCACGGTTATGTTCATGAGATCGACAATTTTCAGTTTATAGAAGGCACCATTGAAGCGCTGCAGGCGCTGAAAAAGATGGGCTACGCGCTGGTGCTGGTCACTAACCAGTCGGGTATTGCCCGCGGGATGTTTACGGAAGATACCTTTATGCAGCTGACGGAGTGGATGGACTGGTCACTGGCCGACCGCGATATCGACCTGGACGGCATCTACTATTGTCCTCACCTGCCGGATGCCACCGTGCCTGCTTACCGTCAAAACTGCGACTGTCGTAAACCTCAGCCTGGAATGCTGCTGTCTGCGCAGCAAGAGCTGAACATCGATATGGCCGCTTCATATATGGTAGGGGATAAGCTGGAAGATATGCTGGCAGGGCAGGCCGCTGGCGTCGGCACCCGCGTGCTGGTGCGCAGCGGTAAAACGGTTACCGCTGAAGGTGAAGCAGCAGCAGATTGGGTGTTAAATAGCCTGGCAGAGCTGCCGGCGCGCATTAAACAGGCATAAATAATCGGTTTTGCGCAAACATTAACCGGGTGACAAAAAAGTTGAAATTAGTGCTTGTCACCCGGCGAGAACT
>NZ_DJJN01000009.1:0-67495 GCF_002434165.1 Pantoea sp. UBA6567 | reverse complement strand
AGCCCCGTCCGTTCCGCCACTATATTGAGAAGCCCTGACTGTTAAAGTCAGGGCTTTTTCATATTCTCTTTTTCCCTCCGGCATTGTGAAGCTTTGTCGTGAGGTGAATTCCGACATTCGATACCACGAATTGAAACCCCGCGCTAAAATCCCTATAACAGTCAGTGTGAACTTTTTGTTGTTATCAGCCAGGCGGTAAAGTGCGAAAGAAAACCTATGCAATGCGCTATATAGCAGGCCAGCCAGCGGAGCGAATTTTTCCGCCGGGTGCGATGCTGCATCTGGGTCAGGGTCTGCCGCCAGGGGAGCCGCTGCCGGCCGATCCCACCCTGCGGGTGCTGGTATGGAACATCTTCAAGCAGCAGCGCGCTGACTGGATGTCGGTGTTGCAGGGATTCGGTCGTGATGCCCATCTGGTCCTCCTGCAGGAGGCGCAAACCACGCCTGAACTGATCCAGTTTGCTACCAGCAATTATCTCGCAGCCGATCAGGTGCCCGCTTTTGTGCTGCCTCAGCACCCGTCAGGGGTGATGACGCTCGCATCGGCGCATCCGGTCTACTGCTGCCCGTTGCGCGAGCGCGAGCCGCTGCTAAGGCTGGCAAAATCCGCGCTGGTCACTGCATACCCTCTGCCAACCGGCGATATGCTGATGGTAGTGAATATCCATGCGGTTAATTTCAGTCTGGGTGTGGACGTATACAGTAAGCAGCTGGGGCCTATAGGAGAGCAGATCCGGCATCACCGTGGCCCGGTGATAATGGCAGGGGACTTTAATGCATGGAGTCGTCAGCGGATGAACGCGCTCTATCGCTTTGCCCGCGCCATGTCTCTGCGGGAAGTGGCGTTTACAGACGATCACCGGCGTAAAGCGTTTGGCCGGCCGCTCGACTTTGTCTTTTACCGGGATATGAAAGTGAGTGAAGCAGCGGTGCTGGTCACCCGTGCCTCCGATCATAATCCGCTGCTGGTAGAGTTTAACCCCGTCACTGTTGCGCGCTAAACGCACCCGCCTGTAACGACGAGACGCTCTGGCCGGCACTGCTATAGATGATGCTATGCCGATAAAGAAAAAAGGCTGACAAATGTCAGCCTTTTCAGTGCATCAGGTATCTGGCGTTGCGCTATTCTTAACAAACAGAGTGAGCTTATCACCCGGCTGTATATCCTTCGCGTCGCTGTTCCAGCGCATTACGTCCTGCGTGTTAACGCCGTGACGTTTTGCAATACTGGCAAAAGAATCACCCTTACGAACGCGGTAGGTGATGCTGTTGCCGTTATCTGCCAACTGCGATGCTGCTGTCGTACCGCTAACCGTCAGGGTCTGGCCGATACGCACTGCCGCACTGCGCAGATTGTTCTGCTGTTTTAGCGAGCTCATGCTGACACCCAGCTTACTGGCGATACCGGATAGCGTGTCGCCTTTACGTACTTTGTAGCTGTTACCGGCTGCGCTGGCTTTAGCCAGTTCAACAGGCTGCACGGAGGCAATATCTCCGGAGGCCAGAGAGTTGCGCAGCTGTGCCACGTTGGACTTAGGCACCATAATATAGTGCGGTCCGTTTGGCGCAGTCGTGCCGTTTTTATACCCGGCGTTAAATGTCTTCAGTTTACTGAGCGACATACCCGCCATTTCTGCAGCCTGAGTTAACTGCATCTGCTGTCCCACTTCCACACGCGCCAGCGCGCGGCTTTCATTAGGGGCTGGCAGTTTAATGCCGTAACGCTTGTTGTTCTTGAGCAGTTCGCTTAAAGCCAGCATTTTCGGGACATAGATGGTTGTTTCGCGCGGCAGTGATAAATGCCAGAAGTCAGTCGGCTTACCCCGTGCCTTATTCTGCTTCATCGCTTTCAACACGCGTCCTTCGCCGCTGTTGTAGGCTGCCACCGTCAGTAGCCAGTCGCCATCAAACATGCGATTCAAACGCTGCATCATATCCAGTGCTACTTTGGTTGAGGCCACCACATCACGGCGTCCGTCATACCAGCGGTTCTGTTTCAGACCATAATTTTTGCCCGTTTGCGCAACAATCTGCCAGATGCCTGCGGCATTGGCGGAAGAGGTTGCGTGAGGGTCAAAAGCGCTCTCCACTATGGGTAGCAGTACCAGTTCCATCGGCATTTTACGTTTCTGTATCTGCTCGACAATCCAGTACATGTACGGCTCTGCCCGTAATGTTACATCGTGGAGATAGCTCTTATTTTTTAAAAACTTTGTTTTCTGTTCGCGGATCCGGGCATTTTCCGGGATCCCCATCTTCAACTCGTCACTAATGAGATTCCAGAGATCGGTGTCTTCTGCGAGGCTGGTTCCATCATCTTGCCAGCGCGGCGACAACAAGCGATTTCCGTACTTTCCATTTTCACCTTGACCAGCTGAAGACAGGCTCTGTGCATGCTGAGCGGGGATATTGGCGTCATTCCGTGATGCCTGACATCCGACCAGCAAGACTGAGGCGAGTAATAATATCGCTTTAGCCTTCATGTGTGTGTCAGTAGTTCGCTTAAAAGACGAGCAACTATACGTGACGTACCGGCACAACACAACCCAAAAAATTAAAATTGGTCTTTCTTATTACGCAATTCAGCAAAAGTCTGCCATAACGGGGCGGATTCCACATTAATTGCTAAAGCTTTTTGTAAATCAGCATCTTGTGTGCGTAAAAATAAATTTATCTCACGTTCCAGCGCCAGTTTTGTCGGTAAAGTAGTGCGATTTTCTGCCCGTAAATCCTTAATTTCCTGATATCTGGCCAGAATTTTCGGATCATGGGGTAAAATTGCAGCAGCAAACTTCATGTTAGATAAAGTATATTCATGTGCGCAGCAGATAAGCGTATCGGCGGGAAGTTGATTAAGTTTTTGAAAGGAATGGAACATTTGTTCTGCTGAACCTTCAAAAAGTCGTCCGCAGCCGCCTGAGAACATCGTATCGCCGCAGAAAAGATAAGGTGCACTGTAATATGAGATATGTCCTAAAGTGTGGCCCGGCGTGGCGATGACCTGAAAAGGCAGGCCGAGCAGCGTAACGGTCTCGTCCTCATGAACAATATGCTGCGCGCCTTTAGCCGCCGTTTCCTGAGGGCCATATACCTCAAGCTGAGGATAACGCTGCAGCAGTTCAGCAACCCCGCCGGTATGGTCCTGATGATGATGTGTCAGCAGAACAGCCACCGGCGTCCAGCGATTGGCTTCAATTTTTTCAATCAGCGGCCGGGCTTCACCGGGGTCAACAATCAGGCAGCTGCCGGCGTCATCGGTCAGCGTCCAGATGTAGTTATCCGTTAATGCGGGAATACTGGTAAGATTCATAAACACCTCTCTGGTTGTCTTAAAGGAAGATGGTAGAGCATGAAGCCAGCGAAAATACGCCAGATCCTGACCGCGCCGCGCACCTGGAATGATATGCCCTGGGGAGAGTACTTTCGCGATGCGTTAACCCAGCAGCTACAGCCCTGGCTGGCGAGGCTTTATGGCTTCCATATGCTAAAAATTGGCAGCCTGAGCGCAGAAATCAATACCAGCCAGTGTGCCATATCTCATCAGGTCAATGTTGGCAGTGAGGGCGACGCACTGCAGGTGCTCGCCAGCGTTGCTCAGCTGCCGTTTGAGTCTAAATCAATCGATGCCTGCCTGCTGGCGCACACGCTGGCATGGGAGCAGGATCCGCACCGCGTGTTACGCGAAGTGGACAGGGTGCTGATTGATGATGGCTGGCTGATTATCAGCGGCTTCAATCCTTTCAGCCTGCTGGGGATTAGCAAAGCGATTCCGGGTCTGAGCCGGCGAGCGCCCTGGAACAGCAGAATGTTCAGCCAGGTGCGTCTGCTGGACTGGCTGAGCCTGCTGAATTATGAAGTGGTGTACCGCACGCGTTTTCAGGTGGTGCCGTGGCATCGACAGGGGGGCAGGATGATCAGTGCGCATCTGCCCGCTCTGGGGTGTCTGAACATCGTGGTGGCCCGCAAGCGCACGTTCCCGCTTACGCCAGCTAAAATGAAAACGGCGCGCAGCAGTGCGCAGCTGCGTCCGGTAGTAAACGCTACGCGTCAGTTTCGCGAAACGCAGGATCAGGATGCAACCTGATAGCCAATGTCTTCCAGTGCCGGATTACCGGCAGCGCTGCGCGCCAGTTCATCGCAGCGCTCATTCTCCGGATGGCCGGCATGCCCCTTCACCCACTCCCATTTAATGGTATGGGTGCTGAGCGCCGTATCCAGACGCTGCCACAGATCGACATTCTTAACCGGCTTTTTATCAGCAGTTTTCCAGCCACGCTTTTTCCAGTTGTGGATCCAGCTGGTAATGCCCTGGCGGACATACTGGCTGTCTGTGCTGATGACCACGTCGCACGGCTGCGTCAGCGCCTCTAAGGCGACAATGGCCGCCATCAGCTCCATACGGTTGTTGGTGGTCAGGCGATAGCCCGCGCTGAATAACTTTTCATGCTCACGATAGCGTACAATAGCCCCATAGCCGCCCGGTCCCGGATTACCAAGGCAGGAACCGTCGGTGAAAATTTCTACCTGTTTGCGCATCTCTGGTAGACTTCCCTCTGAAAAAACGCCAAGTCTGACACAAAACGAGCCCTATGATCACTGCAAATAACCGCCAGATTGTCCTCGATACTGAAACCACCGGCATGAACATGATCGGGGTTCATTATGAGGGGCATCGCATCATTGAGATCGGTGCGGTTGAAGTCATCAACCGTCGCCTGACCGGCAACAACTTCCATATGTATCTCAGGCCCGACCGGCTGGTGGACCCGGAAGCGTTTGGTGTTCACGGCATCGCCGATGAGTTTCTGGCCGACAAGCCCACCTTTGCGCAGATAGCCGATGAGTTTCTCGACTATATTCGCGGAGCTGAGCTGGTGATCCATAACGCCTCGTTTGATATCGGCTTTATGGACTATGAGTTTGGCATGCTGCAGCGTGATATCGGCAAAACTGAAAGCTTTTGCAAAATCACCGACAGCCTGGCGATGGCGCGTAAAATGTTTCCGGGCAAGCGTAATAGCCTGGATGCGTTGTGCAACCGTTATGAAATCGACAACAGCAAACGTACGCTGCATGGCGCACTGCTGGATGCCGAAATTCTGGCGGAAGTCTTCCTGACCATGACCGGCGGCCAGACGTCGCTGGCATTTTCCATGGAGGGCGACCAGCGTAATCAGGCTGAAGGGGAGCATATTCAGCGTATCAGCCGCCCCGGTTCAGGCCTGCGCGTGATTAATGCCAGTGATGAAGAAGTCATGGCGCACGAAAGCCGCCTCGATCTGGTCACAAAAAAAGGTGGCAGCTGTCTGTGGCGCGTCTGATGCACTGATTTTGCTGCTAAAAACAGCGGCGAGCTGAAAAAAGCGGCAAACGTGTCATTTTGATATAAAAAGCGTTGACGGGGGAGGGGGCTGCCATTAATATGCGCCTCGTTCCCGACGGGGAACAAAGCGCGGAGCGGTAGTTCAGTTGGTTAGAATACCTGCCTGTCACGCAGGGGGTCGCGGGTTCGAGCCCCGTCCGTTCCGCCAATCTATTTAAAAAAGCCGATTCAGAAATGAATCGGCTTTTTGCTGTCTGCTATTCAGCCAGCACTATACACCCTCTTTTTGCAGCGTCGCTTCCGGACGATACGAGACCGGTACGACCCGTTCTGCCCGCGCCAGCCAGCGATAGCAGCCTGCCCCCAGCGCCACACCGATAAACCAGCTGAAGTTAGCTACCGCATGCAGCGCCGGAATAAAACTTATCGTCAGGCAGATCCCGACCGCCGGCAGCAGCGCCGCGATCGCTTTGGGATTAAAGCCGTTGCGGTACCAGTAACGTCCCTGCGGCGTGGCGTTAAACAGGTCATCAACGCTTACGCTGCCGCCTTTAATCAGATAAAAATCCGCAATCAGGATACCGAACAGCGGGCTCACAAACGAGCCCAGCACATCCAGCGTATAGTGGATCAGTTCAGGTGACTGAAACAGATTCCACGGCGTCAGCAGCACGGAACCCACCGCGGCGATCATGCCACCGGTGCGGAAACTGATCTTCTGCGGGGAGCAGTTAGAGAAATCGAAGGCGGGTGACACAAAATTCGCCACGATATTGATACCAATGGTGGCGGTGATCATGGTCAGCAGGCCGATAGCGACGGCCAGGTCGTTGCCTACCATACTTACCGTCTCAATCGGATCGGTGATCATTCTGCCAAACAGCGACTGGGTGCCGGAGACAATCACTACCGTAACCACGGAGAACAGCAGGAAGTTAAACGGTAATCCCCAGCGGTTGCCGCGGCGAACTTCACTCATGTTTTTGCCGTAACGCGAAAAGTCGCCGAAATTAAGCAGAGGACCGGAAAAGTAGGAGACGACCAGGGCGGTTGCAGTGATCATCTGCCAGGTCTGTTCGCCGGCACTCAGTGATTTGCTGGCCAGCGTAAAAGAGATACCCGCCAGACCAGTTTTGTATACAATCCAGCCCGCCAGCGCGACCATCACGACATAGACTGCCGGACCCGCCACGTCGATAAAGCGCTTAATGGCGTTCATGCCGTGCCAGAACACCATCGCCTGCAGCAGCCACATGATGCCAAAGCAGCACCAGCCGAGCAGCGACAGCCCCAGCCAGCTGCTTTGCGTCATGCTATTAAGCGCCGGGAAGAACTTCAGCAGAACCAGCATCAGGGCATTCGCCGCCAGATAGGTCTGAATACCGTACCAGGCAAACGCGATCAGTCCGCGGATCACGGCCGGAATATTGGCGCCGAATACGCCAAATGCCTGGCGGCAGATCACCGCATAGGGCACGCCCGCCATCTGGCTGGGTTTTGCCACCAGATTCGCACAGAGCTGCACGATACCGATCCCGGCCAGCAGACACAGCAATACCTGCCAGCTTGCCAGCCCCAGCGTAAAAAAGCTGGCGGCAACCACATACCCGCCCATGCTATGCACATCGGACATCCAGAAAGAAAAGATGTTGTACCACGTCCAGTTCTGCTGGCGCGTCGGAGCCAGATCCTCATTACACAGGCGTGGACTATAGGCCGCGCGGGCATCAGCCTGCGCTGGCGTCACTTCAGTATGAATTGGCATGAAACCTGCTCCTCTCACCATGATGGGGAAAATATTCACCGTTTAAAGAGCTATTGCAGGATCCAGGCCAGAAGTGATTTGTTGTATACAAAAAATGAAAGGAGTGTATACGATATCTGGCAGTCAGCTATTTTCCGGAGCAGGTAATGAATCATGAATCCGCAGTGAAGCCGCGCGCTGTGACGTTTGAAAAAGATGAAGCGATCTTTCAGGCATTGCTTAGTGCCATCGTTGAGCACCAGCTTCCGCCGGGCAGCAAGCTGCCTGAAGAGGCGCTGGCAGAGGTGTTTGGCGTCAGCCGTACCGGCATTCGTAAAGTGCTGCAGCGCCTCGCGGCGGTGCAGATGATCACGCTGTCGCCCGGACGTGGTGCACAGGTCAGCACGCCCGATGTGGCGGAATCACGCGATATCTTTGCCACGCGCAGCATGCTGGAGTGCGCCAACCTGCCCGCTGTACTGACGCATCTGCAGTCGCCACACCTCGCGGCGCTGGAGGCGATTATCACGCAGGAGCAGCAGGCGCATCAGCAGAATGACGGCGCGGCTGCCATTCGTCTTTCAGCCGCGTTTCATATCCAGCTGCAGGCGATATCCGGCAATCAGGTGCTGACCGATATCATCACGCGCCTGACCCAGCGCTCATCGCTGGTGATTGCCGCCTGGGGCACGCCCTGGCAGCACGGCTGCCGCTGCGATCATCACGACAGGCTGGTCGATCTGCTGCGCCAGCGGGCGCTGCCTGCGCTGACTGAGGCGCTGACGCACCACTTCGACCACATTCTCTCCAGCCTGCACTTTGAGCGCAGCGGTGAAACGCTGCCCGATTTCAGCCGGTTATTTGCCGGTCATAAAGGAGCCCTATCATGAGCCTGATACAGGTGATCAACCCCAATACCAGCCTGGCAATGACTGAAACTATTGGTGCGGCCGCGCGCGCCGTGGCGGCACCGGGCACGGACATTCTGGCGGTCTGTCCGCAGCAGGGCGTACCCTCCATAGAGGGACACTTTGATGAGGCGATAGCCGCGATCGGCGTACTGGAGCAGATTAAGCGTGGCGAAGCGCAGGGCGTCAGCGGCCATGTGATCGCCTGCTTTGGCGATCCCGGCTTGCTGGCGGCGCGCGAGCTGGCCAGCGGCCCGGTAATCGGTATTGCCGAAGCGGCAATGCATACCGCCACGCTGGTGGCGACGCGCTTTACCATCGTCACCACGCTGCCGCGTACGCTGGTGATCGCCCGCCATCTGCTGCAGCAGTATGGTTTTACGCACCACTGTGCGGCGCTGCACGCCATCGATCTGCCGGTACTGGCGCTGGAGGATGGCAGCGGCGTGGCGCAGGAGAAAGTCCGGGCGCGCTGCATTCAGGCAAAACGTGAAGATAACAGCGGCGCGATTGTGCTGGGCTGCGGCGGCATGGCGTCGCTGGCGCAGGATCTGACCCGCGAACTGGATATGCCGGTGATCGATGGCGTCAGCGCGGCGGTAAAAATGATAGAGGCGCTGGTGGCGCTTGGCCTGGGCACCAGCAAGCATGGCGATCTCGCTTATCCGCTGCAAAAACCCCTCAGCGGCGCCTTTCAGCACCTAAACTAAGGTCTGGCTGAGGTGTGACAACAGGAACTGACTGAATGAATGACGCATCTGAAAAGAAAGAGTACAGCTTCAACAAAAATTATCCGCGCGATCTGATCGGCTATGGTGGCCAGCCGCCGCATGCGCAGTGGCCCGATAACGCCCGGGTGGCGGTACAGTTCGTACTCAATTATGAAGAGGGCGCAGAAAACAACGTGCTGCATGGCGATGCCGGTTCGGAGCAGTTTCTGTCCGATATCATTGGCGCAGCCAGCTACGCCGATCGCCACATGTCGATGGATTCCCTGTATGAGTATGGGTCGCGTGCCGGTTTCTGGCGCATTCATCATGAGTTTCAGAAGCGTGGTCTGCCGCTGACGGTGTTTGGCGTGGCGATGGCGCTGGCGCGGCACCCGGAAATTGTCGCCGCGATTAAAGCGGCGGATTATGACGTGGTCAGCCACGGCTGGCGCTGGATCCACTACCAGGGAATGGATGCGAAAACCGAACGGCAGCATATGCAGCAGGCGGTCGACGTGCTGACCGAACTGTTTGGCAAAGCGCCGACGGGCTGGTATACCGGGCGGGACAGTCCGAACACTCGCCGGCTGGTCGCAGAGCAGGGCGGCTTCAGCTACGACAGCGACTATTACGGTGACGATCTGCCGTTCTGGACCCAGGTCACACGTCAGGATGGCACCGTCAAACCGCATCTGATCATCCCCTATACGCTGGAGTGCAACGACATGCGCTTCGCCACGGCGCAGGGCTTCAACACCGCCGAACACTTCTTCACCTACCTGCGTGATACCTTTGATGTGCTGTATGAAGAAGGAGAGCGCGCCCCGAAAATGATGTCGGTCGGCATGCACTGCCGCCTGCTGGGGCGGCCGGGAAAATTCCGCGCGCTGCAGCTTTTTCTTGATCACATTCAGCAGCATGAAAAGGTGTGGATCTGCACCCGCCAGCAGATTGCCGATCACTGGATGACGGTACATCCCGCGCCGTGATGACGCCCTCACCGCAGGGGGTAATGGCGGAGGTGCTTACTCACTCATCAGGCTGACCTGCGCGGCCACAATGCGCCACCCCTGCGGCAGCCGTACCCACGTCTGCTGCTGCCGCCCGATACGCGCTGTACCTTCACGGGTAAATTCGGTGCTGCACACTGCGTAATCATCGCCAAAGGTGGTGATGACCGTATTGCGCAGCGTGCGATCGAGCCCTTTTGACGGTCGTGCCGCGCGAAAGGCGCGAATCTCCTCAATCCCGTACAGATTCTCTCCGGCACCCAGCCGGACGGTACGCGCGTCGTGCCAGAACAGTTCGTCCAGCACCGCGACATCATTGCTCACCAGCGCCTGCTCGTAGCGATAAAATGCAGCGCTTACGGCGGCAACGGTATCCGGATCGTTTATCCTGTCCGTCGTCATTATCAGATATCCATTAAAACAGGTTGATCGTAAGTCAGGCCCTGCTGCTGCAGCGCCCAGGCGGCGCGCAGCGCCAGCTGTTCGTTAAACGGCGCGGCAATCAGCTGTACGCCAATCGGTAAGCCGCTGGCGGTGAGCAGCGGTACGCTACATACCGGCAGGCCAGCGAACGAAATCGGCTGCGTCAGCATGCCCATGCTGGCGCGTGTCGGCAAATCCTGACCGTTGATGTGAATGGTTTCCTGGCCGATGGTGGTGGCGGTACAGGGCGTGGCGGGGGCGATCAGCACGTCATAATGGTCGAACAGCGGCAGCACCTGTTGCTGGAAGTGACGCCGGAAACGCTGGGCCTGCACATACCACGCGGCGGGCAGCATCGCGCCGGCCAGCAGGCGTTCGCGTGAATTCGGCTCAAAGCGTTCTGGCTGGGTGCGCAGAGCGGGCAGATAGTGATTGCCGCCTTCCGCCGCGGTCATGATAAACGCGGCCGCGCGCGCCAGTTCGGCCTGGGGCAGCGTCACTTCTTCTGCCGCGCCGAGCGCGCTGGCCGCTACCGCTACCGCCGCGCGCGCCTCATCATTGCACCAGGTGGTAAAAAAACCGCCCAGCGTCGCGCAGCGCAGCCCGTCGCTGCCCGCCTGCAGGCGGTCGCTGACCAACTCCGGCGGCCGCGTCAGCTGAAACGCATCCTCTGCGTCGCGGCCCTGCAGCGCATCATAAACCAGGCTGAGATCCTCAACCGAGCGGGCAAACGGGCCGATATGATCGAGGCTGGCGACAAACGGCTGCGTACCGCTGCGCGACAGGCGGCCAAAGGTGGGCTTAAGGCCGAAGATGCCGCACAGCGACGCCGGTACGCGAATCGAGCCGTTGGTATCGCTGCCGAGCGAAAAGTGCACCAGTCCGGCCGCTACCGCGGCGGCTGAGCCGCCGGATGATCCACCGGCGATGCGCGTGATATCGCGCGGGTTGCAGGTGGCGCCATAGTGACTGTTTTCGGTAGTAAAGCCATAGGCGTAGGCATCCATGTTCAGCATACCGGAGAGTAGCGCGCCCGATTCACGCATCCGGCTGACCGCCCAGGCGTCTGCACGCGCCGCCGCCCGCGTGCTAAACAGGCTGGCACCCGCCAGCGTGGTATGGCCGGCTACATCAAACAGATTTTTTACCGCATACGGAATACCCGCCAGCGGTGGCAGCGTTTCACCGCGCAGGCGCTGCCGGTCAAGCTCTTCAGCCTCGCGCAGCATGCGCTGCCCGGTGATCGCCGTCCAGGCGTTGAGCGCCGGGTTATGCTGCTCAATCGCCGCCAGCGTATGGCGGGCAATCTCAGCGGCCCAGATTTCACCCTGCTGCAGCGCACGCTGCAGCGCTGCGATCGATAATGATGTCAGGCGCATGGCTGGAATACCCCGGCCACTTCCAGGCGATCGTCCAGCGGCAGCGCCATCAGCGGCGCGGCTATAGCCGCAATCCGGCTGAGCTGCAGCTGCAGCTCAGCACGACGTGCGTCATCCAGATCCAGTGCGAGGATCTGCTCCATCTGAGCGACATAGTTCGCCCACTCTGCGGATTCGGTCATGAGTCTCTCCTGTTAAAAACCGGCTGCGCTGCCGTTGCTGCGCGGATCGAAAGCGCCTTCCAGCATGCCGCTGGTGTGGCGCACTACGGCGCCCGCATGGCCTACCACTTCACTGAAGTCAGAGAGCAGCTCAACCTGATGACCCAGCAGACGCAGCCGACCCACCGTTTCCGGCGCCACGCGCGCTTCCAGTTTGAGTGAGTCAGAGGCCTCGCCCCAGGTGCGCCCCAGCAGCCAGCGTGGCGCACTGACCGCCTGCTGCAGCGGCATACCCTGAATGACGTGACGGGTAAAAATGGCCGCCTGCGTCTGCGGCTGACCATCTCCGCCCATCGATCCATACACCATGACCCGGCCATCTTTCAGGCGGGCGGCAGCAGGGTTAAGCGTGTGAAACGGCTGCTTGCCCGGCAGCAGCGCCAGCAGATGATCGGGCTGCAGGCTGAACGCCGCGCCGCGATTCTGCCAGGTGATGCCGCTGCCTGGCAGCACCACGCCGCTGCCAAATTCGTGGTAGATGCTCTGAATAAAAGAGACCGCCAGCCCGCTGCTGTCGATGGCGCCCATCCAGACGGTATCGCCCGGACCGCGTCCGGTTCCCCACGGCGCGGCGCGATGGTCATCAATATTGGTCGCAAGGCTGGCAAGATGATCGGCACTGAGCAGCGCCTGCACGTCGGTATCGCTATGGCGCGGATCGGTGATATGCCGATCGCGCAGGCTGAACGCCTGCTTGGTCGCCTCCACAATCCGGTGCAGCGTCTGAGCTTCATCAGCCTGCGCCATATCCAGACGATCGGTAATACCCAGAATCGCCAGCGACACCAGCCCCTGCGTCGGCGGCGTCATGTTCCAGATATCGCCTTCGCTGTGTGCGAGGTGGAGCGGGGTGCAGCGCCGGGCGCGATGCTGCTGCAGATCGTTCAGCGTGACCGGCATCCCCAGCGCGTGCATGTCATCTGCCAGCGACCGCGCCAGCCGGCCGCGGTAAAAGCTCTCCAGCCCCTCTTCACTCAGCTGGCTGAGCGTGGCCGCCAGCGCAGGCTGGGTAAAGCGGCTGCCCGGCTGTGGCGGTCCGCCGTCCGGCATAAACGTGGCGGCAAAGCCGGGCTGATGCTGCAGCTCAGGCGCTTTTGCGGCGGTAGCGGCCGCCTGCGAGGCGGTAACCGGTATGCCGTCGGCAGCGTAACGGATAGCATCGCGCAGCAGACGGTGTGGCGGCAGCGGCGCATGGCCCAGCTCCTGTGACAGGGTCAGCGCCTCCTGCCAGCCGCTGACGGTGCCGGCGACGGTCAGCGCCGCTTCCGGCCCGCGATGCGGGATCGTCTGCCGGCCCTGATAAAAACTCATTGTCGCCAGCGAGCCGGCGGCGCCACTGGCATCAATCGCAACGGGTTCCCCTTCAGGCGGCACCACCAGCCAGAAGCCGTCGCCGCCCAGCCCGTTCATATGCGGATAGACCACCGCAATGGTTGCGGCGGCGGCGACCATCGCTTCGAGTGCGCTGCCGCCGTCGCGCAGTACGGCAAGGGCGCTTTCACTCGCCAGATGATGTGGGGTGACGACCATGCCCTGCGGGGCCATGTTGCTCTGAATCATAATTGTTCCCGGCTGATTTCTGCTCATCTCCATCCGACACAGCTGCCAAACCCGCTGCGGCGGCATTCCCTGACGTAAACATAAGCAAGAGCTGTTCCACTTTTTCTGTCGGTGGGTGCTGGATCGATTTATGCTAGAGCAGGGTGAAACGAAAGTTACAGGACAACGCATGAAACAACTCGATGAACGTCTGCGCAGCCAGTACGCGCAGCTGTCGCCTCAGGAGCAGCGCATTGCTGACTTTGTGTTTGACCATTTTGATGACCTGATCAGCTACAACAGTGCTGAACTGGCGCGGCTAAGCGGCGTCTCCAAAGCAACGGTAAGCCGGCTGTTCCGGCGCCTTGGCTATGAAAAATATAAAGATATGCGCGATGAGCTGCGCACCCTGCGGCAGAGCGGAATGCCGCTCACCGACAACCGCGATGCGGTGCAGGGCAACACGCTGCTGGCGCGCCACTATAAGCAGGAGATGGCAAACCTCACGCAGTGGATCAACCGTATCGACAGCCAGCAGTTAAGTGACGTTATCGCCGCGCTGGGCAGCGCAAAACGCGTCTTTATCATCGGTATGCGCAACGCGTATCCGGTCGCGCTGCACCTGCGGCAGCAGCTGCTGCAGGCGCGTGCCCACGTGGTACTGCTGCCGCAGCCGGGCCAGACGCTGGGCGAAGAGCTGGTGGATATTACCCCGGACGATATGGTGGTGGTGATGGCGTTCCGGCGACGTCCGCGCCTGCTGCGTCCGCTGATGCAGCAGCTGCAGCAGCGTGATATCCCGCTGCTGGCGCTCTCGGAGCCGCAGGCGCAGGGGATTCAGGGCGTGGCACGCTGGCAGCTTTGTGCACCGCTTGACAGCGTGTCTGCCTTCGACAGTTACGCTTCAGCCATGAGCCTGGTCAATTTACTGGCAAACGCGCTGCTGCATGAAACCCTGTCGCAGGGGCGGCAGCGTATTCATCAGATAGCCGATCTCTATCAGCATCTGGATGAGCTGGAACACCGATAGCGGGCACTGAAATGGTGCGTTGCACCGTTTTGAATCTCTGAAGCAGGGTACGCCAGTACCCGATTTTTCCTGCTGCTGACCCCTTTTATGCCGGTTTGTTACCGGTTTTTTTCTGTCGCTTTGATTGGCACATTAGTTGCAGTAACTGCCTGTAAGAATCTTTTGTTTCACGTTCAACACACCGGGGTGCATAATGAAAAAGGTTTTACTGGCGGTAGCGGGTGCGGCGCTTTTACTGGCTCAGGCAGGCAGCGCGCAGGCGGATCAGCTACAGGATATTCAAAAGCGCGGCGTGATCCGCATCGCAGTGCCGCAGGATTTCCCGCCGTTTGGATCAGTGGGCACCGATCTGCAGCCGCAGGGATATGACATCGACATGGCGCGCTATCTGGCAAAGCAGATGAAACTGAAGTTGCAGCTGGTGCCGGTCTCCAGTGCCAACCGCGTACCTTATCTGCAGACGGACAAAGTCGATCTGGTGATCTCCAGCATGGGTAAAAATGCGGAGCGGGAAAAGGTCATCGCCTTCAGCCGCGCCTATGCGCCCTTTTTCCTCGGCGTGTTCGGGCCGAAAGGTGAGACGCTGAAGGATGCCGCCGCACTGAGCGGCAAAACGATCGGCGTTACGCGTGGCGCGGTTGAGGATATGGTGCTGAGCGCGGCCGCGCCGAAAGATGCGCAGGTCAAGCGTTACGAAGATAACAACACCACGCTTTCGGCTTATCTCTCCGGTCAGGTGCAGTATGTGGCAACCGGTAATCTGGTGGTGGCGGCCATTACCCGGCAGAACGCGGCAAAAGCGCCGGTGGCGCAGTTTATGCTGAAAGATTCTCCCTGCTTTATCGGTCTGAAGAAGAATGAGCCGGCGCTGAAAGCAGAGGTCGATACGCTGATCGAACAGGGTATAAAGGACGGTACGCTGAATAAGCTCTCGGAAGAGTGGCTGAAAGCGCCGCTGCCCGCTTCGCTCGGTGCCTGAGTCATGGCGCAGCTAAATTTCGCTGAACTCTGGCCTTACTGGCCGGAACTGCTGGCCGGGCTATGGGTCACTGTGCAGCTTACGGTGGTGGCTACGCTCGGTGGCGTCAGCCTCGGCATCCTCGGCGCAGCGCTGCGCAGCGGCAGGCCAGGCTGGGCCAGCCGCCTCTGGGGCGTCTATGTGGAGCTGATCCGCAATACGCCGTTTGTCGTACAGCTGTTTTTTATCGTGTTTGGCCTGCCCAACCTGGGGGTAAAACTTACCGCCGGAGAAGCTGCGCTGCTGGCGATGCTGATCAATCTCGGCGCTTACAGCACAGAGATTATCCGCGCCGGCATTCAGGTCACGCCGAAAGGACAGTGGGAAGCGGGGCGCGTGCTGGGTTTAAGCCGCGCGCAGACCTTTCTGCGCGTGGTGCTGCCACCTTCGCTGCAGCGCATCTATCCGGCCCTGGTCAGTCAGTGCATCATCGTTATGCTCGGCTCATCGGTGGTGTCGCAGGTCTCTTATGAGGAGCTGACCTTTGCGGCCAATCTGATTCAGTCCCGCACATTTTTGAGTTTTGAAGTCTACCTGGTGACCACGCTGCTCTATCTGGCGTTGTCAGTTGCGATGCGTCAGCTGCTGCTGGCGCTGGGGCGTAAATGGTTTGGAGTAGAGCCGGCATGACAACCTTTACCGACTGGGACATTCTGCGCAATCTGCTGCTGGCCGCACGCTGGACGCTGCTGCTGTCGCTGGTGGCCTTCGCCGGCGGCACGCTGGTGACGCTGCCGCTGCTGCTGCTGCGCCTGCTGAAAAAGACGTGGCTGACGCGGCTGATTCAGGGCTATACCGCGCTGTTTCAGGGCACGCCGCTGCTGATGCAGCTGTTTCTCGCGTTTTTTGGCGTCGGGCTGTTTGGCGTGGACGTGGCGCCGTGGACCGCTGCCTCGCTGGCGCTGACCTTTTATACCAGCGCCTTTCTGCTCGATATCTGGTACGGCAGCATACGCGCGCTGCCAAAAGGTCAGTGGGAGGCGTCACGCTGCCTCGGCCTGAACTTCGGCCAGACGCTCTGCCGCGTCGTGGCACCGCAGGCGATCCGCATCGGCATTGCGCCGACGGTGGGCTTTGCGGTGCAGGTGATCAAAGGCACCGCGCTGGCCTCAATCATCGGTTTTATCGAGCTGACGAAAGCCGGCACTATTTTAAACAACGTCACGTATCAGCCGTTTAAGGTGTTTGGCCTCGTGGCGCTTGGCTACTTCCTGATGTGTTATCCGCTGTCGCGCTACAGCCAGTACCTGGAGAAAAAATTCCATGCCGCTCATCACCATTAATCAGGTTCAGAAATACTACGGCGAAAATCATGTCCTGAAAGGGGTTGATCTGGATATCGATAATGGCGAAGTGATCTCGATTATCGGCCGCAGCGGCTCCGGTAAAAGCACGCTGCTGCGCTGTATGAACGGGCTGGAGGGCTACCAGGAGGGCAGCATTAAGCTGGGCGGCATGACCATTACGCATCGTGAATCTCAGGCGCGTGAAATCAGCCGCTCGGTCGGTATGGTGTTCCAGAATTTCAATCTTTTTCCGCACATGACCGCGCTGGAGAATGTGATGCTGGCACCGCGCCGCGTGCTGAAAAAAAGCGCGGCGGAGTGCCGGCAGCTGGCAACAAAAATGCTGGAAAAAGTGGGGCTGGGTGAGCGACTGGACTACTACCCGGCCAGCCTCTCCGGCGGCCAGCAGCAGCGTGTGGCGATTGCCCGGGCGCTGGCGATGCAGCCAAAAGTGCTGCTCTGCGATGAGATCACCTCCGCGCTCGATCCGGAGCTGGTGGGCGAGGTACTGAAGGTGCTGGAGCAGCTGGCGGCGGAGGGGATGACGCTGATCCTCGTGACGCATGAAATGAATTTTGCCCGCGACGTGGGCGACCGGGTGGTATTTATGCATCAGGGTCGGGTGTGGGAGCAGGGCAGCAGTAAAACGCTGTTTGCGCAGCCGCAGACCGCCGAACTGAAACAGTTTATCTCGACCGTACGCCTCTGAGCGGGGCCATTAAGGAATTCACTATGGACATTCATCAGTTCTCTCAGATCAATCCGCCGCAGCGTCTGCTGATGGGGCCAGGGCCGATTAACGCCGACCCGCGCGTGCTGCGCGCCATGTCGAGCCAGCTGCTCGGGCAGTACGATCCGGCGATGACGCACTACATGAATGAAGTCATGGCGCTCTATCGCGGCATTTTTCGCACCGAAAACCGCTGGACGCTGCTGATTGACGGCACCTCACGCGCCGGCATCGAGGCGATTCTGCTTTCTGCTATCCGTCCCGGCGATCGGGTACTGGTACCGGTGTTTGGCCGTTTTGGCCATCTGCTGTGCGAGATTGCGCGGCGCTGCCGGGCGGAAGTGCATACGATTGAAGTGCCCTGGGGCGAAGTGTTCTCGCCGGATCAGATTGAGGATGCGATCAAACGGGTTAAGCCGCGCCTGCTGCTGACGGTGCAGGGTGACACGTCAACCACTATGCTGCAGCCGCTGGCGGAGCTGGGCGTTATCTGTCGCCGGTATGGCGTACTGTTCTATACCGATGCCACCGCCTCTCTGGCGGGTAACGCGCTGGAAACTGATGCCTGGGGGCTGGATGCGGTCTCTGCCGGCATGCAGAAATGCCTGGGCGGTCCCTCCGGCACCTCTCCCGTTACCCTGAGCCCGCAGATGGAGGAGATCATCCGCAAGCGTAAATGCGTGGAGGAGGGGATCCGCACGGCGGCGCATCAGGATGGTGATGACGAGATGATCTACTCCAACTATTTCGATCTCGGCATGATCATGGATTACTGGGGGCCGGAGCGGCTTAATCACCATACGGAAGCGACCAGCGCGCTGTTTGGTGCCCGCGAATGCGCGCGCATCATTTTGCAGGAGGGGCTGGATAACAGCATCGCCCGGCACAAGCTGCATGGTGACGCGCTGCTGAAAGGCATCCAGGGCATGGGACTGGAGACCTTTGGCGATCTGCAGCACAAGATGAACAACGTGCTGGGCGTTGTCATTCCGCAGGGCGTGAACGGTGACCAGGTGCGCAAACTGATGCTGGACGATTTTGGCATTGAGATCGGCACCTCATTTGGTCCGCTGCACGGCAAAGTGTGGCGCATCGGCACCATGGGCTACAACGCGCGTAAAGATTGCGTGATGCAGACCCTGAGCGCGCTTGAAGCGGTACTGCAGCACTGCGGTTTTGGTACGCCGCAGGGTGCGGCGCTGCAGGCCGCCTGGGATCGCTACGGGAGCGAAGCATGAGTGCACGCCAGATGAGCGCTGAAGAGGCGCAGTCGGCCGCCGCGCGCATTATGGCGCGTTGTGATGCGCTGGCGGAGATCAGCGAGGAGGAGGATAGCCTGACGCGCGTTTATCTCTCTCCGGAGCACCTGCGCGCTAACGCCTGCGTGGCGGAGTGGATGCAGGCGGCGGGCATGCGGACCTGGCAGGATGCCGTGGGCAATATCTGCGGCCGCTATGAGGCGGCCGAGCCGGGCGCAGCGGCGCTGCTGCTCGGTTCCCATCTTGATACCGTGCGCAACGCCGGACGCTATGACGGCATGCTGGGCGTGCTGAGCGCAATTGAAACCGTGCAGTGGCTGCACGATCGCCGGCAGCGCCTGCCGCTGGCGGTCGAGATAGTGGGTTTTGCGGATGAGGAGGGGACCCGCTTCGGCATTACGCTGCTGGGCAGCCGCGGTCTGACCGGCAGCTGGCCGGAGAGCTGGATCACTCATCCCGACGGCAACGGCATTACGGTCGCCGCCGCGATGCAGGATGCCGGGCTGGATGCCGCACAGGTAAGTCTCGCAGCACGTCATGTCAGCGAGATCGCCGCCTATCTGGAGCTGCATATCGAGCAGGGGCCCTGCCTGGAGGAGGCGGATTTAGCTCTGGGCGTGGTCACCGCCATCAACGGCGCGCGCCGCCTTAACTGCCATTTTAGCGGCGAGGCGGGACACGCCGGCACGGTGCCGATGCTGCTGCGTAAAGATGCGCTGGCCGCCGCCGCCGAGTGGATGCTGTTTATCGAACAGGCGACGCAGGCGCCGCTGGTGGCGACAACCGGCACGCTCAGCTGTCAGCCTGGCGCAGTGAATGTCATTCCGGGAGAGGTGCAGCTGTCGCTGGATATTCGCGGCCCGCAGGATGAGCCGCTGGAGCGGCACCTGTCGCAGCTGTTAACGCAGGCGCAGGCGATTGCGCTGCGGCGCGGGGTGAGCTTCAGCGCCAGCGAATATTACCGCATTGCCGCGACGCCGTGCGATAAACGGCTGCAGCAGGCGCTGGGCGCGGCGGTTGAAACCGTTCAGGGCTGCACGCTGGCACTGCCGAGCGGGGCGGGCCATGATGCAATTGCCATGGCGGAGCGCTGGCCGGTCGGCATGCTGTTTGTGCGTAACCATCACGGTATCAGCCACCATCCGGCGGAATCGGTAAATACGAACGACGTGGCGCTGGGCGTGCAGGCGTATCTGCAGGCGGTAACAGCGCTGGCGCAGGCATAAGGGAGCGGGCATGAAGCTGAATGAGTTTAATCAGGCGGATGAGGCTGACGCCCGTCAGGCGATCGCGCACTGCGTCGCCATTCCTGCCTGGCAGCAGGCGCTGGTGGCCGCACGGCCCTATGCGTCCCTGAGCGCGCTCGCAGAGCGGGCGCAGCAGCTGGCGCAGCGCTGGCAACAGGCGGAGCTGGATCAGGCGCTCAGCGCCCATCCGCGTATTGGTGAAGCAGCCCAGGGTACGGCGCATGAGGCCACGCTGTCGCGTCAGGAGCAGGCTGCGATGCAGCAGGCAGACCGCGACCTGCAGCTTGCGATGCGCGCAGGGAATCAGGCCTATGAAGCACGCTTTGGCCGGGTATTTCTGATCCGGGCCAGCGGACGCAGTGCGGAGCAGATGCTGGCAGAGTTGCAGCGCAGGCTTAACAATAATAAGGCGTGCGAACAGCAGGAGACGCTGGCGCAGCTGCGGGAAATTACCCTGTTACGGCTTAAGGAGAGCATCATATGAGCACCATCACCACGCATATTCTCGATACCGCGCTCGGCACACCGGCCGCAGGCGTTGCCGTCTCGCTGGAGCAGAACAGCCCGGAAGGGTGGTTTCCGGTCAGTGAAGGAGAAACCGATCGTGACGGGCGTATCAGCGATTTGACACCGGAACCCTTAGCGCCAGGGCACTACCGGCTGACGGCAGAGATTGGCGACTATTTTGCCGCTGACGGGCGCGATGCGCTCTATGTCAGCGCGCAGATAGACTTTGTTATCGGACGGGCGGGCAGCCATTATCATCTGCCGTTTCTGATCTCCCCCTGGTCCTGGTCCACCTATCGCGGCAGCTGAACGGCCGCGCTTCATTTTGTGCAGCCTGTCACAAAACCTCTTTTTGAAAGACAAAAGCTATCAAAGCTTTCGGTCCATCCAAATATATTCTGCTCCTGAGTGCCGCTATCTTAACCGCAAAACGTGAAGCCAATGGAGCCGAATAATGAGCACGCCAGAACATAACGATAATGCTGCAGCGTCCGGAAAATGTCCTTTTCATCATGGAGCGTCAGAAGAGAAGAGCGTGCTTGCACGCGGCGCCGGCAGCGGCACCTCGAACCGCGACTGGTGGCCTAATATGCTGCGGGTCGACCTGCTGAATCAGCACTCCAGCCGCTCTAATCCGCTGGATGAAAATTTCAGCTACCGCGAAGCGTTCAGCCAGCTTGACTACGCGGCACTAAAAGCGGATATCCGCGCGCTGCTGACCGATTCACAATCCTGGTGGCCCGCCGACTGGGGCAGTTACATTGGCCTGTTTATTCGTATGGCGTGGCACAGCGCCGGTACCTACCGCACCATTGATGGCCGCGGCGGCTCCGGACGCGGACAGCAGCGCTTTGCGCCGCTCAACGCCTGGCCCGATAACGTCAGCCTTGATAAAGCACGACGCCTGCTCTGGCCGGTAAAACAGAAGTATGGCCAGAAAATTTCCTGGGCCGATCTCTACATTCTGGCGGGTAACGTCTCCCTGGAGAACGCCGGGTTCCGTACCTTTGGTTTTGGTGCCGGTCGTGAGGATGTCTGGGAGCCGGATATGGATGTGGACTGGGGCCATGAAAAAGAGTGGCTGGCGCACCGTCATCCTGAGAGCCTTGCAAATGCCCCGCTGGGCGCCACCGAAATGGGCCTGATCTATGTGAACCCTGAGGGCCCGGAAGCGAGCGGCGATCCGCGTTCTGCAGCACCGGCGATCCGCGCCACCTTTGGCAACATGGGCATGAACGATGAAGAGATCGTCGCGCTTATCGCAGGCGGGCATACGCTGGGTAAAACGCACGGGGCGGCGGCCGCCAGCCACCTTGATGTCGATCCTGAAGCCTCACCGATTGAAGCGCAGGGCTTTGGCTGGCACAACAGCTACGGCAGCGGCGCCGGCGCAGATGCCATCACCTCCGGTCTGGAAGTGGTCTGGACGCAGACGCCAACCCAGTGGAGCAACTACTTCTTTGAGAACCTGTTCAAATATGAGTGGGTGCAGACGCACAGCCCCGCGGGCGCAATTCAGTTTGAAGCGGCGGACGCAGAAGCGATCATCCCCGATCCGTTTGATCCGGAGAAAAAGCGCAAGCCCACCATGCTGGTGACCGATCTGACGCTGCGTTTCGATCCGGAGTTTGAGAAGATCTCGCGCCGCTTCCTGAACGATCCGCAGGCGTTTAATGAAGCGTTCGCCCGCGCCTGGTTCAAGCTGACTCACCGCGATATGGGACCCAAAGCGCGCTACCTCGGCCCGGAAGTACCGAAAGAGGATCTGCTGTGGCAGGATCCGTTACCGCAGCCGGTGCATCAGCCTGGCGCTGATGATATTGCGCAGGCTAAAGCGCAGATCGCCGCGTCGGGCCTGAGCGTCAGCCAGCTGGTCTCCGTGGCCTGGGCATCCGCTTCAACGTTCCGTGGCGGCGATAAGCGCGGAGGGGCCAACGGCGCGCGTCTGGCGCTGGCACCGCAGAACGGCTGGGCGGTCAATGCCGGCGTGGTAAGCGATGTGCTGCCGGTCTTGCAGCAGATCCAGCAGGCGTCCGGCAAGCTCTCACTGGCGGATATCCTTGTGCTGGCGGGCAGCGTCGGTATTGAGCAGGCGGCAGCCGCCGCTGGCGTGGCGGTACAGGTGCCGTTTATGCCAGGCCGCGTGGATGCGCGTCAGGATCAGACCGATATTGAGTCGTTTAACGTGCTTCAGCCGCTGGCCGATGGCTTCCGTAACTATCGTCGCGTGCAGAGCGGTTCCTCAACGGAGACTCTGCTGCTGGATAAAGCGCAGCAGCTGACGCTGAGTGCGCCGGAGCTGACGGCGCTGCTGGGCGGCCTGCGCGTGCTCGGCACCAACTATGACGGCAGTCAGCACGGCGTTTTTACCGATCGCCCGGGCGTGCTGAGCAACGACTTTTTTGTCAATCTGCTCGATATGCGCACCGCATGGCGCGCCACTGATGAACGCGCGGAGCTGTTTGAAGGACGCGATCGTGAAAGCGGTGCAGTGAAATATCACGCCACGCGCGCCGATCTGGTGTTCGGCTCTAACGCCATCCTGCGCGCGCTGGCGGAAGTGTACGCCAGCAGCGATGCGAAGCAGAAATTTGTCCATGACTTTGTGGCCGCCTGGACGAAAGTGATGAACCTGGACCGTTTCGATCTGGCGTAATTATCCTGCGCTGCATCGCGCCTGACAAATCTGCAAAAAAAGAACCGGAAGCCGCGCGCTTCCGGTTTTTTATGTGACGAAAAACAGCCTGTAGCGCAGATCAGGTATGCCCAACTGGCCAGGCAAGCCGGAAAATGGAATGCTGCTGTGACGTTACCACGCAAGTGGCATTGCCGCCGTGTGCCTGCATAATAGCCCGGACGACAGAGAGCCCCAGACCACATCCTTTTGGATTCGCCTCTCTGGCACTTATCCCGCGCTGAAAAGGCTGAAACAGCAGTGGCTGAAATTCAGGTGGAATACCAGGGCCTTCATCCTGAACAAGAATGTAATTCTCTCTCTCTGTCATACCATTTTTTATCACCAGGGTGCGTGATGTGGAGTAGTGCAGCGCATTATCAAACAGCACGGTCAGGCACTGTGTCATGCGCAAAGCATCACAGACGCAGAGCTGTGGAGTGAGTTCAGTGATAACCGTAAAGCCTTTGTTTTCAAATTCCGGCGTAAATACGTCAATGGCATGTGTAATCAGCTGCTGCAAATCGGTTTCATGCGGATCCAGCAGGTAGCCAGCTCCGCCTGCAGAGCTGACCACGCGTAAATCTTCAATCAGTCTGTTTAAGCCTTCGGTTTGTCTGAGCAGCTTTTCAAACAGAAGCGGGTCGGGGCCAAAAACGCCCTCCACCAGCCCCTGTAAACGGCCGCGTAATATAGTAACCGGTGTCCTGAGTTCGTGTGCGATGGCCGCATTCCACAGATTTCTCTGCTCATCGAGCGTCTGCAGCTTCTCCGCCATTTCATTAAAATCTTTTACCAGGCTGTTGATCTCGCCCAGCATTGAGGTTGTGCAGAGCGCCCGGGCGCCTAAATCACCGGCAGATATCTTTTTCAGGCTGGAAGCAATCGTGTTCAGCGGAGTCAGTATGCGCGCAGAGAGCTTCACCGTAAAAAACAGAGAGATAACCAGACTGGAGAGCGTCATAACCAGAACCCATATCCAGTCCCACAGGTTCATAGACTCTTCTGCACCTGCTGTATTTTCGCCAGGAATATAGTCAGTGATAAAGGTATAAAACAGCCATGAGCCTGCAACTGATATAGTAACAATAATGAAAGTCAGCGACAGCATATAGGTGAGTATCTGGCGACTGAGCACAGGCTCCCGGCTCATTGACTTTCTCCCAAACGATAACCCATCCCTCTGATACTTTCCGGCACACCCATCAGACCGGCATGCTCAAGTTTTTTACGCAGTTTACTCATATGGCTATCTACCGTTCTGTCGAGTGTGTCTCCCTCAGGCAGACAGGCGTTGAGTAGCTCTTCACGGGAACAGACTTTACGTGGACTTTTTGCCAGATAGGTCAAAAGTTTAAACTCGGTTGTGGTGAGTACCGGCGTTATGACGCTCTCTCCGGCTTTAATTTCCAGATAAAAGTCGTCAGGATAAATAGTGATATGAGCTGTTCGTATTGGCCTGGCTGCCTCAGCTGGCACATTACGCGCGGCTCGTCTGAGGACAGCCTCAACCCGGGCAATGACTTCGGAAGGGTTGAAAGGTTTGATGACATAATCATCAGCCCCCAGCCTTAACCCCATCAGTTTATCGATATCCTGATCGAGAGCGGTGACCATAATAACCGGCACGTTGCTCTCTTTACGCAGCGTGGTCATGACGTTCCAGCCATCAAGCAGGGGAAGGTTGATATCCAGCAAAATCAGGTCGGGCTTTTTCAACCGGCTCAGACTGATGGCCTGCTCGCCATTGGCTGCCCGCAGGCTGCTCATGCCTGCTCGCTGCAAATAGCTCATTAATATATCTGCTATTTCATCATCATCTTCAGCAACAAGAATTAAAAAGCCGCTATTCATTTATTCTCCGAAAGAGCCAGGTAATGCTGGCTGGCCGGTAGGCAGAAGCAGGCAGCATAATCTTTTGCTCAAAAAGGTAACTGATATCTCATCAGGACAGGCTGGTTTAAAAAAAGTTTCATAAGGCTGACCCTATTTCTTTGCCGCTGCCTTATCTGCACGCGCCGGGGGATCTTAATGCTATCTCCACAAACCACAGATAAACACTCCATAGTGTAATGAGATAATGAAAAAAACAGGCATGCCTCTCTGGTTTTTCATTAATTGAGCGTAAAAGAGAACAGGATACCCGATGACAGGCGCTAACAGAGATACAGAAGAGATGAATGGCCTTCAGGATGTTTTTATCAAAAGATTACGTGTGCTGGTACCTTTTATCTCAGTTTCATGGGGACTACTTTATCTCTGGCTTATACTGGCGCACGCCGCTGACGACCGGGTATCGCATACGCTTATGGCGTCACCATTGATCTATCTCTCTATTGTGGCAGCCGCTTTACTGCTGGTGATGCAGAAGAGGTCCGGTGCATTAAAAGAGATACTCATTATTGCATTCTGGCTGCTGATGATAATGCTGTGGCTGGTGTCATTTTTCTCCAGCATGCTGAATCTGCATCCGGGATTAAATGAATTACTATTTTATTATGAATGTTTTTTGATTTTATTTTTCTGCGGCTCTCCGCTCTGTCTGATGATGAGAATAATTAATGCTATTTACTAGCCGTTATTTTAAGGTTTTTTGCTCCATAATCTATCCATAAACCTCACATACAGCCTAAACAATGGCGCTTTAAACTGCCTCCCTGTCTGGTTGTCACTGCGCAACAGGTTTGTTGCGGGCAGAAGCGTGCTGTAGTCAGTTGCTGAGTATGAGATAAATATAATGCCGCTATTTTTTATTCACCGCCCGGTTTTCGCCTGGGTTATTGCTCTGTTTATCGTTCTCAGTGGCGTTTTATCGATTCCGCATCTGCCGGTTGCTCAATATCCTGCTGTTGCGCCTCCCAGCCTGATCATTTCAGTGAGCTATCCGGGCGCAAACGCAGAGGTCATGAACACCTCGGTGGTGTCGCTAATAGAGCGCGAGATATCAGGCGTTGATCATCTGCTCTACTTTGAGTCATCCAGTGACACGACGGGCATGGCTTCCATTACGGTTACCTTTAAACCGGGTACTGATATCAAACTGGCGCAGATGGATCTGCAAAACCAGCTTAAAACGATTGAGCCACGGCTCCCGCAATCTGTCCGCCAGAATGGGATTAATGTTGAAGCGGCAAATGCCGGCTTTCTGATGATGGTGGGTCTGCAATCCCGAAACGGTGCGTTTCAGGAAGCGGATTTAAGTGATTACTTTGCCCGCAATATTGCGGACGAACTGCGGCGGGTACCGGGGGTCGGCAAAATTCAGCTGTTTGGCAGTGAAAAAGCGCTGCGCATCTGGCTGGATCCGGTACGGCTGCACGATTATAAACTTTCTGTCACGGAAGTGCTTACGGCAATCAGTCAGCAAAACGTCATTGTTTCGCCGGGTAGAACCGGCGACGAGCCAGCCATCGACGGGCAGGCGGTAACCTGGCCTATCACGGTAAGGGGCCAGCTTACGTCTGCGGAGGCGTTTGGTAATATTACCATCCGGTCCGATGCAACCGGCGCACGCCTCAGGCTTGCAGATGTGGCGCGCGTTGAATCCGGATTACAGAGCTATGCATTCGGCATACGCGATAATGGCTTGCCAGCCACGGCTGCCGCGATTCAGCTGGCACCCGGCGCTAACGCCATCAGCACTGCATCGGGCATTCATAACCGGCTTAAGGCGCTCACCGGCTCGCTGCCTGAGGGAATAAGCTTTACCGTGCCTTTTGACACCGCACCCTTTGTAAAACTCTCCATTATCAAAGTGGTGGAGACCTTTGCAGAAGCGATGGTGCTGGTATTTCTGGTTATGCTGCTCTTTCTGCATAAAATTCGCTGTACGCTTATTCCGGCTATTGTGGCACCGGTTGCGCTGCTGGGCACGTTAACCGTGATGCTGCTGTGCGGATATTCCATCAATATTCTGACAATGTTTGGCATGGTGCTGGCTATCGGCATTATTGTTGATGACGCCATTGTGGTAGTAGAAAACGTCGAGCGTCTGATGGCAGAAAAAAAGCTGTCACCCCGTGAAGCGACCCAGGAAGCGATGCGCGAGATCACGCCAGCGATCATTGGCATTACGCTGGTACTCACTGCCGTCTTCATTCCCATGGGCTTTGCCAGCGGATCAACCGGAATCATCTATCGTCAGTTCTGCATTTCGATGTCGGTGTCCATTCTGCTGTCAGCCTTTCTTGCGCTGACGCTGACGCCCGCATTGTGCGCTACTCTGCTCAGGCCGCACGATAGTCGCTTAAGCAGCGACCGGACATTTTCAGCCCGCTTTAACCGGCATTTCAATGCGCTTACGGTTCACTATGAATCGGGCATCCGCGCACTTCTCAAACGAACCGGCAGGATGATGTTGATCTATCTGGCGCTCTGTATGGCACTGCTGGCCGGTTTAGCTACGTTGCCATCCTCGTTTTTGCCTGAAGAAGATCAGGGCTATTTCATGTCGTCTCTTCAGCTGCCTTCCGACGCCACGATGCAAAGGACACTTAACGTGGTTGAAAAATTTGAGCATGAAATAGCGCAACGGCCAGCCATTAAAAATAACATCATGATCCTGGGTTTTGGCTTTTCAGGCTCTGGTCCTAACACGGCGATGGCGTTTACGACGCTGAAAGCGTCAAAGGAACGTGGCGGCAGCAGCGCGCAGGCTGAAGCGAGTTATATCCAGCAGCAGATGGAAAGCGTGGCGGATGGCGTTACGATGAGTTTGCTGCCACCTGCCATTGCCGATCTGGGAACCTCTTCAGGCTTTACCTACTATGTGCAGGATCGGGGAGGGCGGGGCTATAAAGCGCTGAAACAGGCTACCGACGAACTGATACGGCGTGCAGGCCATCATCCTGCGCTGGCAGAAGCGTATATCGACGGTTTACCGGACGGCACCAGCCTGTCGCTGAAGATCGACCGGGAAAAGGCAGAGGCGCTGGGCGTTTCATTCGACGAGATAAACCAGACTCTCTCCGTTATCGCCGGGTCCAGTTACGTCAATGATTATGTTAGCCAGGGGCGGGTACAGCAGGTTATCGTCCAGGCGGATGCAGCATACCGCATGCAGCCTGAGCAGCTGCTGCAGAGCTGGGTCAAAAACCGCAGCGGCCAGATGGTGGCACTATCCAGCTTTGCGTCGATCGGCTGGGGCGTTGCGCCGCAACAGCTGAATCGCTATCAGGGCTATCCCGCTATCCGTATTACCGGCAGCGCTGCGCCCGGCGTCTCCAGCGGCACCGCCATGCAGGTCATTGACCAGCTGGCGCAACATTTACCGGAGGGGTTTGCTGGCGAGTGGGCCGGCAGTTCGCTGCAGGAAAAGGCGTCTGCAAAACAGCTTCCGTTACTGATTGTGCTTTCCGTGTTGGTGGTATTTATGGTGCTGGCAGCGCTCTATGAAAGCTGGTCTGTGCCAGTGGCCGTTATGTTGGTTGTACCGCTCGGGCTGATAGGGGCTGTAATTGCGGTTGCCATGGCACAGATGACGAATGACGTATTCTTTAAAGTCGGACTGATTACCCTGATTGGGCTTTCGGCCAAAAATGCCATCCTGATTATAGAATTTGCCCGCCATTTACGGCAACAGGGTGAGACCCTGACGGTGGCGATTCTGACTGCGTCAAAACAGCGCCTGCGTCCGATTATAATGACCTCCCTGGCCTTTACGCTTGGCGTTGTTCCACTCATGCTTGCCAGTGGCGCAAGCGATAGTACACAGCATGCCATCGGCACAGGCGTATTTGGCGGTATGATCAGCGGTACGCTACTGACAATATTTTTTGTACCCGTATTTTTTACCATAGTGATGCGTTTTGTTAAGAAAAGGGCGGAGTAGCACAGTGGTATCTGCAGACAAGCTTCAGTAATCAATCGTTTTATCACATGGTAGCGCGAGGCATAATGAATATTATTACCACTTCAAGACTGATTATTCGTCGCTTTTGTCGGGACGATGGCACAGCATTATTCAGTTATCTTCATGAGCCGGCCACTCCCTGCTTTTATGATGAAAGAGTAGCGTCGCTGGCGGCTGCTTATCTGGAAGCGGAAAAACGATCGACAGATAAAAGTCAGTTTGCCGTATGCCTGCAAGAGAACAATCAGTTAATAGGCCATCTTTTTGCTGAGAACGGGAATGATGAACCTGACAGGCACACCTGGTCAGCGGGCTGGCATTTCTCTCCGGCATTTCACGGTCAGGGATATGCCCGTGAATTGGTGGCGGCACTGTTTGATTATCTTTTTAAGCAGAAATATGCCCGGCGGATTTATGCCTGGGTGGAAGATTATAATGTTCCTTCGCGCAATCTCTGCGTTCGCTTACATATGCGGCAGGAAGCGTGCTTTAAAGAGTTCGTCAGTTTCATCACTGAACATGGTGAGGCGCGTTATGACGATACGCTGGTGTATGCCATTCTGAAAAAAGAATGGGATGCGAAGCGAAATAAAAATAATGGCGATAATGCTTAGTGAAAGAGTGAACTTTTTTTATAGAGTAAAGACTAATATCTGTCATCAGAAATGATGCAATATATTCAAATAATAGATTCCATTTAAAGGGTGAATGCGCTATTTAGCGCTATTCGCCAGGGCAGCTTATGTCTGCTGTGTCATAATTAAAGAGAAAAGAGATGAAAAAAATACTGGTTACAGGGGCTACCGGCTTTTTGGGTGGTGCTATTGCTGCTGAGTTAATAATAAATGAGAACCCAGAGAGATTGCTTCTTCTTGCGCGAGGCGATGCAGAGAGTAGTGCCCTGGAACGGGTTAAGGAGAATTTAGCTAAGTTTGGCATCAGCCCCGCTCAGCTAAATACCATTTCAGCGCAACAAATCATAGAAGGCGATTTATCAAAGCCGGAAACTTTTATTGCAGACCTCAGGCTGAACGATGTGGAAAAGGTGATTAACTGTGCCGCTATCGCTTCCTTTGGTAATAATCCGTTAATCTGGAAAGTAAACGTTGAGGGCACGTTTCAGCTTGCCAGCCGCATGAGTAAAGTAAAGGGATTAAAACGCTTTATTCATGTAGGTACAGCAATGTCATGTACGCCTGAACCTGACAGCCATGTGACAGAAGCGATCGCGCCCACGCAAAGAAAAGATCATATTGTAGAGTATACCTGGAGCAAATCGACGGTAGAGCAGATGATAAAAGAGCACCTGCCGGGATTCCCGTTAATTATTGCACGCCCCTCTATTGTTGTAGGGCATACTGAGCATGGGTGTATTCCCTCCGCCAGCATTTTTTGGGTGTTTCGCATGGCGCTCAGACTGGGCAAGTTCATGTGCAACCTTGATGACAAAATCGATGTTATACCGGTAGATTACTGCGCCAAAACCATAGTCAGGCTGCTTCAGGCAGCTGAACTCGATCATCCGGTTTATCATATCTCCTCCGGTAGAGAGAGCAGCGTAACGTTTGCAGAGATTGATCGTGCTATGGCGCTGGCTTCAGGCTCCCGACCCGTCTCGGCCGATTATAAAAAAGTCGGCTATAAAGAGTTATCCCGGGAAAAGCATAATTTCAAAACGCTTTTTGGCGACTGTAATGAAAGGATCGTACTGAAATCTATGAGTCTGTATGGCGAGTTTTCAAAGTTAAACGTGACTTTTGATAATGAAAAAATCCTGAAGCTCGGCATGCCAGCCTCACCAAGATTTACCGATTATATTGCGGTCTGCCATAACTCAGTAAAAGAAAAATCACTTTCTGAATTGATGGCTGTCGATTTCAAATAACATGAATGCTTAATAGGGTAGTGCTATATTTAAGCACTACCCTGAATGCCGCTCGGGAACATTTACGCCTGAAGTTAACCCTTTTTCAGGGTATCTTTTTAACGGCAGTGCTGAGCTTATTAACCGCGGTTATGGTAGGTATAAGCTGCCTGACAACCCGGTTCCAGCGCGTCAGTGGCGTTGCGGTAACATAGACAATATCATAGGGCTGTAGTTTGAAATCACTGGCCAGTGCCATCGCTGCCGCATTTTTCAGGTTGATTTGATAAATATCAGCCAGTCTTTTTTCTGCTGGCGCCTTTAATTGCCTGATGACAAAAACGCCTGTGGCGTCAGCCGTAGTCTGATCTATTCCCCGCGCACTGCTGATAGCCTCTGTCAGCGTCATGCCGCTTCTGTCCATCAGTAATGTTTTTTGCGCGCCGGTTTCACCCATGACAAAAATTTTGCGGGAATCATTACGCGGAATGTAAAGAATATCGCCATGATGCAACAGCGCATTTTGTGTCAGGTCGCCCTTCTCTAACAGCAATTTAAGAGATATCGGATACTGCACGGCATCATGCGTCAGTGTGACATTTTCCCAGTCCGCCTCTTTCGTCAGGCCGCCTGCGGCATTGATGGCGTCAAGCACGGTCAGAGGAATATGAGTAATGGGCTGCTGGCCGGAGCGAACGACTTCACCACTCACATACGCTTTCCGGGAGCGAAAAGCGGCTATTTTCACATCAACCTGCGGGGATTCAATGTAGTGGTGAAGTCGTGCAGTTATCTCCGTCCTGACCTGTTCTGTGGTTTTATTAAGAACGTAGATGCTGCCCGTATAGGGAAAATAGAGGGTGCCGTTAGGTCGGACAGTGCTGCCGGTTTCCGTTGAGTCACGATACTGACCCGCCGGAGACGTAATTTCCGGATGATCCCAGACGGTAATACTCAGTACATCACCTACGCCGATGCGATAAGAATAATCGTCTTCCGGCAGCCGGAAAATATGTTTTGAACGGTTTTGCTGACCGGCTTCATTAAGCTGTTGCAGCATTACCGGACTTAACAGAGTGACCCTGACCAGCGCGTTAATGTCAGAGCGCTCGCGGTTATCGTTAACCAGCGTTTTATTGGCCAGCGGCAGGTCCTGACCTGGCTGCACGGTACAGCCACAAAGTATTAACGCAACACTGAGCGCTGAATGGCGAAATAGTCGCAATTTACTCTTCATTAATCCGGTCCATAAAAAAGTGCACAACAGCAAGGGTTTTCAGAAATTATCAGTAGCGGCCAGCTATCACGCTGCAAAGCGCTCTGCAGCGGACTGGCGATACAGATGGTGATAACTAGCTGGTATACCGAAGTAGTGCGGATTACTGATGCAGGATTTATGGAGGGAAAATGCAGGCCTGAAAAAGCAGCGTTGTTAACGCTGCTTTTTCGCCGGATAAACTAAATCCGATAAATAAAAATCAGCGGCTGATTGCCTGTTGTCAGCCGCAGTCGCTCAGCCCAGCGTCCACGTATCAGCATCGCGCCACGCCGGAAAGCGCTCGCGGTACGCCTGCAGCGCCTCCAGCGACAGCTCCGCATCCAGACGTGCCGGGGTGAACGGTTCAGCGGCTGCGAGGATCTCCCCCTGCGGTGAGATAATCTGGCTGTCGCCGCGGTAGCGATGATGATTGCCGTCGCTGCCCACCCGGTTACAGCCGGCGATATACGCCTGATTTTCGATGGCGCGCGCCATCAGCAGCGCCTGCCAGTGATGCGCGCGTGGAGCCGGCCAGTTGGCCACATAGAGCGCCAGATCGTAATCGTTGCGGTTGCGGGAAAACACCGGAAAGCGCAGGTCGTAGCAAATCTGCGGCAGAATGCGCCAGCCGCGCCAGTAAACCAGCTCCCGGCGTTCGCCCGGCAGATAGTGCTGATGCTCCTCCGCCATACGAAACAGATGGCGTTTGTCATACTGATGCAGCGTGCCGTCTGGCTCCACCAGCAGAAACCGGTTTACCGCACCCGCTTCTGTCTGAATGGCCGCGCTGCCGCCGATCAGCGCCTGGGTGGCCCGCGCGTGATGCTGCAGCCAGGCCACCACCTCCTGCTGCGGCAGCGAAGCCTGTGCCGCCTCCATGGCAAAGCCGGTCGTAAACATCTCCGGCAGCACAATCACATCGCGTCCGCTCAGATTTTCCAGCAGCCGATCAAAGTGACGCAGGTTAGCGGCGCCGTTCATCCAGCTCAGCGGCTGCTGCAGCAGGGTCATCTTCAAAGTTTGCACAGGCGCTCCGCGGCGGCGTCAAGCGTCGCCTCTTGTTTGGCAAAGCACAGGCGGATCAGCCGGTGCGGGAAAGGATCAGCGCAGAACACCGACAGCGGGATAGCAGCGACGCCCGCCTCTCCGGTCAGCCACTCGCAGAAGCTGACGTCGTCGAGATCGGAGATCGCGCTGTAGTCCAGCAGTAAAAAATAGGTGCCTTCGCAGGGTAATACCTGAAAGCGACTGGCTGCCAGCGTCTGCGTCAGACGATCGCGCCGCGCGCGGTAAAACTCAGGCAGCGTCCGGTAGTGTTCCGGCTGCTGACGCAGCATATCCGCCAGCGCCAGCTGGGCCGGAGTATTGACGGAAAAGGTCAGGTACTGATGTACCTTACGCAGCTCGGCGCTGATAGCGGGTGGCGCTATGGCGTAGCCCACTTTCCAGCCGGTCATATGATACGTCTTGCCAAATGAGGAGACGGTGACCGCGCGCTGGCGCAGTCCGGCATGCGCCAGCACGCTGGCGTGGCCTGCCGTGCTGAAACAGATATGCTCATACACTTCATCGCTCAGCACATAAATCTCCCGATCCGCAATCGCCTGCCACAGCGCCTCCAGATCGCTCTGCTGCCAGACGGTAGCGGAGGGATTGTGCGGCGTATTCAGGATCACCAGCCGCGTACGTGCGCTGAGCCGATCGCGAAACGCAGGCCAGGGGACGCGAAACTCAGGCGGCTGCAGGGCGATGCGCTGCATCACGCCGCCCGCCAGCGTTACCGCGGGCGCATAGCTGTCGTAGCTGGGGTCAAAGCAGATCACTTCGTCGCCGGGGCGCACCAGCGCGGTAATGGCAGCGTAGAGCGCTTCCGTCGCCCCGCTGGTCACGGTAATGTCGCTGCCAGCGTCGGGCCGGTAGCCATAAAGCCCGGCGGTTTTATCCGCGATGGCGTCGCGCAGTTCCGGCGTGCCGATCATCGGCGCATACTGATTAGCTCCCTGACTGACGTGATGCGCCAGCCGCGCCTGCAGCAGGGCGGGGCCGCTGAAATCGGGAAATCCCTGAGAAAGGTTAATGGCGCTGTGCCTGGCGGCAAGCGCGCTCATCTGCGTAAAGATCGTGGTGCCGGTCGCGGGAAGCTTGCTGTCGGGAATAAGATCAAATGGCGTCATAGTAAGCTGGCCTTGCGCGTAAGCAGCGTGATAAGAAACCCTGTATTGCTGACACTATAATCAGGATGCTACTCTTTGGCAATCGAGACGCTTAGATGGCTAAATGCAGCTTTTACAGGAGCAGGTAATGGCACAACCTCATGACAACAGCGCCGCCGGCGAGGCGCTGGCGCAGACTTTGCTGGCGGCATCAACCGGGATAAATGACGGAGCGGCACGCCGGCTGGCGGAACAGCTGTTCAACTGGCAGCCCGCGACGGTGCCGGTTACGCTGCAGGCGCTGGCGGCCGAACTGCAGCAGGATGAGGCGCTGCAGCAAATCCTCGGTGTACTGCGCTGGCGTTTCCTTACCCGTCCTGAAACGCAGCTGCCTGAGCACGGCTGCGCTGCGCCTGTCGGTTTTGCCGTCAGCGGGGCGTTAAGCGATCTGCTGATCCACTACTGCGCTGCCCCCGGCCAGCTGCCGCTGCGCGAAGCCGCCGATGCGCGCGAGCAGCATCTGCAGGCGGTTCAGCAGCTGTGGCGCGGATTTTCCGCCAGCTTTCGTCGCCGGGTGGGCAGCGAAGCGCTCTTCAGCTGGCCCGGATGTGACCAGCTGCTGCTGCAGTCGGTCTGGCATGACGCTCTCGGCTACAGCGGTGCAGCGCTGATCCGGCGCAGCCTCAGCGCTATCACGCTGAGTGATTTTTCCGGTATTGATGATGAGGAGATGCGCAACGCCTGTCTGCACAGCGCGCTGGCGCTGGGGCGCACCCTGATGCTGGCCGCTGACCATATTGCGGATGAAGAGGCGCTGGTTGCCCGCATTCGCCAGGCCGCGTAGGCGCTGGCGCAGGCAAAAAAAACGCCTCCGTAAGGAGGCGTCTGGCACCTGGTGTCGGGATTATGCCGCTTCGCTGGGCTGCGCCCGCGGCCGGGGTTGTGGCTTCGGTGCGGCCAGGGCTTCCGGCACGAACTCATCCACATTAATGGCTTTCAGCCGGCTTGCTTCTGCGCGGATCAGCACCTGCGCTTCGCTCTCGTCGATCAGCTCCTCTTTCAGCGCCCGCTGCGCCAGCGCATCAAGGCGGGTAAAGGAGAGATGCTTTTTCTGTTGCTGACAGAGGCGATCGTGGATCACTTCTGCCGCCATCACATCCTGCAGCGCCTGCTCCAGCTGGCCCGCCGGATTATGCTCAGCTGGCGTCAGATACTGACCGCGGCCAAGGCGGGAGCGGGTGGCAGAAGGCAGCTGCAGCAGCTTCGCCAGTTTATGATCAAGTTTGTCTGACGGCGGCAGGCAGCGTTTGCCGCCGGCGAAGATAGCCAGGCGCAGCGCACCGGCGGCCAGACGGTTCGGGAAGTTACGCAGCAGATCGTCCATCGCCACTTCTGCCTGATGCAGCGCATCCTGCACGCCCCAGTGCACCAGCGGCAGATCGGCCTCATGGCGGCCTTCTTCGTCATAGCGTTTCAGCGTGGCGGAGGCCAGATACATCTGGCTCAGCACATCGCCAAGGCGGGCAGAGATGCGCTCGCGCCGCTTCAGGCTACCGCCGAGCACCGCCATGGAGATATCGGAGAGCAGCGCCAGGTTCGCGCTCAGACGATTAAGCTGCTGATAGTAGTGGCGCGTGGCGTCACGCGTCGGCGCGGCGCTGGTGCGGCCGTTGGTCAGGCCGAGCCACAGGCTGCGTACCGCGCTGCTGCCGACGTGACCGATATGGCTGAACAGCGCGTGGTCAAAGCGGGAGAGATCGTTCTTCGCCGCCGCGTCCATCTCTTTAAGCACCCAGGGATGGCAGCGAATGGCACCCTGGCCGAAGATAATCATGCTGCGCGTCAGGATATTAGCGCCCTCAACCGTAATGGCGATTGGCGCACCCTGATAGGCGCGGGCGAGGAAGTTGTTATCTCCGAGCATAATGCCTTTGCCGCCCGCGATATCCATCGCGTCAATAATGGCGCGCTGGCCGCGGTGGGTGCAGTGATACTTCACAATCGCAGAGAGCACGGCGGGCTTTTCACCCTGCATAATGCCGGTGGTGATCAGCGTGGCGGCCGCGTCCATAACGTAAGCATTACCGGCAATACGCGCCAGCGGCTCTTCAATACCTTCCATTTTACCAATCGCCACTTTGAACTGACGGCGGATGTGCGCATAAGCGCCGGTGGCCAGCGCCACGCTTTTCAGACTGCCGGTGGAGTTAGAGGGCAGGGTGATGCCGCGCCCGACCGAGAGGCACTCGACCAGCATGCGCCAGCCCTGACCGGCCATCGCCGGGCCGCCGATGATATAGTCAATCGGCACGAAAATGTTGTTGCCGCGCGTCGGGCCGTTCTGGAACGGCACGTTGAGCGGGAAGTGGCGATTACCAATCTCCACGCCCGGCGTATGGGTCGGGATCAGTGCACAGGTAATTCCCGGCTCCGGGTTATCGCCCAGCAGACCATCGGGATCGGAGAGTTTAAACGCCAGGCCCAGCACGGTGGCAACCGGTGCCAGCGTAATATAGCGTTTGTTCCAGGTCAGGCGCATGCCCAGCACCTGCTGACCCTGCCACTCGCCCATGCAGACCACCCCGGTATCAGGAATGGCGCCCGCATCAGAACCCGCTTCCGGGCTGGTCAGGGCAAAGCAGGGGATCTCATCGCCGCGTGCCAGACGGGGCAGATAGTGATCTTTCTGCTCCTCAGTACCGTAATGCTGCAGCAGTTCGCCCGGTCCCAGAGAGTTCGGTACGCCGACGGTGATTGCCAGAATACCGGAGACGCCAGCCAGCTTCTGCAACACGCGCGCCTGCGCATAAGCGGAAAACTCCAGTCCGCCATACTCTTTTTTGATGATCATGGCGAAAAAGCGGTGCTGCTTCAGATAGGCCCACAGCTCCGGCGGCAAATCGGCCAGCTCATGAGTAATCGCGAAGTCGTTTGCCATACGGCACGCTTCCTCAACCGGACCATCCAGAAACGCCTGCTCCTCAGCGGTGAGGTGCGGGCGCGGATAGTTGTGCAGCTTCTGCCAGTCCGGCTTGCCCTGAAACAGGTCGCCTTCCCACCAGGTCGTGCCGGCATCGATCGCTTCCTGCTCTGTGCGTGACATCGGCGGCATGACGTTACGAAAGCCCCGCAGGGCTGGTTTTGAAAACAGGCGCTGGCGCAGCGACGTCAGGTTAAGCGGCAGCAGGAGCAGCGCCAGCGGCAGCAGCAGCCAGGCGCTCCAGAGGCCGGTTAAGGCCATGGCAGCGGTCCAGAGCAGCAGGATGGCGCTGCTCAGACGCAGAGATATCTGATGATAAAAGAGGGCGCTAACCAGCAGTAGCGTCGCCACAATGGAAACCAGCAGCATAGTGAATCGCTCCGTAAGTAGTAAGAGGTCTGACCTGTTAGTCACAGGTTTAGAGCAGCCGCTCTTAATAAGCAATTCCTTTACATCACAATTACAACCAGGCTCACAAAATCATCGCGGCTGGCGCATTTATCGCCTGGCTACGCTGTGGCAGACGCGTTTTCACTGCTGCCAGCGCTTTGCGCCCCTGTGGCATTCCGTTAAACTTGCCGGGTTAACCTCTCCGCTAAAGGATATCTCTTATGTATCAGGACATCATTCGCTCGGAACTCAACGAAGCCGCCGACACCCTGACCCGATTTTTGAGTGACGACGCGAACATCCACGCTATTCAGCGCGCTGCGGTGCTGCTGGCAGACAGTTTCAAAGCGGGCGGAAAAGTGCTCTCCTGCGGTAACGGGGGATCGCACTGTGACGCGATGCATTTTGCCGAGGAGCTGACCGGCCGCTATCGCGAAAATCGTCCTGGCTACCCGGCGATTGCGATTTCTGATGTCAGCCATCTCTCCTGCGTCAGCAACGACTTCGGCTATGACCATGTGTTTTCGCGCTACGTGGAAGCGGTCGGGCGCGAAGGCGATGTGCTGCTGGGGCTCTCCACTTCCGGCAACTCCGCTAACATCATCAAAGCGATTGAGGCCGCGCGCGCGCAGGGAATGAAAGTGATCACCCTGACCGGCAAAGATGGCGGCAAAATGGCGGGCAGTGCGGATATTGAGATCCGGGTTCCGCATTTCGGCTATGCCGATCGCATTCAGGAGATCCACATTAAAGTGATCCATATCCTGATGCTGCTGATTGAAAAAGAGATGGTTAAGTAATTTACGCTGCCTTCCTGCATGCCGGGAGGGGTGAGAAGGGGGGAAGCTATGTGCGAATTGCTTGGGATGAGCGCCAATGTCCCTACGGATATCTGTTTCAGTTTTACCGGACTGGTGCAGCGCGGCGGCGGTACCGGACCGCATAAAGATGGCTGGGGTATCGCCTTTTATGAAGGTAAAGGGTGCCGCACATTTAAAGATCCGCTGCCGAGCGTAAATTCACCGGTTGCCCGCCTGGTGCAGGAGTATCCGATCAAATCGCACTCGGTGGTCGCGCATATCCGTCAGGCAAACCGGGGCGAAGTCTCGCTGGAGAATACGCATCCGTTTACCCGCGAGCTGTGGGGCCGCAACTGGACTTACGCGCACAACGGACAGCTTAAAGGCTATCGCCAGCTCGACAGCGGCCACTTCCGCCCGGTGGGGGAGACCGACAGTGAAAAGGCGTTTTGCTGGATCCTCTCACAGCTGCAGGCGCGCTATCCGCGCACGCCAGGTAACTGGCCCGCCGTGTTCCGCTATATCGCTGAAATCGCCGGCGAGCTGCGTGAAAAGGGCGTTTTCAATATGCTGCTATCGGATGGTCGCTATCTGATGGCGTTCTGCTCCACCAATCTCTACTGGATCACGCGGCGCGCGCCGTTTGGTAAAGCGCGCCTGCTGGATCAGGATGTGGAGATCGATTTCCAGCAGCAGACCACGCCGCATGATGTGGTGACGGTTATCGCCACGCAGCCGCTGACCGGAAATGAAACCTGGCACCGGATAGCGCCAGGCGAGTGGGCACTATTTTGCCTGGGTGAGCGCCAGGAATGATTTGGACGCCGCGTCCGGTGCAGAAAGTACCGGCGTGTTGTTCACCGCATACTGACCCGTTGCGGTGACGTTAACGCTGGGCGGTACGTGATATTTAGCAAAATAGGCGTAGCCCGGCTGCAGTTCGCGCCAGAAATCGATGTAGGTCGAATAGCGATGACGCTGAAGATTGCTTTCCGTCATGCGGAACGGATAAATATTCAGCTGCATCTCCTGCTGGCCGTTACGCAGGGCCGCATTAACGTAGTTGAAAATCTCATCCATTGAGCCGTTGGTCATGGCGTAGCAGCCCACGGAAACGCAGTCGCCGTGAATCATCAGATAGTTGCCGTTATAGCCCTTACTGCGATCGTACTGGTTAGGAAAACCGGTATTGATGGCGCGGTAAAAGCGGCTGTCAGGTTTCAGCTGATTGAGTTTGACGTTGTAGAAACCTTCCGGACTTTTGAAGTCGCCCTGGCGGCGCTTGGGACCGAGTCCGCCGGAAAAATTACAGATGCGATAGCTGTCCAGCAGGCGATATTCATTACCGATTTTGCCATAGAGCTCCAGCGTACGCTCTTCTTTGAAAATCTGAATAAACACCGGTGTACCCAGCAGTTGTTTTTTTAACTCTTTGCTTACCGGAGCCAGCGGCTGTGCGGGTTCAGGTGTGATTGCCCAGCTAAGGACTGGCATAAGAATCATCGCGAACAGCAGTGCGATTCTGCCCATTCTGTGTGTACCTTGAAGTGAAGAAAAACTCAGACGCGCAGCGTCACTCAGTTGCATTATCGGAAATATCCGCTATCGCTGCGCAACATTAACATTGTCTGGCTTTTAATCAAGATAGCGGGCAACAAAATGGCGCAAAGTTGTGATGCATCGGGGAGTAAAAGCGCTCAGGCGCGGCATCGGTGCCGATGACGATTGCTCAACGCCTTCGCTACTGTATACTTAGCCAGTGTCCGGAGGGGGTATGCGCAAAATCATTCATGTCGATATGGACTGCTTTTACGCAGCGGTTGAGATGCGTGACGATCCGTCGTTGCGGGATATCCCTATCGCGATTGGCGGCAACCGCGTTCAGCGCGGAGTGATCAGTACCGCTAACTATCCGGCGCGCAAATATGGCGTGCGCAGCGCCATGCCGACCTCGACCGCGCTGCGTCTCTGTCCGCACCTGCGCCTGCTGCCGGGACGCTTTGACGCCTATAAAGAAGCCTCGCGACAGATCCGCGACATCTTTCTCCGCTACACGCCGCTGATTGAACCGCTCTCGCTGGATGAAGCCTATCTGGATGTCACCAGCAGTCTGCACTGCCAGGGGTCGGCGACGCTGATGGCGCAGGCGATCCGCGCGGATATTCTGCGCGAAACCGGACTGACCGCGTCAGCCGGCATCGCACCGATCAAATTTCTGGCGAAAATCGCCTCCGACCTTAATAAGCCTGACGGCCAGTATGTGATCACCCCGCAGGCGGTGCCGGCGTTTCTGCATGAGCTGCCGCTCAGCAAGATCCCGGGCGTGGGCAAAGTGGCGACCAAAAAGCTGGAAGAGATGGGGCTGCGTACCTGTGCTGACGTGCAGCGCGCCGATCTGGCGCTGCTGCTGAAGCGGTTCGGAAAGTTTGGCCGCTCGCTCTGGGAACGCAGCAACGGCATCGATGACCGCGAAGTGATCGTCGAACGTGAACGTAAGTCGCTGGGGGTAGAGCGTACGCTGCCGGAAGATATCCACCACTGGGAGCAGTGCCTGCCGATTATCGACTACCTCTATGCGGAGCTGGATCGCCGTCTGGGGGCTATCCGGCCAGATAAGCAGATCGCCCGGCAGGGGGTGAAATTTAAGTTCAGCGATTTTCAGCAGACCACGCAGGAGCACGTCTGGGCGGTGCTGAATAAAGAGGATATGGTGGCGGTGGCGCGTCAGGTCTGGGAGGCGCGTCGGGCAGATCGCGGAGTAAGGCTGGTGGGACTGCACGTTACGCTGGTGGACCCGCAGCTGGAGCGTCAGCTGCTGCTGGGACTCTGAAATCTCCCCCGCCCGGCAAGCGGACAGGGGAGCGGCATCGATTACGCTTTTGCCGGAATCGCGTTCAGTAGCGCAGTGAGCAGCTTCCAGTAGAGGCCAACGCTCTCAATATGCACCTGCTCATCCGGCGAGTGCGGGCCGGTAATGGTCGGTCCGATAGAGACCATATCCATATGCGGATACGGTTTCTTGAACAGGCCACACTCCAGACCGGCATGGATCACCTGAATGTTTGGCGTTTTGCCAAACAGCGCTTCGTAGGTGGTGCGCGTCAGCGCCATGACCGGTGAGTCAGCGTCAGGCTGCCAGCCCGGATAACCGCCTTTTGGCGCAGTCTGCGCGCCCGCCAGCGCGCCCAGCGAGGTCAGCGTCTCTACCACCCACTCTCTGCCGGTATCGATCAGCGAACGGATCAGGCAGATGATTTCAGCGTTAGCCTGATCCATGCTGACCACACCCACGTTCAGCGAGGTTTCAACCACGCCTTTCGCCACGTCTGAATTACGGATCACGCCGTTAGGGGTGCTGTTGAGCAGGTTGATAAAGCGATCGCGGCTCTCCGCGCTCAGCGCCTCAGCCTGCTGCGCCAGCGGCTCGGTCTGCAGCACAATATGCTTCTCTTTGCTGCCGAGCTCGTTGAGCAGTATCGCCTGGAAGTGCATCGCCGCAGATTTCAGCGCGTCCACTTTGTGGCTCTCAACGGCCAGCGTGGCAAAGGCTTCACGCGGGATCGCGTTACGCAGCGTGCCGCCGGTAAAGTCGATCAGACGCAGATCCAGCTCGCGGGCATGGGCGGCCAGGAAACGCGCCAGCAGTTTGTTCGCGTTGCCGAGACCAAGATGGATATCCGCACCGGAATGACCACCTTTCAGACCTTTAAGCGTCAGCTTCAGCGTTTCATAGCCGGCTGGCACCGCTTCGCGACTCAGCGGCAGCGTGGTAATAAAGTCGATGCCGCCCGCGCAACCCATGTAGATCTCACCCTCTTCTTCAGAGTCGGTGTTGATCAGGATCTCTGCCTGCAGCCAGTCCGGCTGCAGGCCAAACGCGCCATCCATGCCCGACTCTTCGGTCATGGTCAGCAGCACTTCCAGCGGGCCGTGCGTCAGGCTGTTGTCAGCCAGTACCGCCAGCGCTGACGCCATGCCGATACCGTTATCTGCACCCAGCGTGGTGCCGCGCGCTTTCACCCATTCGCCGTCCACCCACGGCTGAATCGGATCTTTCGTGAAATCGTGGGCGGTATCGTTGTTCTTTTGCGGCACCATATCCAGGTGCGCCTGCAGGGCAACCGGCGTGCGGTTTTCCATGCCGGGCGTGGCAGGTTTGCGGATCAGAATATTACCGACCCGATCGCGTTCGACCCAGAAATTCTGCTCTTTGGCCCAGCTGACCACATATTCAGCCAGCGCCTCTTCATGATAAGAAGGGTGGGGAATGGAGCAGATTTTGGCGAAGATATCCCACAGCGGCTGCGGGGAGAGTTGAGACAATTCAGACACAACGCGTCTCCTGTATCAGCGTGGCGGACAGGCCGCTCGCACGCAGTTTCCGGTTTAAGATCGCCGTCAGCTCATCTGACGTGATGAGCCAGAGAATATCACCCTTTATTCGCAGGCGCGTCATCAGGCGCGCTAAAAACCTGCAACCAGTGTGACGGATGCTGGTTTTTAACGCGTCAGATCCTTATAATCTCGCGCAACCTTTTCCCCCTTGCATATTTTTAAGCCACTTTTGGTGGTTGGGATTCCTTTTATGAGCGAAAAATACGTCGTAACCTGGGACATGCTGCAGATTCATGCCCGTAAACTGGCCCAGCGCCTGCTTCCTGTGGAACAGTGGAAAGGCATCATCGCGGTAAGCCGCGGCGGTCTGGTTCCGGCATCGCTGCTGGCGCGTGAGCTGGGTATTCGCTACGTCGATACCGTTTGCATCTCCAGTTACGATCACGATCACCAGCGCGAAATGAAAGTGCTGAAGCGCGCCGAAGGCGACGGTGAAGGCTTTATCGTTATCGACGATCTGGTCGACACCGGCGGCACTGCGCAGGCGATCCGTGATATGTATCCGAAAGCGCGTTTCTGCACCATCTTCGCCAAGCCTGCTGGCCGCGCGCTGGTGGATGATTACATTGTGGATATCCCGCAGAACACCTGGATCGAACAGCCGTGGGACATGGGCGTGGTCTATATTCCGCCAATCGTCAAAAGCTGATTGATGCAACGCAAACAACGCCCGGTTAAGCCGGGCGTTGTGCTATTCGCGCCTCGCGCAGCCGGGGCGGGTGCAGTAAACTCATAGCCATCTATGCGACCGCCGCAGGAGAAACCATCAGATGGCCGAAAAAAATCTTAGCGAAGAGTTATTCAAGCCGCGTTTTAAACATCCCGAAACCTCTTCCCTGGTGCGCCGCCAGCATCACGCTACCGCACAGGTGCATAACGCGCTGGAGGGGGATACTCAGCGCGGCTGGTATCGCATGCTTAACAAGCTGCTCTGGACATGGCGCGGCCTGTCACCGCAGGAGATCAGCGAAGTCCTGGCGCGCATCGCCGTCAGCCGCTTTGAACACACCGATGAGGCGCTGCTGGATACGGTAATCGGCTATCGCGGCGGCAACTGGAATTTTGAGTGGTCAAAGCAGGCGGCGCTCTGGCAGCAGCGGGCGATGCAGAGCGAGCAGCATGATGAAGCGGGCCAGCAGTGGCTGCATGCGGCGAATCTCTACAGCCTCGCGGCCTATCCCTACATTAAAGGCGATGAGCTGGCCGATCAGGCGCAGGTGCTGGCTAATCGCGCCTATGAAGAGGCGACCCGGCGGCTGCCGGGCGAGCTGAAATCGCTGACGTTTCCCGTCAGTGGCGGCAGCCCGGTTACCGGGTTTCTGCATATGCCGGCGCAGGCCAGCGCACCTTATCCCACCGTGATGCTGTGCGGGGGGCTTGATTCGCTGCAGAGCGATCACTATCGGCTGTTTCATGACTACCTGGCCCCGCGCGGTATCGCTATGCTGACGCTGGATATGCCATCGGTTGGCTATAGCAGTAAATGGACGCTAAACCAGGACACCAGCCATCTGCATCAGCAGGTTCTGCGCGAGCTCAGCAACGTGCCGTGGATCGATCACACCCGCGTGGCGCTGTTTGGCTACCGCTTTGGTGCCAATATTGCGACCCGACTCGCCTGGCTTGAAGTACCGCGTATCCGTGCCGTGGCCACGCTGGGCGCGATGGTACACGGCGTGTTTGTTGACGCGGCGCGTCAGCAGCAGCTGCCGGACATGTATATGGATATGCTGGCGAGCCGGCTGGGTATGGCGTCAACGTCCGACAGCAACCTGCGCATTGAGCTGAATCGCTATTCGCTGAAGGTACAGGGGCTGCTGGGACGCCGCACCCCGGTGCCGATGCTGGCCGCTTACTGGCCGGACGATCTTTTCAGCCCGGAGGAGGACTCACGCCTGATTGCCGGTTCGTCGGCGCAGGGCAAAACGCTGGCTATCCCGGCTTCACCGGTATTTCACAGTTTTGAGAAAGCGCTGAATCAGATCTGTGACTGGCTCAGCAAACAGTTGCAGCGGTAACTGGCAAAACACAAAACCTCTGCTAAAACTTAATGTCGGCATATTACGCGCTGCGCCCTTTGCGCGGCGCGCTGCTTTTTTTACGGTTTATTTGAGGGAGAGAATTAGCATGACGTTACCGAGTGGTCACCCCCGTAGTCGCCTGCTTAAGCGCTTCACCGAATTGGGGCCGTACATCCGTGAAGGAAAATGCGAAGATACGCGTTTCTTTTTTGACTGCCTGGCTGCCTGCGTTAACGTAAAGCCTGCACCGGAGAGCCGCGAGTTCTGGGGCTGGTGGATGACGCTGGATGCGCACAGCGATCACTTTACCTACGAATATCACTTCGGCCTGTTTGATAAAGAGGGCGACTGGAGTGTGACAACCATTAAAGGTAAAGAGAACAACGAGCGTGTAGAGAGCACCCTGCGTAACTTTCATGAGCGGCTGAAAGCGATGCTGCACGAGCAGAAGCTCGATCTGCGTCCCGCAGCTGGTTTTAAAGAAGAGCCGGTTAAGCTGAGCGCATAACGTAAAAAAAAGAGCCGGTCATGCGCCGGCTCTTGCGTTGTCAGGGTGTCGATACCGCAGCGGGTAATCAGAACTGATAGGTCAGCGCAACGGCCACCACATCGTCATTGTTCAGCCCCAGCTTGTTGTTGTCATCCAGCTGATTAATTTTGTAATCCACCATGGTCGACATGTTTTTATTGAAGTAGTACGTCAGGCCCAGATCAACATATTTCACCAGGTCTTCATCACCCACGCCTTCAATATCCTTGCCTTTGGTCTGTACATAGCCGAGTGACGGACGCAGACCGGAATCGAACTGATACTGCGCCACCATTTCAATGTTCTGCGCTTTGTTGGCAAAGCCGCGCGTGCCGATTGGCGTCATGTTGCGCGTCTCGGTGTAGATGGACGCCAGGTAGAGGGCGTTGGCATCATATTTAATACCGGCTCCCCAGGACTCCGCTTTGTCGCCGCGTCCGAGCAGGCCGGCCTGCTGCTGCTGGCTGGTGCGATCGGATGAGGTAATGGCTGACATCAGGCTGACGCCGCTATCGCCAATGGTGTAGCCCAGGGATGCGCCGTAGCCGTCGCCGTTCTGGGTGCTGGTATCCGCTGCGCTGCCGCGGCTGTTCGCGCTGTCGGCGTCGTTTTTACCCTGATACTGCAGGGCGAAGCGCAGGCCATCCACCAGACCAAAGAAATTACTGTTGCGGTAAGTTGCCACGCCTGACGTGCGCGCCGCCATAAAGTTATCGGTGCGCGCGGTGCCGTCACCCCCGAACTCAGGGAAGACGTCGGTCCAGGCTTCCACGTCATACAGCACGCCGTAGTTACGGCCATAATCGATTGAGCCGTAGTCGCCAAATTTCAGGCCGGCAAAGCCGAGACGGGTTTTGTTGCCGTTGTTCGCGTCACTGCCTTCAGAGCGGTTGCCCTGAAACTGATATTCCCACTGGCCGTAACCCGTCATCAGATCGTTGATCTGCGTCTGACCTTTAAAACCGAGACGCACGTAAGTTTTATCACCGTCCGCGCCTGCATTGTCACTGAAATAATGCATCCCTTTTACGCGACCGTAGAGATCCAGTTTGTTGCCGTCTTTATTATAAATTTCTGCGGCTTGTGCCGTTGTGGCCAAAGCCAGTGCGGAAACAACCAGTGCCAGTGTGCTTTTCTTCATTTGCTATCAATCCCGATGAGTAAAAAAAAGTATGTACCCGTGAAAAGGTTTGTAAAACACGGGACGTTTTACCGATCGCTGATGAAGGTTTTATGACAGATTTGCGCAATCGGGGTGAACGAGGCGGTTAAGTTGTGCTGACTGGCCTGCGGAAATTCGCGCTTTTCCCGGCGTGGCTGTTGGCTTCCTTGCTGACTCCTGATAAAACGTCCGTTCGCGGATTTTTTCTCAGATGGCAGGAAAATATGAGTGGCAGTCAGACCCTGGTGGTCAAATTGGGTACCAGCGTTCTCACCGGCGGTTCGCGCCGGCTGAATCGGGCGCACATGGTGGAGCTGGTTCGCCAGTGTGCACAAATGCACGCGGCGGGACATCGCATTGTTATTGTCACCTCCGGCGCGATTGCGGCCGGACGTGAACACCTTGGCTATCCCGAACTGCCACCGACCATCGCCTCAAAGCAGCTGCTGGCTGCGGTGGGGCAGAGCCGTCTGATCCAGCTGTGGGAGCAGCTGTTCTCTATTTATGGCATCCATATCGGGCAGATGCTGCTGACGCGCGCGGATATGGAAGATCGCGAACGCTTTCTTTATGCGCGCGATATGCTGCGCGCGCTGCTGGATAACCACATCGTTCCGGTGATTAACGAAAACGATGCGGTCGCTACGGCGGAAATTAAAGTTGGCGATAACGACAACCTCTCGGCGCTGGCGGCAATGCTGGGCGGAGCGGACAAACTGCTGCTGCTGACCGATCAGCAGGGGCTGTTTACCGCCGATCCGCGCACGAATCCGGAGGCGCAGCTGATTAGCGACGTGCACCAGATTGATGATGCGCTGCGGACGCTGGCGGGCGGCAGCGTGTCAGGATTAGGCACCGGTGGTATGGCAACCAAACTGCAGGCTGCGGATGTCGCCTGTCGCGCCGGCATCGATGTGATTATCGCTGCCGGCAGCCGTCCCGATGTGATTAGCGATGTGCTGAACGGCAAACCGGTCGGCACGCGCTTTCATGCGCAGCAGTCGCCGCTGGAGAACCGCAAGCGCTGGATCTTCGGCGCGCCGCCGGCCGGCGAAATCACCATTGATGATGGTGCCCTGGCGGCGGTGCTGGAGCGCGGCAGTTCGCTGCTGCCTAAAGGCATCCGCGAGGTGCAGGGAAATTTCTCACGCGGTGAGGTGATCCGGATCCGCAACCTGCAGGGACGCGATATCGCCCACGGCGTGACGCGTTACAACAGCGATGCGATGCGCATGATCGCCGGACATCACAGCCAGGAGATCGGTGATATTCTCGGTTATGAATATGGCCCGGTTGCCGTGCATCGCGACGACATGGTTGTCAGCTAAGGAGCAGAAAATGTTAGAGGAAATGGGTAAGGCGGCGCGGGCGGCATCGTACGCGCTGGCGGCGCTCTCCACCGCAGAGAAAAATCAGGTGTTGCTCACCCTGGCTGAAGGGCTGGAGGCGGATCACGCAGAGATTCTGGCGGCGAATGAACAGGATCTGGCCGACGCGCGGCAGAGCGGCATGAGCGCGGCACTGCTCGATCGCCTGACGCTGACGCCGCAGCGGCTGAAGAGTATCGCCGATGATGTGCGGCAGGTCTGCCAGCTGGCCGATCCGGTCGGACAGCTTATTGACGGGGGCCAGCTCGACAGCGGCCTGCGTATTGAACGGCGTCGTGTGCCGCTCGGCGTAGTGGGCGTTATTTACGAAGCGCGTCCGAACGTCACCGTTGATGTGGCGGCTCTCTGCCTGAAAACCGGCAACGCAGCCATCCTGCGCGGCGGTAAAGAGACATGGCGCACCAATGCGGCCACGGTCAGAGTCATTCAGCGTGCGCTGGTAAAGCACAACCTGCCAGCCGGGGCCATACAGGCGATTGAAAATCCGGATCGCGAGCTGGTCAGTCAGCTGCTGAAGCTGGATCGCTATGTCGATATGCTGATCCCGCGCGGCGGAGCAGGGCTGCATAAGCTGTGCCGTGAACACTCCACTATCCCGGTGATCACCGGTGGTATCGGCGTCTGCCATCTCTATCTTGATGAGACGATGGAGATCGCGCCGGCGCTTGAGATCATCGTTAACGCCAAAAAACAGCGGCCGAGCGCCTGCAACTCGCTGGAGACGCTGCTGATCCATCAGGATCAACTCGATCGTTTCCTGCCAGCTTTCCTGCAGCGTATGGCGCAGGAAAATATTACGCTGCACGGCGATGCCAATATTCTGGCGCAGCTGCAGACAGGGCCGGCCAGCGTCGTCGCAGTGAGCGAGGCGCACTATCGCGATGAGTGGCTGTCAAACGATCTCAACGTGAAGCGGGTAGCGGACATGGATGAGGCGATTGCGCACATTCGTGAATATGGCACCCAGCACTCCGACGGCATTCTGACGCGCAGCATCCGGCACGCGAATGCGTTTGTTCAGCAGGTGGACTCTTCTGCGGTCTACGTCAACGCCAGTACCCGTTTCACCGACGGCGGCCAGTTTGGTCTGGGCGCTGAGGTGGCAGTCAGTACGCAAAAATTGCACGCGCGCGGTCCGATGGGGCTGGAAGCGCTGACTACCTACAAATGGATTGGCTGGGGCGACGATACGCTGCGCCGCTAGCCGTCCTGCCCGCCTCAGATGGGTACCTGTACAGGTACCCATTTTTTTTGCTTTAGATCCACTCAATATCACAGCTTTCTGAAATTTATCTGTCATCTGTGGCGCGTCAGCCGCTTTTCACCCATTTTTTTGTGTAAGCGCTGGTCCGGGTTTAACAGAAGATTCCTGAAAACCTCAGTCAGAACAAGCTGTCACACATTCATTGCTGGTTTAGCGCAGACGGGCGAGGATAATGATCCTCCAGCTTCATTGATAATATCGCGTGGGTAGTAAACTAGCGGTAATATAAAATGAACTGGTAGCAAAAACCAAAATAACATTCAGTCTTTTACTGATGGCAGACAATTAACTGATGGTTAAAAAAGAGAGTACAAAACACGCTTTTACTGCCAGGCTGATTGCCGCATGCGAAAGTGCGGGAATTGTCGGACATGGACGAAACAAACAGGTTGCACAGGCGTTGCAGCAAAGAGGATGCAAAATTTCAACGCCGGGGGTATGGAAATGGTTCAACGGTCAGTCGATTCCGGATGACGGGAATCTGTTAGCGCTAAGCGATCTGCTGGGCGTGCGCGTGGAGTGGCTGCAGTTTGGTATGGAGAAACCGGATGCCGGGCTTTCGCAGCAGCGTCTGCTCTCCGCCGGGCATATGTTCCGCGTGGAGAGCCTGGATATCGGCCAGCGCAGCGCGCAGGGCATTGCCGCGCGCGATGAGCTGGTAGAGACCATTCAGGCGATAGAATATGGTCTGGATGAGGCGCGCGTGCTGTTTAATGGCCGCCCGGCAGAAAGCATCCGGCTTATTGCGCTGAACAGCGATTCAATGGCCGGCACCTTCGCACCGCGCGATCAGCTGTTTGTCGATATCAGCGTGCATCACTTTGATGGCGATGGAATTTATCTGTTTACGCTTGACGATCAGCTCTATCTCAAACGCCTGCAATTGCAGCATAAAAAAGTGGCCGTTATCTCAGATAACAAGCGCTATGAGACCTGGTATCTGACGCTGGATGAAGCCGATTCTCTGCAGGTGATCGCCCGCGTCATCATGAGCCAGGCACGTGATTATCAGATCCTGGGCTGAGCCGTTGCCGGCATCGGCAGAAAAAAATAACCCGGCTGAAATCATAAATTTAACTGCTGGTAAATAAAAAATTAACTGTTGGTGTTTGCCAAAGTATTAGAACATGTTAATAATTTGACCATAGATGGACGAAATCGTTGCCCCCGGATGGGCCCGCTCTTAAACAATTGAGGCGCTGCACAAGCGCGAAACTACCCACTCAAAATCAGTGTATTTTGGGATGGGGTGGATACGCACTCAGCAGCGTTGTCAGTTGTCTCCTGCCTTCACTTCTCTCTGCTTTTTCCTGGCCGTTTTTTAACGACCGGGAAAGCGGATTGTGGGTGATTCCAGTGGCACACCGGACGCACCGGCCTCTGCCGGAAGGCCGCGTTTGCCACCCCATCGCCAAAAACTCATTCACAGGAGGAGTTATGGCGATTATCCAATATGGCAAATCAGCGTTTACCGGTAATGCACGAACCCGGCGTCATCGACGACGCCAGCCACTCGCACGTCTGAACCGTACTATCGACAACGCACTCGGGCTCGAATGCGATGACGTCACGCTGCGCACTGCTGAACGTATCTGTCAGCGGGAGATTCGATCCAGAGTAGAGCGTGCCGTACTGGCGCCGGGACGCTCGCACAGTGAAAGCGCCAGTTTCGATAACTGCTGTTTACCTCACGTTCATCTCTACGCTACCCGTTAAGTTTCTCCTGCTTTTCCAGTTCTGAACGGAACGTTTTTACATTGCTCACTGTTTAACCACGCTTGAGCGTTGCGCTTGAATCTGGCGTGCGCGAATGGCTGACCGATCAGTGACGTTTAAGTGTGCTGACCCTGTGCGCAGCGTACTCCGCGTTGCGCCTCAAAGAAGGAACGGATATGAGCCAGATTATTGCCATTTTAAATTTTGAAGAGGGTTATCGCGAAGCGCCCTATCTGGATACGCAGGGCTTTCCCACCGTGGCGGGCGGCATCCGCATCGGACCAAAGGGCGCCTCGCTGAGCAACTACATCTTTCAGGTGCCGCGCCGCGTCGGGGACGTCTGGAAGCAGTGCATTGTGGAGAAAAAAGTGCAGGAGATGCAGCAGCGCGAACTGATCCGCCAGGCGCTGCTGAAGTGCAACGACGCCCGCAGTGACGTGCTGATTAGCATGGCGTATCAGATGGGCGTGGAGGGGCTTGCGCTGTTTCGCGGCATGCTCACCTCGGTCACGCAGGGCGACTTTGACGCCGCAGCGAATGCCATGCTGGATAGCCTTTGGGCGCGGCAGACCGCCGGACGCGCCCGGCGGCATGCGGAAGCGATGCGCAGCGGCACCTATGACATCTACCGGGGGCTGCTATGAACATGAAGTGGATGATCTTCATCATTGCGGTACTGGCGGCAATCATACTACTGCTCCTGCTGCAGCGCTTCACCACGCTGGAGTTTGTTAAACACGCGCGCCTGCTGTTTAAAACCTGGTCAGTGTGGCTCGCTTCACTCGGCTCCATGCTCAGCGCGTGGGCGCAATCTTTTCCCGCTTCCGCGCTCGATGCCTGGAACGCGCTGCCGCCGGACGTCAAAGAGGTTCTGCCGCACAACTACCTGGGGTTAATTGGTGCCTTTATGGTGGCAATGGGCGTTATGGCGCAGTTTGTGCGACAGAAAAATCTGGCGGAAAAACGCAGCGCGCTGGAGGAAAAATCATGAGTTTTCTTCTTTCCCTGCTGGCGGGCAGCTGGCACTGGCTGGCGGCGCTGTTCGGCATCATCGCCGCGCTGGTAGCCAGCTACGCTGGCGGTAAAAAGATCGGCAAAGTGCAGCAGCAGGCTAAAGCAGACACCGAACGCGCAGAAAAAACAGCGGCGCAGGCGGTAGCGGTTAACCAGCAGCAGCAGCAGCTGCGTGAGGAGGCCCGACGTGTGGAAATCAGCAACAGTAATCTTGATGATGCTGCCGCTCGTGACAAGCTGCAGCAATCGAAGTACCACCAGCCCTGAGGCGCCGGTCGTTATCGACTCCGCCTGCTCTCTGTTTTCACCCATTTATACCCACGGCAGTGACGCCGATCGCATGGATATTCGCACCGTGCGTGCCATTAACAATCACAACGACCTCTGGGATCGGCACTGCCGCACGCCGGCACGCTAACGCCGCTCCTTCTGACGCTATTCCAATACCCCTGTATAAGCCGAGGAGGCTGACATGATCGAAGTTAATTCATTTGCTGAACTGCGTACCACTGCACCTGCTAAAAACGGCGATTCTGCGTTTTTGCGCCGCTACAATGCGGACTCAAACTTTCGCGGTGGCGGTGACTTTACCGGTTTTATCGGGACGACCACGGCGGCTGACGATGGCGGTACGCTGGCGGTTGGTAATGGCTTCTACTGGAAGCGCGTGATCAACGACCCGGCAGACCTCAACGTCTACCACTTTGGTGCGAAGGGAGATGGCTACGCCAATGACACCGAACCCTTCAAACGCATGCTGGCGTGGACCCAGGGCTACAGCGGCAATATCCGCGATCTGCCGGTGCGCTTTCCGGGCGGTAAATTCCTGATTAACCCGATAGATATCAGTGATACTGAGGTCGCCTTCTTTGGCCTGCAGGGGGATGATGTGGAGCTGGGTTCGCTGCCGCGTACCACGATCATTTCCGACAAGAGCGCCAATACGGTGTTCAAAGTGAAGGCGCGCCGCACCGCGATCAAAGGGATCACCTGGCATGGTCAGGCGTCCGCCGATACCAATACCAACAAAGGCACTATCACAGCCGAGCTGTGTACCAACGTGCAGCCCTTCTTCGAAAACACCTGCATCGAAGGCTCTACGGTAAATATCTACTGTTTCCGCGCGCAGAATAGCGGCGGGACCGTCATTAAAGTGCTGGATACCCTCGACAGTAAGTTTGACCAGATCTACACCCTGTGGACCTACGGGCGCGTATTCGACATCGGCTGGTCAAACTCGCCAAAAGGTAAGTGGGACCACTCCACCGCGATTGAGATCTGCAACTGTAACTTCCAGACCGGTTACGGTGACGCCACGCTCTATATGCCGCGCGTGACGCAGGGCATTATGCGTAACGTCTGGATTGAGCATACGCGTAACCCTGGCGATCTCTCCGACGGCGGCTGGACCATCGATACGCTGAACATTGAGGATTGCGGCTCGCCGTTTAACCTCAATAACGCCCGCGTGATCATGCGCCAGATTGGCCTGCAGTCGGGTGCTACTATCTCCAACGACCTGGCGGGCACGCGCTGGCTCTCGACGTTTGAGTATGGCTACCGGCGTGAGGAGAACCACGGCACTATTATCACCGGCTCCCTGCGCACGGGTTACTACAGCGGCCATAAAGTCACCAATAACACCGATACCGATAACTGGTATCGCCTGGGACAGCTCTTTTTCCCGGTGGCGAACCAGCAGTGGGTGATGGAGCTGATTGGTAAAGCGGATGCGACCCAGCCCACCGGCACGGCGGCGTCGCCGGTCAATATGGCCGGCACCGGTAAAACCTGGATCAACCTGCAGCGGCTGGATACCGTCTGGGCTGACGCCTGGCATATGGGCCAGCCTGCGGTGATGGATATCCGCTACAACCGGGTCGGCACCACCTATGCGGTGGTGTGGGTTAAGCTGCGCGCCAAAAGCGGTGATACGCTGATTAACCTGAAAACCACCGGGCCAACGCGTTTTGAGTCAGGCTCCTGCTCGCTGTTCCAGACTGACTTTTCAGTCGTAACCGATACCACCAAAATGGGCACACTCAAGCCTGCGGCGCGCTTCGGACTGCATAATGGTGTAGCTGGCATTGGTGCCAATGAGAAAGGGGTGCTCACTGTCGCGACGGCAGCGGGTAATCCCACCAATAAAACGGCCCCTTCGGGCTTTGTGCTGGTCAATATCAACGGTGTTGATCGTAAGCTGCCTTATTACGATTAAGGCCAGCACCTTTTTGGCGAGGCTCCGGCCTCGCCTTTTTTTTTGTGGTGGAAAACGCGCCGGCGCTGCTGAAAAAGCGGGCGGTTGAATCACCGCATCTTGACGCCGCGCGTCACATTTCCTATTTTTACTCCCCGTAGTTCCCGCCCCATTGCCGGTGTAGCTCAGTTGGTAGAGCAGCGCATTCGTAATGCGAAGGTCGCAGGTTCGACTCCTGTTTCCGGCACCAGTTAATTCCATCTCTTATAGATTATTTTTTCTTCCCCTTTCAGCATCTGCATAACACAGCCTCCGGCAGACCCCAGCTGGACGTATTCTCATCCGTTGACCAGACTTAGCGTTCCCCCCGAAAAGGAGAATGCGCAATGAGTACCCGATACAAAGTGACCTATGAACATCAGGATGGCGACGTTAAAAAGCGCGAAGAGGTGATACTGGAGAGCGAAAATGAGCCTTCAGATGAAGAGGCGCATGAAGCGGTGCTGCAGGATCTTGCGATGATGAAAACTCCCGGCACCGGCGTAGATGGCGTGGCGAAGTTCGATATTATCAGTATCGCCCCGGCTGACGAGTAAAAGGGGCGGTTGCTCCTTACCCCTGCAGCAGCTTAAGCACCTGCTGCGGTTCCTGCTGCGCCTTTGCCAGCACGGAGTTACCGGCCTGCTGCAGAATTTGCTGACGCGCCATCGCTGACACTTCCTGCGCATAGTCAGCGTCTTCAATACGCGAGCGGGCTGTTGCGTAATCGGTTGTGCTCTGGCTCTGCAGCCGCTGCGCCGACTCCAGCCGGTTGGCAATCGCACCCAGCTGGCTGCGCCGGCTGTCAATCAGCGCCAGGGCGCGATCCAGCGTTGCCAGCGGATCGTCCGGGTGCTTCAGGCGGATCTCATCGCCCATCTCTGAAACACGCATCGTCGTCAGATTGGTTGAGGCATCAGTGGTTGAAGAGATGCCCGCCTGAAAATAGATCTGAATATCACCGGTGCCCTGCAGCGTTTTCAGCATGATACTGCCGCTGCTGTCGTGGGTCACAAAGGTCGCTGTTTTATCAATGCCGGTATCCGGCGCATCCATATAGTAGTTGCCGTCAGCGTCCAGTCGCAGCACGTCGCTGGCGCTCTGGCCTGAGACGTCGGTATAGCGCAACTCAACGTTTGCCGGGTCCAGCGTGACGTAAGCCGTACCGGTTACGCTATTTACGCTGCTAAAACTGTTGATAGCGCTGCTGCTGACCGCGCTGATAGCCAGCGAGCTGCTGCCGTTCTCGTCAGTATGTGCGGCCACCGCTGCGTTAAAATATTGATAATTACCGCCGCCGTTATCAACTTCCATCACGTACTGTGAACCGCTCTGCAGCAGCCGCGCATTACTCACGCTATTTCCGCTGGCATCCGTAAAGCTGAGCGTGGCGCTGCTGGTATCGATAGCGGGCGTTTGCGTTACAGCAGCCGGTGGCGTAGCAAAATCGGCGCTGCTTTTTGTCGGGGCGCTGGTGACCTGCGCAATAACATTTCCGCTGCTGCCAAAGTCCAGCGTGGCAGCGTGATAGAGACCGCCTTGCTCAACATAATAGCTGCCGTTATCAACGGTCAGATGCGCGGCGGGCGTAGCGGCAAGCGCAGTGCCATCCGATTGCTGAAAATTAACGGCCGGAATAGCACGCGCCGCTATGGTGTTTACGCTGCTGTAGAGCGGGGCGGATGTGGCGCGGCTGATGGCCACCGTTCCGGCGGCGTTAGCGGTGTCCCAGCGGGCGCTTACCGCCGCCAGATAGTATACCGGCTTGCCGTCAGCGCCGGTGCTCTGCACATACTGCCGGTTATCCGCGCTGCTGCGCATCAGCTGCGGCGCACCTGACGAAGGCGTATAGGTCACAGTAATAGCCGGATTGGTGAAATTCATATTGGTGGCAAGGCCGGTCACGCGGTTAACCGGCGTCACTTTGCCGCTGATGCCACCAATCACCAGATCTTTCAATCCCAGCGCGCCGACGCTAAAGCCCGGCGCGGAAAGGTCCAGCATAATCTTTTCACGATCGTTGGCACCAACCTGGAAACCGATTTGTCCGGCGCTGCCGTCGAGCGTTTTGATGCCATTAAACGCAGCCGTGCTGTTCAGACGGTCGATCTCTTTCAGGTTAAGGTTGATCTCTCCCTGAATGGAGTCGGCGTCACTCTGCGAAAGGGTACCGTTCAGTCCCTGTACCGCCAGCTGCCGGATCCGCTGAACGCGATTATTGATCTCATCCAGAGCGCCGGCAGTGGTATTTACCAGCGACAGCCCATCGCCTGCGTTGCGCTGCGCCTGCTGCAAACCGCGCTGCTGACTCTGCATCCGGTTGGCTATCGCCTGGCCTGCCGCATCATCACTTGCGCTATTGATACGCATCCCGGAAGAGAGATTACGTATCGCTGTTCCCAGCGCTGACTGGCTTTTGTTTGTGTTCTGCACCGCGTTGAGGGCAGAAAGGTTGGTTTGCAGGGAAATCATTTACTGGCTCACCGGTTGTTCTGTTGATAGCGTTATCGGCAGAAAGTGATTTTATTTTAACCATTATTTGACCTAAGTCGCTGTAGCGCTGCGGTGCTGTGATTTACAGCGGAATCGCGATCTTTTTTTACTGATATTAATCCTGGTGACCTTTACGCGTTTATCTTATCAGTCAGCGTAATATTCCTTTATTAAAGCTAATCAATCTGCATTTTAATTAACGGCAGGGTCGCTGCGTAAATTCTGTTTTCCTGACCTCCCCATTGACCCTGGCTTGTTCAGCGGAGAGAATGCCGTTTAAAGTTTTGAAACAGATCGCATTTTAAGGGCCTGAAGCCCATTGCAGTATGGCTGCGATAGCCATACTGGATTAACGCCTCCTGCTTCTCACGCGGCGCAACAGACGCAGCGGAATAATAAAAGAGCAGGGCGCACAGCACATATCATTAATGTTGCCACACGTTACGTTAAGGCCGCTGAAAAGTCGGTAAAACGATTTGCGCGACGTCGCGCCGCAGAGTGCGGCAGGTCAGTCGCTGATAACTTATTGATAAAGAATGATATCCAGCTGAAGCTAACGCTAAAGCCGCCACTCTTTGCCCGCCATCCAGCCGGATTGCAGGGTGAAGCGCAGGCAGCTGCGCGTCGTCAGCGGTATGCATTTACAAACGAATAATAAATAGTTCTGGCGTGCAGCGCTGGCGAAATTCTTATTATTACATTGAGTATTCATTTATTTAATTAGCGGAATTCCTTACTGAGGAAACTCCGAAAAAAATCCGGAATACAGTTAAGCCGGACGCAGGAATATGCCATCAGGCACGCGCGTTATCTGAACGGCAATGTTTAACGCCGCTGCGTTCGCCTTATTAATACTGACAAAACGAGTTCTGAGGTCTCATGCAAAATCCCGTAAACGACGTGTTACTGAGCGTCATTGTGCCGGTGTATAACGCGGCTGCTTATCTGGAAAGAAGCATTAATAGTCTGCTGCAGCAGACGGAAATGCGCTTTGAAGCGATTTTTATCAATGATGGCTCAACGGATACGTCGCAGGCCATTCTTGAGCGGTTTGCGCACCATCCGCAGTTTCACATCATTGAACAGTCCAATATGGGCGTCTCTGCGGCACGTAATCAGGGGCTGCGCAGCGCACGCGGTAAATTTATCTGTTTTTTAGACGCTGATGATTTTTTGCCGCACGACGCCTTTGCCACCTGGGCTGGGCTGATGCAGGAAAATATCGGCATGTGTATCGGCGAGTCGCAGCATTTTACGCCTGCCGGTGAGCCGCTGGATCAGCCTGCCAACCGTGACGCATCGCGGCAGATGAGCGCGGCGGCAGCGGTCAACGACGTGCTCTATTTCCATCCCCGTCACGGCATCTGCGACAAGGTATTTCGCGCGGACGTTATCCGGCAGCATCAGCTGCGCTTTAACGAGGAGATCTTCAACTTCGAAGATCTGCTGTTTGTGATGAACTACCTCTATCTGCTGCAGAACCAGCAGGTAATCGTCACCGAACGCGTGGTCTACCACTACGTAAAGTCGGACAACTCCGCCACCCGTTCGGCGCTGCGGGAAAAACACTTCTCCTTTGCGCGTTCGTTTGGCCGGATGAAGGCGTTTATGACCCGGCAGCACCATCGCTATTACTACCATCTCGTGCTCAAGGTCACCTCTTCCTATATCAGCAAAGGGCTCAACAGCCGTGAATTCAGCGGTGCCTTTATTGAAGATTATATCGCGCTGTATCGCCGCAGTTTCCGCGCTTATCTCTCGTCCGGCCCGATGCTGAATCCCTGGAGCCTCTATTTCACCCTCTTTTTTGTCAGCCCGCGCGGCGTTTCACAGCTGCGCCGCCTGGCGCGTAAAGCGTAAGGGGAACCGGAATGAAAGAGAAACTCAGAAACTCAATGTGGATGATCGCTGAAAAGCTGATCGCCGTGTTTGGCCTGATTTTTGTGACCTCTTACGTCGCCAAATATGTCGGCCCGACCACCTTCGGCATTATCTCACTCTCAATGCTGATTTTTCAGTTTTTGCAGAGCATCGCGGTAATGGGCAGCGATGTCATATTGCTGAAGCGCATTGCGCAGAATCACCGTTCGGGTATTCGTCTGATGATGGCTGCCGGCCTGCTGGTGCTGGGCGTCTACAGCGTCCTGGCAATCAGCGGCATGCTGATCATGAAAGCGGAGTGGAGCCCGGATGCGGTGGTCTTTATCTGTGCCGCTGCGCTGGCCTGCCTTTTCTCGGCGCTCGATCTGGTTAACATCTACAACGAGGCGATGCTCAATGCCCGTCTCAATGTGATCGCTAACGTTATCGGGCTGGCGATCAGCCTCTCGGTGCGATTCCTTATCTCCTGGCTGGAGCTGGATCCGCACTATCTGGCGATCCCGATTGTGCTCGCCACCCTTATTCCCTTTGTCATTAAGCTCGCGCTCTTTACGCGCCAGCACCGCCATGAACCGCTGCCGGCGCTGCGTCAGCTGAAGCAATATTCGCGCTATATGGTGGCATCAGGCATGTCGCTGGTTATCTCGGCCATTGCAGTCGGCATCTATACGCGCGTCAACCAGGTAAGCGTCTCTTACTTCCTCGGCGTAAAAGAGGCGGGCATTTTCTCTGTGGCGCTGACGCTCTCCACGGCGTGGGTATTTTTACCGGCCGCGCTGCTGGCGTCGTTTTATCCCGCTTTCTTTGCCGAGCGCAACCGCGAGCGGGCGATCGTTAAAGCGCAGCAGCTGCATCTGCTGGTGATTGGCGTCTCCGCGCTGGTGATTGTGGCGATCTGGCTGCTGTCAGGCTGGTTTATTGGCCATTTTTATGGCGCTGCCTATCTGGATGCGGTAGCCCCGACGCTGTTGCTGAGCGTGGGCGCGATGTGCGGTGTGCTGAGCAGCGTGATGGACCGCTTCATTGTGAAATATAACGGCTACCGCTTCCTGATCAAAAAGACCTTCGCGGTGCTGGTTATCTGCCTGATCTCTTCACTGCTGCTGGTGCCGCATTACGGCCTGACCGGCGCTGCACTGAGCGTGGTGATTACCGAATTCGTCTCCTTCTCCCTGCTTAATTATTTTTTCACCGCGCAACCCGTGGCGCGGATCCACCAGGTTTTTTTCAACCCCAGGAAGCTATGGCAGTTATTTAGCAATTACAAAACCTCAGACAGCAAAGAGAGTTTATCATGAATGACAATCCGCTCTTCAGTATCATCATTCCCGTTTATAACTCACAAAATACCATCCGGCGCACGCTGCTGAGCGTTTTGAACCAGACGTTCAGCAGTTATGAAGTGGTGGTGGTTAACGACGGCAGCCGCGATAACAGCGCGCAGATTCTGTCTGAGTTTGCCTGTTATCCGCAGATAACCGTGCTGGAGCAGATCAACGCCGGCGTCAGCGCTGCGCGCAATACCGGGCTGTTAAAGGCGCGCGGCGACTACGTGCTCTTCCTGGACGCCGACGACTGGGTTGATGACAATTTCCTGATGAGTTTTAAGCAGAATCTCAACGCCTGGCCGGCTGAAACCGTAGACCTGATGGTTGGCCACCTGAATGACGATCGCATTGGCAAGGTTTCGCAGGCGGGCTTTTTCAGCCAGCACGATATCCCTTATGTGCTGGGCGAACTGGAGATCAGCGACAACATCGGCTATCTGCATAATAAATGCTACCGCCGGGAGATTATTGAATCCCTGAATCTGCGTTTTCTTGAGGGGATCTCAATGAGTGAAGATCTGCTGTTTAACCTGAAATATTTCAGCTGCATCAGCAACTTTCTGATTACGCCTAACGCGGCCTATCACTATGAGGATACCAGCGGCTCGCTCTCCAAGCAGAAGGTACAGTACAGTGAATTAAAGGTGCGTAAGCAGTCGCTGACCGCGCTGTATGACACCATCGTCGATAAATATCAGGCCAGCGAGCTAGATCACTTCCTGAAAGGGATCTCAAAGCGCGTGCTGGCGCTGGATATGCAGATTGTCACTGCCATGTACCACGCTTCCTTTTCACCGGCAGATATCGCAACAGAAATAGAACAGATAAAGCGCGGAAAATACTCGAAAGGTATCTTCACGCTGCTGAATAAAAATGAAAAACTGAAGTACATGATTATGAATCTGAACTCACTCACAGCGTACTATTTCCTCTATGCGTTATACAGAATGCGCGCATTCTGATCCCTGACCCTCCCGGCGTTGCCCTCCGATCTCTGTCTCTGGCAGAAGAGGGCAGCAGCCGGGAGAGACCGCTGCTTTTACTCACCGGTTACTACCTTCACTTGCACAATTTTTGTGACTCAGGTCAAATAACGTCAGGCAATCGATTGCGCGCCGGTTTTGTGCATTTTTAAAGCATAAATTTACCAGCCTGCGCATTTTTGCTGCTTTTGTGACGCGTATCTTGCGTTGTGACCCCCGCACGGTGACAAAAACGTATAGCATGAGCGCGGTTAAACGGCAGCCCGCAGCGGCTGACCGTGAACAGAGAGCCGGAGACCGGCTGCAATAATGATGAATCTGGAGAGAGTGATGAACAACTCACAAACCAGCACGCTGGCAACCGCCAGAGCGGCCAGGGGCTGGAGCAAGAGTGACACGGTGTGGATGCTGGGTCTGTATGGTACGGCGATTGGTGCCGGAGTGCTGTTTCTGCCGATTAACGCCGGCGCGGGCGGGCTGCTGCCGCTGCTGATCATGGCCGTACTGGCGTTCCCGATGACCTTCTATGCGCACCGCGCGCTGACGCGTTTCGTCCTCTCGGGTAAAAATCCGGGCGAAGATATCACTGACGTGGTGGAAGAGCACTTTGGCAGCGGGGCGGGTAAAATCATCACGCTGCTCTACTTTTTTGCTATCTATCCCATTCTGCTGATGTACAGCGTGGCCATCACCAATACCGTAGACAGTTTTATTGTGCATCAGCTTGGCCTGGTGTCGCCGCCGCGCGCGCTGCTGTCGCTGCTGCTGATCAGCGGGATGATGGTTATCGTGCGCTTTGGCGAGCAGATGATCGTGAAGGCGATGAGTATTCTGGTCTTTCCGTTTGTTGCCGTCCTGATGCTGCTGGCCGCCTGGCTGGTTCCGCACTGGCACGGTGCCGCGCTGCAGACGCTGTCGTTTAGCGAGGCAACGGGCAGCGGCAATCTGTGGATGACGCTGTGGCTGGCCATTCCGGTGATGGTTTTTTCATTTAACCATTCGCCGATTATCTCGTCTTTTGCCGTCGCAAAACGCGACGAATATGGCGCCGGTGCGGAAAAACGCTGCTCGCGCATACTGGCCAGCGCGCATCTGATGATGGTGGTCACGGTGATGTTTTTTGTGTTCAGCTGCGTGCTGAGCCTGTCGCCAGCCGATCTGCAGGCGGCCAAAGCGCAGAACATTACCATTCTTTCTTATCTGGCTAACCATTTTCAGGTGCCGATGATCGCCTGGCTGGGTCCGATTGTCGCGATGGTGGCGATCACGAAATCGTTCCTGGGTCACTACCTGGGGGCGCGCGAAGGCTTTAACGGCATCGTCACCAAATCGCTGCGCAGCCGGGGTAAAGCGATCGCGCCGCAGAAGCTGAACCGGCTGACCACGCTGTTTATGCTGCTGACCACCTGGCTGGTGGCCACGCTGAACCCCAGTATTCTTGGCATGATTGAAACGCTGGGCGGGCCGGTTATCGCGGCAATCCTGTTTTTGATGCCGATGTATGCGATTCAGAAAGTGCCGGCAATGCGCCAGTACAGCGGGAAAATCAGCAACCTCTTTGTGGTGATTATCGGAGTGCTGGCGATCTCTTCTGTCGCCTGGTCGCTGTTCAACTGACCGCAGCCGGGTCGCCGTCACCGGCGGCCCGGCCGTGGGCATTACGCCAGCGCGGTTTTAAACACGCTCATCGACTGCGCCAGCCGATCGGCCTGCTCCTGCAGCGCCTGCGAGGCGGCAGATGCTTCCTGCACCAGCGAGGCATTCTGCTGCGTCACCGCTTCCATCTGCGTAATAGCCTGATTAATCTCACCAATGCCGCTGCTCTGTTCGCTGCTGGCAATGGTAATTTCGCTCATAATCTCAGCCACGCTCTGCACGCTGCTGACGACTTCACTTATGGTAGATCCGGCGTGCGTCACCAGGCGGCTGCCTTCATCAACTTTGGTCACGGAATCTTCAATCAGGACTTTAATCTCTTTAGCGGCAGAGGCGGAGCGCTGGGCCAGGTTACGCACTTCCGATGCCACCACGGCAAAGCCGCGTCCCTGTTCGCCGGCACGCGCTGCCTCAACGGCGGCGTTAAGCGACAGAATATTGGTCTGGAAAGCGATAGAGTCGATGACGCTGATAATATCGACAATCTTCTTCGAGGAGTAAGTAATCGCCTCCATTTTATCGATAACCTGCTCCATCACCACGCCACCCTCTTTAGCCACCTCAGAGGTTTTTGAGACCAGCGAGTTTGCTTCGCGCGCGTTATCGGCGTTGTGCTTCACGGTCGCGGTCATCTGCTCCATCGCGGAAGCGGTCTCTTCCAGCGAGCTCGCCTGCTGCTCGGTGCGCGAAGAGAGATCGATATTGCCGCTGGAGATCTGATTAGAGGCGACGGCGATGGTATCGGAGCCGGCGCGCACGTTAGAGACGATGGTCATCAGATTGTCGTTCATGGTCTGCAGCGCCTGCATCAGCACGCCGGTTTCATCTTTACTGCGGACCGTTATGCGCGAGCTGAGATCGCCGGCGGCAACTTTGCTGGCGACGGCGACAGCTTCATTAAGCGGACGCACGATGGAACGGGTCAGCAGCAGGCCCAGCAGCACGGCAGCCGCGATGGCGATAGCCGTAAAAATAACGGAAACCTGAATCGCCGTGGTGCCATCTTTGATGATGCCTACTCCCTCCTGATGCAGCTGGCTGGCCTGAGAGTCGGCAAAAGCGGCCGCGCTGAGCAAAAAGGTGTTTTGCGTCTGGGTAATCTTCTTCAGCACGTAGTTGCTGGCTTCATCTGTCTTGCCGTCCCGCACCAGCGCCAGCACATCATTTTTTTGCTGTTCAAACAGTTTGCTGGCGGCAAGTAATCCGGCAATTTTCTTTTTACCTACCGGCGTAACCTGAATGGCCTCAATTTTTTTCATCGCGCTGTTGGTCTGCGCCGTCGCATCCGCAAGCTGAGCAAAGCGTTTAACGTTATTTTCCGGTCGGGTGGTATCAATCACGATACCGCGCAGATATTTTATCTGGTCATTCACGCCATCGCGCACGTCGAAGCCGAGGCGAACCTTAACAAAACGATCTTCTACAATGGAGGTAATGCCGGTTTTAATATTGCTGATTTTCAGCCACGACGTAACGCCCACCACCATTAACAGGGCCACTACCAGGCTAAAGGCGATGCCCAGGCGTACCCCGACTTTCATATTCTTGATGCTCAACATTGGTTCTCCCTGTTTGCCAGAAATCAGACAGTAATAGGATGCGTCAGCAAATGATTAATTTGCTGCGAAAGACTGTTTTTAAAAGAAAAATGGAAATCTGTCTGCGCAGGTTATCCCTGAAAACGCCAGCGCAGGCGCAACAGTTATCGGTAACTAATATATTTACTTTAATTTTTGCGCGCGGTAGCGAAGATCGGTTAGCAGTACTAAATGATGGTAAATAAGCGGTACTGTTTCAGGGCGGAAGGAATAGCCGCAATAAAAAAGGCGCGATAGTCGCGCCTTAAATGGAAGGGGGAACAGGGCGGATTTAGCGCTGTTTTTCCAGCACGCTGAAAATGGCACTGGAGAGCTCATTGATCTCGAATTTTGCCACATAACCATCGGCGCCCACTTTACGCACGTGATCTTCATTGGCGCTGCCGGAAAGCGAAGAGTGGATGACGACCGGTATATGGCGCAGTGTGTCATCACGCTTGATATTACGCGTCAGCGTGAAGCCATCCATCTCCGGCATCTCCAGATCGGTCAGAACCAGGGCGATTTTATCGTGAATCGATTCGCCGCTGGCCTGCGCTTCTTTCTTCATTTCGTTGATTTTTATCCACGCTTCCAGGCCGGTATTGTGCATCAGGGCCGGAATACCCATGCTTTTCAGTCCCTGTTCGAGCAGCTGGCGGGCCACTTTAGAATCTTCCGCCACGATAGCGACTGCGCCCGGCTTCAGGTTAAAGTTTTTCGCGGTCTTAGCGTCAGGCTCAACGCCGCGCACCGAAGGAATAATGTCATAGAGGATCTGCTCTACGTCGAGTACCAGCGCCAGATTGTTGCTTTCGCCATCGCTGTCAAGACAGGCGATACTGGTGATATTGCGGCTGCTGATCCCCGCTTCTGCGGTATGCACCTGACTCCAGTCGAGACGCACAATATTCTCTACCGACTCCACCGCGAACGCCTGAGTACTGCGCGCATATTCAGTAACCAGCAGCAGATTCAGACCGGTTTCCGGCTTGCAGCCGGTTACGGCCGGCAGATCGATAACCGGAATAAACTGCCCCCGGATACTGGCCATACCCAGCAGCGGCGAGTTCATACCGGCCGCGCGCGTAATCGCCGGCATCGGCACAATTTCGCGCAGCTTGAACACGTTGATGCCATACAGCTCAGATTTGCCTTTCAGCCGATCGGAACCCAGCCGAAACAGCAGCAGTTCAAATTTGTTGGACAGCGCCAGGTTTGCGCGTTCGTCGATCTCTTTCTGAAAATTATCCATCATGGCCTCGGGACAGAATCTGGGCGGAGCAGGGAGAGGGCGGAAGTGCCATGATTAACTTATCGGCAGGGCGCGCGAAAAATGAAGGGAGAAGGGGAAGATTTAGCGCAAGGGCGCGATCGCCCTCACGCTATGGCCATACTATTTCAGGAGAATCGCGCGTACGCTTTTCCCTTTGATTTTGCCCTCTTTGAGCCTGATCAGCGCTTTTTTCGCCTGCGCTGCCGCAATAGCGACATAGGCGTGCGACGGTGTCAGGTCAATTTTACCGATCTGATCGGCGCTGAAGCCCGCTTCGCCTGTCAGCGCGCCCAGGATATCACCCGGACGGATTTTTGCTTTGCGTCCGCCATCAATACAGAGTGTCATCATGGCCGCAGGAAGCGCCTGTGCCGCTCTGCCTTTTAAGGTAGCGGCCGCTACCCAGTTAAGTTTCTGCTGCAGGTAATCCTCCAGCGCATGGGCGCGAGCCATGCCGTCAGGTGCCACAAAGCTCACCGCGAGCCCTTTTTCACCCGCTCGCCCGGTGCGACCAATGCGGTGCAGGTGCACTTCCGGATCCCACGCCAGCTCAAGGTTGACTACCAGCGCCAGCGATTTGATATCCAGACCGCGTGCGGCTACGTCGGTCGCAATCAGGACGCGGCTGCTGCCGTTAGCAAAGCGGATCAGCACGCGCTCACGATCGCGCTGTTCCAGATCGCCATGCAGCGCCAGCGCGCTGATATCGCGATCGTTCAGCGCAGCGGCAATATCATCGCACTCGCGTTTGGTGTTGCAGAACACCACGCAGGAGGCGGGCTGGTGCTGACTCAGCAGGGCGCACAGCAGGTTAACGCGCTCGCCTGCGCTCGCTTCGATAAACTGCTGCTCAATCGCAGGCAGCTCCGCTTCGGTTTCCGTTGCAACCGCCAGCGCGTCGCGCTGAAAGCGCTGGCTCAGGCTGGCAATGGTGTCAGGCCAGGTGGCGGAGAAAAGTAGCGTCTGCCGTGCCGCGGACGTGAAGCCAATAATCGCTTCCATATCGTCGCGGAAACCCATCTCCAGCATGCGGTCGGCTTCGTCGAGCACCAGCGTCTGCAGCTGGCTGAGATCGAGATTGTCGCGCTTAAGGTGATCCAGCAGTCGGCCTGGCGTGCCGACGACGATGTGCGGGGCATGCACCAGCGAATCGCGCTGTGCGCTCATCGGCTGGCCGCCACACAGCGTGAGAATTTTAATATTGCGCGTAAAACGTGCCAGCTGACGCAGCACATTGCTGACCTGTTCAGCCAGTTCACGCGTCGGGCAGAGCACCAGCGCCTGGGTATGAAACTGGCTGTTGTCGATACGATTAAGCAGGCCGATACCGAACGCAGCGGTTTTGCCGCTGCCGGTCTTCGCCTGCGCACGCACATCGCGGCCGGCAAGTATGGCGGGAAGCGACGCTGCCTGGATAGGCGTCATCGCATCAAAGCCCATATCGCGCAGGTTGTCGAGCTGGCTGGCGGGCAGTTGCGTCAGGGTTGAAAAAGCAGTCACAAAGATGTCTCAGATAGGAGGGAAGATAACGCGGCCAGTCTGGCAGAAAGCCACGCGGGCAGCAACGGTAATTCGCCTGATGCATACGGCCGGAGAGAGAACAAAAGCCTGTCCCGCATCAGGGGGCTTATTGTTGCAAAGTTTTAATAAGTTATTATCCGTAACGATCCTTTGGCGTATAAAAATCACTCAGCAAATAAGGAGATTAACGCTTTTAGTGCGTTTTTCAGCGGCAATTTAAGATAAATTTCCCCCGGGTCAGGCTTATATATTACGCAGCATAAGGAAATTCTTATTAAAAACCCTTGTTGTTCTGATCTATATTGAGCGCGCCATTTGGCGAACGAATTTACTTCAGAGGTCAATTTCATTGAGTCATAGTCTCCAGGGACATAGCGAAGACATTCTGAAAATCGTCGGCCGCGCCGTATTAACGCTGCACCTTCATGGAGAAGCTTTATCCTCTGATAAAGTCAGCTCAATGATCGCCTGTTATGCGGAAGAAGAGCCAGTCAGTGACGATGATCATCAGCGCCTCTACGCGCTGGCCATTCAGATGTTGTCGTAAAACGCTATGCAGCGGCGGGTGTCGCCGGTTAGTAAGACAAAAGCCTCCAGCCGGAGGCTTTTTTGTTTTTGGGCTGGGTGTTTAGCAGCGCGGGGCACTGAGAGGGTTCCGCCCGTCAGGGCAGGGCTGAGCGCGGCACCGGAGGGGTTCCGCCCGCCAGGCTTCTGGCAGTTTCAGCGGCATTTCCGCACGCGGACGGGCTAA
>NZ_DJJN01000006.1:1483483-1642073 GCF_002434165.1 Pantoea sp. UBA6567 | reverse complement strand
GCTGACGATAAAGTCTGCGACGTGATCAGGCTGACTGATATCCAGTAGCGACAGCTGCTCCCTTCATCCTTTACTACCGCTTCTCATTCCGGAGCAGAGCCAATTCCCTTATCGGGCAAACTAATGTTTTACTACCCGCTTCGCGTTTTTTCTTCGCAAGGAAATGAGGTAAAGCATGACCCATCAGGAACATCAAAACAGCAGACCGCCTGTATCAGCAGCAGAGACGCGGCAACGGATCCGGGCAATTGTCGGGGCGTCGTCCGGTAACCTGGTCGAGTGGTTTGACTTTTACGTTTACTCTTTTTTCTCCCTCTATTTTGCTCATGTCTTTTTTCCGGCAGGTGATACCACCACACAGCTTCTGCAAACTGCCGGGGTATTCGCTGCAGGTTTTCTGATGCGGCCGATCGGCGGCTGGCTGTTTGGCTATATTGCCGATAAGCACGGACGTAAAACGTCTATGCTGATCTCGGTCTGCATGATGTGTCTGGGCTCTTTAGTCATTGCGTGTCTGCCAGACTATGGCGAAATTGGCATAGCCGCGCCGGTTATTCTGCTGCTGGCGCGTATGTTTCAGGGGCTGTCAGTGGGTGGCGAGTATGGCACCAGTGCAACCTATATGAGTGAAGTCGCGCTAGAAGGCCGCAAAGGGTTTTATGCTTCTTTTCAGTATGTGACGCTGATTGGCGGCCAGCTGATGGCGGTGTTAACCGTCGTGGTACTGCAGCAGCTACTGGATGATGAGGCGCTGCGCAGCTGGGGCTGGCGCATCCCGTTTTTCATCGGTGCCGGGCTGGCTATCGTCGCACTCTGGCTGCGACGCTCTCTGAATGAAACCTCTGAAAAGTCACATCGCGCGCATCGTGATGCGGGCAGCGTTATCGGGCTGTTGCGCAATCACTCACGCGCATTCTTTATGGTGCTGGGTTTTACCGCCGGCGGCTCGCTGAGTTTCTACACCTTTACCACCTATATGCAGAAGTATCTGGTCAATAGTGCCGGAATGGACGCGCGCAGTGCCAGCGGTCTGATGACGGGGGCGTTACTGGTCTTTATGGTGATCCAGCCTGTTATCGGTGCGCTATCAGATAAAATCGGACGGCGTGCTTCCATGATGATATTTGGCGCGGGCGCCGCAACCTGTACCGTACCTGTTCTGCTGCTGCTGCAGCATACTGAGAGTCACTGGGTCGCATTCCTGCTGGTTATGCTGGCGCTGATTATCACCAGTTTCTATACCGCCATCAGCGGGATCCTTAAGGCTGAGATGTTTCCGCCAGAGGTGCGTGCGCTGGGCGTAGGACTCTCTTATGCGGTGGCCAACGCGATTTTTGGCGGCTCAGCTGAATATGTCGCCCTGCTGATGAAAAGAGAAGGTATCGAAACCAGCTTCTTCTGGTATGTCTCAGCCATGGGCGCGCTCTCTTTCCTGGTCTCACTTATGCTGCATCGTAAGGGAAAAGGAATTGCGCTGTAGTCAGTGACGGATATTCCAGAGCATGATGCCGCTGGCAGCGCCGGCGGCATCCCATGCCAGGTCTTTCCAGCTCCAGCCGCTTCCTGCTGCACGGCTGTCATAGAGCTCTTTTGCCGCGCCAAAACTGAGTGAAAACATCAGGCCAAAAGCCATATTTTGGGCATTATCCTGCTGCTGATGACGGGAGATTTCGCTGCCGGCGGCGGCAAGCAGCGCTGAGGCAACATAGTGCTGCACTTTATCTTTACCGGTCCAGCGATCCTGCGCCTGATGCGCACATCCGCTACACAGCAATGCTATACAGAGGATGTACGCCCGCATGACTTTACAGCAGCCGGCTGATCAACCGATCGATGCGGATGCGCCGCAGTCGACGGATAAGCTTGCGCACTTTGGCAGGGTAGTCAGAGATACTTTCCAGCTCGCGAAAGTGAGTGACCACCGTCGTATGCTCGCGGATTAGCGTCAGCTCTTTCTCGCGCTGTTCCGCCAGCTGATTAAGCGGGTCGTGAATCAATACCGCGTTTTCCAGATCCAGACGCCACGCGCGCGGGTTGAGATTGTTGCCGGTGATCATCATCCACTCATCATCAACCCAGATGCCTTTCAGGTGATAGCTGTTTTCACCATCTTTCCACAGGCGTACCGTCAGCTGACCGTTATCAACATAGTACTGCAGGCGGCTGAGGAAGCGACGCAGGTTGATCTCATAAAGATAGGGCAGGGCGCCGATCACTTTGAAGGGTTCAGACGGCGGAATATAGAAATCGTTCGCCGTCTTATCACCGACAATAATCTCAACATCCTTGCCCTGACGCAGCAGATGGATCAGGTTACGCACCAGAATGGCAGGCAGATTAAAGTAGGGTGTGCAGAGCGTCAGCTTTTGCTCGGCGCAGGGCATCAGATGGAAAATAGTTTTGTTAAGTAAGCTGCGTTTGCCCAGACCCACCAGCGGCGTCACCGCCAGCGTATCGTTGCCGGCATCACCGGTAAAATGATAATGAAAACTGCGCAGCTCGCTGCGAAACTGACGCGTCTCGTTTTTGATTTCCGGGCTGGAAGGGCGCTCAGCCTGATCGAGGCGGTTGACCGCGTCAGACTGTTTCAGGTTTTCATCGATCCACTCATACATCGCATTCGTTAACTGTGGATTACGAATCAGCTGATAGCGATCGTAGCGGTACCGTTCATGCTGATGCAGATAGACATCATTCAGGCTGGCTCCGCTGTAAAGCAGCGTATCGTCGATGATAAAACCTTTGAGATGCAGGACGCCCAGCGCTTCCCGCGTATTAACCGGAATACCATAAACCGGAATAGCAATATCCGGATGCCGGGTAGCCATCTCGCAGTACCAGTCAGCATTGGTCAGGCCACGCGCTGCACCGATACGTCCACGCTGCGCACGATGCCAGTCTACCAGAATGGCGATATCCAGTTCCGGACGAGCCTGACGCGCCGCATACAGCGCCTCCATAATACTGCGGCCGCCATCATCATTTTCCAGATAGAGCGCAGCAATACAGATGCGTTTTTCTGCCGCTGCAATTTTTGCCAGCAGCGTTTCGCGAAACTCAGCGGGCGAAAAAAGCGTGGTCACATCCGACACAGATTGTGACAGTTTAGGCAGCTGTGCGAGGTGTTGTTGGTGTTTATTGCGTTTAAATTTAGACAACATCACAGTGCACTTCTTCTCTGTTCATTTGTATGGCCTTTTGCCATCAAATCATGATCCTAACGTCAAATAATAACATCAACTCACCTGTTGAGGAGGATTTTTACCGTTCTCTACAGGCGGCGTTACGACGTCAATCAACGGTAAATTAAGCGTGACAATGCCATCATCAAGCTGAATATTCACGCGAAAGTTAAGTTTGCGCGCCAGCGTAATCATGCCGCTATTGTGCGGCATGGTTATACCGTTCAATTGTTGCAGACCGTGATCGCGGGTATAGCGAATCATCTTCTCCAGCAGCCGTCGCCCCATACCCAGCCCTTTGAGATCGGAACGAACCAGCACTGAAAACTCCGCATCGACATTATCAGCGTCAGATATCGCGCGGGTAACGCCGATAATCTCCTCTTCAGCGCCTTCCCGCTGGCGTACCGCCACAATCGCCATTTCGCGGTCGTAATCTATCTGCGTCATATTGGCTAAATCATCGTGGGTGAATTCGCTGATTTCACTGAAATAGCGGTAGTAGAGATCCTCTTTAGTCACCTGCGCAATAAAAGCGCGCAGCTGCGGCTCATCCTCAGGCAGGATTGGGCGAAACAGGCAGTGCTGGCCATCTTTCAACTCAACCTGCTCCTCCAGATGCTGTGGGTAAGGGCGGATAACCAGCCGCGCCTCGCTGTCGCCGCTAAAAGGGGCCAGCTGCAGCGTGACGTCAATAAGGGTAAAAGTTTCTGCCGATGCCAGCAGCGGATGAATATCAAGCCGCTGGATCTCCGGACAATCCACCACCAGGTTTGATACCTGTACCAGCAGCTGGCTCAGCCCGGCGATATCGAGCGGATGCAGCGCGCTGCGGCTGCGGATCTTGCCGCTTTTTATCGCCTGAATCACCAGATAGCGCGCCAGCGTCATATTCAGCGGCGGCAGCGCTACGGCGGCCTGCTTATCAGGCTGCCATTCAGCCCCCCCTTCGCCGAGCAGGATAATCGGGCCAAACAGCGGATCCTGGTCTACCACTACGCGCAGCTCCTGAGCGCCAGCCCGGCTGGCCATACTCTGTACCAGCAGGCCATCGACGCGCGCCTGCGGATGCGTGCTGCGCACGCGCTCAAAAATAGCCTGTGCGGCCTGTTTCACCTCGGCAGCGCTGCGCAGATAGAGCATCACACCCTGTACCTCAGATTTATGGGCGATATCGGGCGAGCGCAGTTTGAGGGCGACCGGATAGCCCGTCTGCTCAGCAATAGTGACCGCTTCCTGACTGTCGCTTGCGATCCAGCCGGGCAGCGTTGTCAGACCATAAGCCTGCATAACAGGCTGCACCTCATGGGTATCCAGCGTGGTCACACCGCGGTCAAGTGCCTGCTGCAGCAGCTGATGCGCTTTAGCGCTGTTTTGCTGCAGCCCCGGTGGCAGCGCCGGCGTTTCCCGCAGCTGCTTCTGGTTACGGCGATACTCGACCTGATGCATAAACGCGGTCACGGTGCCTTCCGGGGTGCGCCAGGTCGGAATGCCGGCCTGGGTAAAGGCGCGCCGCGCCGCCTGGGATGAGGATTCACCGCACCAGTTAGTCAGCAGCGTGATCTGCCTGCCGCGCGGATGACGCGCGAGTGCAGCAATAATCTGCTCCGCCGTCTCGGTCGCTGGCGCAACCGCGCTGGGGGAGTGAATAATCATCAGGGCGTCAAAATCATGACTGTCGAGCAGCAGTTCAATGCAGGCAACGTAGCGGGCAGGTGTGGCGTCATCTTTTAAATCCAGCGGGTTTCCCCGGCCAGCGCCCTCCGGCAGTAGTGAGGCTACTCTCTGTCGCATCGCCTCATCCAGCGAAGCCAGCTTACCGCTGCGCGCATAGAGCGCATCCAGCGCCAGAGCAGCCGGCGCAGCGCCGTTGCTGACGATCATCAGGCGCTCGCCGCGCAGCGGACGCATGTGGCTGAGTGATTCAACCGCAGAGAAAAGTTCATGCGTATCCTGCACGCGCAGCAGGCCGGCGCGTTGTATTGCGGCATCCCAGGCGGCATCCAGGCCGCTCAGGGTGCCAATCATCGCCTGCGCCTCCCGGCTGCGTCCGCTTTTGATGACCAGAATAGGCTTATTGCGTGAGGCGCTGCGCGAGGCGGAGACAAAACGCCGGGCATCGCTCAGGTGTTCCAGGTAGAGCAGGATAGCGCTGGTTTTCGGGTCGCGTGCCAGAAAATCGAGCACGTCATCGACATCGATATCGAGGCTGTCGCCCAGCGCGATAAACCAGGAGAAGCCGAGATTCCGCTGCTGCGCCCAGTCGAGGATGGTATTTGAGACCGCGGCAGACTGTGAAACAAAAGCAATACGCCCTTTAGCGATGGGCACCGGCGAGAAGCTGGCATTCAGCCCCTGCCACGGGGCCAGCAGCCCAAGACTGTTAGGGCCGAGCAGGCGAATCTGCCACTGGCTGGCGCAGGTTTTCAGCGTCTCAAGCTGGCTGGCGGGTGAGGAGAGAATAATGCAGGCTCTGCAGCCTTTTTCGCCCAGCTGCTGCAGCAGCTCTGGATTGCGCTTTGCATGGGTGCAGATAATGGCCAGATCGGGAGCAAAAGGCAGACTGGCGATATCGGGCCATGCCAGCACGCCCTGTACCGCCTTATATTTTGGCGTAACCGGCAGCACCGGGCCGCTGAAGCCGCCCGCCAGCAGGTTGCGCATCAGAAAATAGCCGGCACGCCCCGGCGTTACCGAGGCGCCAATTACCGCAATCGATTTAGGTCTTAACAGCGCTTCCAGTCCACGTTGACTCATCATCCACTCCTGCTGTCGGGATTGGCATGATTGTAAACGCTTTTACGGCGAAAACCGATTTGCTGCTGTCAGGCTGCGAGCCAGCTTCAGTTTTCGCTGCTGTTTAACGCCTGCTGCGTATGAACCGGATGATGCGGTTTGCCTGCAAGGTAGGCGTGACGGAACCGTTCAAAGTGCTGCTGCAGGGCGCTGGCGGTCACGTTGTCACCTGCCTGAGCAAGCAGGGCCGCAGCGACCTCTGCCGTGCAGTGCTGTCCTTCGCCGTGCGCCTCCCGCAGGGTGTAGCGCGACGGGGTGTTCACGCTCAGCGACATCACCGGAAAATGGTCCAGCCACGGACTTTTACGAAACATTTTGCGCGCCTCAGACCAGGTGCCATCCAGCATAATAAACAGTGGCGGTTTACCGCTGACCGGCGGCGCAGTCAGCACCTCACGTCCGGGATCGGCATAAGAGGCGGGGAACACCACCACCGGCTGATAGTCGCTGCTCTGCACTGCTGCCAGCAGCGCCGGGTCAGGCTCTGTTCGCGACCAGCCGAAGGCGAGGGTATCCGGCAGCACATCGGCAATCAGGCGTCCGGTATTGCTGGGCTTCATGGGTTCAGTATCGAACATCACCAGGCAGAAGCGGCTGCGCGACTGCTGCGGCTGCAGCGTGGCACACAGGCAGTGCCTGTGCGGCAACAGACAGCGCTGACAGCGCACAACGCGATTACCGCGCGCGAGAAAGGGCCTCGTAGCGCGGGCCAGACGTTGCGCCCGTAAGCGCAGAACAGCATTTTCAGACATAGACAGGCAGGGCAGGAAAAACGTCAGTGTAATAGAAGGGGGAAAGCAAGGCCAGCAATCTGCTGGCCTTCAGTGACTACAGGGTTTCGTCGAGCCACTCATTAAACGGCGTTTTCGGCATCGCGCCATTCAGCATATCGACCATTTCGCCCCGTTTAAAAATCATGATGGTCGGGATCGTGCGGATACGAAAACGCGTGCTGAGCGCCTGCTCAGCTTCCGTATTGACTTTAATAAAACGCACTTTGCCGCTGCGTTCGGCCGCAACTTCTTTAAATACGGGCGCAAAGTTCACGCAGGGGCCGCACCACGGCGCCCAGAAGTCGATCACGACCGGCAGGTCATCCTGCAGATATTTATCCAGCGTAGCGGCCGTGGCATTAACCACCTCGCCGTTGAAAAGCGCTTCGCCGCAGCGACCGCACTTTGCACCGTCGGCCAGACGCGCTTCGGGAACGCGGTTAACTGCCTGACAGCCGGCGCATACAGTATTCATTGTCATCTCAAACCGGTCCTGTAAATCTGATGATAGAGTCGTATTATGAAAAGGCTGGATGCTATGCTCAATCTGGATTACCCAATAGGTTCAATAGTTGATAGCTAAGCGCTGGCACATCAGGTAATCTTCGCGCTCTCAATGCTGGAGGAACAGATGAACGACGAATTTAAAGGCAAAAGCGGCAAGGTAAAAGTGATGTATGTACGTGAAGAGGAGGGCGGCAGTAAGCCAAATCCGCGTACCGGCAAAGGCGGCCGTCCTGCTGCGCGCCAGGAAGATAATCGTCGCTCTGCTCCCCGCAGCAATCGCAACAATGACGAAAGCGATCGCGCGCGCGCGCCACGCAGCGGTGACGATTCCGGTCGCTCACGCAGCCGTGACGACGCTGGCCGCTCACGCGCGCCGCGCAGCAGCGATGATGCCGGACGCGGCCGCCGCACGGATCGTAATGACCGTAGCGAGCGCAGCAGCCGCCCTGAGCGTAACGACCGCGACGATCGCGGCTTCAGTGATTCGCCGTGGCGCACCGTATCCCGCCCGCCGGTTGCTGCTGCTGGCAGCCCGGCGGATGACGCCGCTGACGCGAAGCCGGTAATCGATTCCGAGCAGATCCGCCGTCAGCGTCAGGAAGAGACGCGCGTCTATGGCGAAAACGCCTGTCAGGCGCTCTTCCTGAGCCGTCCGGAGAGCATCGTGCGCGCCTGGTTTGTCCAGAGCGTTACGCCGCGCTTCCGCGAAACACTGCGCTGGCTGGCCGCAAACCGCAAAGCGTATCACGTGGTTGAGGAGGCTGAGCTGGCGAAAGCGTCCGGTACTGAACATCACGGCGGCGTCTGCTTTATTATCAAAAAGCGCAGCGGCATGGCGGTATCAGAGTGGCTGAAAAAGGCAGAGCACAAAGATTGCGTGCTGGCGCTGGAAGATGTGAGCAACCCACATAACCTGGGCGGCATTATGCGCAGCTGCGCGCATTTTGGTGTGAAGGGGCTGCTGGTGAACGACGCGTCGCAGCTGGAGTCGGGTGCCGCCGTACGTACTGCTGAAGGCGGCGCTGAGCACGTACAGGCGATCAACGGCGAAGATTTCGCTGCAAGCCTTGATGCGTTCCGCAAGGCGGGCTACACCATCGTGACCACGTCGAGCCATGAGGGCACGCCGCTGGCGCGCGCCGAACTGCCGGCGAAAATGGTACTGGTGCTGGGTCAGGAGCGGGAAGGGCTTTCAGACAGCACCTTCCGGCAGGGCGAACTCAACCTGTCGATTGGCGGAACCGGCAACGTCGAGAGCCTGAACGTCTCGGTAGCAACCGGTATTCTGCTGGCCGAATGGTGGCGTCAGAACGCATAAAAAAACGGGCCATAGCGGCCCGTTTTGCATGGTGGCGGCTAGTGTGCGCCACCCCCTCCGCCGCCTGCACCAAATGGCGGACGGGCAAACCATACCAGCACCAGCAGAATCACAAACACCCCCGCAGACGCCCAGAAAATCTCATTGGCTGAAATAATCAGGCCCTGATTAGTGATCTCCCGCGCAATCCACGCAGACGCCTGCTGGTGGCTCATGCCCATGCCTTCCAGCTGCGCATACATCTCCTGCGAATTCTGGTTGTAAGGATTGACGGATTCGCTCAGATAGCTGTGATGCATCGACTCGCGGTTGGTCCACAGGGTCGTGGTAATAGAGGTTCCGATCGATCCTGCCAGCGTACGCACAAAGTTAGAGAGGCTGGAGGCTGCGGCGAGGCGCTCCGGCGGCAGTCCCGACAGCGTAATGGTGGTCAGCGGCATAAAGAAACAGGCCACGGCAAAGCCCTGAATAAACTGCGGCCAGGCGGATGCGCCGAAGTCCATGCCGGGTTCAAAGGTGTAAGCGCGCCAGTAAAAACAGACGGCGTACATAATAAAGCTAAAGGTCACCAGCCGGCGCATATCGAGCTTGTGGGCGAACCGGCCAATAATGGGTGAGAGGATCACCGGAATAATCCCGACCGGGGCAGATGCCAGTCCGGCCCAGGTAGCGGTATAGCCGTAGACCTCCTGCAGCAGCTGCGGCAACAGCACAATGGAGCCGAAGTAGAGCATGTAGGCCAGACTTATCGACAGACAGCCAATGGTGAAGTTGCGCATTTTAAACAGCGACAGGTCAACGATCGGATGATCGTCCGTCAGCTCCCACACCAGCAGCACCGCCAGCGCCACCACGGCGACCACCGCCAGCACGATAATCTCTGTCGAGCTGAACCAGTCGAGCTCCTTACCGCGATCCAGCATCACCTGCAGCGCGCCGATGCCCACCACCAGCAGCACCAGACCGACAATATCGATCGGGCGGATCTCGGTTTTGGTTTCACGACCGCGCAGCGTCTGCAGCGTCAGCATCACTACCACGATGCCAATCGGCACGTTGATAAAGAAGATCCAGCCCCAGTGATAGTTATCGCTGATCCAGCCGCCCAGGATCGGGCCGCAGATTGGCGCAACGATCACCGTCATCGCCCACAGCGACAGGGCAATACTGCGTTTAGCCGGGGGATAGTTACTCAGCAGCAGGCTTTGCGATAGCGGGATCAGCGGACCGGCCACAATTCCCTGCAGAATACGGAAAAAGATCAGCATCTCCAGGCTTTCTGACATGCCACACGCCCAGGAGGCGAGCGCAAACAGAATGGTTGCCCAGGTGAAAAGCTTCACTTCACCGATGCGCTTTGCCAGCCAGCCGGTAATCGGAATCGAGATGGCGTTAGCCACCCCGAACGAGGTGATAACCCAGGTGCCCTGTGAATTCGACGCGCCCAGATTACCGGCAATGGTCGGGATCGCCACGTTGGCGATAGTTGAGTCGAGCACCTGCATAAATGTCGCCAGCGACAGGGCGATAGTCATCAGAACAAGTGGCGCGCCCTCAAGCGGTTTTTGTGCCATAACAGTCTCCGGCGGATCAGCCCGCGTTGGCACGAACGATAGCGGTAATCATCTGGTTGACCGGCGCAAGATCAATCGCCAGCGCGTTGCTCTCATAGGCGGCCTGCGGACGAACGGCGCCTGCCAGCACTGCACCCTCTTTGTTCTGCGTATCAACCTTCACCAGAGTCGAGAGTCCGATGCGCAGCGGATGCGCCGCCACTTCATCCGGGTTCAGTTCAATACGCACCGGCAGGCGCTGTACGACTTTGATCCAGTTGCCGGTAGCGTTTTGTGCGGGCAGCAGCGAGAAGGCGCTGCCGGTTCCCATATCGAGCCCCGCGACCTTGCCGTGATAGACCACATCATCACCATAGATATCGCTGACTACAGTTGCAGACTGGCCGATGCGGACGCCGGCAAGCTGCGTCTCTTTGAAGTTGGCATCTACCCACAGGTTGGTGGCGGGCACTACGGCCAGCAGCGGGGTGGTGGTGGAGATTTGCGAGCCTACCTGCACGCTGCGGCGTGAAACATAGCCATCAATCGGGCTGCGTATATCGGTACGCTGCAGATTAAGCCACGTGTCGCGCAGGGCAGCGGCGCTCTGCTGCACCGCAGGCTGATTTTCCAGACTGGTATTCAGGATCATCGCCTGGTTAGCGTTATATTGCTGCACAGCGACGTCAAGCTGCGCTTTCGCGGTCGCAACGGCATCGCGCGCGTGCTGCAGCTCTTCGCGGCCAATCAGATTGGAGGCACCCAGCGGTTCGCGGCGCTTCAGGTCGGCTTCTGCCTGCTCCAGTGCCGTCTGCTGCAGCTTGATCGTGGCCTGATACTGCCTGCCGTTGATCATCAGCTGGTGCGTCTGGCGGACGCTGGTGGCCAGCGCAGTTTGCGCTTTTTCAAAAGCCTGCTGCGCATCGGTTTTGTCCAGTGAGACCAGCACGTCACCTTTTTTGACGCGATCGGTATCATCAAACCATACTTTGTTAACGCTGCCGGAAACCTGCGCCATCACCTGCACCTGATTGCCTGCTACATAGGCATCATCAGTCTCCTGAAAATGACGCAGTACCAGATACCAGTAAGTCAGATAGCCAATACCGGCCACAATAAACACGACAGCCAGCAGGATCAGCGCAATTTTACGCTTCTTCTTCTTGTTTGCAGGCTGTTGCGGGCTTTGAGCTTCCGCTGTCGCACTCATGTCGTTCTCCACGTTTGCCATAAGTCGGGGTGTGCTGATCCATCAACACGGTAACCCGAATCGAAAAAGCCAGCGCAAAAGGCGCTGGCCAGATAAAGGAAAATTAAAATAGCGATTTCGGCAGGGGGTTGTGTCGCACTTCTTGCTATTAGCGAGAGAGTGAGGCGATAACCTGATCTTCGTCCATTTTGTCCAGACGGTTAAGCAGCTTGCGCGTGATGGCTTCCAGCTGCTCCTGCTCGGTGGCGCTCAGTGACGACCAGAGATACTGCAGGCTCTGGTGCTGGGGCGGCAGCAGCTGACGCAGAAACTCGTTGCCTTTTTCCGTCAGATGCAGATGCAGGCAGCGGCGATCGTTGTCGCTTTCACGGCGTTCGATCCAGCCGCGCTTTTCCAGTTCATCCGCAATGCGCGTGGCGTTGGTGCGTGAAGAGCCCAGTGCCGCACTCAGTTCTGATGGCTGAATGCTCTGGTTTTCCTGCGCATCCAGCGTGATCAGCGCCATAAATAAGGTTTCGTTAATTCCCTGTGCCTTGAGCATCTTGTTGCGATTATCCAGCAGCTTGCCCTGCATATGCATACACAGGCGGGTCAGGATAATTTCCTGCAGCGGAAAATCTTTATGACGATTTGCCCGGACGTTCAGCATCTGCTCAATGGGAGTAAACGAACTTTCCATCTAAAAAAACCTCTTGATTGCAACGTAGAAATATCACATTCAGCGCGCTAACCGCTTCGCTATGGGATAATTTCGAGAGTAAAAATAACTATGGTGAATAAGTACACTGCTAACGATATCAAACTCACCTGCTAATGGACAGCGCCGCTTACCGATTTACGCTGTTTTTCTTGCTCAGACAGGCTCTGCGCTGGCGTTACGCCACCAGATTATCAGATTAAGCAGCGTCGCCAGGGCACCCGCCGCGCAGACGCCATACCAGCCAAACAGATGAAAGGCGTTGGCCGAGATCACCGAGCCCAGCGCCCCGCCGGTGAAATAGCTGGTCATATAGCCGGACGTCAGGCGATTACGCGCTTCAGGCATAGTGCGATAGATAACGCTCTGGTTGGTGATATGTACGCCCTGAACCGCCAGATCCAGCAGCACAATACCGGCAATCAGCGCCAGCAGGCTGCTGCTGCCGAGTGCGGTAACGCCCCAGGAGATCAGCATGATCACCAGTCCGGCGCTGGTGGTGAGTTTTGCTTTGCCCCGGTCTGCCAGTCCGCCCGCCTGACGCGCCGCAAGCGCGCCTGCAGCTCCTGCCAGACCCAGCAGGCCGATCTCGCCCTCGCTGAAATTCCACGGCGGTGCAGCGAGTAGAAAGGCCATTGAAGTCCAGAGCATGCTGAAGTTTGCAAAACTCAGGCAGCCGGTCAGCGCCCGGGTACGTAACACCCGATCGGCGCTGAACAGGGAGAAAATTGAGCGCAGCAGCTGCAGGTAGTTAAGCGGCACGCGCTGCTGGTAGCGCGGCAGATAGCGCCACAGCGCCAGCGCCATCAGGATCATCAGCACGCTGGCGCACCAGTAAACGCTGCGCCATCCGGCAACCTGAGCCAGCGCGCCGGCAACGGTACGCGCCAGTAAAATGCCCAGCAGCAGGCCACTCATGACCGTACCTACCACTTTGCCACGCTTTTCCGGAGCAGCCAGCGTGGCCGCCAGCGGCACCAGAAGCTGTGCCACCACTGAGAAGAGACCGGTTACCACCGTACCCAGCAGCATCAGCGTCAGCGAAGAGGAGAGGGCGGTCAGCATCATGCCGCCCGCCGCCAGCAGGCTCATTGAAACAATCAGAGCACGCCGTTCCAGCATATCGCCCAGCGGCACCAGCAGCAGCAATCCGCAGGCGTAGCCAAGCTGCGCAGTGGTGACGATAAAGCCCGCTACGCTGACAGAGAGACCAAACTGATGCGCAATCGTATCGAGCAGCGGCTGCACGTAATAGTTACTGGCCACCGCCAGCCCTGTCGCGACTGACATCAGCGCGACTAATGGGGCACTGAGGCGTGCCGGGGATGAACTCATGAGCGGATACACAGTGAAATAATCATATGGGGATAATAGTAACCGAAAAAATTATTTCACAGTTGTGATAATTAACAGGACGTACCAGTACGTTATAGCGCACGCTGCGCTGACTTTTGCCGTGCGGGAAGAAGAAGATAGCACCACAGAGGCTCTCTTGTGGTGCGTAAAACAGACTGTGCGCCGCTAGAAATCCCAGTCCTCATCTTCCGTTTCCACGGCTTTGCCCATGACATAGGAGGAGCCGGAGCCGGAGAAGAAGTCGTGGTTTTCATCTGCGTTCGGCGACAATGCCGCCAGTATTGCCGGGTTGACTGCTGCTATCTCCGCCGGAAACAGCGCTTCATAGCCCAGATTCATCAGCGCTTTATTAGCGTTGTAGTGCAGAAAGGCTTTTACCTCTTCCGCCCAGCCCGATTCCCCATACAGCGCATCGGTATAAGCCAGTTCGTTTTCATACAGCTCCAGCAGCAGATCGATAGCGAACTGCTGCAGCGCTTCACGCCGCGCGGCATCGGCGTGCTGCAGCGCCTGCTGATATTTATAGCCAATATAGTAACCATGAACCGCCTCATCGCGGATGATCAGGCGGATCAGATCGGCGGTGTTAGTCAGCTTGCCCCGGCTGGACCAGTACATCGGCAACCAGAAGCCGGAATAAAACAGAAACGACTCCAGGAAAACGCTGGCGATCTTTTTCTTCAGCGGATCGTCCGCCTGATAGTGCGCCAGAATGATCTGCGCCTTTTTCTGCAGCGCGGCGTTCTCTTCGCTCCAGCGGTAGGCAGCGTCAACGTCTACCGTGTTGCATAGCGTGGAGAAAACCGAGCTGTAGGAGCGGGCGTGTACCGCCTCCATAAAGCTGATATTTGACAGCACCGCTTCTTCGTGCGGCGTGGCGGCGTCCGGCATCAGGCCCGGTGCGCCCACGACATTCTGAATCGTATCGAGCAGCGTCAGGCCGGTAAATACGCGGATAGTCAGCTGCTGCTGCGCCGGTGCCAGCGCCTGCCACGCAGGCAGATCGTTGGAAAGCGGCACTTTTTCCGGCAGCCAGAAATTACTGGTGAGACGGTTCCAGACCTCAAGATCTTTATCATCCTGCAGGCGATTCCAGTTAATGGCCTGAATAGCATTAAGTTTCATCATAACTTTACAGGGCGCAGGAGACGCAGCCCTCAACCTCCGTGCCTTGTAGCGCCATCTGACGCAGGCGAATGTAATAGAGCGTTTTAATGCCCTTTTTCCAGGCGTAAATCTGCGCTTTGTTGATATCGCGCGTGGTGACGTCGTCGCGGAAAAACAGCGTCAGCGACAATCCCTGATCGACATGCCGGGTTGCTTCCGCATAGGTATCGATAATCGCCTCAGGGCCAATCTGGTAGGCATCCTGATAAAATGCCTGGTTTTCATTGGTCATAAACGGCGCCGGATAATAGACGCGTCCGGTTTTACCCTCTTTACGGATCTCAATGCGCGACACAATCGGATGAATACTTGAGGTGGCGTGGTTGATGTAGGAGATAGAACCGGTTGGCGGGATCGCCTGCAGGTTCTGGTTAAACAGCCCGTGCTGCATCACCGCCGACCGCAGCGCCTGCCAGTCAGCCTGCGTCGGCAGGACAAGACCGGCATCGTCAAATAGCTGCGCAATGCGCGCGGTGCGCGGCTGCCAGCTGCACGTAATATATTTATCGAAGTACTCTCCGCTGGCGTAGTGCGACTGCTCAAACCCGTCAAAGCTGCGCTGACGCTCCCGGGCCAGCTGGTTTGAGGTACGCAGTGCGTGAAACGTGACGCAGTAAAAGTAGAGGTTGGTGAAATCCAGCGCCTCTTCTGAACCGTAGGCGATACCTTCCCGCGCCAGATAGCCGTGCAGATTCATCTGCCCGAGGCCAATGGCGTGTGAACGGCGATTGCCTTCGGCGACGGACGGCACCGACGCGATCTCACTCATCTCTGACACGGCGGTAAGCGCCCGCACGGCCACTGCCACGGTGCGGGGGAGGTCACGGGAATCCATCGCGTGTGCGATATTCAGCGAGCCGAGATTACAGGAGATATCTTTGCCCGTGCGCCGGTAGCTGAGATCCTCATTCAATTCGCTGGCGCTGTTAACCTGCAAGATCTCTGAACAGAGGTTGCTCATATTAATGCGCCCGGCAATCGGATTACTGCGGTTAACGCTATCCTCATACATGATGTAGGGATAACCCGACTCAAACTGAATCTCTGCCAGCGTCTGGAAAAAGTCGCGGGGATTGATATAGGTTTTGCGGATGCGATCGTCAGCCAGCATCGCGTCATAGTGCTCGCTGATGCTGATATCACCGAACGCTTTGCCATAGATGCGCTCAACGTCATAGGGCGAAAACAGCGCCATATCCCGGTTCTCTTTTGCCAGCTGAAAGGTGATATCCGGGATCGCTACGCCCAGCGAGAGCGTTTTAATACGGATCTTTTCATCTGCGTTTTCACGTTTGGTATCGAGGAAGCGTAAAATATCGGGATGATGGGCGTTCAGCCAGACCGCACCGGCACCCTGACGCGCGCCCAGCTGATTAGCGTAAGAGAACGCATCCTCCAGCATCTTCATGACCGGGATCACGCCCGATGACTGGTTTTCGATACGCTTGATCGGCGCCCCCGCTTCGCGCAGGTTAGACAGCAGAAACGCCACGCCGCCTCCGCGCTTAGAGAGCTGCAGGGCAGAGTTTACCGCCCGGCCAATCGACTCCATATTATCTTCAATACGCAGCAGGAAGCAGGAGACCAGCTCACCGCGCTGCTGCTTGCCGCAGTTCAGAAACGTGGGTGTGGCAGGCTGGAAGCGGCCGCTCAGGATCTCTGTCAGCAGCGCCCGCGCCTGCTGCTCATCGCCGCGCGCCAGCGTCAGCGCCACCATACAGGCGCGCTGGGTGAAGGTTTCCAGATAGCGTTTGCCATCAAAGGTTTTCAGCGTATAGCTGGTGTAAAACTTCCAAACACCGAGGAAGGTGTGAAAGCGGTGATCCTGCACATCCGCTTCGTCATGCAGCGCGCAGAGAAAGCGAAAGTCATACTGATTCAGGACGCTGGCTTCGTAGTAGCCTTCCTCAACCAGATAGCGCAGCCGCTCAGCGGCGGAGCTGAAGGTCAGCGTATTGGGCTGAACGTGCTGCAGGAAAAACTGCCGCGCCGCTTCGCGATCTTTTTCAAACTGAATATGACCCGCGGTGTCATACAGATTCAGCATCGCGTTCAGCGCGTGGTAATCGAGCTGCGTGCTGTTCAGGGTGTCTGCTGTTGCCAAAATTGGGTTACTCCTGCTTTAACCTGCGCAATGTCTTCCGGCGTGCCCATCATTTCAAAGCGATAGAGGCAGGGCACCTGACACTTACGCGCAATGATGTCGCCTGCCAGGCAGAAACCGCTGCCGAAATTGCGGTTGCCGGCGGCAATGACGCCACGAATGCCGCGACGATTTGCGCTGTCGTTAAGAAACTGAATCACCTGGCGCGGGACGGCACCCTGCACGCCGCCGCCGCCATAGCTCGGCACCACCAGAATATAGGGGTGGTCAACCTGCAGCCGCTGGTTAGCCTCTGCAGGAATGCGGTGCGCCGGCAGCGCCAGGCGGGTAATAAACCTGTGGGTGTTTTCTGACCGGCTGGAAAAATAGACCAGCGGATACATGGCGCTATTCACTTACCGCAGCGGAGTGCCGCAGCGCAGCAATTTTATCCGGACGGAAACCGCTCCAGCTGTCATCCGGCGTCATGACAACCGGCACCTGGCGGTATCCCAGCGCTTTAATTTCTCCGAGCGCTTCCGGCTCAGTATCAAGGTTGATGAGCTGGTACGTCATACCACAGCGGTCCAGCGCGTTTTTAGTGGTATCACACTGGACACAGTTACTCTTGGTGTAAATAATAATGCTCATGATTCGCATTTCCTTTTCGTGACAGGAAGATAGCTGCTGCTGCCAGGCGCAACCGGGCATAAATCAATATGTAGCGTCTTTTTGATAATTAGATACTAGATGTGGTGCTTATGGCGGTCAACCCGATAACTGAAGGGGTATTGCTCTGGCAGTGAGACAACTCAGGCAGGCTGCGCTTTTTGCAATGGAAAAAATTTTTCTGATGGCTGAAAGGCAAAAAAAAAGCCCTGCATCAGCAGGGCTTTTTCATAATCATGTGCCGGTTAGCGGCGGGACACCAGCAGTGCACCCAGAACCAGACCCACAGCGGCACCCAGTCCTACGCCATGCCACGGTTTATCGCGTACGTAGGCGTCAACCTGATAGCCGGCATCGCGCGCTGCCTGTGATACGCCATTGTTGCCGTTGATTTTCGCGCGGGTCTGCTTCAGCAATTTTTGCGCCTTATCGCGCGCGCTGTCGACTTCATCTTTGGCATCGCTGCCATAAGACTTGAGCAACGCTTCCAGCGAATCAGCCAGATCGTTTACATCCTGATTGATATCAATGTCATCGTTTTTAGTGGTTCGATTAAACATTTTTCGCTCCCTTTGATTTAAAACGTAATACTAAGTGTAGACGATACGCGATCAAACGCAGCGCTATGCCAGGCTTTAGGGAAAATCCGAATGTCTGTACCATAGGTCTGTTGTAAGGTTGCGGGGCTGTGAGAAGAGAGGAGCAAGCATGTATTTACGTCCGGATGAGGTTGCGCGCGTACTGGAGAAAGCAGGATTCGAAATGGATGTTCTGACGCCAAAAACCTATGGTTACCGCCGTGGTGAAAACTACGTCTATGTTAACCGTGAGGCGCGTCTGGGACGCACGGCACTGGTGATCCATCCTACGCTGAAAGAGAAAAGCCAGCACTTTGCTGAGCCCGCCTCAGAGATGAAAACCTGCGATCACTACACGCAATTCCCTCTCTACCTGATGGGTAATTCACAGGAACACTACGGTATTCCCCACGGTTTCAGTTCCCGCGTCGCGCTGGAGCGCTATCTGCAGGGCGTGTTTGGCGCCTGATTTCCCGCCCCGTTAACGCGGGGCGCTTCCGGCCTGCACCCTTTCCGGTTTCTGCCACGTTGCAAAACGCAGCGCGGATGCGTATAACTCTGTATCCATATAGAAGTTTAGACGTCCATATGGATTATCAGCATGCAAAGCGCGAATACCCCTCCGCAGGAAAGTTTTAAACGCACGATGAAAGTGCGGCACCTGGTGATGCTGTCGCTGGGTGGCGTCATCGGCACCGGCCTGTTTTTCAATACCGGCTATATCATCTCAACCACTGGTGCAGCGGGCACGCTGCTGGCCTATCTGATTGGCGCGCTGGTGGTCTGGCTGGTGATGGCCTGCCTGGGCGAGCTGGCGGTAGCGATGCCGGAAACCGGCGCGTTTCACGTCTATGCCGCACGTTATCTGAGCCCGGCCACGGGCTATACCGTCGCCTGGCTCTACTGGCTCACCTGGACCGTGGCGCTGGGGTCGAGCCTGACCGCGGCCGGTTTCTGTATGCAGTACTGGTTCCCGACGGTGCCGGTCTGGCTCTGGTGCCTGGTGTTCTGCCTGGCTATCTATCTGCTGAATATCATCTCGACGCGCTTTTTTGCCGAAGGTGAGTTCTGGTTCTCAGTCATTAAAGTGGTCACCATCATCGCCTTTATTGTGCTGGGCGGCGCCGCGATGTTTGGCTTTATCCCGCTGAAAGATGGCTCTGCCGCGCCTGGCCTGCATAACCTGACGGCGTCAGGCTGGCTACCGCACGGCACGCTGCCGATTCTGATGACCATGGTGGCGGTAAACTTTGCGTTTTCCGGTACTGAACTGATTGGGATTGCAGCAGGGGAGACCGAGGATCCGCAGAAAGCGCTGCCGCTGGCTATCCGTACTACCGTCGCGCGCCTGATTATCTTTTTTGTCGGCACGGTGTTTGTGCTGGCGGCACTTATCCCGATGGACCAGGCGGGCATCGTTAAAAGCCCGTTTGTTCTGGTGTTTGAAAAAATCGGTATTCCCTGGTCGGCTGACATCTTCAATTTTGTGATTCTCACGGCGATCCTCTCCGCCGCTAACTCCGGCCTCTATGCTTCCGGACGCATGCTCTGGTCACTGGCGAATGAAAATACGCTGCCGCGCTGTTTTGCGCGCGTGAACCGGCGCGGCATTCCGGTGCTGGCGATCACCATCAGCATGCTGGGTGGCCTGCTGGCGCTCTTCTCCAGCGTAATCGCGCCGGATACGGTATTTGTGGCGCTGTCGGCCATCTCCGGTTTTGCCGTGGTAGCCGTCTGGCTCAGCATCTGCGCCTCGCACTACGTTTTCCGCCGGCGCTACGTGCGTGCCGGCAAGGATATCAGACAGCTCGCTTACCGCGCGCCATTCTATCCGGTGGTGCCGGTACTGGGGTTTGTGCTCTGCCTGCTGGCGTGCGTGGGCCTGGCCTTCGATCCGTCGCAGCGCATTGCGCTCTGGTGTGGTATTCCGTTTGTACTGCTCTGTTATGCTGCTTACTATGTTACCCGGCGACGTAAACCCCTTAAGACGCAGGAGAGCAACCATGCCGCATAACCCGATTGCTGAAGCACTCACCCAGACCCGTCCGCTGATCCTTGATGGCGCACTGGCCACCGAGCTGGAGGCGCGCGGCTGCGATCTGGCAGATTCCCTCTGGTCAGCAAAAGTGCTGATGGAGCAGCCGGAACTGATTTATGCCGTGCACCGCGACTACTTTGCTGCCGGCGCGCAGGTAGCGATCACCGCCAGCTATCAGGCCACACCGCGCGGTTTTGCCGCGCGTGGCCTGGAGAGCGGCAAGGCGGGCGAGCTGATTCGCCTGAGCGTAACGCTGGCGCAGCGTGCGCGCGATGATTATCGCGCCGCTTCCGGCACCACGGCACCGCTGCTGGTCGCTGGTTCAGTGGGGCCGTGGGGCGCCTATCTGGCAAACGGGGCCGAATATCGCGGCGATTACGCGCTGCCGCCGGAAGAGATGAAAGATTTCCACCGGCCGCGTGTGGCGGCGCTGCTGGAGGCGGGTGTCGATCTGCTGGCGTGTGAAACGCTGCCGTCGTTTGGTGAAGCGCAGGCGCTGATCGCGCTGCTGGCTGAATTTCCGCAAAGCAGCGCGTGGTTTTCGTTTACGCTGCGTGATGCAGAGCATATCAGCGACGGCACGCCGCTTGAGAGCGTGATGAAGGTGATTAACGCGGCACCGCAGGTGGTGGCGGTGGGGATCAACTGTATCGCGCTGGAGAGCGTCACGCCGGCGCTGCGGACGCTGCAGGCGCTGACGCAGAAGCCGCTGCTGGTCTACCCTAACTCGGGCGAGCAGTATGATGCAGAGAGTAAAAGCTGGCACTCGGCACCCTCTGGCTGCACGCTGCAGGAGAAGTTCAGCGAATGGCAGCAGGCGGGTGCGCAGCTGATTGGCGGCTGCTGCCGGACGTCGCCTGAGGATATCCGGGCAATTGCTGCCTGTTGTCAACGCTGAATAAGCACAAAAAAAGCACACTGATAGCGCGATTGTCGTCAGTGAAAAGCCAGAGAGCACGGTTTACACTGTGCTCTCTGACTCTGATGCGGATCTGCTATGAACCTGCGACACACTCTTCCCGCCTGCGCGCTGCTGCTAAGCGGCTGCGCCACTATTGTCGGTACAGACATGCAGCCGGTAAAAATTGACTCCATTCCGCAAGGCGCTCGCTTTACGGTACAGGATGAGACCGGGCGCGCGGTGGCGCAGGGCTACACGCCCCAGACCGTAGACCTGGCAAAATCAAACGGCAGTTACTTCGGCAAAAAACATTATCAGGTCATGCTGGAAAGCCCGGGCTATGTCCCGCTGACGCTGCCCATTGAGGCGAGTGCCAATCTCTGGTACGTGCTGGGAAATATTCCGCTGCTCGGCTTCCCGGGCTGGCTGTTAGTCGATCCGTTCTATGGCGGGATGTATACCCTGAAGCCGGATCATCCGCAGCCGGTACTGAACGTAACAGGCGCGCGCGGCCGCTAGCCCCCGCGGGTTCGTGGGGGGCGCATTCATGCGCTCCTGGCAGATTCCCGGCAACGTCGGCCAGGGCGCCATTAATGGCGTCCCTACGAAGGGTTCAGGTGCCGTAGGGGGCGCATTAATGCGCCCCTGCAAACCTGTAACATTCGCTGCTTACTGGGCGGTGGGCTTGACCATGGCGTTGCCGGGTTTATGCTGGGCGAGATACTGCTGCTGAAAAATACACATGCGGATGGTGTTACGGTATTCACCGTTGATAAAAAATTCATGCTTCAGCACGCCTTCGACTTCGAAGCCCAGCTTACTGTAGATATGAATCGCTTTCTCATTCTCCTGATCAACAATCAGATAGAGCTTGTAGAGATTCAGCACGGAAAAACCGTAATCCATTGCCAGCCGCGCCGCCTTGCTGGCTAAGCCTTTCCCCTGATGCCCCGGCGCGATGATGATCTGAAACTCCGCGCGGCGGTGCACATGGTTAATCTCCACCAGCTCGACCAGTCCCGCTTTTTCCTCTTCATACTCGACCACAAAGCGTCGTTCGGTCTGATCGTGAATATGCTTGTCATAGAGGTCGGAGAGCTCAACAAACGCCTCATAAGGCTCTTCAAACCAGTAGCGCATCACGCTGGCATTATTATCCAGCTGATGAACAAAATGCAGATCTTCCCGTTCCAGAGGACGTAATTTCACTGTCATAACAGTTCCTGAATTTTTAGTGGAGTGCGCCTGAATACGAGGTGCGCATAAATGCGCACCCTGCAGATGTGATGCAGGCATATGCGACCCGGGACCCGTGCGCCGTTAGCCCACGATCCGTCCCTGCGCCATATGCGCCGCGCGGTCGCACATATGATCGATAACGTCCGGATCGTGGCTGACCAGCACCATGGTCAGCCCGTCGTTCTGTTTAAGATCGTTCAGCAGGTTAAGGATCTCCGCCTGGACTGACATATCCAGCGCCGATGTCGGTTCATCCAGCAGCAGAATTTTAGGTTCCAGCAGCAGCGCGCGCACAATCGCCACGCGCTGGCGCTGTCCGCCCGAGAGCTGATGCGGATAGCGGTTCGCCAGCGCCGGATCGAGACCGACATGACGAAAACCTGCGTCGATGCGGTCATCGATATTATCGCGCTTTAACAACTTCAGCGGCTCCGCCAGCGTGCGGCGCAGGCGATGGCGCGGATGCAGCGAGGCATACGGATCCTGAAACACCATCTGCACATCGCGTCGCAGCTGGCCGGTAAAGGCTTTGCCCGGCTGGACTGCCGTCTGCGCCAGCGTCATCTCGCCCTGCCAGTGCGGATTCAGACCGGCCAGCACCCACAGCAGCGATGATTTGCCGCAGCCGGATGGGCCGACCAGGCCAAAACACTCACCGGCAGCGACCTGCAGGGAGACGTCGTGCACCACGGTACGCAGCTCATAGCCATGCTTATGGGCAACGCTCAGGTTTGATAACTCAATCATTCTCTCTCTCCAGCGCAGCGCGATCCAGCACCGGCAGACGTTCGCCGTGCGTCGCCTTACCGGGACGACAGGCCCACAGCGTGCGGGTATAGGGGTGGGTAGCATGAGAGAGCTGTGAAGCAGGCAGCGTATCAAGCAGCCGGCCCTTATACATCACCATTACCCGTTCGCAATGTTCTGAGACCTGCTGCAGATCGTGACTGATCAGCAGCAGCCCCATATTACGCTGCTCAACCAGCCGGCGGATCAGCGCCAGCACCTGATCGCGCATGGCGTGATCGAGCGCGGAGGTTGGCTCGTCGGCAATCAGCAGTTCCGGATCGGTGATCAGCGCAATCGCCAGCATCACGCGCTGCCCCATGCCGCCGGAGAGCTGGTGCGGATAGCGCTTCATCAGCTGGCGCGGTTCGGGCAGGCCAACGGCGGCCAGCATCTCACACACTTTTTCGCGTCGCTCAGCACGGCTCAGCTTGCGGTGCAAAATCAGCGGCTCTTCCACCTGCCAGCCGATGGTGCGCATCGGGTTAAGCGCATATTTCGGGTCCTGCATCACCATCGCCACTTTACCGCCGCGCAGCGTGATCCAGTCACGCTCCTGCAGACGCTGAGCATCAGCACCGGCAATCTGCAGACGTTCAGCCTGCAGCTGCAGGGAAGGGGAGAGCAGGCCCATCAGCGAGCGTGCGGTGAGCGATTTACCGGAGCCGGATTCACCGACCAGCGCTACGCGTTCGCGGCCAATCTGAAAGCTGATGTTATCCACCAGCAGTGAGTCACCGCTGCGGATGCTCAGCCCGCGGGCATCAATCAATAACTCATTTGGCATGGCGGGTATCCAGTCGATCGCGCAGGCCGTCGCCTGTCAGGTTAAACGCCAGGCTGGCGAACAGAATCGCAGCGCCGGGCGCAGCCGCCACCCACCACTGATCGAAAATAACTTTACTCCCTTCGGCAACCATCGAGCCCCACTCGGCAGTAGGGGGCTGTACGCCCATACCGAGGAAGCCGAGACCGGCAGCGGAGAGAATAATACCGCCGAGGCTGAGTGCAGCACGCACGACGGCAGTCGGCAGGCAGAGCGGCAGAATATGGCCGAACATCAGCCGCAGGCCGGTGATACCCTGCATGCGCGCGGCGGCAAGGTAGTCGCTGCGGCGCAGCGCCAGCGTCTCTGCACGCGCCTGGCGGGCAAACGGCGGCCAGCTGGTCAGCGCCAGCGCCAGCGCGCCGTTCATCAGGCCCGGACCGAGCATGGCGACCAGCGCCAGCGCAATCACCAGGTTTGGCAGCGACAGGAAGATATCGGTAATGCGCATCAGCACGCGCTCGGTCCAGCCGCCGACGTAACCGGCGGTAATACCAACCAGTAATCCCACCGGGATCGTCAGCACCAGGATCAGCGACACCAGCAGCAGCGTCGGACGTGCGCCGTAAATCACGCGCGACAACAGATCGCGGCCAAAGCCGTCGGTGCCAAACCAGTGCAGCGCTGAGGGCGGCAGCAGGCGCTGGTTAATGGTCTGCACATTCGGATCGAACGGGGCCAGCCAGGGTGCCAGCAGCGCCATCGCAATCAGAATGACCACCAGCGTCAGGCCGATGGAGAGAGAGGTCACGCGCGCCCGACGACGACGCGGACGCACGCTTTCCAGTTCGTGAAGTTGTTGAGTCATCGGGTTCTCGGATCGGTTAACCAGGTCAGGGCGTCAGCCACGGCGTTAAGCAGAATAAAGCAGCCGCCAATCAGCAGCGTGGCGCCAAGGATAGCCGGCACATCCGCTGAGAACAGGGCGTTGGTCATATAGCGGCCTACGCCCGGCCACGCGAATACGGTTTCTGTCAGCACCGAGCCTTCCAGCAGCGTGGCATAGGAGAGCGCAATGACGGTGATCAGCGTACCGGTGACGTTGGGCAGGATATGACGCAGCAGGATGCGCGTGCGGCCTGCGCCTTTTGCGCGTGCCAGTACCACATACTCTTTGCTGCTCTCTTCAAGCAGTGCCGCACGCAGCAGGCGGGTAATGCCCGCCATCGCCAGCAGGCCGAGGATCACGACCGGCAGCCAGAGATGCGCAATCGCATTACGGAACATCTCCGGATCGCCGGAGAGCCAGCTGTCGATCAGCACAAAGCCGGTTTTGGGTTCCAGCGTATAGACCCAGATATCATCCAGCTGGCCCGGTCCGGCTGACCAGTGCAGAATCGCGTAGAACAGCAGCAGGCCCAGCAGCCCGAGCCAGAACACCGGCACCGAATAGCCCAGCAGCGAAATAAAACGCGCCACGTTGTCGATAACACTGCCTGGCTTCCACGCCGCCAGCAGCGCCAGCGCCACGCCAGACACGGCGGCAAAGATCATCGCGCAGGTGGCCAGCTCAATTGTGGCCGGGAAGGTACGCAGCAGGTCAGCGCTCACCGGCTGATTCGTCAGATGAGAGAGACCTAAATCGCCGCGCGCGAGGTGGCTGATATAGCGCCAGAACTGTACCAGCACCGGCTGGTCAAGTCCGAGATCGTGCCGCACCTGCGCGTAGGTCGCTTCGCTGGCGTGATCGCCGGCAATCTGCTGCACCGGATCGACCGGTGAGAGGTGCGACAGCATAAAGGTAAACGCCAGCAGCCCGAGCAGCGTCACCAGCAGCGAGAGCAGGCTGGTGACAAGGCGGCTGCCGCGCTGCCAGAGTGACCGGGCGAACCCGGTCTGTGAAGCAGATACGGACATTATTTAGAGACCTGCGCGTAATAGACCATATCGGGGTTAATACCCTGCACATAGCCTTTCAGATTGTCGCGCAGCGCAACCAGATTACGCGCCTGCAGGCCAATCACGTACGGGGAGTTTTTCAGCACTTCGCGCTGCATCGCCTGGTACAGCTCTGCGCGTTTGTTGCTGTCCGCTTCCGCTGTGGCAGCCAGCGTCTGCTTGCTCAGCTCCGGAATGTGCCAGTCAGAGCGGTAGGCGATGGTTTTGCTGCCATCTTCCGGGTTATAGGCAAATGAGGCGGCGTTGGTGTTGGGATCGAAATAATCGGCACCCCAGGCGTTCAGTGTCGCTTCAAACTGATGCGCTTTAACGCGCGTTGAGACTTCAGAGCTGAGGCCCGGCTGCACCTCAACTTTTACGCCACCCTTAGCAAAGCTGCCCTGCAGCGCCTGAGCGATATCAAGATAAGGCGGCTGGTTGCTGGTGGAGAGGGTAAAGCTCACATTGGTCAGGCCCGCTTTCTTCAGAATCGCTCTGGCTTTTTCCGGATCGTAGCTGTATGGCGTTTCATTCAGCGCGCCTAAGAAGCCTTTTGGCAGGAAGGTCTGATGCACTTCAAACTGCCCTTTCAGCAGGTTATCGGCAATGCCTTTATAATCAAACAGGTAGCGTGCCGCTTCCCACAGCGCCGGGTTTTTCAGCACCGGATCTTTGCCGACGTTAAACTGAATGTAATAGAGCGACGCCATCGGGATCGCGTCAGTTTTGACGCCCGCCTTGCCTTTCAGCGCGGCAATCTGGTCAGCGCCCAGGTTACGTGCGATATCCACATCACCCTGTTCCAGCAACAGGCGGCGCGCCGCAGGCTCCGGTACGTTTTTGATCAGGATATTTTTCAGCTTCGGCGCGCCGGCAGGGGAAGAGGGGTTTGCCGTCAGCAGAACCGCTTCATGCAGCACAACTTTACGGATCTGATATGGGCCGCTGCCGGCAGAGTGAGTGCCCAGCCACGCATGACCGAAATCACCGTTTTTCGCATTAGCCTGCGCTGTTTTTTCATCGATAATAGAAGAGACCGGTGCTGAGAGCAGGCTCAGCACATAGGCCGGGCTGACGTTAGCGTTCCAGCTGATCTGTACGTGCTGGTCATCCACCTTTTTCAGGAAGCTATCAACGTTATCTTTATTCCAGCCGAGCTGCGTCAGAATAAAAGAGGGATCAAGATTGAGTTTAACCACGCGACCCAGTGAAAAGATCACATCTTCCGGGCGCAGCGGGTTGCCGCTGGCAAAGGTCGCATCTTTACGCAGCTCAAACGTCAGGCTGCGGTTATCGCTGCCCGGCTGCCATGAGGTCGCCAGCGTCGGTTTCAGGTCGGTCGGGTTTTGCGGATCGGACTGAACCAGGCGCTGATAGATGTTGGTGAATGACTGTACCGTGGTGAGTTCAAAGCCCTGCGCCGGATCGAAGCTGTCAGCATCATCGGTAGACTGTGCAATCACCAGCGTATCTTTGGGTGTGACAGCGTGCGCAGAGAAGGCGGCCACCAGCGACAGCGCCAGCAGTGAGGGAATAATTGTTTTCATGTTGTTTCCTTGCCTTAAAAAAGTAACGCGAGTTTACGAGAGCGTACCAGTGAAGAATAGTCTATTTATGGCTATGCATATGCTTTTAGGTTCTAAGCCCGGCGGTTCTGTTATAAGGGTTATGGCCGCTAATAACCAGCATAGTACGCATCAGATACGCTTTTTCAGAAATGTTTCAGCCCCGGCTTTTCTCCCGATGAATGAAACGACTGTCGCAGATTGTGAATAGCTTGCTCAACCAAACGGCAACAACATTTAGATAAAACGCTCATGCGCTATATTCATCTTTACTTCATTTAGCGAGTAAATATAATAACGGCAATTAATTATCTGGAGGATCCTGTTGAACAGTCAACCTTATCGATGGCGATATAAGGCAAGCTGACGCACGGATTTTTTTCCTGCTGCTTGCCACTCTGGCGGCGGCACCTTCTGCATTTCTGCAGAATGCTCCCGTACACGCAATGCTGATAAAAAATACAGGCTCACGGGAGTCATTATGTCTATGATATACAACGCACTATTTCCACCGCCCCGATGCGCACGCTGATCCTCAGCGTGCACCTGTCTGCTGCGCGTTAAACCTGACTCCAGATTTTCAGTCAGGCACTGCGCTACACAAATTAAATGGATCACTTTTATCTGGTGCAGGATCGTCACGCTTTTTATTAATTAAAAGCGTGTAATCTTTTTGCCCGATAATTGCGGGTTCAGCGTGCTGATTATTTATCAGGTTCTCTCTGTTATATGCGCCAGGCGCAGGATAGCGTTTGCCTGAATAACACCATCGGGGTGTCACATGAACAATATGAAATATAAGCTGCAGCGGAATAACCGGAAAACGGATCTGCGGTCACCGCTTTACCGCATTGAACAGGAAGCGGGCCTGACCGCAGATGAAACGCTGGCACGACTGGACAGTCAGGCGTCAGGCCTGACCGAAGACGAGGCCGCTGCACGTCTGTGCCACTATGGCCCTAACGAAGCCCGGCACACCAAAGCACCACCGGTGCTGCTGCAGCTGCTGCAGGCGTTCAGCAATCCGTTTATTTATGTGCTGGTGGCGCTGGCCGCCGTGAGTTTTTTTACTGACTACTGGCTGCCGCGGCGGCAGGGCGAAGAGACCGACCTGACCGGTATCGCTATTATCGTCACCATGGTCATGCTGAGCGGACTGCTGCGTTTCTGGCAGGAGTTTCGTACGAACAGAGCGGCTCAGGCGCTGAAATCGATGGTGCGTACTACCGCAACGGTCGTGCGGCGCACCTCGCTGCAGGCGTCGCCGGTTCGCAGGGAAGTGGATATAGCGGATCTGGTGCCGGGTGACATTATCTGCCTTTCTGCGGGCGATCTGGTGCCGGCCGATATCCGCCTGCTGGAGTCGCGCGATCTGTTTGTCAGCCAGGCGATCCTGACCGGTGAGTCGCTGCCGGTGGAAAAATATGATGTTACCAGCCATCTCTCCGGTAAAACGGCTGAGGCGCGTGAACCGGGCGCGTCGCTGCTGGAGTCAGGCAGTCTCTGCCTGATGGGCACCAGCGTGGCCAGCGGCAGCGCAAAAGGCGTGGTCGTCGCCACCGGCAGCGATACCTATTTCGGCAGTCTGGCAAAATCGCTTACCGGTAAACGCAGTCAGACGGCGTTTGATCGCGGGGTAAATAGCGTCAGCTGGCTGCTGATCCGCTTTATGCTGGTGATGGTGCCGGTGGTATTGCTGCTTAACGGCCTCACCAAAGGCGACTGGCTGGAAGCCGCGTTATTCGCGCTGGCGGTCGCGGTAGGCCTGACGCCAGAGATGCTGCCGATGATCGTCAGCGCTAATCTGGCAAAGGGGGCTATCGCCATGTCGCGGCGCAAGGTGATCGTTAAACGCCTGAACGCGATTCAGAACCTGGGTGCGATGGATGTGCTGTGTACGGACAAAACCGGCACGCTGACGCAGGACAACATTACGCTGGCACAGCACGTTGACTGCGCCGGTGTGGAGAACAGCCGCGTGCTGATGCTGAGCTGGCTGAACAGCCTTTATCAGAGCAGTACCGCTAACCCGATAGATCGCGCCATTCTGCACTATGGCGGCGCGCGTCTGGGCAGTGCGGTCAGCGACGCATGGAGCAAAATCGATGAGCTGCCGTTTGATTTTATCCGGCGGCGCGTATCGGTCGTGGTATATAATCGCCGGCTTAACCAGCAGCTGCTGATCTGCAAAGGGGCCGTTGAAGAGATGCTCAGCGTTGCAGTCGCAGAGCGCGAAGGCAGGCTGATCCAGCCGCTGGATGAGGCCCGGCGTGCGGAACTGCTGGCGCTGGCGCATGAATATAATCAGCAGGGATTCCGCGTGCTGCTGGTGGCGAGCCGCGTACTGGATGAGCCGGGTCTTCAGCAGGCGCTGAACGTCGCGGATGAGCAGAACCTGATTATAGAAGGGCTGCTGACGTTTCTCGATCCGCCCAAAGCCAGCGCGGCACCGGCTGTCAGCGCGCTGCGCGATAACGGCGTTGCGGTAAAAGTCCTGACCGGCGATAACCCGGTGGTAACCGCACGTATCTGTGCCGAGGTGGGCATCGACAGCGGAGCCATCGTAACCGGTGAACAGCTGGCGCAGATGAGCGATGAGCAGCTGGCCTGTACCGTCCGGGAGAGTGCGGTGTTTGCCAGACTCACGCCGCTGCAAAAGTCGCGCATTGTCACGGCGCTGCAGCAGCAGGGGCATACCGTGGGCTTTCTGGGTGACGGCATTAATGATGCCCCGGCGCTGCGCGCTGCCGATGTCGGGATCTCCGTAGACAGCGCGGCGGATATTGCCAAAGAGTCTTCCGATATCATTCTGCTGGAGAAAGATCTGCTGGTGCTGGAGGAGGGGATCATCAAAGGTCGCGAAACCTTTGGCAATATCATCAAGTACCTGAACATGACCGCCAGCTCTAACTTTGGCAACGTATTTTCGGTGCTGGTGGCCAGCGCGTTTATTCCGTTTCTGCCGATGCTGGCGATCCACCTGCTGATTCAGAATCTGATGTATGACATCTCGCAGCTGGCGATGCCGTGGGACAAACTGGACAAAGAGTTTCTGCAGAAGCCGCGTAAGTGGGACGCGCGCAATATTAAGCGGTTTATGCTGTGGATCGGGCCGACCTCCTCCCTGTTTGACATCACCACCTTTGCGCTGATGTGGTATGTGTTTGCTGCCAATACGCCAGAGATGCAGTCGCTGTTTCAGTCGGGCTGGTTCGTTGAGGGGCTGCTGTCGCAGACGCTGGTGGTGCATATGCTGCGCACCCGCAAAATTCCGTTTATTCAGAGCCGCGCTGCGCTGCCGGTCATGCTGGCATCCGCCTGCGTCATGATCGCCGGGATGCTGCTGCCGTTCTCATCGCTGGGGGCCAGCGTCGGGCTGACGCCGCTGCCGTGGTCCTACTTTCCGTGGCTGGTGGCGACCCTGTCCGGTTACTGCCTGGTGGCGCAGGGCATGAAGACCTTCTACATCAAACGTTTTGGTCAGTGGTTCTGATCTGCAGGAGGAGCGATGAAAAAGCCGGAGCTGACAAAGGTGGTCTGCCACCTGGTGTTAATGATGACGGTCATTACCGTGCTAACGTTAGTGTTACGTTAGTTCATCGCGGGCAGCATACGCTGCCCGTTTCGCTATCTGTCCGGGAGAATGGTATGAGCCAGTCACAACGCGTGTTGGTTATTGGTGCTTCAAAAGGGATCGGGCTTGCGGTGGTACAGCAGTTTTTACAGGCGGGCTGGGACGTTACCGCCACCTTCCGCCGCACGGCGGTCTCATACCAGCACGATCGGCTGCGCTGGCTGGCGCTGGATATCACCGACGGCGCGGCGCGTACGGCGCTGCTGCAGCAGTTGCAGGGTGAGCAGTTTGATGCGGTGCTGATCAACGCCGGCATCTTTGGCCCGGATGCGCAGCAGCTGCAGCAGGCAGAAGATGCGGAGCTGAGCGAGCTGTTTATCACCAACGCGGTAGCACCGGTGCGGCTGGCGGAAAGCCTGCTGCCGCTGCTGCGTGATAAGCAGAGCGTGGTCGGGATCACCACGTCACAGCTGGCGAGCCTGAATGAAAACCGCGTCGCCGCGATGCCGCTCTACTCGGCCAGCAAGGCGGCACTCAATATGCTGAGCCGCGCGCTGGCAAAAGAGATGCGGCCGCAGGGGGCGACGCTGCTGTCGCTGCATCCGGGCTGGGTGAAAACCGATATGGGTGGCGAGAACGCCGATATCACAGTGGAAGAGAGCGCGGCAGGACTGGTTACCCAGCTGCAGCGCTATCGCGGCGAGGGTGGTCATCACTACCTTGATTACAAAGGTGACGCGCTCGCCTGGTGAGGTTCTGAGCCGTATTACGCGTCGTCAGGCGCGTAATACTGCACCCCAATCTCAATGCGCTCGCGACCGCCGGCCACGCGGTGACGGTTGGTATCGCGCAGTGAATAGATGCAGCCGCAATACTCCTGCTGATAGAAGCGCTCGCGCTTGCTGATCTCAATCATGCGCGACGAGCCGCCGCCTTTACGCCAGTTAAACTCCCAGTAGAGCATATCCGGATAGTGCGCCGCCGCCCGCACGCCGCAGTCGTTGATCTGCTTCATATCTTTCCAGCGTGAAATCCCGAGCGAACTGGTGATCACCGGAAAGCCGTGCTCGTGCGCGTAAAGCGCGGTGCGTTCAAAGCGCATATCAAAACACATGGTGCAGCGTACGCCGCGTTCCGGCTCCCACTCCATGCCGCGCGCGCGCTCAAACCAGTTATCTTTATCGTAGTCAGCATCCACAAACGGCACGCCAAACTGCTCAGCAAAGCGGATATTCTCCTCTTTGCGCAGCTCATACTCTTTCAGCGGATGGATATTCGGGTTGTAAAAGAAAATGGTGTAGTCGATGCCGGACGCGAGCATCGCTTCCATCACTTCGCCGGAGCAGGGCGCACAGCAGGAGTGCAGCAGCACTTTATTGTGTCCGCCGGGCAGCGGCAGCGGCTGACGTGTGAAGGTTTCAGACATAAGTACCATTAAGCTTGCAGAGAATAGGCGTAGTGTAGGGAGTTACGGCGCCGGATGCAAAATGCGGCCGCGGAAAAACAAAAAGGCCGCAGGGCGGCCTTTTTATCACAGCAGTGCAGCTTACTCGCTGACTTTCTGTTTCAGATCGCTGGCACCTTCTTTGGTTTTGTTCCAGCCTTTCTGTGCGCCTTCTTTGGTCGCATCCCAGCCTTTCTCAGTGCCTTCTTTGGTCTTGTTCCAGGTTTTCTGGGTGCCTTCACTGGCTTTGCTGGTCATGCTGTCGCGCTCGCCCTGTGCCGCGTGCTTCGCTTTAAGACGCTGCTCTTCGCCCTGATGCTGCGCCTGATGCAGTTTCTCTTTCGCGGTGTTAGCGCCAGCCTGAGCGTTAGCGACCGTATCGTCAGTTGCGTGTGTGGTAGCCGCAAACGCGGAAGAAGCCAGCAGGAAAGCAGATACAGCAATAATGGTCTTTTTCATCATAGTCCCTCATTTAACGTATTTGGTGATATGAGCGTAGTTAAGAGTGGCACACTGAGCAACGTTGCGCTCCAGGATAAAACTGTAAGTGAATGAAAATTCCCTGAGAGGGAAATGTCAGCTGTAAAACAGCCGCAGGGCTTCGCTGAGCAGGGGCGGGTTGAGAGATGGCGAATGCGGGTTTTGGGCGGATCTATTGTTTGGATGGGCGGGTTAGTCGTATAAGGGATGGGTCGGTGAAGAAAATGAAAGTGTTGTACGGGTAAGTCCGGATTAGTAAGCAGCAGGGGCAAAAAGGCCGTGGGGATTGTGTTGTGGGGGTTTTGGGGGCTACTGCGGCTGGCGGAATCTGAATAAGTATCGCAAGATTATGTATTTACGCGTTTTTATATAATTCAACTTTGTTGCGTGTACCTAAACGTGTACCAATTATTGGATCTCATACTCCGGAACGGCTTCGCTAGGATACCGAATGCTCGGAGCTAAATCCAAAATAAAATGATTTTAGGTAAAAGTGTTCACACTGTTCACTTTTGATTTTTGTTCATCAAATTCATTGTCTTAGGTGGTGAATGCTTTGATGTCAATTGTACACGAGTGTTCATTTTGCATGATCACCTTAGATGGGATTTTGACCATTTAAGACGCCGCGGAGGAGAATATTATCAGGCGCTGTATATAGACAATGTCAGCTCTGTGCCAAGCCCAGAGATTACTACCTTTAGATTGTGTTAATCGATGTGGTGCAGGTTAACAGAGGTGATTAAAGCTCCATATGCCTAAACTGCGGCCAGTTCGCTGGTGCCAATAAGACTGGTTAGGTGTGATTAGTCAGGAAATGTTGTTTATGCCTACAGGGAATTCTATAAGTTGCTGATAGGTGGAAACGGCAGAGGATAAGACCCATCGAAGTGAGCCTGCTAGCTTAATATTAAAGCGATCTTTATCAATAGCTTATGTTTGTGGTTAAATAACCATCTTAGGATGAATCCGATACGAGCTTATCAATGATTGATAGTGATCACCCCGGCAAATTAATTTGGCATGTTGCATGTGACGAATCAGGCATTGACGGCCAAAGGTTCTACGGCTTTGGCAGTCTATGGATGAAGTATCAGCGACGTGGGGACTTTGCTCGCATAGTTAGGGATTTGCGCGATAAGCATGGGTTCTATGAAGAGATTAAGTGGCAAAAAGCCCATTCCAAGCGGTATGCCGAATTTTACATTGAACTTATTGATTTGTTTTTCAAGGTTCCATGGTTAGCATTTCACTGTATCGTAATTGAAAAATCTATGGTGAATAAGCGATATCATAATGGCGATTATGATATCGCTAGAAGGAAACACTTCACGAAGCTGCTAACCACAAAAATAAGCAGCGTAATATCAGCCCATCCTGAGAGAGAAAGTTACTTTAGGATTGAGGTTGACCCAATAGCCTCTCGTTACAAGAAGGCTGATGAAGAATTTAATGTAATTGCTAACAATATACTTAAGAATAAATTTGGTAGGCCTGAAATTATTGCTAGCGTTGTGACTAAGGACTCAAAGTCATCTGAGAACATTCAAATAGCAGATTTTTTTCTTGGTGCAGTAATGTGTGCGTATCAGGGTAAAGCTTCCTCTGAGGCAAAAATTGCTATCTCAAATAAGGTTGCTTCATACCTTGGCTGGGACAATTTGCAAAACGATACATGGCATACTGAGCGAAAGTTTAACATCTGGTATTTCTATGACCCAACGAGAGGTCCAAGAGATATAGACACAAAATCAGTTCGATTGAGATATCCACTGCCAAAAAAATAGTGGAGCCGACCTCACAGCCGGCGCGGTTGGAGTACCAGACCAATTATCGAGTCGAAGTTACCAACTTGGCGGTTTTCTTTTGGGAGCCGCCTCTTCATTCCCAAAACTTGATATGAAGATCATACATCCTTTTTACAGATCGTCAATAAACCTGATAGTAAAAGTGAAAAATGACTGTCTCAATACTCTCTTTTTGCCTGCTTCACCTGATGGAATACTAAGACACTTGGCAGCTGTCAGAAGGATGCAGACGTGGGGAGCTTTCTCCATTAATAGGTATTCTTACAATTGGTTCACGCAGAGTGATGTTAACAATGACAGTTAATCATTCATTACGGCGCCTGCCATACCTGCATGTTCGCTTAATTTTAACATAGGACATTACAGTTACATATGACATATCTAATGTTACACGTAACCCAAGGCGGGGATTAGGGCATCATATAATGAAAATATTATATATAATCATTGCAATGGGTGATAACATGCTATTGAATTTAAAGTGAAGTCGTCCTTAATGCTTGTTAGTAATGAATGTTGCATGATATCACTAGTGATACATAGCTTAAAATGCTCTGATTATTCAGAGGCAATTTTCAATTAAACATAAATGAATGAGTTAAAGATGGATTTTAAGGTGCTGCCTGCGGGTAGTTCGTCCTCTATTAATCAATCAAACTGTGCATATCTAATCACTGACAATTGGGATGACTGGTTTGAATTTTCCACAATGTATACATTAATTTATGTAAGTTCAAACCACGAAAAACACGTTATTGGCTCTACTAAAATCGGCCAGTTTAATATGGAAAAGGGTCAAAGTAGACCAAACATCCCTGATGCCTTCGAAAAGCTTGATGAGAAATTTTTCTCTGTAGGTCAAGATGACAGCTTTTACGAAGTGTTGAACGAACTTGGCGAAGATGTACGAAATAAAATTTTGTCATCACTTAATGATATTGCTCTAGATGAGGATATTTATAACAAAGCAATTAATGAGCGAGTGACTAGTATCTCTCTTCTGAGGTCTGTCAGTCATACATCTATTAAAGGACAGTTCCGTCGACTCGCTAAAGGGGGGGCTAGGCTTTCAAAATATACATTTTCTTATAATTCTCCAGTGATGAAGGGTACTGACTCTGACAAAATTACACTAAGCTTCGAAGTAGTGCCAGAGAGTAATCCCCCAACAAATATTCATGTACTAATTGGGCGAAATGGTGTTGGGAAAACGCACTTGATGAATAATATGATTAGTTCATTAATTGACGAGAATACAACACCAACAAAAGTTGGTGAGTTCTCATCTCAAGATCAGTTAGCTGGTGAAATTTTTTCTAACGTAGTATCAGTTACTTTCAGCGCTTTTGATGAAACTGAACCTTTATCAGAAAAAAAAGACAAATCTACGGGAATACAGTTTTCATACGTAGGTCTTAAAAGAGTTAGAAAAACCGGTGAGAAAAATCTTCCGCCTAAGAGTCCTGTAATTCTAAAAAATGAATTTGTAAAAAGTATGCTTTCTTGCAGGGCTGGAGGGAAAGTTGAACGTTGGAGGCGGGCTGTAGATAAATTGGAATCAGATCCAGTATTTGCTGATATTAATGTAGCGTCAATATTAAACATACAAGACGATGATGACTTCAAAGATATTGCCGGGAGAATATTTAAGAACTTGAGTTCAGGGCATAAAATTGTATTGCTAACTATCACTAGGCTTGTTGAGACAATGGAGGAAAGAAGCTTGGTTTTTTTAGACGAACCAGAAGCTCACCTCCATCCACCATTATTATCAGCTTTTATAAGATCTCTTTCTGATTTGTTAGTTAATAGGAATGCAGTTTCTATAATAGCTACTCATTCTCCTGTAGTTCTCCAAGAAGTTCCCCGAAGCTGTACTTGGAAATTATGGCGTAGTGGCTATTTGTCTAAAGTGGAAAGATTAGAAATAGAATCTTTTGGTGAAAATGTTGGAATACTCACAAGGGAGGTTTTTGGACTAGAAAACACCGACTCAGGATTCCATAACCTACTTGATGATGCTGTAAATAAACTCGGGAACTATGATTCAGCTTTAGAGTATTTTAATGGTCAGCTTGGAGTTGAAGCTAAAGGCATTTTACGGGCTTTGTTTTCAATTAAAGGCAACCAATCATGAAAAAGCTTTTAAAGCCAAATGATAGTGCGCTGGACGTATTTACTGCATGTATTGATAAAATCCGTGATGCTAATTTAAAAGCGAGACTTATAGCATGCTCTCAAGAAGTGTATGATTCCTCTGAAGAATTTAATTTGAAAGCATCAAGTGCACAGCTACATACAATTTTGCCCAAAGACAATGTTGCTGCTGTTGTAACAGTAAAAGAGATGAAGGATGTGTATACGAATAGAATGGCTAAAAAATTAGCGCCCGGCCGTATCTATTATGACAAGTTAATGTCACTTCCTGCACATGGTAGATGTCCCCTATGTTCTCAAAGAGTGGTCTCAACATTAGATCATCACTTGCCAAAAGCACATTTTCCATCACTAGCTGTTTCTCCTATTAATCTTATTCCTGCGTGTCAAGATTGTAATAAAATTAAGAGTGAAGATAAACCAAAATGCTCTGAGGAAGAAACTTTACATCCATATTATGATGATGTTGAGGGTTTTATTTGGATAAAAGCGAAAATAAATGAATCTATACCTGTAACAATAGAGTTTTACGTAGATCCGCCTCAAGGGTGCTCTGTAATTCTTGCCAATCGGATTAAATACCACTTTAAAGCATTTAGGTTGGCTGCTCTTTATGCATCACACGCAGCTGAAGAGTTGGCAAGCATTGAGTATATTGTAAGGAGAGTTTACGATAAAGGTGGTAGTGTTGATTTGAAAAATTATTTATCAGAAATTGCAGCAGGAAAAAAATCAGTAAGCTTAAACTCTTGGCAATCTGCGTTATATAGTTGCCTATCAGAAAATGACTGGTTCTGTGAAGTTAGATTTAGATTGTAGGGGGATTTTACAAGTTAATATCAGTTAAAACTACATGATGGGATTTATTTACTACCAACAAACTCATTAAGTCTGCTCTTTTCTATTAAATGAAATTCATTAATGCACTAAGTAAAAACCGGCTCTAAGCCGGTTTATGTGGAAAAATGTTATCAGGCGCTACATGCTGGCAACCAATCTGCCTCGCTGTCTTCATGCAACGTAAGATTAGTTTGTATGCCGTTATTCGTTCGGCGTTTGAGTAGCACGCGCTCATACTCTTTCAGCGTCTGCGGTACTGCCTGCCCAAAGGCTGTCAGGCTGAGCGGGTGCTGATGGCCGCGCGATTCCATAAACGATAGGTAAGCGTGATAGAGATAGCGCTTCGGATTAATCGGGCGAATGTTGGCGTTGCCAATAAACAGCCCGTTCGGTGTACTCAACGGCATCAAGTAGCCACAGAAATCGACCAGCGGGTCGGCCTGTCGCTTTATCTCCAGCGCTTCGCCGGATGACTGTTGAGCCTGCAACAGTTCGCGCGCTTCATCATGTGAGGCGAAGCGCTGCATTAAATGACGAACAATGACGGCCAGCTCGTTATTGATTTTATCGAGTAGCTGCGGGTCGCGCTCTTTTGCCGGTATCACTTCCGGGAAGGTCAGGATTACACGACGACGTGACACGCCGCCGCTGCGATCGCTGAAACGCATCGGATTGTTATTAACCGCCAGAATCACCGCCGGAATATGGGTTGAATAGGCGTCGCGATATTTAGGATCGATGGCTACTGCATCGCCGCCGGTAATCGCCTTATTTCCCGCGCCGTCGCCGCTCCATTTCTCCTGATCGGGCAGAATAATCAGCGAGAATCCGGCCACGCTGGAGCGTTCGCGCGATGATTCCAGCGTGTCGATGGTGGCTGACGTAATGTTATCTCAGCTGAGAGTAAGGTTATCTTAATCACAGCATTACTGATGTTCGTCCGAAGCGGATACACGCTTTTGGCCCGCACCATAGCATCCACCGAATGCATACTGCTGACTCACAGACTCAGGCGGAACCAGCCAGAAAGCTACAGACACAAAAAAGCCCGCAGGGCTTGCGCCGTGCGGGCTTTCAGGACTTCATCATGTGACTCTGGTAATCACCGATGGAGAATTTTGGTGGAGCTGGCGGGAGTTGAACCCGCGTCCGAAATTACTACACCGTCGGTACTACATGCTTAGTCAGTCTTTACATTCGCCTGGCAGCTGCGGACAGACACGCCACTGACAGACTAGCCTGATTAGTTTTAACGCTTCAACCCCAGGCAGGGCATCCACGCGATCTCTTTTGGGTTTGACCTCTCTTGATCCCCGTCCTAAGAGCGGAGGCTAGGGAGAGAGGGCTCTAAGCAGGTTATTAAGCTGCTAGTGCGTAGTTTTCGTCGTTTGCGACTATTTTTTTGCGGCTTTTTACGAGGCAAACCGCCCCTCGGCATGCACCTTGGGTTTCGCGAATCCCGTCGAATCCAGAATCAGCCCCAAGTTTTAAAACTGTAGCGCAAATCTATAAAAAAATCCAGTGCTTAACGGCTGGCGCTCTTCATAATTCGTGCTTTGTCCATCTTCCACTCGCGATCTTTAATGTCAGAACGCTTGTCGTGCTCTTTCTTACCGCGTGCGACGCCGATTTTGAGCTTGGCCCAGGCGTTTTTCCAGTAGAGCGAAAGCGGTATGATGGTGTAACCGTCGCGGTTAACGCTGCCAAACAGTGAAGAGAGCTCGCGCTCTTTCAGCAGCAGCTTACGGGTGCGTGTCGGATCGCACACCACGTGCGTTGAAGCACCGATCAGCGGCTGGAACGTAGCGCCAAACAGAAACGCTTCGCCGTCGCGCAGCATGATATAGCTTTCGCTGATATTGGCTTTACCGGCGCGCAGTGCTTTAACTTCCCATCCCTGTAACGACAGACCCGCTTCGAACTCCTCTTCGACGAAGTATTCGTGGCGCGCGCGTTTGTTGAGGGCAATGGTGGCTGAACCGGGTTTGTGAGCTTTTTTCTTTGTCATAGTGCGGCGTAGTCTACATTACTCAGTTTGTGGGCGCATCCCCATGTCCTGCGGGGCGGTAAAAAACATCCTATTTTAGCACAGCTGGCAAAAGCATGAATTTTTGTTTAATGGCCTAAAATGGTACAATTCAATGGTTTTGTGACCAACAGGAACCCTTATGGCTCAGATTAGCCGCTCAGCGCTGGTCCCCTATAGCGCTGCACAGATGTACCAGCTTGTGAATGACGTGGATGCCTATCCTGAATTTCTTCCCGGCTGCACCGGCAGTCGCGTGCTGGATAACAGCGGTCATCAGATGACCGCTGCGGTCGATGTCTCAAAGGCGGGCATCAGTAAAACCTTTACCACGCGCAATACGCTGACTGACAACCAGAGCATTCATATGCAGCTGGTTGATGGCCCGTTCCGTAAGCTGACCGGCGGCTGGAAATTTATCTCGCTGGGTGATGACGCCTGCAAGGTTGAGCTGAGCCTCGATTTTGAGTTCACCAATATGCTGGTTGAGATGGCATTCGGGCGCGTGTTTAAAGAGCTGGCAAACAGCATGGTGCAGGCGTTTACCCAGCGTGCCAAAGAGGTCTATCGTGACTAAGATCCGGGTGGAAGTGGTCTATGCGCTGCCGGATAAGCAGTATCTGCGCGAGGTTACGCTGGAGCAGGGTGCTACGGTAGAAAAGGCGATAGAGGCATCGGGACTGCTGCAGCTGCGCCGGGATATCGATCTGTCACAGAATAAAACCGGGATCTTCAGCCGGCCGGTTAAGCTTGGCGATAGGGTTGAAGAGGGTGATCGGGTTGAGATCTACCGGCCGCTGATTGCCGATCCGAAAGAGCTGCGCCGCCAGCGTGCTGAGCGTGCCGCCACAAAAAAATAGCTGACGTTAAGCATTAAAAAAGGCGCCCCGGGCGCCTTTTTTACTGTCATCAGCTTAACTGTCTTTCTGGCCAGTGAGCCGCGGCTTGTTATCAATGTTCGTCAGGACACCGCTGCGATCGAATGTCAGCGTCAGCGTTTGCTGCTTCACGCGCTCGTGACCAGGTTCCTGACGGAAAATGTAATACCAGACGTTGCTGCCAAAGGGATCGTGCATCATCGGGGTGCCCAGGGTATAGGCTACCTGCTGCTGCGTCATGCCGGTATGGATCTTGGCGACATCGTTGGCGGCCAGGTAATTCCCCTGATTAATATCCGGACGATAAACAACGCGCTCCAGCGTGGAGCATCCGGCGGTTGTCATCAACATTACCACTGCCGCAGCAGTCAGCGTCTTAAAGCGCATCTGTACATTCCTTTTTTCGGGCCAAACGCCTTTCAGCAGGCAGTTTTGTTGCCATTACATTCTGAACTCTGCACGCGGCAGGCTTTTATTATGGCGATATCACTGCCGATGATAATAGACCTTTTCCCGGTTGGGAACCTTTACAGAGCATGCATATGACCATCAGGCCGGAAAAAAGTGCGGTCTCAGGCTGCTAAAAGTTCTTTGGCGTTCGCCAGGGTGTTACGCGTGACTTCGCTGCCGCCCAGCAGACGTGCCAGCTCCTGCAGGCGTGCGCGCTTATCCAGCGGCTGCATATGCGTTTCCGTCATCGCGCCGTCGGTCTCTTTGCTGACAAAGAAGTGCTGATGACCGCAGCCTGCAACCTGCGGCAGGTGCGTCACACACATGACCTGCGTCGATTCACCCAGCTGACGCAGCATCTTGCCTACGACAGCTGCAGTAGGCCCGCTGATACCGACATCTACTTCGTCGAAAATCATGGCCGGGGTTTCCATCTTCTGCGCGGTGATCACCTGAATAGCGAGCGCGATACGCGACAGCTCACCGCCTGAGGCGACTTTACCCAGCGGCTGCAGCGGCTGGCCAGGGTTAGTTGTCACCCGGAAATCGATGCGGCTGGCACCTTCGGCCGTCAGCTGATCGGGATTAAACTCCAGCACAATCGCAAACTGCCCGTGCGGCATCGCCAGGGTACGCATGCTTTGCGTAATGAGATCGCACAGTTCATGAGCAGATTTTTCACGCTGATGATGCAGCGTTTCAGCGCAGGTGATAGCGGCTTTGTGATGCATCACTACGTCGTGCTGCAGGCTCTCCTGATCGCTCTCCTGCTGCGACAGCAGCTCCGCCTCTTCCAGCAGCTGCTGATGCAGGGCCGGCAGCGCTTCAGGCGCAACGTGATGCTTGCGCGCCAGCGCAATCTGCCGCGACAGCCGCTGCTCCAGCTCGTAAAGGCGATTGGGGTCAAGATCGAGACGTTCGCAGTAGTGACGCAGTTCGTCGCTGGCTTCGCTCAGCTGAATCGCCGCTTCTTCCAGCAGGTTAAACACGCCGCTGACTTTATCATCCAGCGAGACCAGTTCGCTGAGCATGTTGCGGGCGCTGTAGAGCAGGCTCTGCAGGTTGGTATCTTCACCGTCGGCAAGAATATGCAGCGCCTGCTGGCTGGTAGAGAGCAGCTGTCCGCTGTTAGCGAGACGCTTGTACTCTTCGTCAATCTGCTCATACTCTCCCGCCTGCGGGGCAAACTCGTTCAGCTCTTTCAGCTGATACTGCAGCAGCTCGCGGCGCGCTTCACGCTCCTGCGACTGCTGCTGATGCTGCGCCAGCACACGGCAGCTGTGATGCCAGCGCTGGTAGTGCTGACGCATCTCCGTCAGCAGCCCGTCATGCGCCGCGTAAGCATCAAGCAGATGCTTCTGATGATCGGTTTTCAGCAGCAGCTGATGCGCGTGCTGACCGTGGATCTGAATCAGCAGCTGGCCCAGCTCGCGCAGCTGTGAGAGCGGTACGGCCGTGCCGTTGATGAAGCCGCGCGAGCGACCATCCGCGCTGATAACACGGCGCAGCAGGCACTCATTACCGTCATCCAGCTGATTATCAACCAGCCAGCGCTGCGCTGACGGCGATAATTTCAGCTGAAAGCGGGCACAGATATCAGCCCGGCTTGCGCCCTGACGCACCATATCCGCTTCCGCCCGTCCGCCGAGGCAGAGGCCCAGCGCATCAATGGCAATAGATTTACCTGCGCCGGTCTCACCGGTGATCGCTGTCATACCGCGATGAAAGTCGATCTCAAGCTCACGAACGATTGCGAAGTTACTGATGGTCAGTTGTGCCAGCATACAATCACCTGTATAGAAAAACAGATATGGTTTTTCGTACAGTATAAACTGGTTTTTTAACCAGTAAAGTAGCCAGCACTGATTTCTAGAACAATTTTTTCGACCAGCCGAGTTTTGAGCTTAATGTATTGAAGTAGTTATAGTTTTTAGGATGGATAAGATTAAGGTGGCTGCTGCTGCGCCGGATCAGCACATCTTCACCCTCCTGAATCGGCAGGGCAATCTGGCTGTCACAGCTGATCTCCAGATCGCTGCGCAGCGAGGAGAAACGCAGGCGAATGGTACTGTTGCTGTTGATAACCAGCGGGCGCGACGACAGCGTGTGCGGGAACATCGGCACCAGCACAATCGCATCAAGCGAAGGGGTAAGAATAGGTCCGCCTGCGGAGAGCGAGTAGGCGGTGGAGCCGGTAGGGGTGGAGATAATCAGGCCATCTGAACGCTGAGAAAAGGCGAACACTTCGTCAATATAGACCTCAAACTCAATCATATGCGCCACTTTGCCAGGATGGAGCACCACTTCATTGATGGCGCTGCCAATGCGCGGTGAGCAGGTATCGCGGCAGACCTGCGCCTCAAGCAGAAAGCGACTCTCCACAAAGTAGTCGCCCTGAAGAACATCATCCAGCTGCTGCTGCGCGTTATCCGGATCGAGGTCGGTCAGGAAGCCCAGATTGCCACGGTTGATGCCAATCACTTTAATGTCATAGCGTGCCAGCACCCTGGCCGCGCCCAGCATATTGCCATCGCCGCCAACCACCACGGCCAGATCGGCCTGCTGGCCTATTTCCGCCAGCGTGCCGGTCTTTACATCGGTTAAGCTCAGCTCGCGCGCAATCTGCTGTTCGACAATCACTTCATATCCCTTATCGGTCAGCCAGCGCCAGAGCATCTCATGGGTGGTTAACGCGGTAGGATGGCGCGGATGACCCACGATCCCGATGCAGCTAAAGTGTTTGTTCATGTGGCGGGTATTCCTCATAAGCCAAAACGGCCTGGCAATGTGATGGGTTCACTTGAAACCGTCAAACTGATCCCCATAATAAGCCAACCAGCGAAATGAATGTGCAAAACGCGGAGAAATTCATGAGTAGTAAAGAACAGAACACCCCAAACGAGCAAGTCTCAGACGAAATTCAACAGGATCAACAGCCGGCGGACGCGGAGACAGCAACTGAGGTGGATCCGCGTGATGAGCGCATTGCGCAACTGGAAGCGGAGCTGACCCAGGCGCAGGGCGGCGTGCGCGAAGCGCAGCTGCGTGCGCAGGCGGAGATTGAAAACATCCGTCGCCGTGCAGAAATGGATGTCGAAAAAGCGCATAAATTTGCGCTGGAAAAATTTGCCAACGAGCTGCTGCCAGTGATTGATAGCCTGGAACGCGCGCTGGAAGTGGCTGATAAAGAGAACACCGGGCTCGCCTCAATGATTGAAGGCATCGAGCTGACGCTGAAATCCCTGCTGGGCGCCGTGCGCAAGTTTGGCGTTGAAGTGGTGGGCGACACCCACGTGCCGTTTAACCCGGATCTGCATCAGGCGATGTCGATGATGGAATCGGATGAGGTTGAGCCGAACCATGTACTGATGGTAATGCAGCGTGGCTATACCCTGAATGGTCGCCTGCTGCGTCCGGCGATGGTGGCGGTCTCTAAAGCCAAAGCCTGAGCAGAGTAGTGCATCACAACGGCCGCCTGACGCGGCCGTTGTTGTTTCAGGGGAGGACTGGCGTCCAGTCGATCGGCGTTTCTCCCGCCTGGCTGAGCAGTGCGTTGGTCTGCGAGAAGTGCCGGCAGCCAAAAAAGCCGCGATGCGCTGAGAGCGGAGAAGGATGGGGAGCTTTCAGCACGTGATGACGCTGCGCATCAATGATGCTGCCTTTCTTCTGCGCGTGCGATCCCCACAGCAGAAAAACCACGCCCTCACGGTGCGTATTGATGGCATCAATCACCGTATCAGTAAACGTCTCCCAGCCAAGCCGCGCGTGCGAGTGTGCTTTGCCCGCCTCAACGGTCAGTACCGTATTCAGCAGCATTACCCCCTGCGTGGCCCAGCTCTCCAGAAAACCGTGCTGCGGCCGCTGAAAACCCTCAATATCCTGTTCCAGCTCTTTGTACATGTTAAGCAGAGAGGGCGGGATGGCCACGCCAGGCAGCACCGAAAAAGCCAGGCCGTGCGCCTGATTCGGTCCGTGATAGGGATCCTGACCCAAAATCACCACCTTGATATCGCCCAGTTCTGTCAGTTTAAACGCGTTAAACACATCTTTCTGTGGCGGATAAACGGTCACGCCCGCCGCCCGCTGCTGCGCAACCGCCTGCAGCGTCTCTTTGAAATAGGGCTTCTCTTTTTCATCTGCCAGCACATCGTGCCAGGTCAGCTTGTCACTCATGGTTAACTCCTGACGATAGTTTTCCTTAGCTTAGCTGCTTCAGCGCGGGAGCAGAAGAATTAACCCCGCCGTTTCAGCTTGATGCAGGTCAAGGCACCGGCGGCGTCCCGGTGATATACCAGCCTGTCTATCTGTCAACGGCGTTCAGAGACAGAACGCCCCTTTCTGGAGATCGCTATGATTACCGGCATTCAAATTACCCAAACCCATAACCCGCTGCTGCTGAACTCATTCTGGCTGCTGGATGAAGAGGCGGGACAGGCGCGCTGTCTGTGCGCCAGAGGCCTCTATGAGGAGGATCAGGTGGTTGCCCTGAGCGAGCTGGGCGAGATGGCATACCGTGAAGTGCCCCTGGAGCAGAAACCGCAGGTGCGCGTTGAGGGCGGACAACATCTTAACGTCAATGTACTGCAGCGGGAAACGCTGGAAGATGCGGTTAAGCATCCCGAAAAGTATCCACAGCTGACCATTCGCGTATCCGGTTATGCCGTACGGTTTAATGCCCTGACGCCAGAGCAGCAGCGCGATGTGATCACCCGTACCTTTACAGAGAGCCTGTAACTGAAGTAGCGATGAAAAGTTGCTCATGCTGCAGGCCAGTGCGGAAGCGGTCCGGAACGCATGCGTTGATTAAAATGCGACATTTACCGGCGTTCGCGCTGACCCGCCTGTCAGTGGCCCTTAAGGCCAGCTGAACGTAAAAAAAAAGCGCCGGTTCAGGCGCTTTTTTTACTGCAGTGACGTTTTATTCCGCACCTGACTCCGGCGTGGTTGATCCGCTTGGCTTGCGGCGTTTACCCACGTTTTTGGTGTCACGATGGCGTTTTTTCACGCGCGGCTTTTCGTCTTCTTTCTCTTTCTTCTCTTTGCGTTTGGCAAGCGCCTTTTTCGACGGCTTTCCGGTGACTTTAGCACTCGGCGCACGCGACTCAGGGCGCAGCTCATCAATCACGCGTGATTTCAGCGGCTCATTAACGTAGCGGCTGATTTTACCCAGCAGAACGTGATCGTGCGCCTCAACCAGCGAGATAGCGATCCCTTTGCGTCCGGCGCGGCCGGTACGGCCAATGCGGTGCAGATAGGTATCTGCCGTACGCGGCAGGTCAAAGTTGATCACGTGAGTCACGTCATCAATATCGATACCGCGCGCCGCAACGTCAGTGGCAACCAGCACATTGACGCGACCATCGTTGATGCGTTTAATCGCTTCATTACGGTTCGCCTGTACCATCTCACCTTCGAGGTAGCTGCTGCGCAGGCCCGCTTCATGCATCCAGGTCACCAGCTCGTGCAGACGTTCACGCTTGCGCACAAACACAATCGCACGCTTCACTTCCGGCTGCTTTAACAGGTGCACCAGCAGTTTGGTCTTGTGCTCAAGGTTATCAGCACGGTAGTACCACTGCTGAATGCGTTTGCGTTCGCTTTTGCTCGGGTCGGCTTCAATCGCGACCGGATCGTTGAGCAGGCGTTCAGCAAAATCTTTGATGTGCTCGCCTTCCAGCGTGGCGGAGAAGAGCAGCGTCTGTTTGCGCCAGCGCGTCTCACCGGCGATGGTCTCGATATCCTGGGCAAAGCCCATATCGACCATGCGGTCCGCCTCATCAAGAATCAGTGTTTCTACCGCGCGGCAGTCAAAGTTCTCTTCTTTGATGTACTGCAGCAGACGGCCGGTGGTCGCCACCACAATATCCTGATTTTCGCTGAAGACTTCAGCGTGGTTCATATAGGCAACGCCGCCGGTGATGGTGGCGATATCCAGATGGGTATGCTTCGCCAGCTCACGCGCCTGATCGGCCACCTGCATCGCCAGTTCGCGGGTAGGGGTGAGGATCAGGATACGCGGCGGACCCGACTTCTTACGCGGGAAGTCCAGCAGATGCTGTAATGCGGGCAGCAGATAGGCGGCGGTTTTCCCCGTTCCGGTGGGTGCCGAACCTAACACGTCACGGCCTTCCAGCGCGGCAGGAATGGCTTCAGCCTGAATGGCCGTCGGGCGCGTGAAGCCTTTTTCCTGCAGGGCATCCAGCAGGCTTTCGTCGAGTTCGAGTTCGGAGAATGTGGTTACTGTCATGTTCTACCTCAGTTTGGGGCGCTGATTATAGACAGATCGGCCGCAATCTTCATCTGTTTGTGTTCATCAGGCGCAGATGAATTCATTGTGCGACCACGTTACACTCTCGCCAGATAACAATTCAATGGCCGAAAGCATGTCTCAGTACCAGCCGCCAGCACGGGCGACATTAAGAAAAGATGGGTTTACGTTTAAACAATTTTTTGTCGCACACGATCGCTGTGCAATGAAGGTTGGCACGGATGGCGTGCTGCTGGGGGCGTGGGCGCCGGTGGCCGGGGCACGGCGTATTCTGGATATTGGCTGCGGCAGCGGGCTTATCGCCCTGATGCTGGCGCAGCGCACGCCGCAACAGGTTACGCTGGATGCGGTCGAGCTTGATAGCGAAGCCGCCGCGCAGGCGCAGGAGAATGTGCAGGCCTCGCCGTGGGGCGCTCGTATCACCGTGCACCAGGCGGATATCCTTAACTGGAGCAGCCGGTGTGAAAAACGCTATTCGCTGATCGTCAGCAATCCACCTTTCTTTGTGCCCGGTATGGCCTCATCCAGCGTCGCGCGAGACACGGCGCGCAGCACCGCCACGCTCGATCACGCCGCGCTGCTGCAGTGCGCGGCACAGCTTATCGAAGAAGAGGGGCTGTTTTGCGTGGTGCTGCCGGTGGAGAGCGGCGAGGCGCTGGTGCAGCTTGCCCGCGCCGATGGCTGGCATCTGCGGCTGCGCTACGACGTTGCGCCTTATGCACAGCGGCCACCCAACCGGCTGGTGCTGGGCTTTTCACCTGCGGCAGGCGAGCTGATACAGGAGCGGCTGGCGATCCGCAATGAAGATAAAAGCTACTCCGCTGACTGGCTGAGCCTGGTGACAGACTTCTATCTTTTCCGCTGAGTATTGGCTGTCACCATACTGCAGCAGCGGTCGCGATCTGTCGTTACGTTCGCAGGATCCCTGCTGCATCGTGTTGCAAAGTGGCGAATTTTGCGCGCTGCCGTCAGCTATGCTGAAAAGAAGAGTAATAAAGATGAAAAAGAGATCGCCTTACGCTACTCTGCCAGCACCGATCGGCACTGCATAAGCTATTGAAAGCGGGTCAGCCGCTACGTCATAACGGGTTGCAATGCCGCGACGAAAAAACAGGTCGTAGTGAACTTCAGGCCAGAACAGAACTCAAAGCGCATGCTTGCTCACGGGTATGAGATGTGCTGGCAGTCCACTTACGCATAAAAGAGTTTTGGGGAGACATTACCTCGGATGAGCGAGCAGTTAACGGATCAGGTTCTCGTTGAGCGGGTTCAGAAAGGAGATCAAAAGTCCTTTAACTTACTGGTAGTCCGATACCAGCATAAAGTGGCGAGCCTGGTTTCACGCTATGTCCCTTCGGGTGACGTGCCCGATGTGGTACAGGAATCATTTATCAAAGCCTATCGCGCGCTGGAGTCGTTCCGCGGGGATAGCGCTTTTTACACGTGGCTTTACCGCATCGCGGTAAACACAGCAAAAAATTATCTGGTGGCTCAGGGCCGTCGTCCGCCTTCCAGCGACGTAGATGCAATTGATGCAGAAAACTTCGAAAGTGCGGGCGCGTTAAAAGAAATATCGAACCCTGAGAACTTAATGTTGTCTGACGAACTGAAACAAATTGTTTTTCGGACAATTGAGTCACTTCCTGAAGATCTCCGTATGGCTATCACGCTCCGGGAGCTGGATGGTCTGAGTTATGAAGAGATCGCTGCCATTATGGATTGCCCGGTTGGTACTGTCCGATCGCGCATATTTCGTGCCCGGGAAGCCATTGATAACAAAGTTCAACCGCTTATCCAACGTTAGTGATAACGGCTACTGAAAGGGTACCAAGGCATGCAGAAAGAAAAACTTTCCGCTTTAATGGATGGTGAAACGTTAGACAGCGAGCTGTTGTCCTCGTTGTCAAAGGATGTCGAACTTCAAAAAAGCTGGGAGAGCTACCATCTTATTCGCGACACCCTTCGCGGGGATGTAGGCGAAGTGCTGCATTTTGATATCTCCGCCCGCGTGGCCGCAGCCATCGAAAATGAACCGCTGCGCCCTGCGGCAACACCGCTGATCCCTGAAGCGCAGCCGGAACCGGCACGCTGGCAAAAAATGCCGTTCTGGCGTCGCGGCGGCAGCTGGGTAGCGTCAGTCACGCAAATTGGCGTAGCCGCCTGCGTATCACTGGCGGTCATTGTTGGCGTGCAGCACTACAACGGCTCTTCTGCCGGTGGGGCAGCAGAGTCCTCAGATGCTCCGGCGTTTAATACGCTGCCGATGATGGGTAAAGCGTCACCGGTAAGCCTGGGCGTACCGTCTGATGCCTTTGAGACCAACAGTTCAAATCAGCAGGTTCAGGATCAGCGGCGTCGCGTTAACGCCATGCTGCAGGATTATGAGCTGCAGCGTCGTCTGCATGCCGATCAGGTACAGTTTGAAAACAGCGTACCGCAGCAGGCGCAGGCCACCGTTCCCGGAACGCAGTCGTTAGGAACTCAACAGCAGTAATGAAGCAGCTCTGGTGCGCCGTTAGCCTTATGGCCGGCAGCCTGCTCTGGACATCAACCGCCCCGGCACAGACGTCGTCTTCCGGGGCGTTGTTACAGCAGATGGAGCAGGCGACTCAAAATCTCAATTATGAATTTGCGTATATTAATGTCTCACGACTGGGCATTGAGTCTCTGCGCTATCGTCACGCCGTGGTGGATAAGCGCGTCTTTGCGCAGCTGCTGCAGATGGATGGTCCGCGCCGTGAAGTGATCCAGCGCGGTAACGACATCAGCTATTTTGAACCCGGGCTGGATCCGTTCTCACTGCCGGGCAACCATATTATCGACGCGCTGCCTTCACTGATGTTTGCTGATTTCTCCCGGCTGGGTCAGGCGTATGACTTTGTGCCGGTAGGGCGATCGCGTATGGCTGACCAGATGTGCGAAGTTGTGCGTATTGTCTCCCGTGACGGTACGCGCTACAGCTATGTGGTCTGGCTGGACGTGGATACCAAACTGCCGCTGCGCATCGATTTACTGGATCGCGATGGTGAAACGCTGGAGCAGTTCCGCGTTATCAGCTTTGCAGTGGATGAGGGCGTGCGCAATCTGATGCAGGGGCTTGAGAAGGCAAATCTGCCGCCGTCGCTCTCCCTGCCGGCGGGCGACAAAGTGGAACTCAGCTGGCAGCCTGGCTGGATACCGGCAGGCATGAAGCTGATTTCGCAGAGTCGTCGCGCAATACCCGCCATGAATAAAACCGTCGAATCGCGTCTCTACAGCGACGGGCTGTTCAGTTTTGCCATTAACATTGCGCCTGCCGATAAAAATAGCGTGCCTCAGCAATTGCGCACGGGACGTCGTACGGTGCAGACCGTTGTGCGCGATAATCAGGAGATCACCGTGGTGGGCGAATTACCGCCCGCAACCGCGAAACGTATCGCCAGCGCTATTGATGCAGGGGCAAAGAAATGATGAGAGAGTGGGCCACCGTGGTGGCATGGCAGGATGGCATTGCCACACTGCATTCCGAAGCGAAAACTTCCTGCAACAGCTGTTCAGCGCGTAAAGGCTGTGGCAGCCATGCGCTCAACAAGCTGGGGCCGAAGAACGCCCATGTCATGACCATTCCCAGCGCTGAGCCGCTACAGCCGGGTCAGCGCATTGAGTTAGGCATTCGCGAAAGCAGCCTGCTCGGCTCAGCGCTGCTGGTCTATATGACGCCGCTGTTTGGCCTGTTTGCTGTGGCTGGCCTGTTTCAGATGCTGTTTCACAGCGACCTCGCGGCCGCCTGCGGGGCGCTGCTTGGCGGCGTGGGAGGATTTATCATTGCCAAAGGCGTTTCATCGCGCTATGCCGGACGCGAAGCCTTTCAGCCGGTGATCCTCAGCGTGGCGCTTCCGCCTGATGCGCTGCGGGTTGAAGATGTCAGCTGATGCCGCCCGGGCCGCCTGCTGTGCGGCCTTTTCATTTCCGCTTACCCGCTGAATTCTGTTGCAAATCCCACAGGTTCCATTCTTTAACGCGCGGCGTTAACAGTGTAATATGCGACGTCATTAATGAGGCCGACAGGGTTCCGGGTAAAGATCGCTTGCCTGAATGTGTCTGTGCTCACGTTTTCAACTGATTCTCTACGTGAAGATATTCATATAAATGAAGCACATACGAAATTTCTCTATTATTGCTCACATTGACCACGGCAAATCAACGCTCTCCGATCGTCTGATTCAGATTTGTGGTGGCCTGAGCGATCGTGAGATGGCGGCGCAGGTTCTTGATTCCATGGATCTGGAGCGCGAGCGCGGCATTACGATTAAAGCGCAGAGCGTCACGCTCGATTACACAGCGCCAGACGGTGAAACTTACCAGCTCAATTTTATCGACACCCCGGGCCACGTAGACTTCTCGTATGAAGTTTCCCGCTCGCTGGCGGCCTGCGAAGGGGCGCTGCTGGTGGTCGATGCAGGACAGGGCGTTGAAGCACAGACGCTGGCGAACTGCTATACCGCCATGGAAATGGATCTGGAAGTGGTACCGGTACTGAATAAGATCGACCTGCCCGCTGCCGATCCTGAGCGCGTAGCCGAAGAGATTGAAGATATCGTGGGTATCGATGCCGTAGATGCCGTGCGCTGCTCGGCTAAAACCGGCATCGGCGTGCCGGATGTGCTGGAGCGCCTGGTGCGCGATATTCCGGCACCGGAAGGCGATCCGGATGGCCCGCTGCAGGCGCTGATCATCGACTCCTGGTTCGATAACTACCTTGGCGTTGTTTCCCTGATCCGTATTAAAAACGGTACGCTGCGCAAGGGCGAGAAGGTCAAAGTCATGAGTACCGGTCAGGTTTATAACGCTGACCGCCTGGGTATCTTCACACCCAAACAGGTTGACCGCACCGAACTGAAGTGCGGGGAAGTGGGCTGGCTGGTGTGCGCCATCAAAGACATTCTGGGTGCGCCGGTGGGCGATACGCTGACGCTGCAGCGCAACCCGGCAGATAAAGCGCTGCCTGGCTTCAAAAAGGTCAAACCGCAGGTTTATGCCGGTCTTTTCCCGGTGAGTTCAGATGACTATGAGTCATTCCGCGACGCGCTCGGCAAGCTGAGCCTGAACGACGCCTCTCTATTCTATGAGCCAGAGAGTTCAACTGCGCTGGGCTTTGGTTTCCGCTGCGGCTTCCTGGGTCTGCTGCATATGGAGATCATTCAGGAGCGCCTGGAGCGCGAGTACGATCTCGATCTGATCACCACTGCGCCAACGGTTGTGTATGAAGTGCAAACCACCGATGGCGAAGTGGTATATGTTGACAGCCCGGCCAAGCTGCCGCCGCTCAACAATATTGAAGAGCTGCGTGAGCCGATTGCAGAGTGTCACATGTTGCTGCCACAGGAGTATCTGGGTAACGTGATTACCCTGTGCGTGGAGAAGCGCGGCGTGCAGACCAATATGGTTTACCACGGCAACCAGGTCGCGCTCACCTACGATATCCCGATGGCTGAAGTGGTACTCGACTTCTTCGACCGTCTGAAATCGACATCGCGCGGCTATGCGTCGCTGGACTACAACTTCAAGCGTTTCCAGGCGTCAGACATGGTGCGCGTGGACGTATTAATTAACGCAGAGCGCGTTGATGCCCTGGCGCTGATCACCCACCGCGATAACTCGCAGTACCGCGGTCGCGAGCTGGTGGAGAAGATGAAAGATCTGATCCCGCGCCAGCAGTTTGATATCGCGATTCAGGCGGCGATTGGCAACCACATCATTGCGCGTTCCACCGTGAAGCAGCTGCGTAAAAACGTCCTGGCAAAATGCTACGGCGGTGACGTCAGCCGTAAGAAAAAACTGTTGCAGAAACAGAAAGATGGTAAGAAACGCATGAAGCAGGTCGGCAACGTTGAGCTGCCGCAGGAAGCTTTCCTCGCCATTCTGCATGTCGGTAAAGACAGCAAATAAGGAACCACAATGGCTAACATGTTCGCCCTGATTCTGGTTATCGCTACGCTGCTGACCGGCATCATCTGGTGTATCGATCGCGTGAAGTGGGCACCTGAGCGTCGGGCAAAACAGGCCGCTGCACAGGCGCAGGCGGGTAACTCGCTCGACAGCAAAACGCTGGCGAAAGTGGCTGCGCAGCCAGGCTGGATTGAAACGGCGGCATCGGTATTTCCGGTGCTGGCGGTGGTACTGATTGTACGTTCATTTATTTTTGAACCCTTTCAGATCCCCTCCGGCTCAATGATGCCCACGCTGCTGATTGGCGACTTTATTCTGGTGGAGAAGTTTGCCTACGGTATTAAAGATCCCATTACGCAGACCACGCTGATCCCGACCGGACATCCAAAGCGCGGCGATGTCGCCGTGTTTAAATATCCGAAAGATCCCAGCGTTGACTACATCAAGCGCGTGATTGGTCTGCCGGGCGATAAAGTGATGTTTGATCCGTTCAGTAAAACGCTGACCATCAATCCCGGCTGCGGTAACGGCAAATGTGATACGGCGCTGCCGGTCACCTATACCAATATTGAGCCAAGCGACTTTATCCAGACGTTCAGCGGCTTTGACGGCAACGAGACCGGCAACGGCTTCTTCCGGAAACCGCAGGGTGAAACGCTGCGCGGTGGCCTGCGTCTCGGGACGCGCAAAGAGACGCTGGGCGATGTGACGCACAATATTCTGCTGGTGAATGAGGCGCAGAGTCAGGCGAACATGTACTATCAGCAGCCGGGCCAGCCGCAGGCGACCTGGGTGGTACCGAAGGGTCAATATTTCATGATGGGCGACAACCGTGACAACAGCGCCGACAGCCGCTACTGGGGCTTTGTGCCTGAGAAGAATCTGGTCGGTAAAGCGGTCGCTATCTGGATGAGCTTTGAAAAACAGGAAGGTGAGTGGCCGACAGGCGTACGCCTGAGCCGTATCGGCGGCATTCACTAAATACGGGTGGCTTCCTGTCTGACAGGAAGCCACTGCACACGAAACAGAACGCGCTGCTATCAGCCCTGTTTCGTATGCAGAGTTACAGACGCACAGAACAACTGGAATCGCATGAACCCCATTCTCATTACTAAGCTGCAGCGCAAACTGGGCTACACTTTTACTCATCCGGAACTTTTGCAGCAGGCCCTGACACACCGCAGCGCCAGCAGCAAGCATAACGAACGGCTTGAATTTTTAGGCGATTCAATTCTCAGCTATGTGATTGCCAACGCGCTTTATCACCGCTTCCCGCGCGTGGACGAAGGCGATATGAGCCGCATGCGCGCCACGCTGGTGCGCGGCAATACGCTGGCTGAGATGGCGCGTGAGTTTGAACTGGGCGAGTGCCTGCGTCTTGGACCAGGCGAACTGAAAAGCGGCGGCTTCCGTCGCGAGTCGATCCTTGCGGATACGGTAGAGGCGCTGATTGGCGGCATCTTCCTCGACAGTAATATCCAGACCGTTGAGAAGCTGATTCTCGACTGGTATCTGAACCGTCTGGAGCAGATAAGCCCGGGCGATAAACAGAAAGATCCCAAAACGCGCCTGCAGGAGTATCTGCAGGGTCGCCATCTGCCGCTGCCTTCCTATCTGGTGGTGCAGGTGCGGGGCGAAGCGCACGACCAGGAGTTCACCATTCACTGTCAGGTGAGTGGCATGGCCGATCCGGTCGTGGGCGTAGGCTCCAGCCGCCGCAAAGCGGAACAGGCTGCCGCCGAACAGGCTTTAATTAAGCTTGGACTCGAATAAATTGTTTTACGACAGCGCCATCCCGGCGCTGACTAAGTCAGGACCCGAATGAGCGAACACGAAACTTATTGCGGCTTTGTCGCGATTGTAGGCCGGCCCAACGTCGGTAAATCAACCTTACTGAACCAGCTGCTGGGGCAGAAGGTCTCGATCACCTCACGCAAACCGCAAACCACGCGCCACCGTATTATGGGCATCCACACCGAGGGCGCTTATCAGGCGATCTACGTGGATACACCCGGGCTGCATATGGAAGAGAAGCGGGCGATCAACCGCCTGATGAACCGTGCTGCCAGCAGCTCAATTGGCGACGTGGAGCTGGTAATTTTCGTCGTGGAAGGCACGCGCTGGACGCCGGATGATGAGATGGTGCTCAACAAGCTGCGCGACGGCAAAGTCCCGGTGGTGCTGGCGGTGAACAAGGTGGATAACATTCAGGATAAAAGTATCCTGCTGCCGCACCTGCAGTTCCTGAGCCAGCAGATGAATTTCCTCGATATCGTGCCTATCTCTGCTGAGAATGGCAAAAACGTCGATACCATCGCAGCGATTGCCCGTAAGCGTCTGCCGCTGGCGGAGCACCACTTCCCGGAAGATTACATCACCGACCGCTCACAGCGCTTTATGGCTTCGGAGATCATCCGCGAAAAGCTGATGCGTTTCCTCGGTGCCGAACTGCCTTACTCTGTGACCGTTGAGATCGAACAGTTTGTGGCCAATGAGCGCGGCGGCTACGACATCAATGGCCTGATTCTGGTAGAGCGTGAAGGCCAGAAGAAAATGGTAATTGGCAATAAAGGCTCGAAAATCAAAACCATCGGCATTGAAGCGCGGCGTGACATGGAAGAGATGTTTGAAGCCAAAGTGCACCTTGAGCTCTGGGTGAAAGTTAAATCGGGCTGGGCAGACGACGAACGTGCGCTGCGCAGCCTGGGCTACACAGACGATCTGTAACTGATGGAAGGCTGGCAACGCGCGTTTGTGCTGCATAGTCGCCCCTACAGCGAAACCAGCCTGCTGCTCGATCTCTTTACGGAAAGTCAGGGCCGCGTTCGCGTCCTGGCTAAAGGCGCGCGCTCGCGTCGCTCTCAGCTGAAAGGCACCCTGCAGCCTTTTACGCCGCTGCTGGTCCGCTGGGGCGGACGCGGTGAAATCAAAACGCTGCGTAATGCCGAAGCGGTTTCGCTGGCGCTGCCGCTCAGCGGCATCACGCTCTACTGCGGTCTCTATGTCAATGAACTGCTGTCGCGCGTGCTGGAGCAGGAGATCCCCTTTTCTGAACTCTTCTTCGATTACCTGAACTGTATTCAGGAGCTGGCCGCCGGCACCGCCTCGCCGGAACCGGCGCTGCGCCGTTTTGAGCTGGCGCTGCTCGGGCATCTCGGCTACGGCGTCGATTTTCTGCACTGCGCCGGCAGCGGCGAGGCGATCGATGACGCCATGACCTACAGCTACCGCGAAGAGAAGGGCTTTATCGCCAGCCTGGTGCTGAATCAGCGCAGCTTTACCGGTCACCAGCTGCGCGCCATTGAAGCGCGCAGTTTCCCCGATGCCGATAGCCTGCGGGCCGCCAAGCGCTTTACGCGCATTGCGCTAAAGCCCTATCTCGGCGGCAAACCGCTGAAGAGTCAGGAGCTGTTTCGCCAGTTTATTCCAAAGAAGAAACCCGATGCGCCGCAGGCGTAGCGGCGGTCAGACCACCTGAACGTATCGTCGCGATACACTGCACTGACATTAAATAAAGAGAAGCGTAGTTATGGCTGAGTTGCTGTTAGGCGTCAATATTGATCATATCGCTACCGTACGTAACGCGCGTGGCACCCACTATCCCGATCCGGTACAGGCCGCTTTCGTGGCCGAGCAGGCGGGCGCTGATGGTATTACCGTGCATCTGCGTGAAGACCGCCGGCATATCACCGACCGCGATGTGCGTATTCTGCGCGATACCATTCAGACGCGAATGAACCTGGAGATGGCGGTCACGGATGAGATGATCGCCATCGCCTGTGACATCCGGCCGCACTTTGTCTGCCTGGTGCCGGAGAAGCGTCAGGAGGTCACCACGGAGGGCGGCCTGGACGTGGCGGGCCAGCAGGCGAGCGTCAGCGCAGCGGTACAGCAGCTGTCAGAGGCGGGCATACTGGTGTCACTGTTTATCGATGCCGACCGCCGGCAGATTGACGCAGCGGTTGCCAGCGGCGCGCCTTATATCGAAATTCATACCGGCGCATACGCCGAAGCGCCGGAAGGGCAGGCGCGTGACGCTGAGCTGATGCGTATTCGCGAAGCAGCGCACTACGCTGCCTCTCTCGGGCTGAAGGTCAATGCCGGCCACGGACTGACTTATCACAATGTGCAGCCCATTGCGGCGCTGCCGGAGATGCATGAGCTGAATATCGGCCATGCCCTCATCGGCCGCGCGCTCTTCAGCGGGCTGGCAGATGCGGTAAGCGAAATGAAGCAGCTGATGCGGGAAGCGCGGCGCTGATGGCGATTCTCGGCCTCGGCAGCGATATCGTGGAAATTGAGCGCATCGCCGGCGTTATCGAACGATCCGGCGATCGCCTGGCGCGCCGCGTACTGAGTGACGCGGAGTGGCAGCAGTATCAGGCGCATCAGCAGCCGGTGCGTTTCCTTGCCAAGCGCTTCGCCGTGAAAGAGGCGGCGGCCAAAGCCTTTGGCACCGGGATCCGCGGCGGACTGGCGTTTAATCAGTTTGAGGTGTTCAACGATGCGCTGGGAAAACCGGGTCTGCGCTTTTTTGAGCAGGCGAGCATCATTGCTGAACGGCTGGGCGTGCAGCGCGTGCACGTGACGCTGGCTGATGAGCGCCACTACGCCTGTGCCACGGTGATCATCGAGGACTGAGCGTTACGCGCTCAGTGCGGCCAGAGCTGTACGAATTTCTCCCACAGCGCGTCGCGGCTTTCGGCGCGCTGTGGGTCGCTGACAATCGTATTGTCGATAGGACAGACGCTCTGGCAGGTTGGCGTTTCATAATGTCCCACGCACTCGGTGCAGCGTGCCGGATCGATTTCATATATCGCCTTACCCAGCGCGATAGCCTGATTGGGACACTCCGGCTCACACATGTCGCAGTTAATACATTTCGCCGTAATCAGTAACGCCATTCTTCACGTCCGTTAATCCTCATTAAAAACGCGGTCATTATAAGCTGGTTTAACGCTTATATCAGCTTTTTCACCAGCGCTTCGCTGTGGCGAATGTGGCTCGATGCCCGCTCCGGATCGTGCTGCACCAGCGCCATAAACAGCAAATCTGTCAGGGCCAGCTGGGCGCTGGTTGAGGAGATTGCCGCGCTGCGCGTGCTCTGCTCCTCTGCAACGGTATAGAGGCAGATTGACGCGCACTGCTGCAGCGCATTTGGCGTAAAACCGGTAAAGGCCACCACATCTGCACCGATAGCGGCTGCTTCCTGTGCCGCCAGATTGATTTCGCGTCGTTCGCCGGTGTAGGAGATGGCCAGCAGGACATCGCCCGGCGCCATCGCCTGAACGCTGGCGAGCAGGGCGTGCATATCCTGCTCTGCCACCGCGTTAATACCGATTTTCATCAGTTTCCAGGAGAAATCTTTCGCCACCAGACCGGATGCCCCGATACCCACCAGCAGAATGCGGTTGGCATTCTTCAGCAGATGCAGCGTCTCCATCAGCTTCTCTTCGCTGTTAATATCCAGCGTGGCGCGGATCGCGGAGATCTTCTCCGTCAGCAGCTTCTCTCCCACGATCTTCAGCGGATCGTCGCTGAGGATATGATTATGCACGGTGATCGCATCGCGATCCGCCAGCGATTCACTCAGCGCCAGCTTCAGTGCAGGAAAGCCTTTATAACCCAGCTTCTGCGCAAATTTCACCACGCTCGACTGGCTGACGCCCGCCTCTTCAGCCAGCTTCTGCGAGCTGAGATGGCGCGCCCGATCGGGCTGTGACAGTAAAAAGTCGGCCAGCCGGCGCTCATTCAGCGCCAGCCGGGGATAGAGCTGACGGATTCGCAGCAGTGAACTCATGGTCGATCCTTACTCCCGGTTTTATAGCATGGCGCGGCTAACCTCTCCGCAGCATGCGCAGCAATAGTCAATATTCCATGACATCAAGAATAAACTATTCAGTGGGCTTTGTAGCTAGCGGAATTAAAAATCACAGCTTCGCTAAGCGCGGTTGCTGGCTACACTGTAGAGCAGCAACTGATTTAAAAAAGGAGAGGGGTTTGACACAGGACTCGCAACGTCGCGTCGTATTTTTCGACCTGGACGGCACGCTGCATCAGCAGGATATGTTTGGCACCTTTATGCGCTTTTTACTGCGCCGGCAGCCGCTGAATCTGCTGCTGGTGGTTCCGCTGCTGCCGGTTATTGGCCTCGGGCTGCTGATTAAGGGCCGGGCAGCGCGCTGGCCAATGAGTCTGCTGCTCTGGGCAATCACGTTCGGGCACAGCGAAACGCGCCTGCGCGCGCGTGAAGCGGAGTTTGCGCAGTGGTTCCGCGAGCGGGTAGTAGCGTTTCCGGTGGTGCAGCAGCGCCTGACCGATTACCTGCAGAGCAACGATGCCGATGTGTGGCTGATTACCGGATCACCGCAGTCGCTGGTGGAGCAGGTCTATTTTGACTCCGCTTTTCTGCCGCGTGTGAAACTGATTGCCAGCCAGATGCGGCCAGGACGCGGCGGACGCGTGCTGGCGATGCGCTGCCTGGGCCACGAAAAGGTTGCGCAGCTGGAAGAGCAGATTGGCACGCCGCTGCAGCTCTACAGCGGCTATAGCGACAGCAAGCAGGATAACCCGCTGCTGTTTTTCTGCCAGCATCGCTGGCGCGTAACGCCGCGCGGTGAACTGCAGCAGCTGGAGTGAATCGCGCGGCGTTTTTGTCTATAATGCGCCGCCTTTTGATTCTGCAGGAGTTACCCGGTGAAGCCACAAACTGATGAATACTGGATGCGTTATGCGCTGCAGCTGGCGCAGCGTGCCCGGGAGCAGGGTGAGGTGCCGGTCGGAGCCGTGCTGGTGCAGGGAGATAAAGTCATAGGCGAGGGCTGGAACCGGCCGATTGGCCAGTGCGATCCCACCGCACACGCGGAGATCATGGCGCTGCGCCAGGGCGGCAAAGTGCTGGATAACTATCGCCTGCTGGATACCACGCTCTATGTCACGCTGGAGCCGTGCGTCATGTGCGCCGGCGCCATGGTTCACAGCCGCATTACCCGCCTGGTCTACGGCGCGAAAGATATTAAAACCGGCGCGGCCGGTTCGCTGCTGGATGTGCTGGGGCACCCGGGGATGAATCATCAGATTGAGATCGCCTGCGGCGTGCTGGCGGAGGAGTGCGCCGGCATGCTGAGCGACTTTTTTCGTATGCGACGCGAGCAGAAGCGCGCGCTGCGTCAGGCACAGCGCGCAGATTAGTTCATGGCAATTTTAGGCTCAACCGCCGGATAGCCGGCGCCCAGCTCTGCTTCCAGCGCTGAACGCTGCGCCAGGCGGCGCTCCTGCTCCTGCAGATAGCCCACCAGGCTTAGCTGATACTTACGGATATTCTCCACGTAGTTATACGCTTCGTGCCCGCGCGCATAGCCGTAGGCGGTTTGCGCGTAGTAGCGCTTCTGGCTGAGCATCGGCAGGCGCAGTTTTACATCCGCCCAGCTGTCAGGGTTACCCCCCTGTTTTGCCGTCAGCCGGCGCACGTCGAGCATGTGCGCATATCCCATATTGTAAGCTGCCAGCGCAAACCAGATGCGCTCGTCATCAGGCACGCTCGCTGGCACTTTATCCATCATGCGCTGCAGATACTCACTGCCGCCGCGAATGCTCTGCTCCGGATCGAGCCGGTCATCAACGTTAAGACTATCCGCCGTGTTGCGCGTCAGCATCATCATGCCGCGCACGCCGGTGGGCGAGGTCGCCTGCGGATTCCAGTGCGACTCCTGATAGGAGATCGCCGCCAGCAGGCGCCAGTCCATGCTCGCCGCATATTTCTCAAACAGCGGTTTGATATCCGGCAGCGTATTGTCAATTGCGCGCAGGAAGGTGCGGGTATCAACATAATCAAACGTGCCAACGTGACCGAGATACTTCTCCTCCAGCCGCGCCATGGTGCCTTCTTCACCCATCTGGCTGTAGAAATCGAGCATGGCCGCGTTGAGGCTGCTGTCAGCATTGCGCGGCAGATACCAGGTCACTGGCTCTTCATCGGTAATATCAAAGGCTACCGCCAGCTGCGGATGAATACGCTGCAGCAGGCCCACGGTCACCGAGTCGCCTACCGTGTAGTCAAGCTTGCCGTCAGCCACCGCCTCCAGCAGCGCTTTCTGTCCCTGATCGGTGGCGATAGCCCAGTCGAGATCGGGATAGCTGTTGGCTTTTTCTGCCCGCAGCGTGGAGAGATAGGCTGAGCCGGACTGCACCACCAGACGGCCTTTCAGGTCGCCCAGCGTGCGCGGACGCGGTTTATCGATACGGTAAACCAGCTGCTGCGACACCGAATAGTAGCTGGGACCGGCCTGATAGTGCGCCAGACGCTCACTGTTATAGATAAGCCCGGCGGCGAGCAGATCGGCTTTTCCGTCATCGAGATCGTCAAACAGATCGCCCAGGCTGGGTCGCACAGTGACTTCCAGCCTGACGCCGAGGTAGTCTGCAAAGCGCTTTGCCAGCTCGTAATCCATGCCAGCCGGTGCCTGATTGACGGTGTAATAGGTCAGTGGCGAATTGACGGTGCTGATGCGCAACACACCGCGTGATTTGATCGCTGTCAGCGCGTCCCGATCGCCCCCGTACCAGGGGATTGCCGGCCACAGCGCCAGCGCCAGCAGCACGGTGATCAGACCGATAAACAGATAATTTAATTTTAGGCGTTTCAAATGGTTGTCTCTTAATGGCTCACAGGCCTCTGTCCTTTAAAGGCAGTATTGGTATTGTTTTTTACTCCCAGAGCGAGGGGCATTTTGCGCAACAAAGCGAAACAGGGCAACTCATATAGCAAGTTTTGCGCAAAATTCAGGCAAATCCCGTATGGCAGTTTTTCTGCGCAAACGGTTTCGTTACCCGCGCGCTTTCTCTATAATACCGCCCGTTTTCCCTGTTGCGCCCAAGGAAGCGTCGCCCGGCGCTTCGAAGACGAGAGATCTTTAATGATGGAAATTCTGCGTGGTTCGCCCGCTCTGTCAGCATTTCGTGTAAACAAACTGCTGACCCGCTTTCAGAACGCTCATCTGCCGGTGAGTGATATTTACGCCGAGTATGTCCATTTTGCTGATGTTGCCGCACCGCTCAGCGCGGATGAACACGCCCGCCTGCAGCGTCTGCTGAAATATGGCCCTTCTCTCGCTGAACATGCGCCTCAAGGGCGTCTGCTGCTGGTCACGCCGCGCCCCGGCACTATCTCTCCCTGGTCATCGAAAGCCACGGACATTGCTCACAACTGCGATCTGCCGCAGGTTAAGCGCCTGGAGCGCGGCCTGGCGTTCTATGTTCAGGCGCCGCAGCTGACAGAAGCGCAGTGGCAGCAGCTGGCTGGCCTGCTGCACGATCGCATGATGGAGTGCGTATTCAGCGATCTGCAGGCGGCAGAGCAGCTGTTTGCTCATCATGCGCCGCAGCCGCTGCAGAGCGTTGACGTGCTGGGAACCGGACGTCAGGCGCTGGAGCAGGCGAATAGCACGCTGGGCCTGGCGCTGGCGGATGACGAAATAGATTACCTGCTGGATGCCTTCACCCGTCTGGGTCGCAACCCCAACGACATTGAACTCTATATGTTTGCGCAGGCGAACTCAGAGCACTGTCGCCACAAAATTTTCAACGCTGACTGGATCATCGATGGCAAAAAACAGCCGAAATCGCTGTTTAAGATGATCAAAAATACGTTTGAGCAGCATCCCGATCACGTGCTGTCAGCTTATAAAGATAACGCTGCCGTGATGGAAGGTTCGGAAGTTGGCCGCTTCTACGCTGATGCGCAGCAGGGCGAGTACGCTTTTCATCAGGAAGCCGCGCATATCCTGATGAAGGTAGAGACGCACAACCATCCAACCGCTATCTCCCCCTGGCCGGGTGCTGCCACCGGTTCAGGTGGTGAAATCCGCGATGAAGGCGCAACCGGGCGTGGCGCCAAGCCGAAAGCGGGTCTCACCGGCTTTTCCGTTTCTGATCTGCGCATTCCGGGCTTTGAGCAGCCGTGGGAAGAGGATTTCGGCAAGCCGGATCGTATTGTTACCGCACTGGATATCATGACCGAAGGCCCGCTGGGCGGCGCGGCGTTTAACAATGAATTTGGCCGTCCGGCGCTGAACGGTTACTTCCGCACCTATGAAGAGCAGGTTAACAGCCACAACGGCGTTGAACTGCGCGGCTATCATAAGCCGATCATGCTGGCAGGCGGGATTGGCAATATTCGTGCCGATCACGTGCAGAAAGGCGAGATCGTCGTGGGCGCCAAACTGATTGTGCTGGGCGGACCGGCGATGAACATCGGCCTCGGCGGCGGTGCTGCGTCATCCATGGCCTCCGGTCAGTCCGATGCCGACCTCGATTTTGCCTCAGTGCAGCGCGACAACCCGGAAATGGAGCGCCGCTGTCAGGAAGTAATTGACCGCTGCTGGCAGCTGGGCGAAGCCAACCCGATTCTGTTTATCCACGACGTCGGCGCGGGCGGTCTCTCTAACGCCATGCCTGAGCTGGTCAGCGATGGCGGACGCGGCGGTAACTTCAACCTGCGCGACATTCTCAGCGATGAGCCGGGCATGAGCCCGCTGGAAGTGTGGTGTAACGAGTCGCAGGAGCGCTATGTGCTGGCCGTTGCGCCAGAGAAGCTGGCGCTGTTTGATGAGCTGTGCCAGCGCGAGCGCGCCCCTTACGCGGTGATTGGCGAGGCGACTGAAGAGCAGCACCTCTCGCTGAGCGACAGCCATTTTGACAACAAGCCTATCGACATGCCGCTGGATGTTCTGCTGGGCAAAACGCCAAAAATGACGCGCGACGTCACGCGGCAGCAGGCAAAAGGCGACGCGCTGCAGCGTAACGGCATCACGGTTGCGGATGCGGTTAACCGCGTGCTGCATCTGCCTGCGGTGGCTGAGAAAACGTTTCTTATCTCCATCGGCGACCGTTCCGTGACCGGCATGGTGGCGCGCGATCAGATGGTGGGACCGTGGCAGATCCCGGTGGCAAACTGCGCCGTGACCACGGCCAGCCTCGACAGCTATCACGGCGAAGCTTTCGCCCTGGGCGAACGCGCGCCGGTCGCGCTGCTTGATTTTGCCGCCTCCGGGCGTCTGGCGGTAGGCGAAGCGCTCACTAACCTGGCCGCTACCGCGATTGGTTCACTGAAGCGCGTGAAGCTTTCTGCGAACTGGATGGCAGCAGCCGGACATCCGGGTGAGGATGCCGGCCTCTACGAAGCGGTAAAAGCCGTTGGCGAAGAGCTCTGCCCGGCGCTGGGGATCACTATCCCGGTCGGCAAAGACTCAATGTCGATGAAAACCCGCTGGCAGCAGGGCAATGAAGAGCGTGAAATGACGTCGCCGCTCTCGCTGGTGATCACCGCGTTTGCGCGCGTGGAAGATGTCCGGCGTACCGTAACGCCGCAGCTGCAGGCGGAGCAGGATAACCTGCTGCTGCTGGTGGACCTCGGCAACGGTGCCAATACGCTGGGCGCAACCGCGCTGTCGCAGGTCTATCGCCAGCTGGGCGATAAGCCGGCTGACGTGCGCGACGCCGCGCAGCTGGCAGGCTTCTTCAACGCTATCCAGACGCTGGTCAGCGAACAGAAGCTGCTGGCTTACCATGACCGTTCCGACGGCGGGCTGCTGGTGACGCTGGCGGAGATGGCCTTTACCGGCCACTGCGGTATTGAGGCGGATATCGCCGCGCTGGGCAGCGATGCGCTGGCGGCGCTGTTCACCGAAGAGCTGGGCGCGGTGCTGCAGATCAACGCGGCCGATCTGGCAGCGGTAGAGAAGGTATTTGCTGACCACGGTCTGCGCAGCGCGCTGCATGTGATTGGCAAGGCGCTGCCGGGCGACCGCTTTGTGATCCGCGCCGGCGAGCATCCGGTCTACAGCGAAAGCCGCACGACGCTGCGTACCTGGTGGGCCGAAACCACCTGGCAGATGCAGCGCCTGCGTGATAATCCGGCCTGTGCCGATCAGGAGCATGAGGCGAAGCAAAACGACAGCGATCCGGGTCTGAACGCTCAGCTGACCTTCCGGCCGGAAGAAGATGTGGCTGCGCCGATGATCGCCACCGGCGTGCGCCCGCGCATCGCCGTGCTGCGTGAGCAGGGCGTTAACTCACACGTTGAGATGGCAGCAGCGTTCCATCGCGCCGGCTTTACCGCCGTGGATGTACACATGAGCGATCTGCTGGCGGGACGTCGCGGCCTGGAGGAGTTCCATGCGCTGGTGGCGTGCGGCGGTTTCTCTTACGGCGACGTACTGGGTGCCGGCGAAGGCTGGGCAAAATCGATTCTGTTTAACGATCGCGTGCGCGACGAGTTTGAAAACTTCTTCCATCGTCCGCAGACGCTGGCGCTGGGTGTCTGCAACGGCTGCCAGATGATGTCAAACCTGCGCGAAGTGATCCCCGGCAGCGAGCTGTGGCCGCGTTTTGTCCGCAATCAGTCTGAGCGCTTTGAAGCGCGTTTCAGCCTGGTGGAAGTGGCGGCCAGTCCGTCGCTGCTGCTGGAGGGGATGGCAGGTTCACGCATGCCGATTGCGGTATCACACGGTGAAGGCTTTGTTGAAGTGCGCGACGGCGCCCATCTGGCGGCGCTGGAAGCAAAAGGCCTGGTGGCACTGCGCTTCACGGATAACTTCGGTAAAGTGACCGAAAGCTATCCGGCTAACCCGAACGGCTCGCCAAACGGTATCACGGCGGTCACCAACGAAAGCGGTCGCGTTACGATCATGATGCCGCATCCGGAGCGCGTCTTCCGTACCGTCAGCAACTCCTGGCATCCGGCAGAGTGGGGCGAAGACAGCCCGTGGATGCGCATTTTCCGTAATGCGCGTAAGCAGCTGGGCTGATCTGCGTTTTACAGCAGGTGCCTGTAAGCAGTAAAAAAAAGCCGCCGCAGTAAAGGGCGGTTTTTTTATCTGACGCAGACGACTGTCGCTCAATTCCGACAAATCGCCTGCCGCACTGTCTCTTTATGGAGACACTTAACTCTTTGATTTATATTAATCAGAAAAATCCGGGCTAAATGCGTCGCTAAGCAGAGACACTTTTATGCGGTCAGCAGCTCAGAGCCACCTGCCGGAGGCAGCGATACTATGGCGCCACTCTGATAAATAAAGAGTTTTAAAAAGTGGCACGATAGTTGCTATAATCAGACCGTGGCTCATTCGCCTGTCTGTGATTGCCCCGTAATTTACGGCAGAGCTCACAGAACCCTGAATGACGCACCAAACGGAGCCTGCCGTCCACCTGACCGATAATCGTCTGCATTGCAGCGTTATCAAGCACCGGACGTAACGTTGAGTTAGGCTCCACCTTTTCTGAGCGGCAGACCTTCGGGTCTGCCGTTTGCATTTCCGGCTTTCTAAGCGCGCCAGAGTTAGCTAGCATGCCTGCAGCACACTTTTTACGAGAGCGCGGCAGTATGAGATGGCGTCCGTTTCCCCGATCCCTGCGACAACTGGTTCTGATGGCCTTTTTACTGGTGCTGCTGCCGCTGCTGGTGCTGGCGTGGCAGGCGTGGGAAAGCCTCTCTGCGCTCAGTAATCAGGCGGCAGATACCAACCGCAATACCTTTACCGACGTGCGGCGCAGCGAGGCGATGGCCCGCACCGCCCTGGAGCTTGAGCGCAGCTATCGTCAATATTGCGTACTCGGTGATGCTGCGCTGGTCAGACTCTATACCACCCAGTGGACCCGCTACGGGCAGATGCTGAACAGCCATGCGGCCAGCCTGCCGGAACTGCCCACGTTTACCCTGCTGCGCAGCACGCTGCCGCAGCTCGCCACGGCCGCCTGCGAAAACGGTAATCCTTCAGCGTCCGGTGCCGCTGCGCTGGAGCGATTTTCTGATGCTAACGCGCGTATGGTGCAGGCGACGCGCGACGTGGTGTTTTCCCGCGGGCTGCAGCTGCAGCGCGATATCGCCGAGCGCGGTCAGTTCTTTGGCTGGCAGGCGCTGATCCTGTTCCTGGTTACGCTGATGCTGGTGCTGCTGTTTACCGGCATGATTATCGGGCCGGTAAAGCGCGTGGAGCGGATGATCAACCGGCTGGGGGAAGGGCAGTCGCTGGAAAATAACGTCAGCTTTCGCGGACCGCGTGAGCTGCGCTCGCTGGGACAGCGTATTGCCTGGCTTAGCGAACGGCTAAGCTGGCTGGAGGCACAGCGACATGAATTTTTACGTCATCTTTCACACGAGCTGAAAACGCCGCTCGCCAGCCTGCGCGAAGGCACAGAGCTGCTGGCCGATGGCGTTGCCGGACCGCTTAATGCAGAGCAGCAGGAGATCGTCGCTATTCTCGACAGCAGCAGTCGCCATCTGCAGCGCCTGATTGAGCAGCTGCTGGATTACAACCGCAAGCTGAACGAGATGCCGCTTACTCCGGAGCCGGTCGCGCTGGATGCAATCGTGGCGGCTGTCACCCGCGTGCATTCACTGCCTGCCAGCGCCCGGCGAATAAAAACGCACGTTGATCTGCAGGCCACCCGCTGTCTGGCGGAAGCGACGCTGCTGGAGCGCGTTATCGATAACCTCTACTCGAACGCCGTGAACTATGGTCGTGAATCCGGTAACATCTGGCTGCACAGCCGGCAAAAAGGCGACCGGGTGTGGATTGATGTGGCGAATAGCGGTACTCCGATTCCGCCAGAGGAGCAGGCGATGATCTTCGAACCTTTCTACCAGGGCAGCCAGCAGCGGCAGGGGCCCGTAAAAGGCAGCGGCCTGGGCCTGAGCATTGCAAAAGATTGTCTGCGGCGCATGCAGGGAGACCTGCAGCTGGTCAGTCACAAAGAGGCAGATGTCTGTTTCCGCATTATTTTACCCGCCGGTGCCAGGAAGCCTGAACCATGAAATGCCTTATCAGACAAGCTCTTCTGAGCGTACTTATTTTAAGCGGCGTGAGCGCCTGCCAGCCGCATGCGGTGCCGGTGCCCCAGCGTGAGCATATAAGCGTCACTGAACCCGATACCCGGCTGCCGGACTACCTTACTACCGCCTGTCAGAACGTATGGCCTGCTGAAACCGCAGCGGCGGTAAACAATCCGCTTTACTGGCAGCGAGCGATTGACTGCAGCGAACGGTTTTCGGCGGCTGAAGCCCGCGCAGAGGCCCGCCGCTGGCCGGTGCAGAGCTGGGCGCGCGCCTTCAAGCAGGGCATTCTGCTGGCGAACGGTAACGTCACGCCGGTTGAGCGCCGTCAGTATATCGCCACGCTCGACAGCTACAGCGCAGACTTTCCCGCAACGGTGCGTCCGCTGATCCAGCTGTGGCGCAGTAACCAGGCTGCGCAGCTGGAGCTGAGCGAGGCGCGCAGCCGCTACAGCGCGCTGCAGCAGAGTCACGATAGCGAACTGGATGCCCTGCGCCACCAGCAGGCCCGGCTGCATCAGGCGCTGAACGAAACCCAGCGTAAACTGGAGCGGCTGACTGACATAGAGCGCCAGCTTTCATCGCGTAAAGCGCCGGACAGCAGCGACAGCCCGCACGCCGGGGATGAAATCCGGGAGGAGCAGCCATGAGTGCACGTGCCCGTTTACTGCTGGTGGATGATGACCCGGGCCTGCTCAGGCTGCTCGGTATGCGTCTCAGCAGTGAGGGTTTTCAGGTCGCTACCGCCGCCAGCGGGGCTGAGGCGCTGCGTCAGCTGCAGAAAGAGCCAGCAGATGTGGTCATCAGCGATCTGCGTATGGATGAGATGGACGGGCTGGCGCTGTTTGGCGAAATTCAGCGGCGTCACGCCGGGCTGCCGGTCATTATCCTGACCGCGCACGGCTCCATACCCGATGCGGTTTCTGCCACGCAGCAGGGGGTATTCAGCTTTCTCACCAAACCCGTTGATCGCGACGCGCTGTATAAAGCGATCGATGAGGCGCTGGCGCTGCGTGCACCGATCAGTGACGACCGGTGGCGTGAAGCGATTGTCACCCGGAATCCGCTGATGCAGCGGCTGCTGGAGCAGGCGCACATGGTGGCGCAGTCGGACGTCTCCATACTGATTAACGGTCAGAGCGGCACCGGGAAAGAGGTGCTGGCGCAGGCAATTCATGCTGCCAGTCCGCGCGCGGCGAAACCCTTTATCGCCATTAACTGCGGCGCACTGCCGGAGCAGCTGCTGGAGTCAGAGCTGTTTGGCCACGCGCGGGGCGCATTTACCGGCGCGGTCAGCGCGCGCGAAGGATTATTTCAGGCAGCAGAGGGCGGCACGCTGTTTCTGGATGAGATTGGCGATATGCCTCCGGCGCTACAGATCAAACTGCTGCGCGTGCTGCAGGAGCGCAAAGTGCGTCCGCTTGGCAGTAACCGGGATGTGGAGATCAACGTACGTATCCTTTCTGCCACCCATCGCGACCTGCCAAAAGCGATGGAGAAAAAGAGTTTTCGGGAAGATCTCTACTACCGGCTCAATGTCGTGAATCTTAAACTTCCGGCGCTGCACGAGCGTGCTGAAGATATTCCGCTGCTGGCTAACCATTTACTGCGTCAGGCCGCCGGGCGCCACAAGCCATTTGTCCGCAGCTTCTCTGCCGGTGCAATGAAGCGGCTGGTCAGCGCCAGCTGGCCGGGTAACGTCCGTCAGCTGGTTAACGTTATTGAGCAGTGCGTTGCGCTGACCGTTGCACCCGTGATTGGTGAAGCGCTGGTGGAGCAGGCGCTGTCGGGCGAGAACACCGCGCTGCCCACCTTTGCGGAGGCGCGCAACCAGTTTGAGCTGAACTATCTGCGCAAGCTGCTGCAGATGACCAAAGGCAACGTTACTCACGCCGCGCGTCTTGCTGGACGTAACCGTACCGAGTTCTATAAGCTGCTGTCTCGTCATGAGCTGGACGCCAGCGACTTTAAAGAGTAGTTAGCCGCGCCACCGGCGCCGTTAGCGATATATACTTTCTGTTATCCGTCCGTCATGGAGGGAGCGAAAAAGGGATCTGCGATGAAAAAGATCGATGCAATTATTAAACCATTCAAACTTGATGACGTGCGTGAAGCGCTGGCGGAAGTCGGCATCACCGGGATGACGGTGAGCGAGGTCAAAGGGTTTGGACGTCAGAAAGGCCACACCGAACTCTATCGTGGTGCCGAATATATGGTCGATTTCCTGCCCAAGGTAAAAATCGAGATGGTGGTCGGGGATGACATTGTCGATACCTGCGTGGAAACCATCATGAAAACGGCGCAGACCGGCAAAATCGGCGACGGTAAAATTTTCGTATTTGACGTGGCGCGCGTGGTGCGTATCCGCACCGGCGAAGAGGATGAAGAGGCAATCTGATCCTCTGTCCGGCGTCACAGTAAAAGCCTGCCTGCCGCAGGCTTTTTTATTGTTGCAATTACAGCACCTTGTGCGGGCCGAAAACCTCATAGTGAATGCGTGCGGTATCGACGCCTGCATCCAGCAGCTGGCGAGCGACAAACTGCATAAACGGCAGCGGCCCGCACAGCCAGAACGTGCGGTCCGGCTGGTTCAGCTCCGCTGACACGCAGGCCAGATCCATTACGCCCTCTGCATCATACCGGCCGGCATCGTCGCTGGCAGGCTGGCGATACCAGACGTGGCTGCGAAAGTGCGGCAGGGTGGCGCCCAGCGCGGCAACTTCCCGCGCAAAGGCGTGCTGCGCGCCATTTTCAGCCGCGTGCAGCCAGGTCACGGCTGCCGGATGCTGTTGCTGCGCCAGCACCGCGAGCATCGCTAACATCGGCGTCTGACCGACGCCCGCTGAGATCAGCGTCACCGGCGTCGCTGGTTCTGTCTGCAGCACGACGTCACCCGCCGGCGCGCTGCACTGCACAATATTTCCCACCCGGGCGCAGTCGTGCAGCCAGCCCGACACGGTGCCGTGCGCTTCACGTTTGACAGCAATACGGTAGGCTTTGCCGTCAGGCGCGTGCGTCAGCGAATACTGGCGATGCTGCATAAACCCGTTTTCTGTCAGACGCAGGCTGAGCGTCAGGTATTGTCCCGGCAGAAAATCGGCCACCGGCTGCCCGTCATTGGGAACCAGCTCCAGACTGGTAATCACGCTGCTTTCCGGCGTAATGCGGCGGATACGAAAGTCACGCAGGCCGCGCCAGCCACCACTCTTCTGCTCAGATGCCTGATAGATAGCTTCTTCACGCTGAATAAAGACCTGCGCCAGCAGCGCATACGCTTTGCCCCAGGCCGCAAGTACCTCCTCGTCCGGATTGAGCTGCTCCTTCATGGTGGCCAGCAGCGTGGCGCCTACCAGATCGTACTGTTCAGGCCGGATATTCAGGCTGGCGTGCTTCTGCGCAATTTTCTCGACCGCCGGCAGCAGCGCTGGCAAATCCTCCAGATGGGTGGCGTAAGCGCAAATCGCATTAAACAGAGCTTCACGCTGATCGCCGCTGCGCTGATTGTTCATGTTAAACACGTTTTTCAGTTCAGGATGATCGTTCAGCAGTTTGTGGTAAAAACAGCCGGTAAGAGCGGGTCCCATTTTGGCTATAGCGGGCACGGAAGATTTAATGGTCGCGATAGTCTGAGCGTCAAGCATGGTGTGTTCCTCAGCGGATAACTTAAAAGATGTATTTTAAATGCATCTTATGCCGTGCACGTCCGGCTGTAAACCGGCAGCAGCAGCTTTTAGCGCGAGCCGGGTACGCATTCCGGGCGGTTTACGCTGATCTTCCGTCAATCCATGCCCTTTTTTTGCGTGCAGCTAAAGCGTAAAAAAGGCGTTCCAGCGGCATGCCAATCGTTTGCGTAAAAAGAGCGCCCTGGCGCTATCGTCCCCTGGCAAAACCGTTTACACTGTTGGCCTTCGCCCCTAAGCGGGGGCTTAAATTGCCGTTAAAGTTGCTGAGTCAGGAGATGCGGATGTTAAAGCGTGATATGAACATTGCCGATTATGATGCCGATTTGTGGCAGGCTATGGAGCAGGAGAAAGTGCGTCAGGAAGAGCACATTGAACTGATCGCTTCAGAAAACTACACCAGCCCGCGCGTTATGCAGGCGCAAGGTTCACAGCTCACCAATAAATACGCGGAAGGCTATCCGGGCAAGCGCTACTACGGCGGTTGTGAATATGTTGATATCGTTGAGCAGCTGGCGATCGACCGCGCAAAAGCCCTGTTTGGTGCAGATTTTGCCAACGTTCAGCCTCACTCTGGTTCGCAGGCAAACTTCGCTGTTTACACCGCGCTGCTGCAGCCGGGTGATACCATTCTTGGTATGAATCTGGCGCACGGTGGTCACCTGACCCACGGTTCACCGGTCAATCTTTCCGGAAAACTCTACAACGTTATCCCGTACGGCATCGATGAAACCGGCAAAATCAACTATGACGAACTGGCCGAGCTGGCGCAGACGCATAAGCCAAAAATGATCATCGGCGGCTTTTCTGCCTACTCCGGCGTCTGCGACTGGGCAAAAATGCGTGAAATCGCTGACAGCATCGGCGCCTGGCTGTTTGTGGATATGGCTCACGTGGCAGGTCTGGTGGCAGCTGACGTCTATCCTAACCCGGTTCCGCACGCGCATATCGTGACCACAACTACGCATAAAACGCTGGCGGGTCCGCGTGGCGGCCTGATTCTGGCGCAGGGCGGAGATGAGGATCTGTATAAGAAGCTCAACTCTGCGGTCTTCCCTGGCGGACAGGGCGGCCCACTGATGCACGTCATCGCCGGTAAAGCTGTAGCTTTCAAAGAGGCGATGGAGCCGGAGTTCAAAACCTATCAGCAGCAGGTGGCTAAAAACGCTAAAGCGATGGTTGAAGTCCTGCTGGAGCGCGGTTACAACATCGTTTCCGGCGGTACGTATAACCATCTGTTCCTGATCGATCTGGTGAGCAAAGGCCTGACCGGTAAAGAAGCGGATGCCGCTCTGGGACGTGCAAATATCACCGTGAACAAAAACAGCGTGCCAAACGATCCGAAAAGCCCGTTTGTGACCTCTGGCGTGCGTATCGGTACACCAGCGGTAACCCGTCGCGGCTTCAAAGAAGCAGACGTGCGTGAACTGGCTGGCTGGATCGCCGACGTGCTGGATAACGTGAATGACGAGGCCACCATCGAACGCACCAAACAGAAAGTGCTCGATATCTGTGCCCGTCTGCCCGTTTATGCCTGACAGGTTTTAACGGATGAAAAAAGGATGGCTCCGGCCATCCTTTTTTATTGGTGCATTTTCCACTGCTTAGCGCACGATTGATCCGCTCTGCGGGTTTCTTTTTAGCCGGTGCTTTGCCAAAGTAGCGCCCAAACCGCAGGCAGTGGCGCGCGCCACAGGAGAGAGCATGACCATCGCATCAGCCAGATGGCTGGGACTGAGCTATTTCACCTACTTTTTTTGCTACGGCATCTATTTACCTTTCTGGAGCGTCTGGCTGCAGGGCAGCGGACTCGATGCGGAAAAAATTGGCCTGCTGCTCGGTTGTGGCATGGTCGCGCGCTTCGCCGGCAGCCTGCTTATCGCTTCACAGGTTAAAAATCCGGCTCAGCTGATTGTCGCGCTGCGGCTGCTGGCGCTTCTGACTGCACTGTTCGCTCTCGGCTTCTGGTTCGGCGGCCAGTGGCTCTGGCTGCTGCTGGTCATGGTAGGGTTCAATCTCTTTTTCTCTCCGCTGGTGCCGCTGAGTGATGCGCTGGCGGCAACCTGGACGCGCCAGATTGGGCTGGCCTACGGTCCGGTGCGGCTGTGGGGATCGCTGGCGTTTGTCATCAGCTCGGCGCTCACCGGCATGCTGGTCAGCGCTTATTCTTATCAGGCGGTTTTGCTGCTGCTGAGTCTGGGCGTCGTGGCCATGCTGAGCGGGATGCTGCTGCCACCGCAGACGCGTCCGCAGGGTGAGGCGCGACAGGGCGCCAGTGGCGGCTGGGCGGCGTGGCGCGATCTGCTGCGGGAAAAGAGCGTCTGGCGTTTTATGATCTGCGTTACGCTGCTGCAGGGCGCGCATGCCGCCTACTACAGCCTCAGTGCCATCTGGTGGCAGCAGGCGGGCTACTCCGCCTCCGTGGTGGGGTATCTGTGGTCGCTCGGCGTGGTGGCGGAGATTGTAGTCTTTGCCCTCAGTAACCGTCTGTTCAGACGCTGGAGCGCGCGCGATCTGCTGCTGCTTTCCGGCGTCTGCGCGTTGCTGCGCTGGACGCTGCTCGGTGCCACGACCGCGCTGCCGCTGCTGGTTGTCGCACAGATTTTGCACTGCGGCAGTTTTACCATCTGCCACCTGGCGGCGATGCGCTTTATCGCTGCACGTAAAGGCACCGAGGTGATTCGCCTGCAGTCGCTCTACTCGGCGCTGGCGATGGGGGGCGGAATTGCCGTGATGACCATGATCTGCGGTGTCCTGTTTGCCCACCTGCAGGGGCATCTCTTCTGGGTCATGGCGCTGGTGGCGCTGCCGGCGCTGTTCCTGCGCCCTGCGGCTCAGGCGTCCAGCAGCTGAAGAATACGCTGCTGCTGATGATCGCTTAACGGCAGTTCTGCATGGATCAGCGGCGGCGAAAAGAGCGGCAGCGAAATAGCATAGGGAGTCACTACCAGCGCCACATCGCGCGGTGCGCCCTCGCGCTGGAAGTGCAGCATATCCTGATAGGTTATATTGATCGGCAGCAGCGTCATGTCGCGCAGCTGCTGCTCCAGCAGCTGCTCCAGCGCGGCGTCGACGCCGGTGAGCAGCAGTACCTGCTTCTCCTGCAGCGCGCTCTCCTGCATCATCCAGGCACCAAACAGCACCGCCACCAGGCTGGTCTCTTCCGCGCTGAACTGCGTGCCAAAGTCGCTGCTGAAATGGTACAGCGCGCGCTCGGTGGTGCGCATCAGCCGCGGATAGAGCCGCGCCACATCCAGCGCCACGCTATTATCGATGCCAATAGAAAAATGGCTGCGGTCCAGCGCCTGCGCCAGATGAGTATAGAGCTGGAGCTTCAGCTCATGCTGGTTGCGGATGCGCGTTTTTGCCAGCTGTTCAAAACGCGCAATCAGCGCTTCGGTGGCACTCATCAACCGGTGCGCCTGTGGCACACTCAGCTGGGTGGCATCAGGCGCATGAATCAGACTGAAGAGCAGCGTCCAGAAATCGGTTTCGCTGGCATCGGGCATCAGATGACAGCGTTTCTGCCAGTGGTGAATGACATCGTCTGCTGCGGCACGCTCCGCTTTGTCTGCCAGCCAGCTGCGCTGCCGCTCGCTGAACAGCGCCGCCTGACGCTGACAAAGGGCATACTTCATAAAAATAAGCAGAAAAAGCTGGTCGCGGGGAGAGAAATTGCGCATCAGCCGCAGGCTGCAGTGCTGGATCAGCGCCTGCAGGTTGATCTCATCCCACAGCGCTTTTTCAATCTGCAAAACTTTGAGCCGCTGACGCAGGGCGGGAACAAAATGGTCGCAGACAAACGCCTGCGACAGGCGCAGCGCGCGTCGCAGCCAGTGGATCAGGCAGAGTCTTCTGTCCAGTTCCGTGCCGTGAATGCGAAAGCTGCCATCCACCATCTGATGCAGTTCCAGCTGATGAAAGCGCTGTATCTCATCGCCCACATCCGCGATATCCTGACGGGCAACCGCAGGATCAACGCCGTTCAGCTGGCACAGTTTATCGAGCGTCAGGGCGGGGGCGGGCAGAAATAACAGCAGTAACAGATGGCAACGTCGCTGGGAACGGCTGAAGAGCGGTGCTGTAGCAGGCGCAAAACTCATCACGTATTTTATCCGCAGCTCATTTTTCAGCTAAGAATAGCCAATATCGCGCTGAAATTACGCTATCGGTGCAGACTTTTACTCAGAGCTTCAGGGCGGGTCACAGTTTTTTTCGGGCCACGTAAACCTTTACCTTATAAATTGTTACTTTATAACATATGAAAATTGCGCTTTTACTGGTTACGCTGTTTTTCTCCGCTGCGGCTGCATGCCATCCGCACAGTTTTATTGCGATGAAAGCAGAGCTGAAAAGCCAGAACGATCGGCTGACCGGCATAAAAATGGTCTGGACGATGGACGAAATCACCTCCGCCGACCTGCTTTATGATGCCGGGCAGGCCAGTCCGGGTGATGTGGTATGGAAAAAGCTGGCGGCTCAGGTGATGGCTAACGTACTGGGTCAGCACTATTTTACCGAGCTGTGGCAGGAGAAAACGCGGATAAAATTTCTTAATTTGCCGCAGGAGTACAATTTGTCGCGTAGCGGACATAAGGCCGTGCTCGAATTTATTGTGCCGCTGGGCGAGCCGCAGCCGTTGGCCGGGAAGCGTTACCGTATGCTGACGTTTGATCCCAGCTATTTTGTTGATATGCAGTATGAGACGTCACAGGATATTGCCATGGATGAGAACCTAAAGGCGCACTGCCAGCTGAAGCTTACGACCCCACAGCCGGACGCGTCGCTGCAGCAGTATGCACTGTCGCTGGATAAAGCTGACGCGCCGCCGGAAGATATGGATTTGGGCCGCCAGTTTGCCCAGACGGTGACGCTGATATGTCGCTGAATATTCCGCTCCCTACGCGGCGTCGCTGGCCACTGCCCGCCGCCGGCCTGTTGCTGCTGCTGACCGCAATGCTGCTCTGGCACGCCTGGCCGCACATTCTGTTACAGAGCGTGCTGTGGCAGAAAGCGCTTAACCATTCCCTGACACAGCTGCTGCAGCAGGTCGCAGCACAGCCGCGCCAGGCGGGGATAACGCTGCTGCTGCTGAGCCTGGCGTATGGCGTCCTGCACGCGCTGGGACCGGGGCATGGCAAAGTGGTGATCGCCACTTTTTTAGCGACGCACCCTGCGCAGTTGCGCACCAGCATTCGTCTGACTCTGCTGGCTGCGCTGCTGCAGGGCGGGGTAGCCATTGCCCTGGTGACGCTGATGCTGGTGGTACTGCAGACCTCATCGCGCCAGCTCCATCTCAGCAGCTACTGGCTGGAAAAGGGGAGCTACCTGCTGGTTATCGCGCTGGGCTGCTGGCTGGGCTGTCGCGCCGTGAAATCGCTGCGGGCAGCCCTGCGTCCGGCGGCGGGCTGGCAGATCCGGGCAATACATACGCAGCATCAGCATGACGCAGCCTGCGCATGTGGCCATACGCATGTACCGGATGCGCATCAGCTGGCGCACGCGGTGAGCTTCAGGACTCAGCTGCTGCTGGTCCTCTCCATGGGCCTGCGCCCCTGTTCAGGGGCGCTGATGATGCTGCTATTCGCTAAAGTGATTGATGTTTATCTGTGGGGCGTGGCCGCTGCGCTGGCGATGGCGCTGGGGACTGCGCTGACGGTGTCGCTGCTGGGTATCGTGGTTCAGCGTTCGCGCGTGATGGCAGCAAAATTGAGCCGTTCAGCAGCCGATCAAAAACGGAGTGCGGTAGTGATGGCGCTGCTTATGCTGCTGGGGGCCATTGCGCTGATACTGGCCGGAATACTTCTGTGGCAGAGTGCACTCCCCGCTGCCAGCAACGGCCTGCGCCCCTTTTAACCGGACCCGGGATAAACATCCGGCCGCGCATAATCTGCCGGATGTTTAATTTTCCGCTATCAGAGAAAAATATCCTGCTGTGCACCTCTGGTGTAAATAGCATTCTCTGTCTACGCTAAATGACATCAGCTGAGAATTAACTTTTTTAAAATAAACTTTTATCAGTCGTCGTTTTTTGCGAGGAGAATACTATGCCTGAAATCCGGACTCATAATGGCATCACGGAGACCGTGACCGATACACATGCGGGACTGCCGTTAAAACGCATTTCATGGAGCGCAATATTTGCAGGTGTTATCGCTGCGCTGATTGTTCATATATTACTGGGAGTATTGGGGACGGCAATTGGTGCCACCACCATCGATCCACAGCAGGAGCAAAATCCTCTGGAGCATCTTGGTACTGGCGCGCTGATCTGGACCGGTGCCAGCATGCTGATTGCGATGGCGGTAGGTAGCTATATCGCCGGCCGTCTGGCACAGCGCGAAGGCGCACTGCACGGTTTACTGATGTTTGGTGTCAGTACGCTTATTACTCTGTGGCTGGCTTTCTCTCTGGCAAGCGGTATTATTGGCGGCGCCTTTAATATTCTGGGTTCAGGTGTAAATGCGCTGGGTAATGGTATTTCTTCTGTTGCGCCTTCGCTGACCAATATGGCGAAAGAGAAGCTGCAGGAAAATAATATTAACCTCGACGATCTGCAGAATGAGCTGGAGACCACGCTGCGCCAGACCGGCAAGCCGGAATTACAGCCAGAAAATCTGCAGCAGGATGCAAATAACGAAGCGAACAACGCTGAGAATCAGGCAAAAAATACGGCACAAAATCCGCAGAACGCGGATGCTGATTTGAGCAACTGGTTTAAAGGCGTGCTGAGCCGTCATTCTGATACGCTGCAGGCTGCTGACCGCGATGCGCTGAAAAATATTATCAAAGCGCGTACCGGTAAGAGTGACCAGGAAGCAGAACAGATTGTTAACCAGGCAGAGCAGAGCTATCAGCAGGCGATGCAGAAGTATCAGCAGCTGAAGCAGGAAGCGGAGCAGAAAGCACGTGAAGCAGCAGAACAGGCTGCCGCTGCTACGGCGAAAGCGAGCTGGTTCACCTTCATCATGCTGATTATCGAAGCCGTGCTGGCAGCGATTCTGGGTGGTGTAGGTCGCCGTACTCAGCCGCGTCAGGTGTTAACGCACGAACGTCGTTAATCAGTACCATTAAAAAAGGCGGCCCGCGGGCCGCCTTTTTTTGCTTAGCGCTTCAGCGCTTCGCTCAGCTCTTCGCGCATATTAGCCAGCATGGCTTTTACGACGCGCGGATTGCCGGCTACGATGTTACCTGAGTGCAGATAACCGTGGTTGCCGGTGAAGTCAGTCACCAGACCGCCAGCCTCACGTACCAGCAGCTCACCCGCTGCAAAATCCCACGGCTTCAGGCCAATCTCGAAATAGCCATCCACGCGGCCGGCTGCGACATAAGCCAGATCCAGCGCGGCTGAACCGCTGCGACGGAAGTCTGCGCACTGGGTAAACAGTTTGCCAACAATATTGATATATGGCGTCGCGTGCTGCTTAACCTTGAACGGGAAGCCGGTCGCCAGGATGGTGCCATCCAGATCGCGGGCGTTGCTGCCGCGCAGACGATAGCCATTCAGCTGTGCGCCCTGACCGCGTACGGCGGTGAAAAGTTCATTACGCATTGGATCGTAAACCACAGCCACTTCAGTGCGGCCTTTAATGCGCACGGCAATAGAGACGGAGAAGTGTGGCAGACGTTTGATGAAGTTGGTGGTGCCATCCAGCGGATCGATTACCCATTGAATATCCTGATCCTCACCCGCCAGCTCACCGCTCTCTTCGGTGATGATGGTGTGTTGTGGGTAAGATTTACGAATGACTTCGATAATCAGGCTTTCTGCGTCACGGTCAACATTGGTCACGAAGTCGTTGCTGCCTTTCTGGCTGGCTTCGACAGCGTCGGGAGTTTCGTAATTTTTGGCAATTAAATTTCCGGCCTTGCGCGCTGCGCGCACGGCGATGTTGAGCATCGGATGCATCGGTATCTCTCGCTGGATGTTAAAGAACGGGGAAAACGGCGCGGAGTATAGCAGCGTGTTCAGCAAATGTCCTGCATTTATGTTAGGATGCGCGTCATCATTTTCTCACCCGCTCATAATTATGCTGCAAAATATCCGAATTGTACTGGTTGAAACGTCCCACACCGGCAACATGGGTTCTGTTGCCCGCGCCATGAAAACCATGGGGTTAAGCAACCTTTATCTGGTGAATCCGCTGGTTAAACCTGACTCGCAGGCGATCTCTCTTGCGGCGGGTGCCAGCGACGTTATCGGCAACGCCCGCATTGTTGATACGCTGGATGAGGCGATTGCCGGCTGCAGCCTGGTGGTCGGCACCAGCGCCCGTTCACGGTCGTTGCCATGGCCGATGCTGAATTCACGCGAGTGCGGCATTAAGAGCGTGGAAGAGGGGCAGCAGGCACCGGTCGCGCTGGTATTTGGCCGTGAGCGCGTCGGACTGACCAACGACGAACTGCAGAAGTGCCATTATCACGTAGCTATTCAGGCTAACCCGGAGTACAGCTCGCTGAATCTGGCGATGGCGGTGCAGATTATCGCTTATGAAGTGCGTATGGCGTGGCTGGATGCGCAGGAAAAAGCGGCTCCGCAGCCGGAATATGAAGCCTCACCTTATCCGCTGGTGGACGATCTGGAACGCTTTTATCAGCATATCGAGCAGATGATGCTGGAAAGCGGCTTTATCCGTACCGGCACGCCGAGCCAGGTGATGAGCAAACTGCGCCGCCTCTATACGCGCGCCCGTCCGGAACGCGATGAGCTGAATATTCTGCGCGGCATGCTCTCCTCCTTTGAAAAACCCAAAGGCGATAAGGGTAATAGTTGAGTAAAACGCCAGGTTAAATAGTTGAGTAAATTACTAGGTTAAATAGTTGACCAAAATACTCGGGAATGGCAGACTGCGCTGACTGACATTCCACCGATAACCCGCCTGAGTAAGGGCGGATGCCGACGAGGTTTTACGCTATGAGACTGACATCCAAAGGACGCTATGCCGTTACCGCTATGCTGGACGTAGCCCTGCATTCGCATGAGGGGCCGGTACCGCTGGCGGATATTTCCGAGCGTCAGGGGATTTCACTCTCCTATCTGGAACAGCTGTTCTCGCGTCTGCGTAAGCACGGCCTGGTTGCCAGCGTGCGCGGGCCGGGTGGCGGTTATCTGCTGGGCAAAGATGCTAATGCTATCGCAGTGGGTGCGGTGATCACCGCGGTAGATGAGTCGGTGGATGCGACCAAATGTCAGGGTAAAGAGGGCTGTCAGGGTGGCGAACGCTGCCTGACTCACGTGCTGTGGCGCGATCTCAGCGAGCGCATCAGCGATTTCCTGAATAATATTACGCTGGCTGAGCTGGTGAATAATCAGGAAATCCTGGATGTTGCTGACCGTCAGAACAGCGTGGATAACCGTCGTTTTCAGCAGCATCGCGTGCAGGAAACCATCAACGTTAATCTGCGTGCCTGATCGCAATCCTATTGCCTGACTGAAGACTGACTTTTACAAAGCCCCGGGCGCTTAGCGATTAAGCCCCCGGGGCTTTGTGCTGTTAGCGCTCCCGTCACCGGCCGCATGACCGGTTTACTCTCTGCAGGCTGAATCATGCTATAAAGACCTGTGTTTTATTTTACGGAGTTACAGCGCCATGAAATTACCGATCTATCTGGATTACGCAGCGACCACGCCTGTGGATCCACGGGTCGCCAGCAGAATGATGCAGTGTCTGACGCTGGATGGCACCTTCGGTAATCCCGCATCCCGTTCCCACCGCTTTGGCTGGCAGGCTGAAGAGGTCGTTGATGTTGCCCGCAATCAGATTGCGGCGCTGGTTAACGCCGATCCGCGCGAAATAGTCTTTACTTCCGGCGCGACCGAAGCGGATAACCTCGCCATTAAAGGGGCAGCACACGCCCGTCAGGCGCGCGGACGGCATATTATTACCAGCCAGACGGAACATAAAGCGGTACTCGATAGCTGTCTGCAGCTGGTGCGCGAAGGGTTTGATGTGACCTGGCTGACGCCCGGCAGCGACGGTATTGTCACGCCGGATATGCTGGCTGCCGCACTGCGCGACGATACCGTGCTGGTGTCGCTGATGCACGTGAACAACGAAACGGGTGTCATCCAGGATATTGCGGCGCTGGGCGCGCTCTGTCACGCGCGTGACATTTTGTTCCACGTGGACGCCACGCAGAGCGTGGGCAAGCTGCCGCTTGACGTCAGCACGCTGCCGGTGGATCTGATGTCGTTCTCGGCGCATAAGCTCTATGGACCCAAAGGCATCGGTGCGCTCTGGGTACGCCGCAAGCCGCAGGTGAAGATTGACGCACAGATGCATGGCGGCGGGCACGAGCGCGGTATGCGTTCCGGAACGCTGCCGGTGCATCAGATTGTCGGTATGGGTGAAGCCTATGCGCTGGCAGGCGAGGTAATGGCAGAAGAGATGACGCGACTCGCCACGCTGCGTCAGCGGCTCTGGCAGGGCATCAGCCAGCTGAGCGGCGTACAGCTTAACGGCTCGCTGGCGCACAGCGCACCAAATATCCTCAATATCAGCTTTGCGCAGGTTGAGGGTGAAACGCTGATTATGGCGCTGAAAGATCTGGCGCTTTCATCCGGCTCAGCCTGTACCTCGGCGAGTCTGGAACCCTCCTATGTGCTGCGCGCAATGGGCGTTGAGCCGGAGCTGGCCTACAGCTCGCTGCGCTTTTCGCTGGGGCGTTTCACTACGCAGGAGGAGATTGACTACGCGATTGCGCTGGTCAATAAAGCCGTCAGCCGGATGCGGGCCGTTGCCCCGGCAGCCGCCCGCTGATCCATGCCACTCCGCGCCGGTCTGGCGTGGAATGAGACCAAACGTAAACGGAGCGACGCGATGACAACACAACCGATGAATATTACGCTCAGCACGCAGCCTGCTGATGCGCGCTGGGGCGAAAAAGCCCTGCTGAGCAGCAGCGAGAGTGGTATGACGCTGCACCTTACGGGCAGTGATGCGCTGCTGACGATTCAGCGCGCGGCGCGCAAGCTCGACAGCCAGGGGATCCGTCACGTTGCGCTGTGCGGTGACGACTGGGATCTGGAAAAGTGCTGGGCATTCTGGCAGGGCTATCGCAGCCCGAAAGGCGCGCGCCAGGTGGAATGGCCGGCGCTCAGCGACAGCGATCGCGCTGAATTCGATCGTCGTCTGCAGATTATTGACTGGGTGCGCGATACCATTAACCTGCCCGCGGAAGACCTGAGCCCGGAACAGCTGGCGCACAGCGCTATCGATCTGATCAGAGACGCGGGTGGCGATGCCGTCAGCTATCGCATCACTAAAGGCGAAGATCTGCGCGAGCAGGGGTATAGCGGTATCCATACCGTTGGGCGTGGTTCGTCGCGCGTGCCGGTACTGCTGGCGCTTGACTTCAACCCGACCGGTGACGCAGATGCGCCGGTTTACGCCTGTCTGGTCGGTAAAGGGATCACCTTTGATACCGGCGGCTACAGCCTGAAGCAGAGCGCATTTATGGACTCTATGAAGTCCGATATGGGCGGAGCGGCGACCGTCACCGGCGCGCTGGCGCTGGCGATTGCCCGCGGGCTGACGAAGCGCGTAAAACTCTATCTCTGCTGTGCCGATAACATGGTCAGCGGCAACGCATTCCGTCTTGGCGATATCATCCGCTACCGCAACGGTAAAACCGTTGAGGTGATGAACACCGATGCGGAAGGGCGTCTGGTGCTGGCGGATGGCCTGATTGACGCCAGCGAGCAGAAGCCGGAGCTGCTGATTGATGCTGCCACGCTGACCGGCGCAGCCAAAACGGCGCTCGGCAACGACTATCATGCGCTGTTTACCTTCGACGATGTGCTGGCTGAGTCGCTGCTGGGCAGCGCCACCGGCGAAAATGAAGCGTTCTGGCGTCTGCCGCTGGCGGAGTTTCACCGCAGCCATCTGCCGTCAAATTTTGCCGATCTCAACAACATCGCCAGCCCTGCTCACGCCGCCGGCGCCAGCAGCGCGGCCGCATTCCTCTCGTGGTTTGTTGAAAAATATCAGCAGGGCTGGCTGCATATCGACTGCTCCGCCACCTACCGCAAAAGCGCGGTGGATCAGTGGTCAGCAGGCGCAACCGGACTCGGCGTGCGTACCCTTGCCAACCTGTTACTGAAATAATCCCGCTTCGGGCAGGCTGGCTCCTGCCCGCTTTTTTGGAATGAAACACGCATGAGTAATCGTCTTGAAGAGGTGCTGAAGCTGGCGGCCACCGAGCCGGCGCATCGCCCGGAGTTTTTTCAGCTGTTGCTGGCCGCAGATGTCTGGGTGCCAGGCGAAAGCCCGGCTGAACAGTTTAACGCGACCTCGCCCGTCGAGTTACAGCACTGGGAGAAAGAGGGAGGCGGTAGCGTGATCCCGTTCTTCAGCTCTGAGGCGGCTATGCGCGAAGCGATAACGGATGAACAGCCGTGGCTGCGCCTGCCGGCGCGTACGCTGTTTGAGATGACGCTGGGGGAAGCGCTGTTTCTGAACCCGAAATTACCAGCGGGTAAAGAGTTTACGCCGGGTGAAATCGCGCATCTGCTGGGTGAGGAGGGAAGTGCGCTGAGCCAGCAGACAGTGCTGGAGGGCGGCCACGCGCTGCTGCTGTCGGAGGTAGCTGAGCCGCCGGCACAGATGATCGACTCCCTGACCCAGCTGTTTGCTAAATATAAACAGGTGCGCCGCGCCTACATTGCCAGCCTGCGTGAAAGCGTGAACGAAGCGCCTAATCTGCTGATTGGTATAGAAGCTGACAGTGATATCGATGAAATTATTCAGGCCGCAGGCAGCGTGGCGACCGATACGCTGACCGATGATGCTCCTGTTGATATCTGCGAAGTGGATGCCGGACAGCATGGCGTCAGCCATTTTTTTACCGCGCATATCACGCCATTTTATGAGCGGCGCTGGGGCAGTTTCCTGCGCGATTTTAAAGGCAGCCAGCGCATCATTTAACCATCGTATGTTGATGCGTATGGCCCTGGCACGCGCATAACGCGGGAATTCCCTGTAGGGGCGCCATTCATGGCGCCCTGGTTTCAGGCAGGTGACTATTTTTCAATCGGTAAATCGTCGCGGCTGCCCCATTCGCCCCAGGAGCCGTCATAGAGCGTTGCGTCGCGGACGCCCAGCGCCGTCAGCGCCAGAATCAGCACCACCGCCGTTACGCCCGAGCCGCAGCTGGCAACGATGGGCTTATCCAGCGCCACGCCTGCCTGCGCAAACTGCTGACGCAGCTCGGCGGCGGGTTTCAGCGCGCCATTCTCCACCAGACTGTTCCACGGCAGATTCAGGCTGTACGGAATATGTCCGCGCAGCAGGCCGGGACGCGGCTCATCCACCTCAGCGTTAAAGCGGTTTGCTGCGCGCGCGTCCACAATCTGCGCGCCTCCTTCATGGCTGAGCAGCAGTACATCGTTCAGTCGCTTCACCTGACTGCTGTCGAAGTGTGCCGCGAAGTCACCTTCCGGCAGCGCCACCGGGCCGTCTGCGGTAGTCAAACCTGCGGCTTTCCAGCCCTGCAGACCGCCGGCCAGAATGGAGATGCGCTGGCAGCCAAAGGTGCGCAGCATCCACCAGGCGCGCGGGGCAGAGAAGAGATTACCCTCGTCATACACAATCAGATGCTTATCCTGCACCACCCCCAGCTCACGCATTGCGACAGCAAAACTCTCCGGGCGGGGCATCATATGCGGGTAAGGGCTGGTGTGATCGGAAAGCGCTTCGATATTAAAGAAAGCTGCCTGCGGCAGGTGACTGGCCAGATACTCTGCGGTGACATCGCGCACTGCATCCTGACCCGGCGGAACCATGCGCGCATCCAGCACCTGTACTTCTTCATCACCGTAGTGCTCATGCAGCCACTCAGCAGATACAAACAGGGGAACCGTCATTGCCATCTTCTCTCTTCTTGCGGAAAAGGTCAGTCTCCGGGAATGTGCAGGCTATCTCAAGCCCGCAATGGCTAAAGTGAGCGCCGCGGGATGAAAATGCAGCATCTGTTCTGCTGAAGATATCCGGCCTGCAGCACAGGGCGTAAACCCGTGGCGGGTGCGTCACGGTGCAGCCTGCACCGCAAAAAGTAATTATTTTCAATAATTCCACCAATCACTCATAGGCAACACGCGTCGATCTCCCTATAATCGGCGCGTTTTTCTTACCGGGAGAGGGTTCCCGGTTTATTCAGGATGCTAATTCAGAGGTAATCATGGCAATCGAACGTACTTTCTCCATCATTAAACCAAACGCCGTTGCTAAGAACGTTATCGGTGCTATCTACAACCGTTTTGAGAGCGCGGGCTTCAAAATCGTTGGCGCAAAAATGCTGCACCTGACCAAAGAGCAGGCTGAAGGCTTCTACGCTGAGCACAAAGGCCGTCCATTCTTTGATGGTCTGGTTGAGTTCATGACCTCTGGCCCGGTAGTGGTTTCTGTTCTGGAAGGCGAAAATGCCGTTCAGCGTCACCGTGACCTGATGGGTGCGACCAACCCGGACAACGCACTGGCAGGCACCCTGCGTGCAGATTACGCAGACAGCTTCACCGAAAACGCGACCCACGGTTCTGACTCTGCAGAGTCTGCTGCCCGTGAAATCGCTTACTTCTTCGCTGAAAACGAAGTCTGCGCGCGCACCCGCTAAGTGCATTGCGGCTGAAGCGGACAGGGGAGTTTACACCTTTTACGCTGGCGTAAAACGGTTACCCTGGCATCGTGCCACAGTTATAGTACAATAATGCGCCCCTGTTGAGCCTGGCTCAGCCGGGGCGCTGTTTTTTCTTCTTCCTAACCAGAGCCGTAACGTGTAACAACGAGGCCAGAGATTATTATGTCTGAACAGATTGTGACGCCAGCTGACGCGTCCCCCGCCGTGGTTTCTCCTAAAAACGAAAAAATTAACCTGCTCGATCTCAATCGTCAGCAGATGCGTGAATTTTTTATCGAAATGGGCGAGAAGCCGTTCCGTGCCGATCAGGTCATGAAGTGGATTTACCACTACTGCTGCGACGATTTCGAGCAGATGACGGATATCAATAAAGTGCTGCGCGGCAAGCTGATGCAGCGCGCAGAGATCCGCGCGCCGGAAGTAGCGGAGGAGATGCGCTCCAGCGACGGCACCATCAAATGGGCGATTCGCGTAGGCGATCAGCTGGTGGAGACGGTCTATATTCCGGAGGCGGAGCGCGCCACGCTGTGCGTCTCTTCTCAGGTAGGCTGCGCGCTGGAGTGCAAATTCTGCTCTACGGCGCAGCAGGGTTTTAACCGCAACCTGCGCGTTTCCGAAATTATTGGTCAGGTATGGCGCGCGGCCAAAATTATTGGCGCCGCGAAAGTCACCGGCCAGCGTCCTATTACCAACGTGGTGATGATGGGCATGGGTGAGCCGCTGCTCAACCTGAACAACGTCGTGCCGGCGATGGATATTATGCTGGATGATTTTGGCTTTGGCCTCTCCAAGCGCCGCGTCACGCTCTCCACCTCAGGCGTTGTGCCCGCGCTGGATAAGCTTGGCGATATGATTGACGTAGCGCTGGCGATCTCGCTGCACGCGCCGAACGATACCATTCGCGATGAAATTGTCCCGATCAACAAAAAATATAATATCGAAACCTTCCTGGCGGCGGTGAAGCGCTATATCGGCAAATCCAATGCCAATCAGGGCCGCGTGACCATTGAGTATGTGATGCTGGACCATATCAACGACAGCACCGACAATGCGCATGAGCTGGCAGCGCTGCTGAAGGATACGCCCTGCAAGATCAACCTGATCCCATGGAACCCCTTCCCGGGAGCCCCTTATGGCCGCAGCTCCAACAGCCGTATCGATCGCTTCTCTAAAGTGCTGATGGACTATGGCTTTACCACTATCGTGCGTAAAACCCGCGGCGATGATATCGATGCGGCCTGCGGCCAGCTGGCGGGCGATGTGATCGACCGTACCAAGCGTACGCTGCGTAAAAAGATGGCGGGTGACGCTATCTCTGTGAAGGCGATCTGAAACCGCACGCCCGCCGATTCGCTGCGGGCGTAAAGCGTGGCACTCTCCCGGTTTATTCGCAGGGAGAGCGCTATGCTAAAAGGATTAGGTATTGCCGTTGCGGCAGGCTTTGTTGTAACCGGGTGTGTCACCGGCCCGTCATCACATCGTGCGGCGGATATTCGTCTGCAGCTGGGACTGCACTATTTAGCCGCAAATAATTTAGCGGCTGCTGAACGCAATCTGCTGCAGGCGCAGCGCGTGGCTCCTGAAGATTACCGCGTGCCCCTGGCGCTGGCGCGGGTCGCTCAGGCGCAGCAGAATAGTATACAGACGCGCCGGTACTACCAGCGGGCACAACAGTTAGCGCCCGCTAATGGTTATGTCGCTAACAATTACGGTGCGTTTCTCTGCAGATTAGGGCAGTATGGCGAAGCGCATCAACAGTTTAAGCTGGCAAGTGCGGCGCCGGAGAGCGATGCCCGTCAGGATCTCCTTCTGATTTCAGGCTATTGTTATCTGCAGGCGGGCGACGAGGCCGCCGGGCGCAAACGGCTGCTGCAGGCGCTGGAAGCCGCACCTGAGCAGGGAAACTGGCTGCTGGAGGAGGGTGAACGGCAGCTGATGCAGCCGGCAGGAAAAATGCTTCCCGTGCTTTTAGAACTCTACCATCAGCGTCTGCCCGCAACGGCAGAGAGTCTGTGGTTACAGATACGTTTCGCCGCGCAACAGGGAAACGCTGCTGACGTTACACGTTATGGCGACCGGTTGGCGCGAAGTTTTCCACAATCGATACAGTACCAGCGTTATTTAGCTAATGAATACTGAAGCCACTCAAGAAAAATCTGCAGTACATTCCACAGGTGAACGCCTGCGTCTGGCCCGTGAGCAGATGGGGCTGACGCAGCAAAACGTCGCTGAGCGCCTGTGCCTGAAACTTTCTACCGTGCGTGACATTGAAGAGGATAAGTCGCCGGCCGATCTCGCATCGACCTTTCTGCGCGGTTATATTCGCTCCTATGCCCGCCTGGTTCATGTACCGGAAGACGATCTGCTGCCGATGATGGCAAAGCAGGCGCCGGTGCGCGCGGCCAAAATCGCGCCGATGCAGAGCTTCTCGCTGGGCAAGCGCCGCAAAAAGCGCGATGGCTGGCTGATGATCTTTACCTGGCTGGTGGCGTTTGTTGTTATCGGCCTGACCGGCGCCTGGTGGTGGCAGAATCACAAGGCTTCGCAGGACGATCTGGTCTCAATGGCCGATCAGAACGGCAGCAGCGACGGCGGTCAGTCTATTCCGCTGGGCGATACCAGCACCGACAGCACCAGTGACAGCGACACCAATGCCGCCGGCACGCCGGTTGATAACGGTGCCGGCGCGGTGACCTCACAGAGCAGCACCGCTGGCAGCGCGGATAACAGCAGCCGCGCGCCGGCTGCCTCTTCGGCCACCTCTGGTGATAACGCGGTCGTTTCTCCTTCGCAGGCGCCGGTTGATAACGCGCCGCCAGCGGCCACCTCGCCGGCACCGGCCAACAGCGTCGCAGCTGGCAGCATGCCAACCGCGAGCGCGGCTGTCAGCCAGCCTGCAGGCGATCCCAACGCTGTGGTTATGAATTTCAAGGCCGACTGCTGGCTGGAAGTCAGCGATGCAACCGGCAAAAAACTGTTCAGCGGGATACAGCGCAGCGGTGGCAAGCTCAGCCTCTCCGGCACGCCTCCGTATCGTCTGAAAATTGGCGCACCGCGTGCGGTTGACGTGCAATATCAGAATCAGCCCGTTGATTTAAGTCGTTTTATCCGTAATAACCAGGTTGCCCGTCTGACGCTGGGTGCGCAATAACGCGCAGCGCGCTTTCCGGGGAATTGTGGAGAGAAAATATGCATAACGAAGCACCCATTATCCGTCGCAAATCAACGCGTATTTACGTCGGCAAGGTGCCAGTCGGCGATGGTGCCCCCATCGCCGTTCAGTCCATGACCAATACCCGCACCACCGACGTGGAAGCCACGGTTAACCAGATCCGCGCGCTGGAGCGTGTGGGTGTGGATATCGTGCGCGTCTCGGTACCGACCATGGACGCGGCGGAAGCCTTTAAACTGATTAAGCAACAGGTCAACGTGCCGCTGGTAGCGGATATTCACTTTGACTACCGTATCGCTCTCAAAGTGGCGGAGTATGGCGTTGACTGCCTGCGTATCAATCCGGGCAACATCGGCAACAACGAACGTATTCGTCAGGTTGTGGACTGCGCCCGCCATTACAACATTCCGATTCGTATCGGGGTGAACGCCGGTTCACTGGAGAAAGATCTGCAGGAGAAGTATGGCGAACCCACGCCGCAGGCGCTGCTGGAATCCGCTATGCGCCATGTCGATCATCTCGATCGTCTGAACTTCGATCAGTTCAAAGTCAGCGTTAAAGCCTCTGATGTGTTTCTTGCCGTAGAGTCTTACCGCCTGCTGGCAAAAGCGATCGATCAGCCGCTGCATCTCGGGATCACCGAAGCGGGCGGCGCGCGCGCGGGTGCGGTGAAGTCGGCAATCGGCCTTGGTCTGCTGCTGGCAGAGGGCATCGGCGATACGCTGCGTATTTCGCTCGCAGCCGATCCGGTAGAAGAGGTAAAAGTTGGCTATGACATCCTGAAATCACTGCGCATCCGTTCGCGCGGGATCAACTTTATCGCCTGTCCGACCTGCTCACGTCAGGAGTTTGATGTGATCGGTACCGTGAATGCGCTGGAAGAACGGCTGGAAGATATTATTACGCCGATGGATGTCTCCATTATCGGCTGCGTAGTCAACGGTCCGGGCGAGGCTACCGTTTCGACGCTCGGCGTTACCGGCGGCAGCAAGAAAAGCGGTTTCTACGAGGATGGCGTTCGTCAACGCGATCGTCTCGACAACGATGACATGATCGATCAGCTGGAAGCGCGCATTCGTGCCAAGGCATCCATGCTGGATGAGAGTCGTCGAATCAGCGTGCAGCAGCTGGAAAAATAACCAGGCGGTGCGCGCCCGGCGCGTACCAGTTTATGAATGAACCTGTGCGGTTTCATCCTCATAAGGTATGATGCCGGACAGGTTTTTTTGTATTAAGAGATTTTAACGTGGCGAAGAATATTCAAGCGATTCGCGGGATGAACGACTTCCTGCCAGCCGACACCGCAATCTGGCAGCGTATCGAGGGCACCCTGAAGCAGGTGCTGGCCAGCTATGGCTACAGTGAAATCCGTCTGCCAATCGTCGAGCATACCCCACTGTTCAGCCGTGCCATTGGTGAAGTGACCGATGTGGTTGAAAAAGAGATGTACACCTTTGAAGATCGTAACGGCGAGAGCCTGACGCTGCGCCCGGAAGGCACGGCGGGCTGCGTACGTGCCGGTATTGAACATGGTCTGCTCTATAACCAGGAGCAGCGCCTCTGGTATGTCGGTCCGATGTTTCGCTACGAGCGTCCGCAGAAAGGGCGCTATCGTCAGTTTCATCAGATGGGCGTCGAAGTGTTTGGCCTGCAGGGGCCGGATGTTGATGCTGAGCTGATTATGATGACCGCGCGCTGGTGGAAAGCGCTGGGCATCGCTGACCACGTTGAACTGGAGCTGAACTCCATCGGCTCTCTGGCGGCGCGCGCGGACTACCGCAGTGCGCTGGTGGCGTTTCTGGAGCAGCATCAGGATGTGCTGGATGAAGATTGCAAACGCCGCATGTACACCAATCCGCTGCGCGTGCTGGACAGCAAAAATCCGGAAATTCAGGCGCTGCTGAATGATGCGCCAACGCTGGGCGAATTCCTGGATGAAGAGTCGCGCGCCCACTTCACCGGACTCTGCGCGCTGCTGGATGATGCCGGTATTCGTTATAGCGTCAACCAGCGTCTGGTGCGCGGCCTCGACTACTACAACCGCACCGTCTTTGAGTGGGTCACCAGCAGCCTCGGCTCGCAGGGCACCGTATGCGGCGGCGGGCGTTACGATGGCCTGGTTGAGCAGCTGGGCGGACGAGCCACGCCAGCGGTAGGATTTGCCATGGGTCTGGAGCGGCTGGTGCTGCTGGTGCAGGCGGTGAATCCTGAATTTGAACCGACGCGGGTTGTTGATGTCTATGTTATCGCTTCAGGGCAGGGCGTTCAGTCTGCGGCTATGCAGCTGGCGGAAACGCTGCGTGATGCCAACCCGGCGCTGAAGCTGATGACCAACTTCGGCGGCGGCAACTTTAAAAAGCAGTTTGCCCGTGCAGATAAATGGGGCGCACGCATTGCGCTGGTGCTCGGCGAAGATGAAGTGAAAGCGGGCCAGGTGGTGATTAAAGATCTGCGCACCGGCGACCAGCAGACGCTGGCTCAGCAGGACGCCGCTGCGACGTTGCAGACGCTGCTGCAGTAAGCAGCACGCGGCAACAGCCATTTTAAGGAGAGGGATTGCGTGGAAGTTTACAGCAACGAGAATGAACAGGTTGATGCGCTGCGCCGCTTTTTCGCCGATAACGGCAAAGCACTGGCGATTGGCGTGGTAGTAGGGATCGCGGCGCTGGGCGGCTGGCGCTACTGGAGTTCGCATCAGGAAAATTCAGGCAAAGCGGCATCTGCGGAGTATCAGCAGCTCACCAGCGCGATGCAGGCGGATAAACCGGAAAGCCTGGAGGCCGTTGCCAGCTTCGCCAGCGAAAACAGCAATACCTACGGTGCACTGGCCGCGCTGGACCTGGCGAAGCAGTACGTTGAGACCAGCCAGCTTGATAAAGCCATTGCGCTGCTGCAGAAAGGACTAAACGACACCAAAGATGCCAATCTGCAGGCGGTTATCAACCTGCGTCTGGCGCGTATTCAGCTGCAGCAGAAGCAGGCTGATGCCGCGCTGGCTACCCTGGATAACGTTAAGGGTGACGGCTGGAGCGCGATTGTGGCAGATATTCGCGGTGAAGCATTGCTGAGCAAAGGCGACAAGCAGGGCGCGCGCGATGCCTGGAGTAAAGGCGCGGGTTCGCAGGCTTCTCCGGCACTGAAGCAGATGCTGCAGATGAAAATAGATAACTTAAGTTAAGCCAGACAAGAGAGCGCACATGGAATTACGTAAATACCTGCTGCCAGGGCTGATTTCCGTCACTCTGCTCAGCGGTTGCTCGCTATTCAGCGGCGAAGAAGATGTAGTGAAGATGGCTCCGCTGCCGAAAGTGGAAAATCAGTTCACGCCGGAAACTGTCTGGAGCACGTCAGTAGGCGACGGCATTGGCGATTTCTACTCCAACCTGCATCCGGCATGGCTGGACGGCACCGTTTACGCTGCCGACCGTTTTGGCGTGGTAAAGGCGCTGGATGCCAGCAACGGTAAAGAGAAGTGGAAAGTCGATCTCTCTGAGAAGACTGGTTTCTTCTCGAAAAACATCTCTGCGCTGCTCTCCGGCGGCGTCACCGCCAGCGGCGATCGGATCTATATTGGCAGCGAGCGCGGGCAGGTATTTGCACTCAACAGCAGCGACGGCTCGCTGGCGTGGCAGACCAAAGTCGCCGGTGAAGCGCTCTCCCGTCCGGTGGTCAGCGATGGCCTGGTACTGGTTCACACCAGTAACGGTATGCTGCAGGGACTGGATCAGAGCAGCGGTGCGGTAAAATGGACCGTGAACCTCGATATGCCGGCGCTTTCGCTGCGCGGTGAGTCTGCGCCTGCGGTCGCCTTTGGCGGCGCTATCGTTGGCGGTGATAACGGTCGCGTCAGCGCGGTGATCCTGAACCAGGGTCAGCTGATCTGGCAGCAGCGCATTTCACAGCCGAGCGGCGCGACGGAGATCGATCGTCTGAGTGACGTCGATACCACGCCGGTTATCGTTAATGGCGTGGTCTATGCGCTGGCGTACAACGGTAACCTGACCGCACTCGACCTGCGTTCCGGTCAGATTATGTGGAAGCGTGAAATCGGCGGCGTTAAAGATTTGATTGTCGACGCCGGACGCATCTATCTGGTGGATCAGGACGACCGCGTGATAGCGCTTAACGCCGATGGCGGCGTAGCGCTGTGGCGTCAGAGCGATCTGCTGCACCGTAATCTGACGGCACCGGTGCTGTTTAACGGTTATCTGGTTGTGGCAGACAGCGAAGGTTACGTGCACTGGATCAACACGCTGGATGGCCGCTTTGTGGCGCAGCAGAAACTGGACAGCGACGGCTTCCAGACCGAGCCGGTTGTGGCCGGTGACAGACTGCTGATTCAGGCGAAAGGCGGCGAGGTTTACGCCATCAGCCGTTAAGTCCTGAGCGCGCGGGAATGGATTTCCGTCAGTAATTACGGCTCCTGATTCGTCAGGAGCCGTTCTGTTTTTTGTCAGGCGTGATATTCTAGGCGCCTTAAGCCTGAAGCGGGCGGCAAATGTCGTTATACTCACGCCATTCGGGCGATTCATTTTTAAACTGAGGCAAGTGTTATGGTACCTGTGGTCGCGCTGGTTGGGCGTCCCAATGTGGGGAAATCCACGCTGTTTAACCGCTTAACGCGCACCCGTGATGCGTTAGTGGCCGATTTCCCTGGACTGACTCGCGATCGCAAATATGGTCGCGCCGAAGTGGAAGGGCGCGAATTTATTGTTATCGATACCGGCGGTATTGATGGCACCGAAGAGGGCGTAGAGAACCGCATGGCGGAGCAGTCGCTGCTGGCGATTGAAGAAGCGGATGTGGTGCTGTTCATGGTTGATGCCCGCGCAGGCGTTATGCCGGCGGATCAGCAGATCGCTAACCATCTGCGCTCCCGTGAAAAAGCGACGTTCCTCGTAGCGAACAAAACGGATGGCCTGGACGCCGATGCCGCCGTGCTGGACTTTTACGCGCTAGGTCTGGGTGATATTCATCCGATTGCCGCCTCGCACGGTCGCGGCGTTACCTCGCTGCTGGAAACCGCGCTGCTGCCGTGGATGGACGTGGCAGACCCGCAGGAAGTCAGCGAAGAGGATGAAAACGAAGCTTACTGGGCCGCATTAGCCGCAGAAGAGAGTGGCGAAGAGGCGGAAGAGGAAGAGGAGTTTGATCCGACCGGCCTGCCGATTAAGCTGGCTATCGTGGGTCGTCCTAACGTAGGTAAGTCAACGCTCACTAACCGTATTCTTGGTGAAGATCGCGTGGTAGTCTATGACATGCCAGGCACGACGCGTGACAGCATCTATATCCCGATGGAGCGTGACGAGCGCGAATATGTCCTGATCGACACCGCCGGGGTGCGCAAGCGTGGCAAGATCACCGATACCGTTGAGAAATTTTCGGTGATCAAAACCCTGCAGGCGATCGAAGATGCTAACGTCGTGATGCTGGTGATTGACGCGCGTGCCGGTATCTCCGACCAGGATCTCTCCCTGCTGGGCTTTATCCTCAACAGCGGACGTTCGCTGGTGATTGTGGTCAACAAATGGGATGGCCTGTCGCAGGAAGTAAAAGATGAAGTGAAAGAGACGCTGGATTATCGTCTCGGCTTTATCGATTTTGCCCGCGTACACTTTATTTCGGCGCTGCACGGCAGCGGCGTAGGTAACCTGTTTGAATCCGTAACGGAAGCGTACGACTGCTCAACCAAACGCGTAAACACCTCCATGCTGACGCGGATTATGAATATGGCAGCAGAAGATCATCAGCCGCCGCTGGTGCGGGGCCGTCGCGTTAAGCTGAAATATGCGCACGCCGGTGGATACAACCCGCCTATCGTGGTCATCCATGGTAATCAGGTAAAAGATCTGCCCGATTCCTACAAGCGTTATCTGATGAACTACTTCCGTCGCTCGCTGAACGTTATGGGTACGCCAATCCGTATCCAGTTCAAAGAGGGTGATAACCCGTATGCCGGCAAACGCAATCTGCTGACGCCGACGCAGCAGCGCAAGCGCAAGCGTCTGCTGGCGCACCTGAAAAAGAATAAGCGTTAAGTAAAAAAGAGCCCGCCGGGCTCTTTTTTTTTGCCTGTGATTTAACAGCGGCTTAGCCCGGCAGATGTAGCAAAAATGCTATTGGCCGGTAAACCCTGCGTTATGATCGTTCACTTTCAATTGTACCATCTGGTACAATCCTGCCGCCTTATGGTGAGCTCGCCCTGATATGCCGCGTTCTCATGCATGAGTGCGCGGTTGCGGACTGCTTTGCGGTTCGTCATTAAACAGGGTGCTGCTGTGTCCCGCGACGAAGCCGGACAGGCGGCATGCACTATTTTTCAGGAGAGTTTGTGTGAAGGCAGAACATTCCACTCGCCCCGGCAGGGGACTCAGCGTCTGGTCCGTGCTGTTCGGGCTGGTGCTGCTGGCGATCGGCCTGTTTTTCGCTATTGGCGGCGGTAAACTGGCGGCGCTGGATGGCAGTAAATACTTTCTGATTGCCGGTATCGTTATGATAGCGTCGGCGGTCCAGTTTATGCGGCGTAAAGCGTCAGCGGTGACGCTGCTGGTCCTGGCGTTTATCGGAACCCTGATCTGGGCGGTAATGGATGCCGGCTGGCACTTCTGGCCGCTGGTTTCCCGGCTGATGGTGCCGGCGGGGCTGATGCTGTTCGCATTTCTGACCTGGCCTGCGCTGCGCAAAAGCGAAGGCAAAGCGCCGCTGGCAACGCTCTCTTACGCACTGTCAGCGCTGATTGCGGTTGGCATGATCGCCACCGTGGTGCAGATGTTTCAGCCGCATCCTACCGTGGCCTTTACCGGTTCGCAGCTGCCGCTGATCCCGGTGGATAAAAGCAAACCGCAGCAGGACTGGAGCAGCTACGGCCGCACGCCGGAAGGGGATCGTTTTGCGGCGATTGATCAGATCACGCGTGACAACGTTAATGAACTGCAGGTTGCCTGGACCTTCCGTACCGGCGACACACCGCTCAGCCCGACCGGCAATGGCGCTGAAGATCAGCAGACGCCGCTGCAGGTTGGCAACACGCTCTATCTCTGCACGCCGCACAACAATGTGATTGCGGTAGAAGCGGACAGCGGTAAGCAGATCTGGAAGCGTGAAATCAATGCGCAGGCGGAAGTGTGGAACCGCTGCCGCGGTCTGGCCTATTTTGACGCCACCAAACCGGTGACGCAGCCCACGCAGCCAGGCTCCACGCCGGTGCCGGCACCGGTTCTGGCCGCAGGCGACAGCTGCCAGCGCCGTATCCTGATGAACACGATCGATGCGCGTCTTATCGCGATTAACGCCGACAACGGTGAGTTCTGCGCCAGCTTTGGCAACAACGGCGTGGTTGACCTGAAGCAGGGGCTGGGCAAGGCGCCCGATCCGCTCTATCAGCTGACCTCCGCACCGCAGGTTGCCGGTACCACCGTGGTAGTCGGCGGTCGCGTGGCGGACAATGTGCAGACCGATATGCCAGGCGGCGTACTGCGCGGCTTTGATGTGATCAGCGGTAAAATGCGCTGGGCGTTCGATCCGGGCAACGACGATCCGAATGCGGTACTGATGCCGGGTCAGGATTATACCCGCAGCACGCCGAACTCCTGGGCGCCGCTCTCCTACGATCCGGCGATGAACACCGTGTTCCTGCCGATGGGCAGCTCGTCAGTGGATCTGTGGGGCGCGAATCGCACAAAGCTCGATCACACCTACGGTGCATCTATCCTCGCGCTGGATGCCACCACCGGCAAACAGAAGTGGGTCTATCAGACAGTTCATAACGACCTGTGGGACTTTGACCTGCCGATGCAGCCAAGCCTGGTCGACTTCCCGATGAAGGATGGCACCACCAAACCGGCGGTGGTCATCGGGGCAAAAACCGGCATGATCTGGGTGCTGGACCGCCTGACCGGCAAGCCGCTGACCAAAGTGGAAGAGCGGCCGATGCCGCAGGGTCACATCCCGAACGAGCAGTACACCAAAACCCAGCCGCACTCGGTTGAGATGCCCAATATCGGCAACCAGACGCTGACGGAATCCGATATGTGGGGCGCGACGCCGTTTGACCAGCTGGCGTGCCGTATCGCGTTTAAAGGCATGCGCTATGACGGTCTGTTCACCGTACCGGACACGGACAAATCGCTCAGCTTCCCGGGGTCTCTGGGTGGTCTGAACTGGGGCAGTATCTCGTTTGATCCCAACAATCAGTATATGTTCGTCAACGATATGCGCCTTGGCCTGTGGGTACAGATGATCCCGCAGGACACCAGCAAAGTGGCTCGCGGCAGCAACGGCGGTGAATCGGTTAACACCGGCATGGGCGCCGTACCGCTTAAGGGCACGCCATATGCGGTGAACAAAAACCGCTTTATGTCGCCGCTCGGCATTCCGTGCCAGGCCCCGCCGTTTGGTACGCTTTCAGCCATCGACATGAAAACGCGTCAGATTGTCTGGCAGGTGCCGGTGGGTACCGTGCAGGATACCGGCCCGTTTGGTATCAAAATGCACGCGCAGATGCCGGTAGGTATGCCAACGCTGGGCGGTACGCTGGCGACGCAGGGCGGACTGGTGTTTATTGCCGGTACTCAGGACTACTACCTGCGCGCCTTTGACAGCTCAACCGGTAAAGAGGTGTGGAAAGCGCGCCTGCCGGTCGGCAGCCAGGGTGGCCCAATCAGCTATGTCTCACCCAAAAATGGCAAGCAGTACATCCTGATCTCTGCCGGTGGCGCACGCCAGTCGCCGGATCGCGGGGATTATGTGATTGCTTACGCGCTGCCAGACAGCAAGTAAGAGTAGCAGGGCCGGCAGAGGATGCCGGCCTTTTTTTTGCCTACTCTCCGTTCTGCCACAGCGCCTGTAGCGCTGGCGGCGCATCTTTTTCCGCTACGTAAATCACGATAGCACCCGCCTCATGGTGGGTGGCGTAGGTGATCTGGATGCGGAAATAGTGCTGATCGCCACTGCCTGCGGAGGTAGCCTGTTCCGCCTGCTCGCCGAGCGGCAGCGCCTGCTCCAGCACCTGACAGACCCGCTGTTTCTGCGGTTCCGGCAGCTGGGCCAGCGCAAAACGCCGCTCTTTACGCAGTTTGGGAATAAAGGCGAAGCCGCCCTCCCGCGCCAGCTCTACGATCGCGTCATCCGTCAGTTCTATGTTCACTTCACACCCACCTCTTGCCAGGCGGCCTGGATCTGCTCCGCGACCTGCCGATCAAAGCGTTTTGCCGCATGCTCAACGGTAAAGCGGGCAAAGGTGCTGAAATCAGCATCCTGCGGCAGGGTTTTGTCACACAGCGTGTCATACCACGCCTGACCGGCGCGTTCCCATGCAAAACCGCCCAGCGCGGTGGCCGCAAGATAAAACGCGCGGTTAGGAATACCGGAGTTGAGATGCACGCCGCCGTTGTCATCACGCGTTTCGATATAGTGCGCCATATCCGCCGGCTGCGGATCTTTACCCAGCAGCGGGTCATCATAGGCGGTGCCGGGGGCTGACATGGAGCGCAGACCGCTGCCGTTAATGCCTTTAGCCAGCAATCCTTCACCGATGATCCAGTCCGCTTCCTCCGCGCGCTGCTGCCGCTGATACTGTTTTACCAGTGAGCCAAAGACATCAGACATCGACTCATTCAGCGCGCCCGCCTGCTGAAAGTAGATCAGTCCCGCTTCGCTTTCCGTGACGCCGTGCGTCAGTTCATGGGCGACCACGTCAATCGCGATGGTGAAGCGATTAAAAATCTCGCCGTCACCGTCGCCAAAGACCATCTGCTGGCCGTTCCAGAAAGCATTCTGATAATTCTGGCCGTAGTGCACGGTACCGTCCAGCTTCAGCCCTTTGTTGTCGAGCGAGTTTCGCTGATAAACGTTCCAGAAAAAATCATAAGTAACGCCCAGATAGTCCCAGGCTTCATCCGCAGCCACGTCGCCGTTGCCAGGCTGACCTTCCTGACGTATCAGCGTGCCGGGCAGCGTCTGACTCTCTCTGGCATCAAAAATGGCGCGCAGCACCTGACCTGGCCGGGCGATATCCGCCGGTGCGATGACGCGGTGCGGCTCCGCCATTAGCTGCTGAACGTGAGTAAGCGTGCGGCGCGCCGACTCCTGTTGCGGCCCTGCACAGTTGTCGATGATGTTACGCAGAATATAGGGGGGAATTACGCTGTATGACATGCCGGACTCCCTGAGTGATGGGTATGCAAAGAGTATAGACCGGGGTCAGGCAGAGCAGGAAACGTGCAGGCAGGGAGGGGATCTCCCTGCGTGCTGGTCAGGATTGGCGGGGTTTACGGCGGCGTTTCAGCGGCGTGAGGGCGGTGACTTCGCTCTCCACCCAGCCATCTTCCAGCCGGGTGCGCAGCCTGTCGCCTGGCTGCAGCGGCGCGATCTGTTTTACAACTTCGCCCTGCGCATCGGTGGTAACGCTGAAGCCGCGCGCCAGCGTCGCCAGCGGGCTGACTCCTTCCAGCTGCGCCATCAACGTGCCAAAGCGCTGGCGATCCTGTCCCAGCTGCTGCTGCATGCTCTGCTGCAGACGGTAGTGCCACTGCGCGAGCTGCTGCTGCGCGCGCAGGATCCGCCCCTGTGGCTGCTGCGCACTGAGCCGCTGCAGCAGCCGATCCTGCTGGCGCTGCGCGCTGCGCAGCTGCCGATCGGCGGCTGCGCCTAAGCGACGCTGCAGCTGAAACAGGGCGGTCTGCTGCCGTGCCAGGCGCAGCTGCGGATGCTGCTGCTGCAGGCGATGCTGAAGCTGCGTGAGATAACGCAGCTTCCCGGCGAGATAGTAGTCCATCGCCATCTCCATGCGCTGCTGCTGTGACTGCAGCTGCCGCAGCAGCTCGACCTGATTGCGGCTGACAATCTCAGCGGCGGCAGAGGGCGTGGGCGCGCGCAGATCGGCGACAAAATCGGCGATAGTGACATCCGTTTCATGCCCCACGGCGCTGACCACCGGCAGGCGGCTGGCAAAAATCGCACGCGCCACGCGCTCATCGTTGAAGCACCAGAGATCTTCCAGCGAGCCGCCGCCGCGGCCGACAATCAGCACGTCACATTCGTTGCGCTGGTTGGCCAGTTCGATGGCACGCACGATAGCAGCCGGCGCATCGGCCCCCTGCACCACGGTGGGATAGATAACCACCGGTAATGAGGGATCGCGGCGGTGCAGCACGCGCAGCACATCATGCAGCGCGGCGCCGGTTGCGGAGGTGATCACCCCGACCTGGCGGGCCGGATCGGGCAGCGGCTGTTTGAACTGCTGATCGAACAACCCTTCTGCGCTGAGCTGCGCTTTCAGCTGCTCAAACTGCTGCTGCAGCAGGCCTTCACCCGCCGGATGCATGCTTTCAATGATTAACTGATAGTCGCCGCGCGGCTCATACAGCGTGACGCTGGCCCGCACCAGCACCTGCTGCCCGTGCTGCGGCCGGAACGTCACGCGCCGGTTGCTGTTGCGGAACATCGCGCAGCGCACCTGGGCGCCATCATCTTTCAGCGTGAAGTACCAGTGGCCGGACGCGGGCTGCGTGAAATTGGAGATCTCAGCGCTGAGCCACACCAGGCCCATCTCATTTTCCAGCAGCGTGCGCACCGTGGTGTTGAGGCGGCTGACGGTAAAAATATTGGCGGTTGCAGGTAGCGACATGTGATGAAGATCAAATTTTAAATCAGAGGGTTAATTCATCGATACTACAGGGCTGCTGCGCAGGATCAAGACTTTTTCTGAAAAAGCAGTAGAGGCAATCGGTTTCGTCCTGTATAATGCCGCGGCAATATTTTATCTGTTTTCAACGCCCCCAGGTGGAGATATTGCAATGCTAAGAATCGCGAAAGAAGCCCTCACATTTGACGACGTCCTGCTCGTTCCCGCTCACTCCACTGTATTGCCCAACACCGCTGACCTCAGCACCCAACTGACCAAAAACATCCGTCTGAACATTCCTATGCTCTCTGCTGCGATGGATACCGTGACCGAAGCGGGTCTGGCGATTGCGCTGGCACAGGAAGGCGGCCTCGGCTTTATTCATAAAAATATGTCGATTGAGCGTCAGGCTGATGAAGTGCGTAAGGTGAAAAAGCATGAGAGTGGCGTGGTAACAGAGCCGCAGACCGTGCTGCCAACCACAACGCTGGCGGAAGTCAAAGAGCTTACCGACCGCAACGGCTTCGCCGGCTATCCGGTCGTCAACGCCGGTAACGAGCTGGTGGGGATCATCACCGGTCGCGATGTGCGCTTTGTAACCGATCTGACGCTGCCGGTTACCGCGGTCATGACGCCGAAAGAGCGTCTGGTTACGGTAAAAGAGGGTGAGGCGCGCGAAGTGGTGCTGCAGAGGATGCATGAAAAGCGCGTTGAAAAAGCGCTGGTGGTGGATGAGAGCTTCCACCTGCTGGGCATGATTACCGTAAAAGATTTCCAGAAAGCTGAACGTAAACCCAACGCTTGTAAAGATGCGCAGGGCCGTCTGCGCGTGGGCGCGGCGGTGGGTGCCGGCGCCGGTAACGAAGAGCGCGTGGATGCGCTGGTTGCCGCTGGCGTGGATGTGCTGCTGATTGACTCTTCGCACGGCCACTCTGAAGGCGTACTGCAGCGCATTCGTGAAACCCGCGCCAAATACCCCGACCTTGAAATCATTGGCGGCAACGTTGCCACCGGTGCCGGTGCCCTGGCGCTGGCTGAAGCGGGCGTCAGCGCGGTGAAAGTAGGTATCGGTCCTGGCTCTATCTGTACCACCCGTATCGTCACCGGCGTAGGCGTACCGCAGATCACCGCTGTTTCTGACGCCGTTGCGGCGCTGGAAGGCACCGGTATTCCGGTCGTGGCGGATGGCGGTATCCGCTTCTCCGGCGATATCGCTAAAGCGATCGCCGCAGGCGCAGCCGCAGTGATGGTGGGCTCTATGCTGGCCGGCACCGAAGAGTCTCCGGGCGAGATCGAACTCTATCAGGGGCGCGCATTCAAATCGTACCGCGGCATGGGCTCACTCGGCGCAATGTCCAAAGGCTCTTCTGACCGTTACTTCCAGACCGACAACGCCGCAGATAAGCTGGTGCCGGAAGGTATCGAAGGCCGCGTTGCCTATAAAGGCCGCCTGAAAGAGATCGTCCATCAGCAGATGGGTGGCCTGCGCTCCTGCATGGGCCTGACCGGCTGCCCGACCATTGATGACCTGCGCACCAAAGCGGAGTTTGTCCGCATCAGCGGGGCCGGCATCAATGAGAGTCACGTGCACGATGTGACCATCACCAAAGAGTCACCAAACTACCGCATGGGTTCCTGATCCCTGAAGATTTCCCGCCCGGCTCTGGCCGGGCGCTTTTATTGTTAAGTCCATCCCACTGGAAATGCCTCAATGACGACTGAAAATATTCATAAACATCGTATCCTGATCCTCGATTTTGGTTCGCAGTATACGCAGCTGGTTGCGCGCCGCGTGCGTGAGCTGGGCGTCTACTGCGAACTCTGGGCGTGGGATGTCACCGAAGAGCAAATCCGTGCGTTCAACCCGAACGGAATTATCCTGTCAGGTGGCCCTGAGAGCACCACCGAGCTGGACAGCCCGCGTGCGCCTGAGTACGTCTTTAACGCTGGCGTGCCGGTACTGGGCGTCTGCTACGGCATGCAGACCATGGCGATGCAGCTGGGCGGCAAGGTTGAAGGCTCAAATGAGCGCGAGTTTGGCTATGCGCAGGTGGAAGTCACCACGCAGAGCGCGCTGGTGCGTGATATCGAAGATGCCATCAGCGCCGCCGGCAAGCCGCTGCTGGATGTCTGGATGAGCCACGGCGATAAAGTCACCGCGATTCCGGCTGACTTCGTCACCGTCGCCAGCACGGAAACCTGTCCGTTTGCCATCATGGCGAATGAAGAGAAGAAATTCTACGGCGTGCAGTTCCATCCGGAAGTGACGCACACCCGTCAGGGACTGCGCATGCTGGAGCGCTTTATCCGCGATATCTGCGGCTGTGAAGCGCTCTGGACGCCGGCGAAAATCATTGAAGACGCCGTTGAGCGTATCCGCCAGCAGGTGGGCAGCGACCGCGTGATCCTCGGCCTCTCCGGCGGCGTTGACTCCTCTGTAACCGCCATGCTGCTGCACCGCGCCATCGGCGATCGCCTGACCTGCGTATTTGTTGATAACGGTCTGCTGCGCCTGAATGAAGCGGAGCAGGTGATGGATATGTTTGGCGACCATTTCGGTCTGAACATTGTCCACGTACCGGCGGAAGCGCGCTTCCTCGATGCGCTGGCGGGTGAAAACGATCCGGAAGCCAAGCGTAAAATCATCGGCCGCGTGTTTGTTGAGGTGTTCGACGAAGAAGCGCTGAAGCTGACCGAAGTGAAGTGGCTGGCGCAGGGCACCATCTATCCGGATGTGATTGAGTCCGCTGCTTCTGCCACCGGTAAAGCGCACGTGATCAAATCGCACCATAACGTGGGCGGCCTGCCGAAAGAGATGAAGATGGGCCTGGTTGAGCCGCTGAAAGAGCTGTTCAAAGATGAAGTGCGCAAGATCGGTCTTGAGCTGGGCCTGCCATATGACATGCTCTACCGTCACCCGTTCCCGGGACCGGGTCTCGGCGTGCGCGTGCTGGGCGAAGTGAAGAAAGAGTACTGCGATCTGCTGCGCCGCGCCGACGCCATCTTTATTGAGGAGCTGCGCAAAGCGGATCTCTACAATAAAGTGAGCCAGGCGTTTACCGTGTTCCTGCCGGTGCGCTCCGTCGGCGTAATGGGCGACGGCCGTAAGTATGACTGGGTGGTCTCACTGCGCGCGGTGGAAACCATCGACTTCATGACCGCACACTGGGCGCATCTGCCATACGATTTCCTTGGCCGCGTCTCCAACCGCATCATCAATGAAGTCAGCGGCATCTCCCGCGTGGTGTATGACATCTCCGGTAAGCCACCGGCGACGATTGAGTGGGAATAACCCCGTTCTGACATAAAGCCCGCCGCATGCGGGCTTTTTTTATGGCTGAACCGCAGCCGCAGCGCACGATGATGGGTCTGCCGTCGCGTTGCGTGCCAGCGCATAGTTGGTGAATAAACAGGCGCCGTTTTGCTGCATAATAACGCACTTATTTTTCTGCCCCGGATACCCTGAATGCTGCCTGTGAAACTTATCCTGCTGACTTTTCTTTGTGCCGTGATCCTGTCGCTGGCGGCGAGCCTGGCGCAGGCGACGCGCAGCGGCGACCTGCAGACCGGGCAGGGCGGCTGGGCCACCGCGCGGCGCGACTCCGCCGGACTGGCGCCCGATCCGCAGCGCTACGCCAGCGAAGCGGTGGTGCAGGTCTATGCGGCTCCCACTTACGGCTGGAAAGGCGCGGTGGCGGTGCATCCGTGGATCATCTTTAAGCGCGCCGGCGAGACGCAATATAATCGCTATGAGGTGATCAGCTGGGGCAGCGGTGACAAGGTGCGGCGTAACCGTAACCTGCCGGATGGCTACTGGTATGGCGCCCGTCCGCGTCTGCTGGTGGATCACCGCGGGGCCGCAGCGCAGGCGATGATCCCGCAGATTGAGGCGGCAATCCGCTCTTACCCGTGGCCCGCCACCTATCGCGCCTGGCCGGGGCCAAACAGCAATACCTTTCTGGCGCACATTGGTCGCGAAGTGCCGGCGCTGAAGCTCGACCTGCCGGCAAACGCGGTTGGCAAGGATTACCGCTCGCTGCTGCACCCGATAGGGCTGCCGCCCTCGGGGCGCGGTCTGCAGCTGTCGCTGCTGGGCGTACTGGGCGTGACGGTCGGTGCGGAAGAGGGGGTAGAGATGAACCTGCTGGGGCTTAATCTGGGCGTCGATTTCACGCCGCTGCGGCTGCGGCTGCCGTTTATTGGCGGTATCGGCCGGGATAACGTGCAGAAGGATAATCCCTGACGGGGGCGCCGCGGATTGCGGCGCGCCGGGCACTCAGCAGACGCCGAAGTCGCCCTCTTCATGATAGAGATTGACGCTGTCTGCTTTAATCTCTATCTCTTTTTTCAGCGGGTCGTCGATACGGGCGCACCAGAGCATATCGCCCTCTGCACGCAGCACCTGCATTTTAGGACCACCGGTTTTCGACTGCACAAAATCGCCTGCGTTAAACATGCTGTATCTCCATCGGATAAGGGTATGAGTGAGTGTAGCTGCGCCAGCATAAAGGCGCAGCTGTCGTGACTCAGTGCGGCAGTAAAAACAGCGTGGCCAGACCGAGAAAGATAAAGAAACCGCCGGTGTCGGTGAGCGCGGTGATCAGCACGCTGGACCCCACCGCCGGATCGCGCTTCATTTTGGTCATGATCAGCGGAATAAGCACGCCCATCAGCGCCGCCAGCAGCAGGTTCAGCACCATCGCCAGCATCATCACGCCGCCAAGCTGAATATTGTCATACATCAGCCAGGTGATGCCGCCCATAATGCCGCCCCAGAACAGGCCGTTGATCAGCGCCACGCCCAGCTCGCGACCGATCAGGAAGGAGAAGTTACCAGGCTCCACCTGATGCAGCGCCAGCGCGCGCACAATCATGGTAATGGTCTGGTTGCCGGTATTGCCGCCAATGCCCGCCACAATCGGCATCAGGGTCGCGAGCGCCACCAGCTGTGAAATTGTGGCTTCAAACAGGCCGATGACGCGCGAGGCGATAAATGCGGTGCAGAGGTTAATGGCCAGCCACGTCCAGCGCTTGCTCACCGCTTTACGCACCGGCGCAAACACATCCTCCTCCTGGCTGATCCCGCCCATTTTACGGATGTTGCTCTCATTCTCCTGGTTAACCAGATCGATCACATCCTCAACGGTAATACGGCCAATCAGTTTGCCTTTGGCGTCGGTAACGGCAGCAGAGATCAGGTTGTAGCGCTCAAAGGCGCTGGCGGCATCCTCGGCGTTGTCATTGAGCTGAAACGTAGTGGGGCGGGGATTCATCACATCTGCGACCAGCGTTTTGGGCTTATTGAGCAGAATATCGGTCAGCGGCAGCTCGCCGAGCAGCTGGTTTTGCGCATTGGTGATAAAGATTTTATCGGTGCCGTTGGGCATACTGCTGCGCTTGCGCAGAAAGCGCTGCACCGTGGCAAGGGTGACGTCGGCGCGCACGGTGAGAATATTGAAATCCATGATGCGGCCTACGCGGTCGCGATCGAGCTCAATCACATCGAGCAGGCGCGCGCGCAGCTGCGGCTCCAGCGTGGTCAGCAGGCGGCCGGTGAGATCGCGCGACAGATAGCGCGCCAGATAGACCTGATCGTCGATATCCAGCGGTTCAATCGCGCGCAGGATCTCGCGGTCGCTCATGCCTTCGGTGAGGCTCTCCCAGACGGTCTCTGAGGCTTCAACCAGCACGCGGCCACGCTGTTCGGAGGGGACCAGCTGCCAGAGCGCCCGGCGCTCCTCTTCCGGCAGCGCTTCCAAAATATCAGCGAGGTCGGCGGCGTGCAGCGGCGCCAGCTCCTGCTCCAGCTGCTGGCGCCAGGCGGCCACTTCACGCAGCTCTGCGGCGTTGAGATCGACGGATTTATCCAGCAGGACATCCACTAAGTCCTGTTTGCTCAGCAGCAGTGAAAGAATGCGCTGGCGGGATTCGGTTAGTTGTTGTGCGTGCGAGGCAGACATAACGCGTCCTTTGTGTCTGTAAAGTCAGCACAAAGTGTAGCGTGTTACCGCCAGAACGGGCAGAACAAAGGCGCCAGTCGCAGCGTCAGCGTGTCTCGCTGCTGCTCAGCGTTGCCGGTTCCGGCAGGGTCTTTTTCTGCTGATGATGCTCAATGGCACCGGGAATGATAAAGATCAGGCGACCAGCCAGAATAAAAAAGCTGATCAGCAAAACGATGCGGGTCATGGTGCCGGTTTTGGGACGTCTTCGTGGTGATAGGGCGCTGTTCACGCGGGTGTTCCTGTTGATACCCCTCAGGGCGATAACAATATTTAGTCACAGTTACCGGATGGGGTCAATCGCTGTATGAAAAATAAGCATTGAATGCGTGCGACAGGGGCCGCAGACCGCGGCCCTGCTTCAGTAACTCGCCTTTTGTGCCAGCAGGGTGGCAAACTGACATTTAATACGGTTGCCGTCAGCGTCACGACGGTGCAGCTCGCCGACATCCTCGTTATATTTTACGATGTGCCAGTTGCGGTAGTAGTGGCTCAGCTCGCCCGATTTAAAGGTAAACGGGAACGCCTGCGTATTGGGGTAATCAGCGGTGCTCATCGCCGCCACAATCAGGTTGTAGCCATACTTCTGCGTACTGGCCTGCATATCGGCAATCAGCTGCGGGATCGTCTCCGGCTGCAGAAACATCATCACCACCGTTGAGAGCACAAACTGATAGCTGCCGTTGAAGCGCAGCTGGTTGAGATCGCACAGCGCTGTCTGAATGTTCGGCAGCTGTTCGGTGGCAATAATGGTATTCAGGTAGTCAAGGCTTGCCGGATTAGCGTCCCAGGCGGTGACGTTAAAGCCGTGCTGGCTGAGATAAAGGCTGTTGCGGCCTTTACCGCAGCCGAGATCCAGCGCGTTGCCCGGCGTCAGCTTCGGCAGCGCCGCGCGCACTTCAGAGTGCGGCGGCGATAAATCATACTTTTCTGTAAACCAGTTATCAGGGCGTATCGTCATTGTCAGACAGCGGGCGGACGGCCCGCGTTACTCCTCTTCCAGCAGCAGTTTCCAGCCGGTCACATCGCTCCAGTACGCCTGCTCGCGCTCCAGATCGAGCTGCACCAGCGTATTCTGGCTGAGAAAACCGGCCGGGAAAGTGAGCGTCCAGTGACCATCGTCCGTTGAGAGCTTCAGTGCATCGGGGCGCGTGGTCGCCTGACGCTGGTTATTCAGCAGCGTGCCGAGGCGCAGCAGAAAAATCATCGGCAGCACCTGCTTTTTCTTAAACAGGGTAAAGCGCGGGATCTCATCCTGCTTCACCGCTTTACGATGGAAGCGTACCAGCGTGGCCAGTAGCATCTGTTGATCCTGATTAAAGCCAGGCATATTGGAGTGCTGCAGAATATAGGCGGAGTGCCGCTGCATACCGCTGTGATTAATGGTCAGCCCGACCTCATGCAGCAGCGCCGCCCATTTCAGCAGAGCGGTCAGCTGCGGGTTCGCCTGTTTCGGATTCTGCTCCTGCCACTGCAGATAGAGCTGCTCTGTCGTCTCCAGCACGCGGCGCGCCTGATCGCTGTCGATCACATAGTGGTTCGCCAGACTCTGTGCGGTGCGGCTGCGGATATCCTGATGGCGGAAACGGCCCTCCATCTCATAGAGCACCCCTTCGCGCAGCGCGCCGTCAGAGAGACGCAGTTCACGGATCGCCAGTGCGTCAAAGACGCCGCACAGAATCGCAAGGCCAGGCACAAACACCGCTTTGCGCTCTTCAGATAAGCCCGGCAGGCTCAGCGCATCAAAGGATTTATGCTTCAGCACTTCACCGACCAGCATATCGAGACTGTCAGGCGTTACGCGCTTCTCTTTCTCGCCCATTGCCAGCAGCACTTCACAGGCGGCTTTAATACTGCCGGAGGCGCCCAGTGCATATTGCCAGCCGTGCAGGCGATACTGCCACGCCAGCGTCTCCAGCTTGTGCGTAGCGGCGAGGCGGGCGCGACGGAAATTATCCTGGCTGATTTCGCCTTTCGGGAAATAGAGATTAGCGAAGCTGACGCAGCCCATGCGGCGGCTCTCAACCAGCTGCGGCTCAAAATCCTCACCGATTACCAGCTCGGTTGACCCGCCGCCGATATCGATAACCAGCTTGCGCCCTTTTTCTGGCTGAGTGTGCTCAACGCCCATGAAGATCAGGCGCGCCTCTTCGTTACCGGAGATGACCTCAATCGGATAGGGGATCACTTCCGCGGCGCGCTGCAAAAACTCTTCGGCATTGGTCGCAATGCGCAGCGTGTGCGTGCCGACAATGGTCACGTTGGCGGCGCTAAAGCCCTGCAGTCGCTCAGCGAACAGGGCCAGGCAGCTCAGGCCGCGCACTATCGCCTCTTCGCTCAGCCGGTTTTGCGCGTCAAGCCCGTCAGCCAGATGCACCCGCTGCTTGAGGCGTCCCAGAACCTGCATGGCGCCATCCACCACGCGGGCGATCACCATATGAAAACTGTTTGAGCCGAGATCGATGGCCGCAAATTCCTGCGGCTTCGGCGTACTCTTCGGAGTAATTGGCATAGGCGTTATTCGGGTTGTTCCAGTCTCTTGATGTAATCGTAAATCGCCAGCTGCGAGCGCACTTTCCTGCGATTGCCGCGCGGAACATAACGGTTACTCAGCTCTTTGTCTACGATACGTGCTTTAACCGTATCACTTAACAGAATGGCGATAATATCCAGAATCCGCTGTTTAAGACGCGGATCGAGCACCGCCACGGCGACCTCAATGCGGTAATCGATGTTGCGCGTCATCCAGTCAGCCGAAGAGAGAAACACCTTTTTCTCACCGCCATTTTCAAAAATATACACCCGGTCGTGCTCAAGATAACGATCAACAATGCTGGTGATGCGAATATTTTCGCTGATGCCAGGCAGGTCCGGGATCAGCGAGCACATACCGCGCACCAGCAGATTGATTTTTACCCCGGCTGACGAGGCTGCATAGAGCCTGTCGACCAAGCCATTATCCACCAGGTTATTGATTTTAAGCGTAATTCCGCACGGCTTACTCTGCTGCGCATTGGCAATCTCCGTGTCAATCAACTGATAAAGCACGGCCCGCGAATTTTGCGGTGACACCATCAGATGTTCAAAGGTAACCGGGCGATAGGGGTTCTCAATGAAGTTAAATACGCGGCGGACTTCGTTCGTGATGCGTGCGTCAGCGGTCAGCAGAGAGTAGTCGGTATACAGGCGCGCAGTCTTCTCATTAAAGTTGCCGGTGCCGATATGCGCATAGCGCACCACCTCTTCACCTTCGCGACGGGAAATCAGAAACAGTTTGGCGTGAATTTTCAGACCAGGCGCAGAGAAGATGACGTGCACGCCCGCCTCAGTCAGCCGCTTGGCCCAGTGGATATTCGCCTCTTCATCAAAGCGCGCCTGCAGCTCAACCACCACCGTCACTTTCTTGCCGTTGTGCGCCGCGTGGATCATCGCATCCATAATGCGGGAGTGTTTGGCTACGCGATAGATATTGATTTTGATCGCCAGCACGCTGGGATCGAACGACGCCTGACGCAGCAGCTCCAGCACATGCTCAAAGGTGTGATAGGGGTAGTAGAGCAGCACGTCGCGATCGCGGATAGCGTCAAAGCCATTTCGGAAGCCATCAAAGCCGATATGGCGGATCTGCGGCAGCGGCCGGTTGACCAGGTTACTTTTGCCGACGTTGGGAAAGCCGATAAAATCTTTAAAGTTATGGTAGCGGCCACCCGGCACAATGGAGTCATAGTTAGAGATAGAGAGCTTGTGGCGCAGCATCTCCACCATGGCATCGGGCATATCGCGCTGATAGACAAAGCGCACCGGTTCGGCAGTAAGGCGCTGCTTCAGGCTGGAGGACATCAGCTCCAGCAGGCTCGACTCCATCTCTGTAACCAGATCATATTCGGCATCGCGCGTCATTTTCATGGAGTAGGCGTTCAGCGCATCGTAGTCAAAGAAGCCTTTAAAAATCTCATCCAGGCAGTAGCGCAGAATGTTATCCAGCAGGATCATCGGCTTGCGGCGGCGTGGCGACTCGGCCGGCAGGTTGATAAAGCGCGGCACTTTGTCTGACGGGATCTCCAGCAGCGCATAGCGGATATCCTCGCCGCGAATGATCTCCACCGCCAGATAGGTGTAGTCATCCTTGAGAAACTCAATCAGATCGGTGTCATGGTTGATCAGAATCGGCGTAACGTGCTGACGCAGCTGGTGTTTGAAATAGTGGCGCAGCCACTCCTGCTGATTGGGTGAGAGCTGGCGTTCGTTGATCAGGAAGATCTGGTTACGCGCCATCTCCAGCAGCAGCTCATTGTAGAGCGCGTCAAACTCCTGATCGGACTTCAGTACCCGCTGCTGGATCTTCTTCAGCAGATGCCGCAGGGGAGTGGGTTTACCCTGCTCTTCGCTGATCAGAATGCGCCGCTTCAGATCGGCAAAGCGCACCTTGTAGAACTCTTCAAGGTTGTTGGAATAGATCCCTAAAAACCGCATGCGCTCAATCAGCGGGTTACTTTTATCCGCCGCTTCCTGCAGCACACGTTCATTAAAGGATAACCAGCTTATTTCTTTTTCTATATACAGCTTTTCCTGACCCATTCTGACTCCGTGATGCTGTGGCGGGACGATATGTCCGGCGCAAGGCGCGCAGTGGTGCGGCTCCGCTCAGTCTCCTTCACCATTATTGCTAGAGTATGGCAGGCTTGTCCAACCGCAACAGTTGTCTTATCAATCCGCTACGGGCAACATAGCGACTCTCTAATCTGAATCCCTGACCGGCATGAGCATAAACCATATTCCTGTTGAATCTAATGACCGTCGCCGGCGCGCCATCGATCGCTTTGTGCGGCGCATGGTAACGGCGTGCGGCGCAGGAATATTGCTGCTGATGCTGCTGCTGTTCTTCTGGCTTATCTGGGTGGTCCTGCCCCTGTTCAGCGCGCCACAGCTTCAGCCTGCGCTCAGCCAGCAGCTGTGGGATAAAACGCCGGCGCTGGCGCTGGGCAGCAGCGACACGCTGGGCTGGCGCATCAGTCGTCATGAAGCGCGTTTTATTCCGCTTAACGGCGACCCCGCCGGACCGGCGCTGGCACTTTCGGATGCGCCGCAGGCCGCCGTGACCAGCAGCGCGGCTGATGCCGTGTTACTCAACGTGCAGGGCGCACTGCTATTGATGCAGCCGCGAATAGAGCACGATCGCGGCGAGTGGTATTTTCCGCTGGGCGATCGGCCGCTGCGCCTGCCGCAGGGTGCCGTCAGCCAGATGGCGCTGGCGCACATCGACGACGGGCAGTGGCGTATTGCTGCACAGACGCCGTCGGGGATCAGCGTGCTGACGCTGGCCAGTCAGCAGCCTGTCAGTCAGGTTATGCTGCCGCAGCAGCATGCCGACCAGCTGCTGCTGTCGCCTGACGGCACGCAGCTCTTTACCAGCCGTGAGCGCCAGCTGCAGGTGTGGCAGATTAGCGCTGAGGGCGCACAGCTGCGCGAAACGCAGGCGCTGACGCAGCCGGTTGCGAGCCTGCATATGCTGGCGGGTGGCCGAACGCTGCTGATCAGAGACGATCGCGGTGTCAGCCAGTGGTTTGCCATTACCGGCGAGCACGGTCCGCGCCTGCAAAAAATTAAAACCTGGCACGGCTCGCAGGGGGCGCAGGGCGTGGCAACCGAGTCACAGCGCCGGGTATTTGCCAGCTGGGATGCGCAGGGCGTACTCAGCCTGTTTGCCAGCAAACAGTCAGGCCCGATCCTCACGCGTCAGCTGGCGCCGGGCATTCAGGCGGTCGCCTTTTCGCCGCGCGGTGACGGCGTGATCGTCGAACACGCCGGGCGCTGGCAGCAGCTCCGGATTGATAACCCGTGGCCTGATGTTACCTGGCGTAGCCTGTGGCAGAAAATCTGGTATGAAAATTATCCGCACGCCGACTGGGTGTGGCAATCCACCGCGGCCGGTGACAGCTATCAGGCGAAGTTCAGCCTGGTTCCGCTGGTTATCGGTACCCTCAAGGCCGCCGCGCTGGCGCTGCTGTTTGCCACGCCGCTGGCGCTGGCTGCCGCTATCTATACCGCCTGGTTTATGTCGCCGGGACTGCGGCGCTGGGTTAAACCCGGCATTGAGATGATGGGCGCGCTGCCGAGCGTGGTGATCGGCCTGATTGCCGGTATCTGGATGGCGCCGCATATCAGCCATGTGCTGGCGGGCGTGCTGCTGCTGCCGGTGATACTGGCCGCTACGCTGCTGCTGTGCGGCGTGCTGAGCCCGCGTCTGCCGGCGCGCTGGCGTCGTCCGGGCGTCGAGGTGCTATTACTTCTGCCGCTGCTGCTGCTGGTCACGCTGCTGACGCTATGGCTGGCAGCCCGGCTCTGGCCGGACGCCGGTGAACAGCTTATCCACTACGAACAGCGTAATCTGCTGGTTGCCGCCGTAGCAATGGGATTTGCGCTGGTGCCGCTGATATTTACCCTGGCGGAAGATGCGCTGTTCAGCGTGCCGGGGGCGCTCGGACAGGGATCGCTGGCGCTGGGTGCTACGCCATGGCAGACCCTGACGCGGGTCGTACTGCCCGGCGCTTCTGCCGGGATTTTTGCCGCACTGATGATCGGTTTTGGCCGGGCGGTGGGCGAGACGATGATTGTGCTGATGGCCACCGGCAACACGCCGGTGAGCGAAGGCGGGCTGTTTGCCGGGCTGCGCGCGCTATCAGCGAATATTGCGATAGAGATGCCGGAGGCGGCAGCGGGCAGCGCGCACTACCGCATCCTGTTTCTCAGCGCGCTGCTGCTGCTGCTGTTTACGCTGGTTATCAACACGGTCGCAGAAGTGATCCGCCAGCGGCTGCGCCGGCGTTATGGCCAGCATGAGGGACAGGGATGAAAAACGCACATCGTCAGAACGATCGCTGGCGCTGGCTGACGGCGGGTGCGGTGGCCGTCTGTTTACTGGCGTTTACGCTGCTGATCGGCCTGCTTGGCTGGCAGGGCGTGCGCGCCTTCTGGCCGCAGCCGGTGGATCGCTATCAGTTTCAGGCTCCCGGCGCGTCGCCGGTTACGCTGCTGGGCGAGACGCTGCAGGCAGAGCGGCAGAGTACCGGATGGCGCTACCTGGTAAAAACCGGCAACCGCGATTTTGCCGCCCCCGATTTCCGCGTCATTTACAGCGCCGGGCCCGCGCGCGCGGAACAGCCGCGTGACGTGCTGGTGCTGCAACGGCGCAACGGCGGTAACGCTTACGGCTGGCTGGTGGCGCTGCGGGAAGACAATGAGACGCTCACCGCACACAACCGTGATGCGCTGCTGCAGCAGCGTCTGCAGCAGGTACAGGAGCAGCTGCGTCAGGCAGAGGATATCCGCCGTATCGATATGGCGCGGCTCAATGCGCAGCTGGAAAATCTGCAGCAGCAGGCGGATGAGCAGCAGCGCGAACAGCGTTTTGGCCTGCAGCAGCAGTCAGAGTTCGACGCCAACAGCGCGGCGCTGCATCGTCGCTTCAGCGCGCTGGCTGAGCAGCTGACGCATCTGCAGCAGGCGAGCCAGCGCGATACGCTGATCCTGCGCGACGCGCAGGGCGCAGAACATACTATCCCGCTGGCGCAGATTGTTGCGGCCTGGTACCCCAATAACATGAGCGTGTCGCAAAAAGCGCAGCACTTTTTGCGGCAGGTGTGGCAGTTTGTCAGCGACTCACCGGCGGCAGGCGGCAGCGAGAGCGGCGCGTTTCCGGCTATCTTTGGCACGGTGCTGATGGTGGGGCTGATGTCGGTCATCGTTATGCCGCTCGGCGTGGTGGCTGCCGTCTGGCTGCATGAGTATGCCGGACGTCACGCCCTGACGCGGCTGGTGCGTATCGCCGTGGTGAATCTCGCCGGCGTCCCCTCTATCGTTTATGGCGTATTTGGTCTCGGTTTTTTTGTCTGGCTGATTGGCGGCACGCTCGATCAGCTCTTCTTTTCCCGTGCGCTGCCGAACCCAACCTTTGGTACGCCAGGCCTGCTGTGGGCGTCGCTAACGCTGGCACTGCTGACGCTGCCGGTGGTGATTGTGGCGACAGAAGAGGGGTTGTCACGGATACCCGATACGCTGCGTCAGGGATCGCTGGCGCTGGGAGCAACGCAGGCAGAAACCCTGTGGCGGGTGGTACTGCCGCTGGCGGTGCCGGCGATGCTCACCGGACTGATTCTGGCAGTGGCGCGAGCGGCGGGAGAGACGGCGCCGCTGATGCTGGTCGGCGTGGTTAAGATGGTACCGGAGCTGCCGGTAGACGCCGTGTTTCCTTATCTGCATCTTGACCGCAAATTTATGCACCTCGGCTTTCAGATTTACGATCTGGCCTTTCAGAGCCCGAACATCGACGCCGACAGGCCGCTGGTTTATGCCACTGCGCTGCTGCTGGTCATGATTATTCTGTCGCTGAATCTGCTGGCGATGGTGCTGCGCCACCGGCTGCGCGAACGCTACCGGCTGATGACGCACTAACAAGGTTGAAATATGACGTCCACTGAGAACATTGCGCTAAGCGTAAACAAGCTATCGCTCTGGTACGGCGAGCGCCAGGCGCTGAACGCTATCGATCTGCAGATCCCGAAAAACCGCATTACGGCGCTGATTGGACCATCCGGCTGCGGAAAGTCCACGCTGCTGCGCTGTTTTAACCGTATGAACGATATGATTAGCGGCTGCCGAACCGAAGGCGAAATCCTGCTTGATCGGCTGCCGGTAATGCAGGCAGGGCAGGATCTGCCTGCCCTGCGGCGGCGCATCGGCATGGTGTTTCAGCGCCCTAATCCGTTTCCCAAATCGATTTATGAGAACGTGGTGTATGGCCTGCGTCTGCAGGGAGTGCGCGACCGCCGGGTTTTAAATGAAGCGTGCGAACGCGCACTGCGCGCGGCGGCGCTCTGGGGGGAGGTGAAAGATCATCTGGCGCAGAACGCGCTGACGCTCTCCAGCGGCCAGCAGCAGCGGCTGGTGATCGCCCGGGCAATTGCCATTGAGCCAGAAGTGCTGCTGCTGGATGAGCCCACCTCCGCGCTCGACCCTATCTCTACGCTGGTGATTGAGGAGCTGATGACCACGCTGAAGGCGCATTTCACGCTGGTACTGGTGACGCATAATATGCAGCAGGCGGCCCGCGTGTCTGATTACACCGCGTTTATGCATCAGGGACAGCTGATTGAGTTCGGCGACACCGATCGGATTTTCACCGCACCCGGCGTGCGCCGCACCGAAGAGTACATCACCGGCCGGTTTGGTTAACGCCGGTTACCGGGGCGTTATTGCGTTCTAACCCAGGGGCGCATAAATGCGCCCCCTACGGGGGCTAGGAGATGGGCGCATTCATGCGCCCCTGACATACCTACGGGGCGTACCCTTCTGCGGGCAGAGGCTGACCATCCAGCCATGCTTTGCCTTTGCGCATCACCAGCCGGCCATCCATAAACCAGCTAATGGCCAGCGGATAGATGGCATGCTCCTGATGCTGCACGCGTGCCGTTATTTCTGCTTCATCATCACCGGGAAAAATCGGTACCCGCGCCTGCAGAACGACCGGGCCACCATCCAGCTCATCGGTGACAAAATGCACCGACGTGCCGTGCTCTTTATCACCGTTCTCCAGCGCCTGGCGATGGGTATGCAGGCCAGGATACTTTGGCAGCAGGGAAGGGTGGATATTCAGCAGGCGATCGTGATAGTGCGCAACAAAGGCGCTGCTGAGGATGCGCATATACCCTGCCAGCACCACCAGATCGGGCTCAAAGGCGTCTATCTCCTGCATCAGCTGGCGATCAAAAGCTTCGCGATCGGGGAAGTCGCCGGGCGACAACGCCAGGCCCGGCACGCTCGCCTGCTGCGCACGCGTCAGGCCGTAAGCGCTCTCTTTATTACTGAAAACGGCAGCAACGCTGCCGTTGATCCGCCCGCTGGCGCAGGCGTCAAGGATGGACTGAAGATTGCTGCCGTTGCCGGAGATCAGTACAACCAGTTTTTTCATGAATTGATAACCACACGCTCTGCGGAATCAGACGCCTTAATAACGCCGATTTTCCACGCCTGCTCACCGGCATCCTGCATCAGCTGTACCGCTTTGTCTGCTTCATCCGGGCTGAGGGCAATCACCATGCCGACGCCGCAGTTAAAGGTGCGATACATCTCATGGCGGCTGACATTCCCCGCCTGCTGCAGCCAGCTGAACACCGCCGGCCACTGCCAGCTCTGCTCATCCAGTACCGCCTGCGTATTGTCAGGCAGCACGCGTGGGATGTTTTCCCAGAAGCCGCCGCCGGTAAGGTGGGCAATGGCGTGCACATCAACCTGCTCAATCAGGCTCAGGATATTTTTTACATAGATGCGGGTCGGGGCCAGCAGGTGATCGGCCAGCGATTTACCTTCCAGCTGCTCGCGTTCCGGATCGGTGGCGCTGACTTCCAGAATCTTGCGTACCAGCGAATAGCCGTTGGAGTGCGGGCCGCTTGCCCCCAGGGCAATCAGAACGTCACCATCCTGAACTTTACTGCCGTCGATGATCTCCGATTTCTCCACCACGCCGACACAGAAGCCAGCGACATCATAATCTTCGCCGTGATACATGCCCGGCATTTCCGCCGTCTCTCCGCCTACCAGCGCACAGCCTGACTGCAGGCAGCCTTCGGCAATACCGGTGATCACCGCAGAGGCGGTATCAACGTCCAGTTTGCCGGTAGCGTAGTAGTCGAGGAAGAACAGCGGCTCGGCGCCCTGTACCACCAGATCGTTCACACACATCGCAACCAGATCGATGCCGATACTGTCGTGACGCTTAAGATCCATCGCCAGGCGCAGTTTAGTACCGACGCCATCCGTTCCCGAAACCAGCACCGGCTCGCGATATTTCTGCGGCAGCGCACACAGCGCGCCAAAGCCGCCCAGTCCACCCATCACTTCCGGGCGGCGGGTTTTCTTTACTACGCCTTTAATACGGTCAACCAGATCGTTACCAGCATCAATATCAACACCGGCGTCTTTGTAGCTGAGAGAGGTTTTGTCGGTCACTGCGGAATCCCCACGCGATTGCGATTGGTGGCAAAAATTAAGCGCGGCAATTCTAACAGCGCAGGCAAACGTTTGCGAGTCTGATCTCACGCCCGATATTCGTTATGTCAGATTTTCGCGATTCCGCTATTCTCAGGACAGGCAGCCATCCCCCTGCGCAATCCGCTGTGGCGCAAAAGCAAAAAGGCGGTATAATCCGGCGATTTTTTTTTAGCTCAACTCAATTCCGGGAGAATAATCATGAAAATCGTGGAAGTCAGACACCCGCTGGTTAAACACAAACTGGGCCTGATGCGTGAGCATGATATCAGCACCAAACGCTTTCGCGAGCTGGCCTCGGAAGTGGGCAGCCTGCTGACCTATGAAGCCACCGCCGATCTTGAAACCGAACGCGTAACGATTGAAGGCTGGAACGGCCCGGTTGATGTTGATCAAATCAAAGGTAAAAAAATTACCGTCGTTCCTATTCTGCGTGCCGGTCTTGGCATGATGGAAGGGGTACTGGAGCACGTGCCGAGCGCGCGTATCAGCGTGGTGGGTGTCTACCGCGATGAAGAGACGCTGGAGCCGGTGCCCTATTTCCAGAAGCTGGTCTCTAACATCGAAGAGCGCATGGCGCTGGTCGTCGATCCGATGCTGGCGACCGGTGGCTCAATGATTGCCACCATCGACCTGCTGAAAAAAGCGGGCTGCAGTAGCATCAAGGTGCTGGTACTGGTAGCGGCCCCGGAAGGTATTGCCGCGCTGGAGAAAGCGCATCCGGACGTTGAGCTGTATACCGCGTCAGTCGATCAGGGGCTGAATGAGAAAGGCTATATCATTCCAGGTCTCGGCGATGCCGGCGATAAGATCTTCGGAACGAAATAATGTTTACTCCGGGCTATGTTGCTGGTCGCGTTGCCTTCGGGCAGTGCCCGAAACCGCTGCCTGCGCCGGTACGCTCCGCGCTGGCCGTGAGCCCAATGCCGCCGGCAACGCCCGGCCTGCAGCTGCAGGCAGAATATGCATTAGCATTTTTAAGAAATAGTATTTGAGCAGCCGACCAGAGAGTCGGCTTTTTTTTAACAAAAAAAACAGTAATTAACCGCCTGTCATACAGGAAGGGAAGGGGATACGATGACGAGACGTGCCATTGGGGTGAGCGAACGCCCGCCGCTGCTGCAAACCATTCCACTCAGCCTGCAGCATCTGTTTGCGATGTTTGGTGCCACGGTGCTGGTGCCGATCCTGTTTCATATTAACCCGGCGACCGTGCTGCTGTTCAACGGCGCTGGTACGCTGCTCTATCTGTTTATCTGCAAAGGTAAAATTCCTGCCTATCTCGGCTCCAGCTTCGCCTTTATTTCACCGGTACTGCTGCTGCTGCCGCTGGGTTACGAAGTGGCGCTGGGCGGCTTTATCCTCTGCGGTCTGCTGTTCTGCATTGTGGCGCTGATTGTGAAAAAAGCGGGCACCGGCTGGCTGGACGTGATGTTTCCACCCGCCGCGATGGGCGCTATTGTCGCCGTGATCGGGCTGGAGCTGGCAGGCGTGGCGGCCAATATGGCGGGCCTGCTACCGGCGGAAGGTACGGCACCGGACAGCACCACCGTACTGATCTCCATGGTGACGCTGGCGGTTACGGTGTTCGGCTCCGTGCTGTTTCGCGGTTTTCTTGCCATCATCCCGATTCTGATTGGTGTGCTGGTGGGCTATGCGCTCTCCTCAATGCTGGGCATTGTTGACTGGCGCAGCGTGGAAAACGCGCCCTGGTTTGCGCTGCCAACCTTCTACACGCCGCGCTTTGAGTGGGCGGCTATGCTGACCATTCTGCCTGCCGCGCTGGTGGTGATTGCCGAACACGTCGGGCATCTGGTCGTGACGGCAAATATTGTGAAAAAAGATCTGATCCGCGATCCGGGGCTGCACCGCTCTATGTTCGCCAACGGCCTCTCGACCATGTTCTCCGGCTTTTTTGGATCAACGCCCAATACCACCTATGGCGAAAACATCGGTGTGATGGCGATCACCCGCGTTTACAGCACCTGGGTTATTGGCGGGGCGGCGATTTTTGCCATTCTGCTCTCCTGCGTGGGCAAGCTGGCGGCAGCGATTCAGGCGATCCCGGTGCCGGTGATGGGCGGCGTATCGCTGCTGCTGTATGGCGTGATCGGCGCCTCCGGTATTCGCGTGCTGATTGAATCAAAAGTGGACTACAACAAAGCGCAGAACCTGATCCTGACCTCGGTGATCCTGATCATCGGCGTGAGCGGTGCCAAAGTCCATATCGGTGCGGCAGAGCTGAAAGGCATGGCGCTGGCCACGCTGGTCGGCGTTGCGCTGGCGCTGATTTTCCGCGTTATCAATATTTTACGTCCGGAAGAGGTGGTGCTGGAGGCGCAGGAGCATCAGGATCGCTAAGCGCAGCCGCCCGGCAGGGACGCCTGGTTCATCTCTGCAGAGGATCGTGATAAACTTGCGCCGTTTTCTGCCCGCTCACTTGCTGAGGTACTTCTGAACACGCCGGCACAGCTCTCACTGCCACTCTACTTACCTGATGATGAAACCTTTGCCAGCTTCTGGCCAGGGGACAATCCGTCGCTGCTTGCTGCACTGCGCGGCGCACTGGCGCAGCAACACGGCAGCTATCTCTACTTCTGGTCGCGCAAAGGTGGTGGACGCAGTCACCTGCTGCACGCGGCGTGCGCTGAAATGTCTGCCCGCGATGAAGCGGTAGGCTATGTGCCGCTGGATAAGCGGACCTGGTTTGTGCCGGAGGTGCTGGAAGGCATGGAGAATCTGGCGCTGGTCTGCATCGACAATATTGAGTGTATTGCCGGGGAAGCGGAGTGGGAGATGGCGATATTTGACCTCTATAACCGCATTCTTGAAACCGGTAAAACCCGCCTGCTGATCACCGGCGATCGGCCGCCGCGCCAGCTCAGTCTTGGCCTGCCCGATCTGGCCTCCCGTCTCGACTGGGGACAAATCTATCGTCTGCAGCCGCTCTCAGATGAGGATAAATTACAGGCGCTGCAGCTGCGTGCCGGGCTGCGCGGTTTTGAACTGCCGGAAGATGTCGGGCGTTTTCTGCTGAAGCGTCTCGATCGTGAAATGCGCACGCTGTTTGAAACGCTGGATCGTCTCGATCGCGCCTCTATCAGTGCCCAGCGCAAACTGACGATCCCGTTTGTTAAAGAGACGCTCGGACTCTGACGTTATCCTTTCTGATACTGCCGGAAACGCCGCTGCAGCTCACGCAGTTGATCGATACGCGCGTCATAACGCGCCTGCTTCAGGCTGCCAAGCGGCACCTGTGCGCTGGCGCTGCCCAGCGCGGTAATGGCCTGATCGAGCTGGCCGCTGAGCGCCAGGCTCTCCGCCCGCGCTGACAGCTCTTCATCGCGTAATCCCTGCGCCGCCGACGCCTGCGCCAGCAGATCCCAGGCGTTAAGATCGTCCGGATGGGCAAAGGTATAGCGGTTAAGAATGCGGCTGGCGCTGGCGGGCTGTTTCGCTTCCACATAAGCGTTAGCCAGGTTGAGCTGCAGCACCGGATTAGTGCCGCCGCCGCGGGCGCTGCTCAGCATGGCGATCGCCTGCTGCGGCTGGTTGAGCCCCAAATCGATATCGGTCATCAAATCAAGAAACCAGACGTTGTCCGGCTGTTTCGCCAGCAGCGGCGCCAGCGTACGTTTAGCATTCGCAAAATCTTTGGCCTGCAGAAACTGCACCGCTTTGCCATACTGCGCGGCCTGCTGTTCACGCAGATTGCCTTTCGCATACTCATTCAGCAGATCGTCGGTGAGCTGATTGCGGCCGGTAGGATACATGCCAAGCACACGCACCTTCGCCATATAGAAATCCTGCGACGACTGTACCACCACCGGACGCATCTGGTTTGCGCGGTTGCGCGCGTCAGAGAGACGGCTGTCAGGCAGCGGGTGCGTCAGCAAAATTTCCGGCGGGCGGGAGGAGAAGCGCGTCTGGTCGGCAAGCTTTTCCAGGAAAGCGGGCATCGCCTGCGGATCAAAACCGGCACGCTGCAGCACCTGAATACCGATGCGATCCGCCTCCTGCTCATTACCCTGCGTAAAGCTGATAATGCCCTGCCGGGTGCCCGCCAGCGTACCGGTCAGCGCCGCCATTCCCGCCTGCGGATTTGCCATCGCCAGCAGAATAGAACCCAGCGCGCCAACCCAGGTCAGCGGCGCGCTGCGTTTCTGCTCCTCCATGGCGCGCGCCAGATGGCGCTGCGTCACGTGTGAAATCTCATGCGCCATCACCGAGGCGAGCTGGCTCTCATTATCGGTATAGCGGAACAGTGAAGCGTGCAGCACCACGTTGCCGCCAAAAAAGGCAAAGGCGTTGAGCTCGTCATTCTGGATCAGGAAAAAGTGAAACGGCGTGCGCACTGAACCGGCGTGCGCGACCAGACGCTGCCCCAGCTCATTAATGTACTGGTTCAGCAGCGGATCCTGAATCAGTGGCGCGCTGGCCCGCAGCTGGCGCACGTAAAAATCGCCCATCTGCAGTTCCTGATTAATCGATAGCGTGGAACCCGCCGTCGTGCCGATGTCGGGCAGATTATCACTGAGGTCGGCGCGTGCGCTGAAGGCGGGCGTCAGCAGCAGCGCAGGAATGAGGGTGGCCAGTACGGAGATACGCAGTCGGTTTAACATGCCTCGATCCTGATGATGCTCATCTGTCGCCGGACAGAAGAGAGGGTAAATGTTCGATGTGAATCGGGTTTTCTGCTCTGTCGTTATCTTAACCGCAGGGCGCCGGGTTGCAAAGAGAGCGGTCGCAGAAGCGCAAAACAGAGCGTGGAGAGCGATGAGTCGCTGATTTGCCGCAAAAAACTGAACAGTAATGCAGCGACAGGCATAAGGTTATGCTGCGATAAATTCAAAGTTACGTAAAGTTGCTCAAAAATATTGAATCTGGCATGGATTTTTCCAGGTATTCTCTGAAAAACAGAGCTGGCCCGGCCTTAACTATCACTCTGTTCCATCAGCTTTTTTTATCATCAGCGTTGAATAAAAACGGACCTTAACAGAAATCGATGGTCAGGATTGAGCCGTTCGTCAACCCGGCCAGTAAGCATAAGTAAACCGATTTCCCGGCCATCTTATTCTGCAGCGCTGGCGCGCTGACCATCGAATTCCCTGTTTAATCAGCACCGCTAATTATGCTGCGCGCAACTAAAGCGTGGTTACACCGCGCCGCTCAGCCACGCCGTTCCGCATACGCTGTGGTATAGATAAGGCACTTTTTTCCCTATGGACTGTTAATACACGTGCCGTGTATGCCGGAGAGTATGTATGCGTTCAGCAGTAAGCTATGCCCTGATTGCTGTTCTGGGAGGCGTGGTCGGAGCAGGAATAATTAAAGGAGACGACCTTTACCAGCGTGTAGCGAAACATTTTACCGCTGAGCCTGCCGATCCCGAAGGATTCTGGAGCACGCCCGCCATTGAAGGCTATGGCAAAATTCATTACGAAGCGGATGCCGCATTTAAGCCGGTGGCCGGCCTGAGCAATAAGGTGGTTTTCCAGCTCACCAAAAATGAGGGTGACATCAAACGTCCTAACCTCGGGCTGGAGCGGGTTGCGCGCGTGGTTAACCTCTACGTTGCCTCCGGCGTTCCTGTTGATCAGCTGGAATTTGTTGTCTCCATGACCGGCGATGCGACGCCTGCCACGCTGGATGACAGCCACTTCAGACAGTTTTATGGTGTCGATAACCCTAATCTGCCGCTGATCAATGCGCTGAATAAGCTGGGCGTAAAAGTGTCCGTATGCGATCAGTCTGTTGCCTTTCACCACTATCCCAGTGCCTGGATCGATCGTTCAGTGATCCATGCGCTCTCCAGCCCGACTACGGTCTCCACGCTGGAAAATCAGGGCTATGCCCTTTTGCAGATGTAATCGTTTCGGTTAAGGAGAAACAGAATGCGTGTAGCGTCTTATATTGTTATCGCCGCGCTGGCAGGCTTTGTCGGCGGCAATGTGTTACAGCTTCCTGAGCTGGTGGATAAGGTCAGCGGTAAATTCGCCGATAAAAAAGCGGAGCCTGCTGACTTCTGGAGCACGCCGGCAATCGCCGGCTATGGCAAAATTCACTTCGTGAACACGCCTGACTACAACCCGGCAATGACGCCGGGGCTGAGCAATAAAATTGTGTTTCAGATCAACCGCAGCGAAGGCGATATCCACCAGGCTAACCTGGGCCTTGAGCGCGTGGCGCGCGTGACCAACCTCTATTATGCTGCGGGCGTGCCGCTTAATCAGTTAAACTTTGTGGTCTCTATCAACAGCGATGCCGTACCGGCTGCGCTGAACAACGAGCAGTTTCATAAGGCGTACGGTTTTGATAACCCGAACCTGAAACTGATCGATGAGCTGAAAAAAGCGGGCGTTAAAGTCACTATCTGCGACCAGTCCGTGGCGTTTCACCAGCTGCAGCGTGACTGGATCGATACCCGCGTGACCCATACGCTCTCCAGCGGCACGACGGTCGCCACGCTGCAGAATGAAGGATACGCCTTTTTGATGCTGTAACATGCGCTGACAGCGGTGCAGGCCGCTGTCACTTCTCTGCCTCCCTCCGCAAACCGATCCAGCGTAAAACAGAGTTCTGTTGCCAGAGCAGCAGGATGATCCGTGCTGAAACGACCTGAGCGGTGTACACTTGTCTCTCTTTCATAACAACAAGTGACCCCCTCAATCACCACAGCGTCAGGCACGTAAATCTATGAAGCAACCTATCCGCGCGGCGGCGTTATGCTGACGCGAATCCGGCCCAAAACTGACCTGCGAACGCTGATCGCGCTGCTGGCAATAATCAGTATTGTCATCACGCTGGCGAACACGCTTTATGCGACCTGGCGCGTGCAGCGTATGGTGCTGATTGAAACCACGCTGGAGGCCAACCGCGCCTATGCGACCAAGCTGGCGACCACCACGGAACTTTTCTTTCAGCAGGCACAGTCGCAGCTGCACTTCAGCGCTAATCTGCTGGGTCAGGCGTTTGATGATGAAGCACTTGCGCAGCAGGAAGTGAATCGCCTGCGCGAGCAGACCAGCAGTTTTAACTCCGTTGCGGTGGTGGACAGTAATGGCATCGTTAAAGCGATTTCACCGGAATCCCTGACGCTGAAAGGCATGCAGCTCACCAGTCAGGCGTCACGGGAAGCGCTGTCGCAGCGGCAGCCGCTGGTCAGCCGGGCAGTGATTTCAGCCGCAAACAACCTGATCGTGTTTGTTTCATGGCCGATCTGGAACAGCGAAGGGCGCTATCTGGGGTACGTGGGCGGCACGCTCTATCTGAAGAAAAAAAGCATCCTGAATGCGCTGCTGGGCGAGCAATATTATCGCGACGGGACGCAGGTCTTTGTTCTGGATCGCAATAATCAGGTGCTTTATCACCAGAACAGCCAGCTGGTGGGTAAAAGCGTGCCGGCGATTATCAGCGAACGCGAGCGGGCGGAGCGCAGCAGCGGTACCGCGCAGATCACAGAGAACAGCAGCAATAAGCTGATTGGCTACGCTGTGGTGCCCGGTACCGGCTGGATGGTCGTGGCACTTAAGCCTGCGGCACTCACGCTGGCGCCGCTTTCCGGTCTGCTGCTGAACGTGCTGAAAAACTCGGTGCCGTTTGCGCTGCTGACGCTGCTGGTAGCGATCGTGCTGGCGCGGCTGATCGCGCTGCCGCTCTGGCAGCTGTCGCGGAAAGCCAGCCAGATGGATACGCAGGGGGTGTCGGCAGAGATCGGCGGCATCCGTGCGTGGTACTTTGAGGCGGCGCAGGTAAAGCGGGCGCTGCTGACCGGTATCGGACTGGTACAGGATAAAATCGGCCGGCTTAACTCAGAAGTACAAAGCGATCCTCTGACGCAGCTGCTCAACCGGCGAGGATTGCACGCCGTGCTCGACTATTTTGAGGCGATGCAGCAGCCATTTGCCGTGCTGGCGCTGGATATCGACCACTTTAAACGGGTAAATGATAATTTTGGCCACGGCGCGGGTGATAACGTCATTAAGCAGGTCGCGCAGACGCTGCGCAGCAACGCCCGTCAGACGGATGTAGTCTGCCGTAACGGCGGCGAAGAGTTTCTGATGCTGCTGCCGGCTACCACGGTCGAAGAGGCGCGGGTTATCGCCGAGCGGGTGCGCGTCAGCATTGCGGAGAGCTGGATCGATCCGCCCGGCCATATCACGCTCTCGGTGGGCATCGCCTGCTGGCAGCCGCAGCAGGGCACGCAGGAGGAGAGTCTCCGGCAGGCGGATGCGGCGCTCTATCAGGCCAAGCACGCCGGACGAAACTGTGTGATGATTGCCGGCCATAACGCACTGGTCAGCAGCATTATACGCTGATATGCGGATCGATAAGCGGGCGGCAGCGTGCCGTGCCGGGGCAGTAAAAGGATAAGGTTGATGTTGTCTCTGTTGTTTCATTGGTACAAGCGTCGCTTCAGCGATCCGCAGGCGATTGGCCTGCTGGCGATCCTGCTGGCGGCGTTCTGCATTCTGTTTTTCTTTAGCGGGCTGCTGGCGCCGCTGCTGGTGGCGCTGGTGCTGGCTTATCTGCTGGAGTGGCCCGTAGTGCGGCTGCAGCGTATCGGCTGCAGCCGCAGCTGGGCAACCAGCATCGTGTTAATACTCTTCGCCGGCATTCTGCTGGTTATGGTACTGATAGTGGCGCCGGTTGCCTGGCAGCAGGGCATTAACCTGACGCGCGACCTGCCCAACATGCTCAATAAACTCTATATCTCAGCGGCTGCGCTGCCACAGCGTTTTCCGGCGCTGGTGGATGCAGGCATTATCGATATCATCGTAGAAAATCTGCGCAGCCGCCTGACCGGCCTGGGTGAATCCCTGGTGCGCTATTCGCTGGCCTCGCTGGTCGGTCTGATGACGCTGATGATCTATCTGGTGCTGGTCCCGCTGATGGTGTTTTTCCTGCTGAAAGATAAAGAGCAGATGCTGAATGCGGTGCGGCGCGTGCTGCCGCGTAATCGCGGGCTTGCGGGCACGGTATGGAAAGAGATGAATCAGCAAATCACCAACTATATTCGCGGCAAAGTGCTGGAGATGGTGGTGACAGGCGTCGTCAGCTGGATCGCCTTTTTAGTGCTGGGGCTCAATTACGCGCTGCTGCTGGCGGTGCTGGTGGGCGTTTCGGTGCTGATCCCTTACGTGGGCGCGCTGGCCGTTACGCTGCCAGTCATTGGCGTCGGGCTGTTTCAGTGGGGGCTTAGCAGCGATTTCTGGACGCTGATGGTGGTGTATCTGGTGATCCAGGCGCTGGATGGCAACGTACTGGTGCCGGTGCTGTTTTCAGAAGCGGTAAATCTGCATCCGCTGGTGATTATTCTCTCCGTGGTCATTTTTGGCGGACTGTGGGGCTTTTGGGGCGTATTTTTTGCTATTCCGCTGGCCACGCTGGTAAAAGCGGTTGTACGCGCCTGGCCGGAAACCACGCCGGAACGGCAGATCGCAGAGTAAGAAATAGCGGGAAGCGGTGCGCAGCAAAGGCGCACCGCTTTTGATCAGGCAGACTTCACGTAATCAAGCACGATATCGTGATGGTCTGCGGTTTTAAAGCTGTCGAACACCTTTTCCACTTTACCATCCTGACCAATCAGGAAACTGATGCGGTGGATGCCGTCGTAGCTTTTGCCCATAAATGACTTCTCACCCCAGACGCCAAACTGCTCGCACACCCGGTGATCTTCATCAGAAAGCAGCGTGAAATTCAGCAGCTCTTTCTCAACAAAACGGGACAGTTTTTCCGGCTTGTCGGTGCTGATACCCAGTACCTCTACGCCCGCTTTTTTCAGCTCGTCCATGTTGTCACGCAGGCCGCAGGCCTGAGTAGTACAGCCTGGCGTCATCGCTTTCGGGTAGAAATAGACCAGAACACGCTGTCCCTGGAAGTCGGCCAAATTTACTTGTTCGCCATCCTGATCGGGCAAGCTAAATTTCGGTGCGGTATCACCGGCTTTCAGTGGATTCATCACAACTCTCCGTTTTTTGTTCATGCTGCGGGTATGACACCCGGCAGTGCCTGCTGGCTGGCCGGACGTTTACCTCAGGGTTATTTCACAACACGTTATGCTGCTGCAACAGAGTGTGTGGCGAAATAACCCGGAGCCTGATTACAGGACATTGCTGCTGTCGTCGGTGACACTATAGAGGCGAATTGAGCCTTGTGCATGCAGTTCTTCACACAGCTGATTAAACGCCTGCTCTATCGATGCGCTTACCCGGTTTGCCGGACTGTGTGCTGTCATCTGAATATAGAGTACCGGCTGTTCATTGTCCTGAGCCGGGTTAATACGCGACACCAGCTCAGCGATATTCAGCTGATGTTTATCGAGCAGATCGGTAAAGCGCTCAATGATGCGTGGCGAATCCGGCACTTCTACCTGAATCCGGACCGTCACCGGCATCGGTGGCGTCGCGCGCGCGTTCGTGCGCTTCATTACGATCAGCAGCTCCAGCTCAGCGCCTTTCATGGGCAGCGTGGATTCAATCAGCGTAATGGCGTTCCAGCTGCCGGAAAGCAGCATAATAAAGGTGAACTCATCGCCGAGCATCGCCAGACGGCTATCTTCTATATTGCAGCCGCAACTGCTGACGTGGCGGGTAATGGCGTTAACGATACCCGGACGATCGACGCCAAGAGCAGTGATGACCAGATGATGCGGCTGTGGCTGCGACAAAATGAGTTTTCCTGTACGTTCGCTAATAACTATAAGGTAAACATAAAAAAAACTGCTGACAAGCGCGGGAATGGGCTGGCTCGCTTGCTTTTCTTTGAAGGTAAAACGTAACATGAGGCACTTGTTTGTCGAGGGGATAGCCCATGTTCACCGGAAGTATTGTTGCACTCATTACGCCTATGAATGACCAGGGCCAGGTTTGCCGCCCGAGTCTGAAAAAACTGATTGATTATCATGTCGCCAGCGGAACCGCAGCGATCGTTTCTGTTGGCACCACCGGCGAATCTGCAACGCTCAGCCATGAAGAGCATGGTGACGTGGTGATGCAAACCCTGGAGCTGGCCGATGGCCGTATTCCGGTTATCGCCGGAACAGGCGCTAACGCCACTGCCGAAGGGATCTCTCTGACAAAACGCTTTACCGGCACCGGCGTGGTCGGCTGCCTGACCGTGACGCCTTATTACAATCGTCCGACTCAGGAAGGGCTTTACCAGCACTTCAAAGCGATTGCGGAAAGCACCGATCTGCCGCAGATGCTCTATAACGTTCCGTCGCGTACCGGCTGCGATATGCTGCCGGAGACCGTGGCGCGCCTGGCTGAAATTAAAAATATTATCGGTATTAAAGAAGCGACCGGGAACTTATCGCGGGTTTCACAGATCCAACAGCTGGTTGGTGACGAGTTCATTATTGTCAGCGGCGATGATGCCACTGCGCTGGATTCCATGCAGCTGGGCGGCAAAGGCGTCATTTCTGTCACCGCTAACATTGCGGCGCGTGAAATGGCTGAACTCTGTGCGCTGGCGCAGGAAGGCAAATTTGCCGAAGCGCGTCACCTGAATCAGCGTCTGATGCATCTGCACCAGACGCTTTTCTGTGAGCCCAATCCTATTCCGGTAAAATGGGCCGCAAAACAGCTGGGATTGATCGCGGATGACACGCTGCGCCTGCCAATGACGCCGCTGACCAGCGCGGGCCAGGAAAAAACGGCGCAGGCACTTATCAAAGCGGGTCTGCGTTAATTTAGGGAGAATCAATGAGTTTTTCAGTTAAGCGCTCGACGCTGGTAACGGTAGCAGGTCTCTCCACTCTGATGCTGCTGACAGCCTGTTCCAGCGATCAGCGTTACAAGCGCCAGGTAAGCGGCGATGAGTCCTATCTTCAGACGCCTGAACTGCGCGATCTGAACGCGCCGGCAGGGGCAATACTGCCGATACAGAACGGCGACTATGAGGTTCCGCATCGCGTAGCTAATGGCGCGCTGGGTAAAGCACTCGATATTCGTCCGCCGGCGCAGCCGCTGGCGCTGATGAACGGTACTCGCGCGCAGTTCACCGGTAATACCGGCGTACTGGCGCTGGAAAGCAGTCGCGGTTCTATCTGGTCACAGGTGGTCAACGTGGTGCAATCCTACAAGTTCCCGATTGCCCAGCGTAACGATGCCGGGCAGCAGCTCACCACCGACTGGGTGCAGTGGAACCGCGCAGATGAAGATAATCAGTATCGCGGCCGCTATCAGATCAGCGTGCAGAATCAGGGGTATCAGCAGGTCCTGACGGTGCGTCTGCTTGAGCTGCAGCAGCAGGGTGAGACGGTGACGTCACCGGCACAGGTTCAGCGCTATACCGGCCAGATGCTCAACGATCTCAGTACCGGTCTGGATAAGATCGATACTGCCAGTCAGGATGCTGCCGCCGGACGTGCGACCGGACAGATCGACGTCCAGAGCGGTGCAGATGAAACCGGCCTGCCGCTGCTGATCCTGCGCTCGCCGTTTAACGTCACCTGGCAGCGACTGCCGGCGGCGCTGCAGCGTGCTGGCATGGAAGTGACGGATGACAACCGTTCGCAGGGCAGTCTGAAAGTGACCTATAAGCAGCCGGGCAGCAGCGCGTTTGACGCGATTGGCGCCAAAGATCCGGAGCTGCCGAACGGTGACTATAAGCTGCAGGTAGGCGACCTTGATAACCGCAGTAGTCTGCAGTTTATCGATCCTAAGGGTCACGTGCTGACCCAGGCGCAGAACGATGCGCTGGTGGCCGTCATGCAGGGCGCACTGAATAAATAATTGTGTAAAGGCCGGAGATTCTCCGGCCTTTTTGTTTTGATTTTGGCATAATGGCGCCCGGCGAGGTAAACGATTGCGTCACGCAGTCGTCGCGCGGTGGAACACCGCTGAACACGGGTTATTTCATGTCTGGAGTTAACAAGATGCAAAAGCGAGCTGAGTTGTATCGCGGTAAAGCGAAAACCGTATACAGTACCGACAATCCGGATTTGCTGGTACTTGAGTTCCGCAACGATACATCAGCAGGAGACGGGGCACGAATCGAACAGTTTGATCGTAAAGGCATGGTAAACAACAAGTTTAACCACTTTATTATGACCAGACTGCAGGAAGCGGGCATTCCTACTCAGATGGAAGCGCTGCTGTCTGATAACGAAGCGCTGGTGAAAAAGCTGGAGATGGTGCCGGTAGAGTGCGTGATCCGCAACCGCGCGGCCGGATCGCTGGTCAAACGCCTTGGGGTGGAAGAGGGCATGCTGCTCAGTCCGCCGCTGTTTGATCTCTTCCTGAAAGATGACGCCAAACATGATCCCATGGTCAACGAGTCTTACTGCGAAACCTTTGGCTGGGTCAGTAAAGCGAACCTGGCGCGTATGCAGGAGCTGACGTATAAAGCCAACGAGGTGCTGAGCAAACTGTTTGATGATGCCGGTCTTATCCTGGTCGATTTCAAGCTGGAGTTTGGTCTGTTTAACGGCGAAGTCACGCTGGGCGACGAGTTCTCACCCGATGGCGCGCGTTTGTGGGACAAAGAGACCATGGACAAAATGGATAAAGACCGTTTCCGTCAGAGCCTCGGCGGCGTCGTGGAAGCGTATGAAGCTGTAGCACACCGCCTCGGAGTCAAACTCGACTAAACCGCATTATGCGGCAGGTGCTATCGGGTCGTCTCTGCAGACGGCCCTTTTTTATATCCGTCATCTGCCTGCCTGCAACGCTGGTGATTATGCCTGGCGCCATCTAAAATCATGCCTATCTGAAGATAAATAAACAGGAGCAGGCCATGCGCTGGCAAGGGCGTCGTGAAAGCGACAATGTGGAAGATCGTCGCGGCGAATCATCAGGTTTTGGCGGTGGCGGGCGACAGATCCGGCTTCCGCGCGGGAAAGGCGGCATTATCCTGCTGGTCGTTGTGGCGGTGGCCGGATATTACGGCTATGACCTTACCGGACTGCTGGGCGGCGGTGGCAGCGCACCGGTGCAGCAGCGCCAGGTGGACTCCGCGCAGGATAACGAGGCGGCGAAATTTACCTCGGTGATCCTCGCGACAACCGAAGATACCTGGGACAAGCTGTTTAAGCAGATGAACAAACAGTATGTGCCACCAAAACTGGTGATGTATCGCGGCGTGACGCGCACCCACTGCGGAACCGGCCAGGCGGCGATGGGGCCGTTTTACTGTCCGGCTGACCAGAGCGTCTATATCGACCTCTCTTTCTATGATGAGATGAAAACCAAACTCGGCGCAGGCGGCGACTTTGCGCAGGGCTACGTCATTGCGCATGAGGTGGGTCACCATGTGCAGAAGCTGCTGGGTATTGAGCCGAAAGTACGTGAAATGCAGCAGGGCGCCAGTGAGAAACAGGTGAATCAGCTGTCGGTGAAAATGGAGCTGCAGGCGGACTGCTTTGCCGGCGTCTGGGGCCACTATATGCAGCAGCAGAACATTCTGGAAGTGGGCGATCTGCAGGAAGCGCTTAACGCGGCCGAAGCGATTGGTGACGACCGCCTGCAGCAGCAGAGCCAGGGGCGCGTAGTGCCGGACAGCTTTACGCACGGCACATCTGAACAGCGCTATACCTGGTTTAAACGTGGTTATGACGGCGGCGATCCGGGCCAGTGCAACACCTTCGCCACTAACTGATGTCCTGTGCGGTTATCACGGCGGCGATGCAGCAGGCAGGCATCCGCCGCTTAGCGGTTATAGCAGGTGATGCAGAGTGGGCGCGCGAGCAGGCCGGTCTATGGCAGCAGGCGCTGCCGGGTGACTGGATCACGCTCAGCAGCGCCTGCGACCTGACGCCGCACGTTGCCCCGACAGCGCTGCGAACGCTGCTGGGACGTGAATTTACCCATGCGCTATTCGATGCGCGGCACGGCTTTCACGCTGAGGCTTTTGCCGCGCTGGCCGGTACGCTGCGCGCCGGCAGCTGGCTGCTGCTGCTGACGCCGCCGTGGGAGAGCTGGGCGACAGCTGCCGATGCGGACAGCCTGCGCTGGGCCGATGTCGCAGAGCCCATCGCCACGCCCCGTTTTATACATCGCCTGCAGCAGCTGATGCTGAAAGATGACGAGGTGCTGCTGCAGCGCCAGCATCTGCCGGTACGTCAGCCGGCCGCAGGTTTCTGGCCGCGCTGGCAATGCCAGGCGCCACAGCAGCAGGCGGCTATTCTTGCTCAGCTGCAGGCGATCGCTTCCGGGGTGGCGGTGGTTACCGCACCGCGCGGGCGCGGCAAGTCGGCGCTGGCCGGCATGCTGGCACGTAATACAACGCACGCGCTGGTCACCGCTCCGGCGAAGGTGTCAACAGAGGTGCTGGCGCAGTTTGCCGGCGAGCAGTTTTCCTTTATGGCCCCTGATGCGATCCTGCAGCAGCCGATCGATCCGCTGCCTGCATGGCTGATCGTTGATGAGGCAGCCGCGATCCCGGCGCCGCTGCTGCAGCAGCTGGTTGCACGCTTTCCGCGTGTGCTGCTGACCACAACCGTGCAGGGGTACGAGGGCACCGGACGCGGTTTTTTGCTGCGCTTCTGCGCCACCCTGCCTGGCGTTCACTATTTCACGCTGGATGAGCCCCTGCGCTGGTGCGCACAGGATCCACTGGAGCAGTGGCTCAACCGCGCGCTGCTGTTTGAAGAAGCGGACCGCGCCGCGCCGGCATCAGAAATCACGTTATACCGAGCGATGCCGGATGCGCACCCCGCCGCGCTGGAGGCGGGCTATCGTCTGCTGGCAAGCGCGCACTATCGCACTTCGCCGCTCGACCTGCGCCGCCTGCTGGACGCGCCGGGGATGCAGCTCTGGCTGGCTGGCGCAGCAGAGAGCGTGGCCGGTGCCCTGTGGCTGGTTGAAGAGGGCGGACTGGATGCAGAACTGGCGCAGGCTGTCTGGGCCGGCACGCGTCGCCCGCGCGGTAATCTGGTCGCGCAGTCACTGGCGGCACACGCCGGTTTCAGCGCGGCGGCGACGCTGCGCTCTCTGCGTATCAGCCGCATTGCGGTGACGGCCGCCCGCCGTCAGCAGGGCATTGGCCGGGCGCTGGTTTCACAGGCGCGTCACCAGGCGGCCGGCTGTGATTTTCTCTCGGTGAGCTTTGGTTACACGGCGGCGCTGTGGCGCTTCTGGCACGCCTGCGGCTTTACGCTGGTGCGGGTCGGATCGCAGCGTGAAGCGAGCAGCGGCTGCTACGCCGCAATGGCCATCTGCGCACTGACGCCGGCCGGGAAACTGCTGCAGATGCAGGCGGCGCAGCGTCTGGCGCGCGATGCCGTCTGGCTGAACGATCTCATCGATTTGCCACTGCCAGAGGAAGCGGGGCTGTCGCAGGATATTAATGAAGAGGATGTGGTGCTGCTGGCAGGTTTTGCCTGGGCACAGCGCCCGTTCGAGGCGAGCTATGCGGTGCTGCAGCGGCTGGTACGCATACAGCCACAGCCGTTAATGCAGGCCATACTGCTTCAGAAACAGACGCTGAGCGAGGCGGGCAGCAGCGCCGGTCTCAGCGGCCGCAGGGCGGTGGTACAGCGGCTGCGTCAGGAGACGGCTGAGGCGCTTGAACGGCTCGATCCGCAGGCAGCGCAGGCCTGGCAACAGCGGCTGACGTTGTTGCAATAAATCAGCGCTCTTGTTCAAATTTTCCCGGTATCACTCTGCTGGCTGCGGCGTATAGTGAATACAGGAGGTCAGTATGGCTTTACGATATGTTGTTGTTCAGCAGCCGGTGCAGGCTGCTCAGCTTTTTTTGCTTTACCATGGCGCTGATGATAACCCTGATGCGATGGCACAAATTGGCACATGGTTTGCTGAGGCGTTTCCGGACGCGCAGGTGGTGTCAGTAGGTGCGCCTTATACCGGTAATGTGCCGCAGGGCCGCCAGTGGTTTATGGACTATCCCGCTCAGGATCGCTCGCCGCAGCAGTGTGTCGATGCGGTCATGCCGCTATTTATCGAGTCTGTCCGGCACTGGCAGCGTACTGCTGGCGTCCGGCCCGAAGCGACGGCGCTGGTCGGGTTCTCGCAGGGCAGCACCATGGTTCTGGAGGGCGTCAAAGCGCAGCCGGAGCTGGCGGGACGGGTGGTGGCGTTTAGCGGGCGCTATACCACGCTGCCGGAACGCGCCAGCAGGCGTAATACCATTCATCTCATTCACGGCGATGATGACGAACAGGTACCGCTACAGCATGCTGAAGCGGCGAACCAGCGTCTGACCGAGCTGGGCGGCGATGTGACGCTGGATGTGGTGAACGATCTGCCGCATGCGATAGATGAACGCAGCATGGCGCGGGCGCTGCATCATCTGCGCTATACCATACCGCGCCGCTATTTTGATGAAGCATTGAGCGGCGCCAAACCAAACGACGACGATGTTGTGATGTTTCTGTAGGGGCGGCATAAATGCCGCCCCTGCAACCAATCCGCCCCCTACAATAACCCGTAGGGGGCGCATTTATGCGCCCCTGATGTTTTTACGCGCCCCTGGCCTATTTTTTCTTTGGCCAGTCATCTTCATCATCCCACTTATCGTTGAAATCACGATGCGGAGGTAAATCCGGCCGGTTATCCATATATTTCTTATGATCGATGCGCTTGAGATCTTTATAGACGTTCATCAGTACGCCCACCATCAGCACAATCACCAGGATCCACCAGTACTCTTTTAACCACTCCATGCCCCGTCTCCTTGTTTATGCGGTCAGGCAATCAGCTGCTCCATAATGCGCTGATACATGCGGCTCAGCAGCTGCAGATCTGACGCTTTGACGCACTCATTGATTTTATGAATTGTGGCGTTAACCGGGCCAAGCTCCACCACCTGCGCTCCCATACGGGCAATAAAGCGTCCGTCAGAAGTGCCGCCCGTGGTCAACAGCTGCGGCTTAATTTCATTATAGTGCGTTACGGCGTTTACCACGGCGTCAACCAGCCTGCCGCGTGACGTCAGGAAAGGCTGTCCGGAAACGGTCCACTCCAGCGTATAGCGCAGCTGATGGCGGTCCAGCAGTTCCGTCACGCGATCTTTAATCATCTGATCGGTCAGCTCGGTGCTGAAGCGAAAGTTAAACTGCACAAAAAATTCGCCGGGAATAACGTTATTGCTGCCGGTACCCGCCTGCACATTCGCAATCTGCATGCTGGTTGGCGGAAAGAATGCGTTGCCCTGATCCCACTCGGTGGCCACCAGCTCATTCAGCGCCGGCATGGCACGGTGTACCGGATTATCCGCCAGGTGCGGGTAGGCGACATGTCCCTGCACGCCGTGCAGCGTCAGGTTTGCGGTCATTGAACCGCGCCGGCCGTTTTTCACCACATCCCCGACGATCTCTGTACTGGAGGGCTCACCCACCAGGCAGTAATCCAGCCGTTCATGACGCGCCATCAGGCGCTCCACCACTTTGACCGTGCCGTTGACCGCGCTGGCCTCTTCATCGGAGGTGATCAGAAACGCCAGGCGGCCCTTGTGCTGCGGATGCGCAGCGACAAAACGTTCAGCGGCGACCACCATCGCTGCCAGCGAGCCCTTCATATCGGCGGCACCGCGCCCAAACAGCATGCCGTCGCGGATAGTGGGCTCAAACGGCGGGTTGATCCAGCGGTTTGCATCACCGGGCGGTACGACATCAGTGTGTCCGGCAAACGCTAAGGTTTCACCGTGACCGCGCGTGGCCCAGACGTTCAGCGTGTCATTAATATGCATCTGCTCAATCTGAAAACCGATCGCCTCCAGGCGGGCGATCAGCAAGGCCTGACAGCCCGCATCATCCGGACTTAGCGAAGGGCGACGGATGAGCTGCTGAGCCAGCTCAATAACCGGACAGAACATGTTATGACTTCTCCTGAATAAAAGCGTGGTAAAGATCGGCGCTGTAGCCCGGCAGCAGGCTGCCATCGGGGGCGGCAAGCAGCGGACGTTTAATGATGGCAGGCTGTGCCAGCATCACGGCGCTGGCGCTGGCGGCATCCTTAATCGCGGCACGTTCTGCTTCCGGCAGCCTGCGCCAGGTGGTACCGCGCGTATTCAGCAGGGCTTCATAGCCAAGCCGATCGATAAAGTGCTGCAGCAGCGCGGCATCCAGTCCATCCGCGCGATAATCGTGAAACCGGTAGTCGATGCCGGACGCGGTTAGTGCATTGCGCGCTTTTTTTACGGTGTCGCAATTTTTGATTCCGTACATCACCCACTGCGCTGTCATAGCTGTTTCCCGTTCTGCAAAAAAATCTGCGCGCGAGTTTACCACAGCGGGGTGCGCGCGGTGAGCGTCAGTGGATATTGCCTGCATTTTTCATCATCTGCGGCCTTTAATCGAAAACGCTAATCAGGACCAGTAAGCGCTTTCATTCTGAGCGCAAACTGCCCGCTGTCTTATTATCAGGCCGGTAAGGATTATCTTAATCACGGAATTGTGCTACAGAATGAAAAAAACATTATTTTTCATTCTGAACAGAAGCTTGCAGAAATGTGCATTACGGCACAAAAAAGAAAAATTGCAGCTTTTCCCCGCGTCTGCCGATAGTGATAAGAGGTGGAAACGTATTCACCTGCAGAAAAAAGCGGCGTACAATTGCCATCACAATAAGAGAGGTTGTTATGGTTGAACATGAACTGGGGAACTGGAAAGAATTTATCGAAGCGATGTTACGTAAGTAACGCGTGACGAGGAAAGCAGGGCGTTTCCCCCCTTGCTGTAATTCTGACCACACACATCAATAGAGCCGCCGGGAGCTTCTCCCGGCGGCTTTTTTCATGCCGGCTAATCGTGCGGTTTCTCACGCAGCGGAAAGCGACGCCGGACCAGCACAAAGAACAGGGGTACAAAGAAAATAGCCAGCAGCGTGGCTGTCAGCATACCGCCCAGAACGCCGGTCCCTACCGCGTGCTGACTGCCTGAACCCGCGCCGCTGCTGATCGCCATTGGCAGGACGCCAAACATAAAGGCAAGTGAAGTCATTAATATCGGACGCAGGCGCTGACGCGAGGCTTCCAGAGTGGCCTCCTTTAACTCACGGCCTTTGCTGTTGATCTCATTCGCAAACTCCACGATCAGAATCGCGTTTTTCGCCGAAAGCCCGATCACCGTCAGCAGCCCGACCTGAAAATAGACATCGTTTTCCAGTCCGCGCAGCCATGTTGCCAGCAGAGCACCGACAACACCCAGCGGCACAACCAGCATCACCGAAAAGGGAATAGACCAGCTTTCATAGAGCGCAGCGAGACACAAAAACACCACCAGCAGCGAAATAGCATAGAGCGCCGGGGCCTGCGCGCCGGATAATCGTTCCTGATAAGATGCGCCGGTCCACTGGAAGCCTACCCCGAGCGGCAGCTGCGCCACCAGCTTCTCCATCTCATCCATGGCGGTTCCGCTGCTGACGCCGCTGGCCGCTTCGCCAACAATTTCCAGCGAGGCGTAGCCGTTATAGCGCTCCAGGCGCGGTGAGCCGGTTTCCCAGCGGCTGGTGGCAAACGCAGAGAAGGGCACCATGCCGCCGCTGCTGTTGCGCACGTACCATTTATTGATATCGCCGGGCAGCATACGAAACTCCGGTGCCGACTGCACATAGACCTTTTTAACCCGGCCGCGATCGAGAAAATCATTCACATAGGTCGATCCCCAGGCGGTAGAGAGGGTCTGGTTGATGGTGTCCAGCGAGACGCCGAGCGCCTGCGCTTTGCGCTGGTCGATATCGATCTGCAGCTGCGGCGTATCGTCCAGGCCATTATGCCGCACGCGCGACAGCGCCGGATCGGCTGACGCCAGCGCCAGCAGCTTATCGCGCATCGCCATCATCTGCGTGTGCCCGATACCGCTGTGATCCTGCAGCTGCAGATCAAAGCCCGAGGAGCTGCCCATGCCGCTGATGGCCGGGGGGCTGCTGGCGACCACGCGTGCTTCAGCAATCGCGGCAAATGCGCGGGTAGCGCGCTCAATAATGGCAAAAGAGGTGCGGTCGTCACCGGGACGTTGATCCCAGGGCGTGAGGCGGACAAACAGCCGCGCCACGTTCTGACCGTTGCCGCCAGGCCCGGATCCAATGGTGGCAAACACGGACGTGACGTTCTCTTTTTCCGCCGTAAGGTAGTAACGTTCAACTTTCTCAACCACGCGGGAGGTCTGCTGCAGCGTTGAACCCGGCGGCAGCTGAATCTGCGTCATAAATACGCCGCGATCTTCCAGCGGCAGAAAAGAGGTCGGCAGACGCAAAAACAGAAAAGCCATCAGGCCGATCAGCGCGGCATAGAGCAGCATCCAGCGGCCACTCTGGCGCAGCAGTCGCGCAACGCCCCGTTCGTAGCGCTGAGTGCTGGCGTTAAACGCGCGGTTAAACCAGCCGAAAAATCCGCGCTGACCGTGATGTTCACCCTGTTTCAGCGGCTTAAGCAGCGTGGCGCAGAGGGCGGGCGTCAGGATCATCGCCACCAGTACTGACAGCACCATAGCGGAGACAATCGTAATGGAGAACTGGCGATAAATGGCACCCACCGTGCCACCAAAAAAGGCCATCGGGACAAAGACCGCGGAGAGAACCAGCGCAATGCCCACCAGCGCGCCCTGTATCTGCCCCATCGATTTGCGCGTGGCGGCCCGTGGCGATAACCCTTCCTCGCTCATGATGCGCTCAACGTTTTCCACGACCACGATCGCATCATCAACCAGCAGGCCAATGGCCAGCACGACGGCAAACATGGTCAGGGTATTAATACTGAAGCCGCAGATATAGAGCACGGTAAACGTACCCAGCAGCACCACCGGCACCGCGATAGTGGGGATCAGCGTGGCGCGAAAATTCTGCAGAAAGAGATACATCACCAGAAACACCAGCAGGATCGCTTCCAGCAGCGTTTTGACGACATCTTTTATGGAGGCCTTAACAAAAGGCGTGGTTTCAAATGCGATTTTCGCTTCAAGGCCGGGGGGAAAATAGTGTGCCAGCTCCGCGACGCGGGCGCGAACCAGCCGGTCAGTATTCATCTCATTCGCGCCGGAAGCCAGCTTAACCCCCAGGCCTGATGCGGACTGACCGTTATAGCGACTCAGGTAGTCATATTTCTCTGCGCCCATGGCGATACTGGCAACATCACCGAGCGTGACAACTGCACCGCTGCCGCTGCTTTTTAAGGTAATGGCGCGAAACTGCTCCGGCGTCTGCAGCATGGACTGCGCGTTGACCGTGGCATTCAGCGCCTGCTTCTCTACCGACGGCAATCCGCCGACCTGGCCGACGGCGACCTGGGTATTTTGTGACTCAATCGCCTGAATGATATCGGCGGTCGTGAGCGCATAGCGCGTCAGTTTGACGGGATCGAGCCAGATGCGCATAGCGTACTGTGACCCATAGGCATCCACCTGACCGACGCCATCGATGCGGCTGAGCGGATCCTGGATGTTACTGGCAACGTAATCAGCAATATCCTGCTTATCCATGCTGCCATCGGTGGAGACAAACGCAATCATCAGAATGTTGCTGTCGCCGGTTTTATTAACATTAACCCCCTGCGCCTGAACGGCGGCCGGAAGTTTGCGCAGTGCGCTCTGCAGCTGGTTCTGCACCTGCTGACGCGCCTCATCGGGATCGGTACCGGCGAGAAAGGTCAGCGTAATCTGCACCTGGCCGGTATTGCTGCTGTTGGAGGACATATACATCAGATTATCGATGCCGGTCATATTCTGTTCGATAACCTGCGTAACGGTATTCTCCAGCGTCTGGGCAGAGGCGCCGGGATAATTGGCCGTGATGCGGACATTGGGCGGAGCAAGATCCGGATACTGTTCAACCGGAAGCGAGGTGATAGCCAGCGTGCCGCACAGACAGAGTAAAATCGCCAGAACCCAGGCAAATACCGGGCGGTCGATAAAAAAGTCCGACATAACTCTGTTACTCCTCAGCGGCAGCTTGTCATTATTATATGAGCAGCGCACGGCTGGCGCGCTGGCAGGCGAGGCGGGCACACTCTGCAGGCGCCTGCCCGCTTTACTTTACGCGGTGTAAATCAGAGAAACGTGGAGTAATTATGGAAGAAATGTAAATGTTGCGCGGCCGGACGGCTCAACCGGTGCCGTACTGCTTTACCTTTCCCGGCAATACAGACATTAATCTGGCTAAACATTAAACAGATTTACCGACCGCCTGGCCTGGTTTGCACAGGCTTGCCAATACTTCTCCTGTCACCCGCTATTTTCTGCCACTCAGGAGATCCTTATGAAACGAGCTACTACCCTCTTTGGTGCGGCCCTGCTTGCCACCGCAAGTTTTTCCACGCTGGCTGCTACGCCGCTGAGCGAGGCGGATGCCCAAAACATGCAGCCTGCAGGCACCATATCGGTCAGCGGCGTGCGCGGCACGCTGGATGACGCCACCCGCCAGCTGTCGCAAAAAGCGGAAGAGATGGGCGCCACACACTTTCGCGTCATTGGCGCGCAGAATCCTGGCGACTCCAGCCTCTGGAACGGCAGCGCTGAAATCTATCGCTGATGCGTTATCCGGGAGCTGCGCAACCGGGCATTTCCCGGCCCGATTTTCTGCTTTTCTGACGCCATCCTGACCGGTCACGCTGCTGACCGGTTTTTTTTGTGCGTCACGACCGATTCTTACAAATCAGATCGTGCGTCCAGCCAGTATATTTTGCTTCGTTCATGCAGAACGGGTAGGATTCATCGCCGTAATTTCCCGGGTCGCCACGCGCATCGTTCCACTGCTCAGGCACCGGTTTTTTACTCCATTTCGCACCGCAGGCGCAAACGATTGGTCAGCCGGTGATTGATGGTCAGGACAAACAGGAAAGCTATGAAACATACTAAAAAAACGCCCGACGAACAGCGTGCTGCGAGAAGGCGCTGGCTGAACTCTCACGATACCGGTTACCACAAAGCAATGGGTAACCGACAGGTACAAATGATCGCCATCGGCGGTGCTATCGGCACTGGTCTGTTCCTCGGCGCAGGCGCACGCCTGCAGCTGGCAGGTCCGGCGCTGGCACTGGTCTATCTGGTGTGCGGCATCTTCTCTTTCTTTATTCTCCGTGCGCTGGGCGAGCTGGTACTGCATCGCCCCTCAAGCGGCAGCTTTGTCTCCTATGCGCGTGAATTCCTCGGGGAAAAAGCGTCTTATGTAGCGGGCTGGATGTATTTCGTTAACTGGGCGATGACCGGGATTGTCGATATCACCGCCGTGGCGCTTTATATGCATTACTGGGGCGCGTTTGGCGACGTACCGCAGTGGGTATTTGCGCTCGGCGCGCTGGCCATTGTCGGCACCATGAACATGATTGGCGTTAAGTGGTTCGCCGAAATGGAGTTCTGGTTTGCGCTGGTCAAAGTGCTGGCAATTGTGATCTTCCTGATTGTTGGCGTGGTGTTTCTCGGTACCGGCAAACCGCTCGACGGCAACGCGACCGGCTTCCATCTGATCACCGATAACGGCGGTCTCTTCCCGCATGGCCTGATGGCCGCACTGGTGCTGGTGCAGGGAGTGGTATTTGCCTTTGCCTCGATTGAGCTGGTAGGAACCGCAGCCGGCGAGTGCAAAGATCCTAAAACCATGCTGCCGAAAGCGATCAACAGCGTGATCTGGCGTATTGGCCTGTTCTATGTGGGTTCCGTGGTGCTGCTGGTGCTGCTGCTGCCGTGGAACGCCTACCAGGCGGGACAGAGTCCGTTTGTGACTTTCTTCTCAAAGCTGGGCGTTCCCTATGTCGGCAGTATTATGAACATTGTGGTACTGAGCGCGGCGCTCTCCAGCCTTAACTCCGGTCTCTATTCAACCGGCCGTATTCTGCGATCCATGTCGATGGGCGGCTCAGCGCCGCAGTTTATGTCGAAGATGAGCAAGCAGCAGGTGCCGTATGCCGGTATCCTGGTCACGGTTGCGGTTTACATCGTTGGCGTGGTGCTGAACTACTACGTGCCGTCGCAGGTGTTTGAGATTGTCCTGAACGTTGCCTCGCTGGGGATCATCTCTTCCTGGGGCTTTATCGTGGTCTGCCAGATGCGTCTGCGCAAAGCGATCAAAGAGGGCAAGGCTGAGGATGTCAGCTTTAAGCTGCCGTGGGCGCCGTTCACCTCCTGGCTGACGCTGCTGTTCCTGCTCAGCGTGCTGGTGCTGATGGCGTTCGACTACCCTAACGGCACCTACACCATTGCATCCATTCCTCTGATCGCCGTACTGCTGGTGCTTGGCTGGTTTGGCGTACGCAAGCGCGTCCAGGCAGAGGCAATGAAAGAGCATGAGGTGCACGCGGATGAGAGCAGCGATGCGTCACCGCAGCTGGCGGACGAAAGCGGACGCTAAACCTTTCTCTGTAGCGTAACGGGAGCCTGGCTCCCGTTTTTTTTACCCGCCGCTGCGCAGGTAATTCAGATAGTTTTCCCCGCCGCTGCCGCCTATCATTTCAGCCTCTCTCAGCAAAGCAGCGGAGCGCTCATGGCATTCATTATCAACGTCATTAAAAACAAGATCCTGTCTGAAAACTGGTTTGTGCTGCGCAATTACACCTACGAGCTGACGCGCAGCAATGGCGAGGTGGTGCGGCACAAACGTGAAGTATACGATCGCGGTAACGGCGCAACCATCCTGCTCTACAATCGTGAAAAAAACAGCGTGGTGCTGACCCGGCAGTTTCGCATCGCCACTTACGTTAACGGCAACGAAAGCGGTGAGCTGATTGAAGCCTGCGCCGGGCTGCTGGACGACGACACGCCCGAAGATTGCATCCGTAAAGAGGCGATTGAGGAGACGGGCTATCAGGTAGGGAAGGTTGAGAAACTCTTTGCTGCCTACATGTCACCCGGCGGCGTTACGGAACTGATCCACTTCTTTGCTGCAGAATATAGTGAAGCGATGCGTGCTAACAGCGGCGGTGGCGTTGAAGATGAAGCGATAACCGTGCTGGAGCTGTCGTTCCCGCAGGCGCTGGCGAGGGTAAAAGATGGGCGCATCTGTGACGGTAAAACCATTATGCTGCTGCAGCATGCGCAGCTTGCCGGATGGCTGAAGCCGTAATCAGGGCGCAGTGATGCGCCCCCGCGGCGGGCCTGCATGGCTGAATAGCTCTGCCTGAAGCTCAGTTACGCCACCGCGTTCTCTATCTCCCCGACCACGCACTCCGGATGCGCCTGCAGTCGTGCCAGCGCCTCGGCATAGGAGGGCATTGAGTCGGCTGCGCCAGCGCGCTCAACGCAGAGCGAGGCAAACGCTGCGGCAAACCGCGCCGCCTGCGGCAGATCGTCGCCTGAGGCGAGACGCGCGGCAAGCGCACCGTTAAATGCGTCACCCGCGCCGGTGGTATCGCGCGGCTGCGCCGGAAAGAGCGGAATACGCTGCTGCCGGTCAGGCGTGGAGAGCAGGGCTCCCGCCATGCCCAGCGTAATAATGACCTGGCGCGCGCCTTTGCGGTGCAGCACGTCGGCGGCACGGCGCGCGCTGGCGAAATCGGTTACCGTTACGCCGCTGAGCTGGGTCGCTTCGGTGCTGTTCGGCGTCAGCAGATCGACCTTTGCCAGCAGCGCATCGCCGATCTTCTGCCACGGTGCCGGGTTAAGGATGACAAAGGTGCCGCTGGCGCGGGCGTTGTCGATCATACGCTGGATAGCGCTGAGATTATTCTCCAGCTGCACCAGCAGAATGTCGGCTGCGGCGACCGTAGGCTGGCAGCGCGTCACCTCGGCTGCGGTCACGGTGGTATTAGCGCCCGGATAGACTGAAATCATATTCTCCGCGTCGTCGCCCGCGACGTAAATCAGCGCATTGCCGGTTGGCTTCTCTTTACAGGTAAACAGCGTAATGGCATCGAACCCGGTTTTTTCCAGATGACGGCGGGCAAACAGGCCAAAATCGTCATTGCCTACTTTGCCAATGTAGTGCACCCGCGCACCTGCGCGCAGCGCCGCCGTGGCCTGATTAGCCCCTTTGCCGCCTGCGCCCATCATACTGTGGTGCGCCGTCAGCGACTCACCCGGCAGCGGAAAGCGGCGCATTACCGCCACGATGTCGAGATTAAAGGAACCAAAAACACACACCTTTCCTTTCATCATGCGCTCCTGAACAGGCGTTCGGCGGCCAGACAGGCACCGCGGCAGCCCGTGTAGTCGGTTGAGTGGCTGAAGATAATCTTCAGGTTTTCACGGGTTACCGGTGGCCGCAGATGCTGCTGGATCTGGCTGCGCAGCTGCGCCAGCGGAAAATCAGCCATCGCCAGTACGCCACCCCCGAGGATCAGGTACTCCGGATCGAGAATATTCATTTCGGTCGCGATCAGCTCAGCCAGCCGCCGGACAAACGCCTGCAGTTCCGGCTGTTCGCCGTGGCGGGTAAACAGCGCCGGCATCGGCGTATCGGCGGCGTTCTGTGCGGCCCAGCGGCTCAGCCAGTGGCCCGACGTCAGCGTTTCTGCACAGCCGTGGTTGCCGCACGGGCAGGGCAGGGCGTTGCCCGCCACCGGAATATGCCCCAGCTCGCCGGCACCGCCATGTTCACCGTGATAAAAGCCACCGTTCAGCCACAGGCTGTTGCCCATGCCGGTGCCGGGATAGAGGCCCACGGCGTTGTCCGGCAGCTGCTCCAGCTGCAGCAGATCCCACAGCATCAGATGGTTCACATCTTTGTCCATCGCCACCGGCACGCCAAGCAGCGCGGTGAGGCGCGACGCGACCGGCTGGCCATCCAGCGCCTGAATAAAGGGCAGCGAAATCACCTGCTGCCGGTCGCGGCTGAGAATACCCGGCAGACCCAGCATAATGCCGCTTACCGGCTGCTGCTCCAGCGTGTCGCGGATGAGCTGAGCAAGCGCCAGCAGCGCGTCGGGCTGCTGTGCCCAGCTGGCGGTGGCGACTTTGCGAAAGCTGCTCCAGACGCCACCCTCTTCCATCAGCTGCAGCCGCGTACCGGTGCCGCCGATATCGATACCGAGCCAGCGTGGTTTCATGCGGACACCTGCGTCAGCCCCTGGGCTTCATCAATGCTGTCGCGCATCATCTCCCACGCGGTCGCCAAATCATCATGAATGTTAAACAGGCCGGATGTGCCGACAATCAGCACTTCTGCACCGGCCCCAATCAGCTGGTTATAGGTGCGGGTGTTGCAGGAGCCGTCGATCTCAACCAGATAATGATAACCGTGCTGCTGTTTAAGCGTTTTCAGCTCGCGCACTTTCTCCACCATCTCCGGAATAAAGGGCTGACCGGCGTAGCCGGGATCCACCGTCATCACGGTGATTTTATCCAGCAGGTGAATATAGTGCTGTATAAAGGAGACCGGCGTGGCGGGATTCAGCACAACACCCACTTTTTTACCAAAGCTGCGGATCAGATTGATCACGCGGAAGGCGTCGCGGTTAATGGTTTCTGCATGCGGGCAGATGTAATCAGCGCCCGCTCTGGCGACCGCCTCGATAAAGTCAGTCGGCTCTTCCACCATCAGATGTACATCAATGGCCACGCGGGTATAGGGCCGGATCTGTTCAATAAAGAAAGGGGAGAGCGTGATGTTTTTAACGTAGTGACCATCCATGATATCCACGTGAAGAAAGTCAGCGCGCGAATCGAGAACCTGCAGCTGGTGCTTGATCTCCATCAGGTTCATACACATCAGTGACGGGGAGATTTGAATACGCATCATACTTCCTTCTTTTCAGTCAGAGGATTAAGCACCGCGGCCAGCTTGCTGAGCTTTACCGCACGGTGTTCGTTGAGTCGGGTTTTGAGCTGTTTAAAGGCGAGTACCACAATCAGCACCGCGCCCCACATCGCCAGACTGACGTGCTGGCTGATATTCATCAGGTTGAAGCCGGTTGAGAGCACCTGCAGCGCAATCAGCGCCAGCACGACACCGGTGACGCGACCAAAGCCGCCGTTGGGATCGGTGCCGCCGAGGATAATCGCCAGTACCGTCAGCAGCAGGTAGGCGTCGCCGTAGCCCATGCGCGCGGAGTTAAAGCGCGCCATCATAATCAGGCCCGCCAGCACGCAGAGCAGGCTGGAGATCACGTAAACCAGCATCACCATGCGGTGGGTGTTAATGCCGCTAAACCAGGTTGCGTTGATGTTGCTGCCGCCCATATAGATACATTTGCCGGCCCGGGTTTTACCGAGAAACAGCGCCAGCAGCGCGGCGGCGATGAGGAACACCCAGAGCGGCAGCGGCATCCCCAGCAGCGTATCAGCGCCCAGCGCCTGCACTACCGGCGGCATGCCGCTGACGGCTGCGCCTTTGGTCAGCCAGATACCGATCCCGTTCAGCGTCATCATCGTAGCCAGCGTCACCAGAATCGGATGCGCGCCGATGCGCGTAACCATCAGGCCGGTGATGACGCCGATGGCGGCGGCAATCAGCATGGCGCCGATAATGGCGATAACCAGCCACAGCAGCTGCAGCGCCATCCCGGCACCGGCGGGCAGGGCGCTCATCAGCGCCCAGGCGATAAACAGCGCGGTCAGGTTGGCGGTGGCAATAATGGCGAGATTCAGGCCGCCGCTGAGAATGGCGATAAACATCGCCAGAGTCAGTAATCCCAGTTCCGGCAGCTGAAACGCCATGCTCATAAAGGTGGAGTCGGTCAGGAAGCGACCCGGCAGCATCAGCGTAAAGGTCGCCAGCGCCAGCGCGATCAGCAGCATCAGACCAAGGTTGGTGCCGTCAGGGCGCAGTGCAGTCAGTGATTTCATCATCAATGCCCTCAGTCACACGAAACTGACATCAGTTTCTTTGCGTTTTTTGTAGTGCGTTACGGCGATCGCAATCATGATGACGCCGCCTACCACGATGTTCATGAAGTAGTTCGACACGCCCACCAGGTTAAGACCGTTCTTCAGGATGGCGATCAGAAAGACCCCCATCAGCGTGCCGCTGACCGTGCCTTTACCACCCATCAGACTGGCGCCGCCCAGTACCGTTGCCGCCAGCACATCAAGCTCGCCGCCGACCAGCGCATTAGGCACCACTTCGCCCATGCGATAGACCTGTACCAGGCCGCCAACCGCCGCCATGGCGCCCAGCCAGCCGTAGGCAAAAACGTGGATCAGGCCGACGCGGATGCCGATACGTCGCGCAGACTCTGCGTCGCCACCCACCGCATAAAGCTGGCGCCCGAGGTTGGTTTTGTTCAGCAGCAGTGCCGTCGCCGCGGCAATGATCAGCATGGTGGCCAGCGGTAAACCGACCTGAAAGCTCTCGCCCTGCCAGCTGAACGGCAGCACGTTACGCAGGGTGATCCACCACTCCGGCAGCGAATAGAGGCTGCGGCCGCCGGTCACCCACATCAGCAGGCCGAACAGCAGCGACTGCATGCTGATAGTGATGATGATGGAGACCACCCGCAGCGTGGTGATCAGCAGCGCATTGATCACGCCAAACAGCGTGCCGCACACGATCGCCAGCACAATGCTGAGCAGCGCGTTATCAAACTGAAACTGCACAAACAGGGACGCAAGCAGGTACTGCACCACTGAGGCAACGGCGGCAAAAGAGATATCGATCCCGCCGGTCACCAGCACTACAAACAGGCCCAGCGCAAAGATGCCGGTGACCGCGTAGCTCTCCGCCAGATCCAGCAGGTTCTGTACGGTAAGAAACTGATCGCTGGTCACAGAGAAAAACAGAATGAACGCCAGCAGCACCCAGGCGAGCCAGCCCTGGCTGGAGTGCGGACGTAAACGGGAAAAATCAGGCATTGATCACCTCCGCCAGCTGCTGCTGCTCGACGCTATCGGGTTGATATTCGGCATGAATGGTGCCATCGCGGAAGTGCAGGATACGGTCGCAGTTGTACCAGACCTCCGGCACCTCATCAGAGATCAGGATGATCGACAGGCCCTCTTTCGCCAGCTCATGGATCAGCTGATAGATGCTGGCTTTGGCACCGACGTCTACGCCAACGGTAGGCGAGTCGAGGATCAGAATACGCGGCTGCGTCAGAACCCACTTTGCCAGCACAATTTTTTGCTGATTGCCGCCGGAGAGGGTAGAGATGGCAAGATTCGGGTCGGCAACGCGCACGCCGAGCTGCTGGATCCACTGCAGGATCAGTTTATTTTTACGGTACTCATCGATCAGGTGAAAGCGGTTCTGCAATTTGTCGAGGATCGGCAGCACCATGTTGTCGGCCACCGACTGCTGCTGCACCAGCCCCAGCGTCAGGCGATCTTCTGACACATAGCCAATGCCGGCTTTGATCGCATCTTCATGACCGCGAAAGCGGACCGGTTTGCTGTCGAGCCAGATTTTGCCGCTGTCGGGACGCGTCATGCCAAACAGCGACAGCGCCAGCTCGGTACGTCCGGAGCCAAGCAGACCGCACAGCCCCAGTACTTCGCCCTCATAAAGTTTAAAGCTGACGTCACGGTACTGACCGGCACGGGTAAGATTATCTATCTCCAGGATCACGCGCTCGCTATTACGCGTCGGTGCTTTCAGCTGGTAGTCGAGCTTCAGGCCGGTCATCAGCTCGGTCAGATGATGCGGCGTCATCTCCCGGGCGGGCCAGCAGCCCATTTTGCGGCCGTCGCGGATCACCGTGACGCGGTCGGAGATCTCCAGCACCTCATCAAGCCGGTGGCTGACAAAGACCACGCAGATATTTTTATCTTTCAGATAGCGCACGGTGCGCAGCAGCTGATTGACCTCGGTACGGGTCAGCGAGGCGGTTGGCTCATCCATGATCACCAGGCGCGCATCGGCGACCAGCGCGCGGCAGATCGCGACCTGCTGGCGCTGGGCAATCGAAAGCGCCGCGACTTTCGCATCCAGATCGAGGTCAAATTTCAGCTCGGTTATAATGCTGCGGGCGCTTTCACGCAGGCGCGCGCTGCGGTGCCAGCGCAACAGGCCATTGAGGTTATGCTCAAACGCGATGTTCTCCGCCACGCTCAGGTTGGGGAACAGCGAGAGGTCCTGATAGATGACCTGAATACCGAAATCACGCGCCTGTTGCGTGGTCAGGCGCGGCAGTGCCGGGCCATCGCCCAGCGTAATATGGCTGCCGCTGTCCGGGGCGTGCACCCCGGAAATGACTTTGATCAGGGTGCTCTTGCCACAGCCGTTGGTGCCAGCGAGACAGTGCACTTCGCCTGCCAGTAAGGTCAGGGAGATATCGCTCAGCGCGCGGTTGCCACCAAATGTTTTCGACAGATTCTCGAGCGCAATTAGCGTCTGTGGAATGACCTCTTGCATATCAGAGCCCCATTTTTACCAGTTTTGGCAGGTTGTCTTTATCCAGACTCTCTGTGTTGTTGCCGAGAATGGTATGCGTCGCTTCATCCACTTTGACTTTGCCCAGTCCTTCAATCGTCATACCGTCGGTGATCGGCTCTTTCTTCTGCATCATGTCGGCGATACGCACAAAGACTTCACCTGCGGTTTCCGGATTCCAGATGTAGCCGCCTTTGATGGCGTTACGCTGCACCAGCGAGGCGCCCTGACCCGGACTGAAGGAGCCAATGACGCAAACCTGGTCAATTTTTTTGCGGTTCATGACGGCGCGCCCGGCACCAATCGGCCCCTGTGAACCAAACGCCATAATGCCTTTCAGATCGGGATATTTAGACATCAGCTCGTTGGTGGTACGGATGGAGTCATCCAGCGATTCGCCGACGCCAAATTTGTCGGTGACCAGCTGCATGTTGGGATAGTGCTCTTTCTGATAATTGAGCGCGGCATCGGTCCACTGCTGATGCAGCGGTACGGTGAGGCTGCCCACGTACATGGCGTATTTGCCCTCGTCGTGCATGCACTTCGCCAGCGCTTTCATGTGATTGATTCCGTGGGTTGCGGCGTCAACCAGCTCAAAATCCCAGTTGGCACCCTGCTGGCCGGGTGACTCATGCGTAATCACTTCGATACCGGCGTCCCGCGCCCGTTTCAGTACCGGCTCCAGCACTTTCGGATCGTTGGGTACCACGCCGATGATGTCGACTTTCTGCGCAATCAAATCTTCAATGGCGCGCACCTGCAGTGCCGGATCGGCTGCGGTAGGGCCGACCATCCATGCATCAATGCCGCGCTTCGCCGCCTCGCTTTTAATGCCCGCTTCCATGGCGTTAAACCAGGGAATACCCCCGATTTTAACGACGATACCCATGCGTAATTTATCAGCGGCCTGCGCGCCGGTAGCGGCAAACAGGGCAAGCAGAGAACAGGCGATAAGATGTTTTTTCATACAGACTCCTGGTTAATTTTTAATTAGCTGCATGGACTGATGACGCTGAGAACAGACAATGACGTTAACGCCATTCCACGCCAGTTCCTGCTCCAGCTCTTTATCTTTTAATTGGTCAGTTATCAGAAAATCGACATCACGGTAGTGACAAACACGGGCAAAAGAGGGGCGCATAAATTTACTGCCATCCAGTAACAGATGTTTTCTTTCAGCGGCCAGTAACATTTGTTGTTTTAAATGCGCGTTATTCTCATTGCCTTCACGTAAATATCCGTCATTACCTAAACTGCTACAGGAAAAAAAGATCTTATTAATCTGAAATTCACGCAGCGGCTGCTCAGCCACCACGCCGTGAAAATCCTCATCGCGGTCAGAATATTCTCCGCCGAGGCAGATAGTGCGAATGCTGCCGCGCGCCGCCAGCGTCTGCACGATGCGTAGCGAATTGGTTAGCACGGTTAACTCGATATCGGGCAGCTGCCGCGCCAGATACCAGCAGGTGGTACTGCTATCGAGCAAAATACAGTCACCCGGCGTGATAAAATCGAGCGCGCGCTTGGCAATGCTCATTTTTGCATCGACATGCTCATTAATACGCTGCCGAAAAGATAATTCGTTTTCTCTGACAGCTCTGTTATTTCCCTGAATGCCGGCGTTCTGTTTTTTTACCGGAACAGCACCACCATGACTGCGCTGTAATAATCCTCTTTTTTCCAGCTGGCTTAAATCACGCCGTATGGTTTCCTGCGAAACCTGACATAGCGTGACCAGCTCTGAGACAATTACGCGGCCATTTATATTAAGTTCGTTAATAATTCTTTGCTGTCTTTCAATCGGCAACATACTTATCCTCCGATGGCTATAAATTACTGGAAGCGGGCACGGGAAAATGTGGACTGGGCAGGAGTCCACGGTGGTAAAAAAAGAGGCCCGTTATTGAGTGATATAAGTTCAGTTATTAATGTAATGCTTAACGCTTATTTGCACGTAATGTTGATGTGGCTCACATAATTAACCCCTGAAGCGTCAAAGTTAAAACAGATCCGATCGCCAGCTTATTAATCCATAGCTACCATAGCATGACTGTTTATGACCGTTTATGCGGGATTGACCGTTTCAGACTGCGCCCTGATAGTCAGGGGAATCTGATTGAGCCGCCGTCAGGCGCAGTGGATGATGGGACCGCAGCGTACAACCTGTCCGTACGATGATGAATCGCTGATTTAATAAGCAGTTAATTCTGCTTTTCAGGCCGCTTCACACTTCCAGCCTGCTGATAACGCACGCAGTGCGCTATGATTTTCTTTCCAGAAATTCGGGGACCGGGTTGTTAATGTCGTATTGGATAAAGTCACTGCTCTTGAGCTCTCTGGCAGCCAGCGCCAGCGTGCAGGCTGAACCTCTGCAGAAGTCTTTTTCTGACTGGCAGCTCACCTGTAACAATGCGGCTTTTTGCGTGGCGCGCAGCTTTCCCGGCGACAATGGTCTGGTGATGACGCTGTCGCGCCACGCCGGCGTCGACGATCGTCCGCTGCTGCGTATCGACTACGGCAGCGCCTATACCGGCGCGCTGCCGGGTGGCCCGCTGAAAGATAATCTGCTGCTGGATCAGCGTCGCCTGAAGCCCGACCTTAAACACTGGACGGTTGAGCCGCACCATCTTGCTACCAGCAACGCTATTGCGATTGATGAGTTTCTGGGACAGACGCTGGACGCGAGCACGCTGCAGCTGACGTACCAGGCCAAAGCGGTGGTTCCGCTGCGTGGCCTGAAAGCTGCGCTGCTGCTGATGGATGATGTGCAGGGGCGCGTAAACGGGACCAGCGCATGGGTCAGGCGTGGGGCGCAGTGGGATCTCCCGCCACCGCCGTCGCTGCCATCGCTGCCGTCATCAGCACCGCCGCCCGCGCCGCTGACGCAGGAAGAGACCAGCGGATTGATCGACTATGGAACCTGGCGCATCACCACCGATAGCTGCTCACTGGATCCGCTGCGGCGCGAGGTGAGCGTCGCGCCGCTGACCGACAGCAAAGCGCTGCTGCTGGTCAGCTGTGAAACCGGTGCCTACAACGTTATCGATCTGGCGTTTGAAGTGACGCGCAGCCAGCCCTACGTATCACGCGGGCTGACGCTGAATCTGCCTTTTGTTCCTCCGGCGCGCAGCGACACGCAGCTGGAGCTGGTGAACGCAGAGTTTGATGCCAGTAATGGCCTGCTCTATACCTTCAGTAAAAATCGCGGGCTGGGTGATTGCGGTACGGCAACACGCTGGCAGTTTGATGGCAGCGCGTTTGTTCTGGCGGAATATGCGGAAGAGCAGATCTGCGACGCCTGGCACAGCAGCGACGACTGGCCCACGCTGTGGGTAAGCCAGCCGGCGCGCTGAGCGACTTTCCGGGTGTCAGGGGATCGCGCCGATCATCATCGGCGAACCCGTCTTATTGCCCGCCAGCTCTGTCAGCAGATTATTCACGCCGTCGCTCATGGGCGTAAAGCGGCTGAGCGGTGAGCGGGTGACGACCACAAACACGCCAAGGTTATGCTGCGGAATCATCGCCATATAAGTAATGAAGCCGCCGGCACCGCCGGTTTTCTGAATGATACCGGGCCGGCCCGCTTTGGGGGCCATATAGACCCAGCCCATACCCAGCGCATCGGCACGTCCGGGTACATCCATCCCTTCAACTTTGGTCAGCTGATCGCGCCGGTAGATCAGCGTCTGCAGGCGATCGATCTGCGGCGTGCGGTGGCTTACCGCTGAGTCGAGGAACTGCTGCATCCAGCGCGCCATATCATCAGGGGTGGAGTAGACGCCGCCGCTGCCGATCGCCGCCAGAGTATTATTACAGGGGCTGGCCCCTTTTTCCGGCACCATCAGGCGCTGGCACTGGTCCGGTGAGGGTGTAAAGGTGGTGTCCTTCATCCCCAGCGGGCGCGTGACTAACCGCTGCAGCAGCGCCGGATAGGGCGTGCCGCCCGCTTTCGCCAGCGCGTCAGCCAGCAGGTCAAACCCGAGGTTGGAGTAGGCCGCCTGAGTGCCGGGCGCGGCTTTCAGCGTGGCGTTGCCCAGCCACTGCCAGCGATCGCTTTTAGTTGGCCAGACAAACACCGGACGGTGCGGTTTACCGCCGGGCTGTTCGCGCGGCAGCGAGGCGGTGTGGGTGGCGAGGTTGATCAGGCGAATCGTCTGGCCGTTATAGGCCGGAACGCGCGCCCCCGGCGGGGCGTAGCGGCTGAGCGGGTCATCCAGGCGGATCTGCCCGCGCTCGGCCATTTTCACCATCACTTCGCTGGTCATCAGCTTGCTGAGTGACGCGATGCGGATAACGGAGTCCTGCTGCGGCCGGACATTATTACCGGGGCGGGTTTCACCAAAGCTGGTAAAGACGCGCTGATTGCCGTCGATGGCGACCAGCGCCATGCCGGTTGCACCGCTGGCGTAAAAAATATGTTCGGCATAGCGATCAACAATCTGCGATGCCAGCAGAGGATTAGGTGAGACCTGTGCCATACCGCTGACAGGCAGCACGGAGACCATCAGGGCCAGTAAAAATGAAGTCGGTTTTTTCAACGGGAGTGCGTCCGCTATCAGAATCGGAAGAAAACCTATAGTAATCAGTTTGCGCAGAGCGGGAAGGGGAAAACGCGATTTTTTTTGTATAGAAAGTGCTAAAAAAAACGGCCCTCACCGTTATCGGGTGAGGGCCGTGGGGCTTATGCCGGTTTCAGCAGCGATTCCGCCTGGCTTACCACGTTTTCAACGGTAAAGCCGAAGGCCGGGAACAGCTTGCCGGCCGGCGCGGATTCACCAAAGGTGGTCATGCCGACGATTTTGCCGTCGATGCCGACATATTTGTACCAGTAGTCTGCAATACCTGCCTCAACCGCGACGCGGGCGCGTACGGTAGTGGGCAGCACGGATTCACGGTAGGCGCTATCCTGCTTATCGAACACATCGGTGCTGGGCAGTGACACGACCCGGACCTTGTGGCCATCCGCGCTGAGTTTCGCTTCCGCTCCCAGCGTGATCTCCACTTCTGAACCGGTGGCGATCAGAATCACATCCGGCGTGCCGTCGCAATCCTTCAGGATATAGCCGCCGCGCGCAATGTTTTCGACCTGCGCCTGGCTGCGCTCGGGCTGCAGCAGGTTCTGACGGGAGAGGATCAGCGCGGTCGGGCCGTGATGACGCTCAACGGCTGCTTTCCATGCCACCGCGGTTTCGACCTGATCGCACGGACGCCAGGTGCTGAAGTTAGGCGTCAGACGCAGGCTCGCCAGCTGCTCGACCGGCTGATGCGTCGGACCATCTTCGCCCAGGCCGATAGAGTCATGGGTGTAGACCATGATCTGGCGCGCTTTCATCAGCGCAGCCATACGGGCGGCGTTACGCGCGTACTCAACAAACATCAGGAAGGTTGCGGTGTAAGGAACAAAGCCGCCATGATGCGCGATGCCGTTTGCAATCGCGGTCATACCGAACTCACGCACGCCGTAGTGGATATAGTTCCCGGCCGCATCCTCTTTGATCGATTTTGAACCTGACCAGATGGTGAGGTTACTCGGTGCCAGGTCAGCCGATCCGCCCAGGAATTCCGGCAGCAGTTTGCCAAAGGCTTCCAGTGTATTCTGTGACGCCTTGCGGCTGGCGATCTTCTGCGGATTCGCCTGCAGGTCGCGGATAAAGTCAGCGGTTTTGCTTTCCCACTCCGCCGGCATTTCGCCGTTAAGACGACGGCTAAACTCCTGCGCCAGCTGCGGATGCGCCTGCTGGTAAGCCGCAAATTTCTCATCCCAGGCTTTTTCGTGCGCCGAACCCGCTTCTTTTGCATCCCACTGCTGGTAGATATCCTGCGGGATTTCAAACGGCGCGTAGTTCCAGCCGAGCTGCTTACGCGTCAGCGCAATCTCTTCGTCGCCCAGCGCCGCACCGTGTGACTCCTCTTTGCCCGCCTTGTTTGGCGAACCAAAGCCGATGGTAGTGCGGCAGATAATCAGTGACGGCTTATCGGTGACGCTCTGCGCCTCTTTAATCGCGGCGGCCACGGCGTCGGCGTCGTGACCATCAATGCCTTCAGCGCTGCCGATCACGTGCCAGTTATAGGACTCAAAGCGTTTATGCGTATCATCGGTAAACCAGCCTTCGGTTTCACCATCGATAGAAATGCCGTTGTGATCGTAAAAGCCGATCAGCTTGCCGAGGCCCAGCGTACCCGCCAGCGAACAGACCTCGTGTGAGATGCCTTCCATCAGGCAGCCGTCACCCATGAACACATAGGTGAAGTGGTCGACAATATCGTGTCCTGGCTGGTTGAACTGCGCGGCCAGCGTACGCTCAGCAATCGCCAGACCCACCGCATTCGCCAGACCCTGGCCGAGCGGGCCGGTGGTGGTTTCGACGCCTGGCGTATAGCCAATTTCCGGATGTCCCGGCGTTTTTGAATGCAGCTGACGGAAGTTTTTCAGCTCTTCCATCGGCAGATCGTAACCGCTGAGATGCAGCAGGCTATAGAGCAGCATTGAGCCGTGGCCGTTAGAAAGGATAAAGCGGTCACGATCGGCCCATGCCGGGTTAGTGGGGTTATGTTTCAGGAAGTCGCGCCATAACACTTCCGCGATATCGGCCATGCCCATCGGCATACCTGGGTGACCGGAATTTGCTTTCTGTACCGCATCCATACTCAACGCGCGAATCGCGTTAGCCAACTCTCTGCGTGAAGACATAGGGTTCTCCCTTGTAGTAAAGCATCAGCGGGTTCGCCTCGGCTCGCCCGCACTCAACGGTGGTGCAATCAGAGGCGTGCTGACAGCACATCTTCCAGTTTCTGCTGGTCAACGGCGAACTGGCGGATACCTTCAGAGAGTTTTTCAACCGCCATCGGATCCTGGTTGTGCTCCCAGCGGAACTCCGCTTCTGACAGCGAGGAAGGCTGATGGAAACCTTCGGTAGAAGGTTCCAGCTTGCGCTCAACCGGCGCATCGCTGTTCGCCAGCTCTTCCAGCAGGTTAGGGGAGAGAGTCAGACGATCGCAGCCCGCCAGAGCCAGAATCTGCTCAACTTTGCGGAAGCTGGCGCCCATGATCACCGTGCTGTAGCGATGCTTTTTGTAGTAGTCATAGATGCGACGCACAGATTTCACGCCCGGATCTTCATCCACAACATAGGGGTCCATTGGCTTACGCGTGTTGTACCAGTCATAAATGCGGCCCACAAAAGGTGAGATCAGATAGACGCCCGCTTCTGCACAGGCGCGCGCCTGCGCAAAGGAGAACAGCAGCGTCAGGTTGCACTTAATGCCGTTTTTCTCCAGCTCTTCAGCCGCTTTGATCCCTTCCCAGGTTGAGGCGAGCTTGATAAGAATACGTGAGCGGTCGATACCGTGCTCTTCATACAGGCGTACCAGCTTTTCTGCTTTGGTCACGCACATACCGCGATCGAAAGAGAGGCGAGCGTCAACTTCAGTTGAAACGCGGCCCGGCACGCTTTTCAGGATTTCCATGCCGAGATTGACAGCCACTTTGTCGCTGGCGTTGATAATCTGCGTCTCTTTACTGCCACCCTGCTTTTTCGCATAGTCGATGGCGTCATCAATCAGGTGTTTATAAGCGTCAAGACCGGCAGCTTTCAGGATCAGAGAAGGGTTGGTAGTGGCATCTTCCGGATTATAATGACGAATGGATTCGATATCGCCACTGTCCGCCACCACGGTGGTGAACTGTTTTAGTGCGTCTAGCTGGTTCATCGCTTAACTCCTTGATTAGCAATATTGTGGGCAAAAGAATGCCGGGCAACCGTCGCCTTGTCTGCGCCCTTTGCTGGGGATAGTGGTTCCACACAGTGCTACAGACGCCCGCTGATTAAAATGCGTTTTCTCTGATTATGGCGTGGCGGAGAGAGAGGCGGCGTAATCGGTTCAGCCATGTTTTGCCATCTTCAAGCATAGCAGCTTGCGCCAGAGATGCAGGCGAGGCGGTAAGTTTGCCGTCAGCTGCGGCGGCAGCTTTTGCTCCGGCACGGCGATCGGGCAGAGGACGCCTGGCCGCGTCCTCTGTACTCCCCGATTTAGCGCCAGCTGCGTGCTGCTGCGCCGGGGCGCATGTTAAGCGCTGGTTCCGTTCGCCGTCAGCTGCGGCGGCAGCTTTTGCTCCGGCGCGGCGACCGGGCAGAGGACGCCTGGCCGCGCCCTCTGCACTCCCGGGCCCTGCGCCAGCCCCGTCCGCCGCTGCGCGGTTCCCTCGCTCACGCCCGCTTCCCCGGGACCGGCCGCCATTCGCTCCTGCTCACCGCGCCCTTTCGCCGACGTCCTGTCGGCTCATCCCGGAACCGTGCCCTCCCTCGGCGGACCCGGATGGCGCTTCCCGCCGCTGCTGGTTTTTTCTCTTTTTCTTACGTTTTTTATGGCTGAAGGTTTCGTGAAGAAGCTTCAGACCACACCGCAACACTTTAAAAAAAAACAAAATGAAAAATTTACAGGCGGGGAGGAGGGGCGCCATCCGCAGCGCCGGGCGCAGAGCGACGGCCAGGGCGAGCCGGC
>NZ_DJJN01000006.1:1409799-1483204 GCF_002434165.1 Pantoea sp. UBA6567 | reverse complement strand
GAACCCCTCCGGTGCCGCGCGCTGCTTAGCGCCCAGCCCCGCGCTGCTCAGCGCCCAGCCCCCGCGCTGCTCAGCGCACAACTCCCGCGCTGCTAAGCGCACAACTCCCGCGCTGCCCAGCGCACAACTCCCGCGCTGCTAAGCGCCACTCCCGCTAAGCCACTCCCGCACGGGGAGAAAATCCGTATAAAGCTGCGCTTCCGGTGAGCCGGGCTCGGGCTGATAGTCATATTCCCAGCGCACCAGCGGCGGCATCGACATCAGAATTGACTCGGTTCTGCCGCCAGTCTGCAGACCAAACAGCGTGCCGCGGTCCCATACCAGGTTGAACTCAACGTAACGCCCGCGGCGGTAGAGCTGGAACTGGCGCTCGCGATCGCCCCACGGCAGTGCTTTACGGCGTGCAACAATCGGCAGATAGGCCTGCAGATAGCCGCGGCCGACCGCCTGCATAAAGTCAAAGCAGCGGTCAAAGTCTGGCGTGTTCAGATCGTCATAAAACAGACCGCCGATACCGCGCTGCTCATTGCGATGCTTCAGGTGGAAATAGTCATCACACCATTTTTTATAGCGCGGATAGACATCCTCGCCAAACGGCTCGCAAAGATTGGCTGCGGTCTGATGCCAGTGCATGGCATCCTCGGTAAAACCGTAGTAGGGCGTCAGATCAAACCCGCCGCCGAACCACCAGACCGGATCGGCACCGGGTTTTTCAGCGATGAAAAAGCGCACGTTAGCGTGGCTGGTCGGCACATAGGGGTTTTCCGGATGGACTACCAGTGAAACGCCCATCGCCTCAAAACTGCGTCCGGCAAGCTCCGGACGATGCGCGGTGGCTGAAGCGGGCATCTGGTCGCCATGCACATGGGAAAAGTTGACCCCGGCCTGCTCAAATACCGTGCCGTTACGCAGAACCCGGCTGCGTCCGCCACCGCCACCGGGACGCTGCCAGCTATCTTCGGCAAACGTTGCGCCGCCATCCGCTGCGGCCAGTTGATTGCAGATCTCATCCTGCAGCGTCAGCAAAAACGCCTTAACGCGTGAAATATCGGGATTGCTCATGCGTCACTCTCTCTGTAAATGTGCCGTAAGCTTACCACAGCCCGGGATCACGCCTGGCGACGATCGTATGCGGCAAAATAGTTAACAATTCCGCTGGCAATGGCGGTGGCGATCTTATGGCGAAAGGCGGTAGTGCCCAGCAGCTGCTCTTCATGCGGATTGGTAATAAACGAGGTTTCAACCAGCACGGAGGGAATAGAGGGCGACTTCAGCACGGCAAAGGCGGCCTGCTCGGTATGCTGACTGTGCAGATGATGCACCGGGCGGATCTGATCCAGGACGTGCTTGCCCAGCGTCAGGCTGTTGCGAATCGTATCGGTCTGCACCAGATCAAACAGAATCTCATTCAGATAGTGATCTTTCTGCTGTACGGCGGCGCCGCCTGCTTTATCTGCATCGTTTTCACGCTGCGACAGATAGCGTGCCATTGCGCTGCTGGCGCCGCGATTGGAGAGGGCAAATACCGAGGCGCCGTTGGCATCCGGGCTGGTAAAGCCGTCAGCGTGAACCGACATAAACAGGCTCGCGCCGTGCTGATGTGCAATCTCCACCCGCTGATAGAGAGGGATAAAGTGGTCACTGTCGCGCGTCAGTCGCACCTCAATATGCGGATGTGAATGCAGCAGCGTGCGCACGGTATTGGCAATCTCCAGAACAATATGCTTCTCCTCCGCGCCTTCCTGTCCCACCGCGCCGGAGTCGATACCGCCATGACCGGGATCGATCATCACAATTCGCTTACCGCTGGCAGCAGGTTTCGGTGCGGCATGACGCGGCGCCGCTGTGATCTCTGCCCGCGTCTCCTTCGCCTGAATTGCGCGCGGCGAAAGCACTGCCAGCGCCAGTCCCGAAAGGATCAGCTGGCGGCGGTTAGTCAGGCGTGAAAGCAGTGAAATCTTTTTCATTTACAGGTCCCTGGCGGAGAAATAAGCCCAGTGTTATAACGTAACCGCCGCAGCACGGCGACCCCGCAACCATTTCAGCGTATTACTTTGTATTGCACGGTGCTAACCGGGATTTAGCCGCTTTTTTCTGCCATTGCGGAGCAGGAGGGTTGCGCCACGCAAAGAATGCGTGATAATCAGCGAATTATGCCGATCAGCAGGATACGTCGATGGAAATTCGCTCTTTCCGCCAGGAAGATTTTGATGAAGTAATCACGCTCTGGGAGCGTTGCGATCTGTTACGCCCGTGGAACGACCCGGAGCTGGATATCGAACGCAAAATGAATCATGACCCGGAACTGTTTCTGGTCGCTGAAGTGGGCGGCGAAGTGGTCGGCACGCTGATGGGCGGCTACGACGGTCATCGCGGCTCAGCCTACTATCTGGCTGTGCATCCGGACTATCAGGGGCGCGGCTTTGCCAATGCGCTGATGAACCGGCTGGAGAAAAAGCTGATTGCCCGCGGCTGCCCGAAAATTCATCTCATGGTGCGGGAAGAGAACGATCAGGTCGTGGCATTTTATGAAAAGCTCGACTATGAACCCGTGGAGGCGCTGCTGCTGGGCAAGCGGCTGATTGAAGATCGCGAATATTGATTGATCCGGCCGGCTAAACTTTTTGCCATCGCGTGACTCCAAGAGGCACGCAATAAAGTTGAAACCATGGAGTTAGCATGAAAGCTGTACGTTTTGCGGCGCTGGCGGCGGCGCTGGCCGTGTCAGGCTGCGCCACTACCGGCCAGGCACCGGCAGAGCATGAGAGCCACTGGTATAATCCACTGACTTACCACTGGGCCGCGCTCAACCCGCTAAGCTGGTTTGGCGGTTCTCTGCAGGTAACTGAGCAGGGTGTGGCGGGTCTCAATGGCAGCACCCTGATGAGTGAATCGGCTATTTCGCAGGCGCTGAATAATGATTACCAGCTGCGGCAGGGTATGCGCAGCGAACAGGGCGAGGTGGCTGAGTTCTGGCAGGCGCTGCAGGATGGCAAGGTGAAGCTGATCATCAGCGGTAAACCCACCGTTGAACGGATCGAGGTGCTGGATGCGGCAGCGGAGAGCAGCAGCGGCAGTAAAATCGGTGACCGCTTCAGCGATACGTTCACTAAAGCCTTCAACAACTGCAAAATGGTCGCAGGCCTCGATGCGCACGACGTTGAGTGCCAGGCGCCGGGCAGTCAGCATATCTTCTATGTCTACAGCGGCAAATGGCACGGCCCGGCGGGTCTGATGCCTTCAGATGACACGCTGAAAAGCTGGACGATCAGTAAAATTGTCTGGCAGCGCTAACCCTGCCGGGGGCCGCTTTCAGGCGGCCCACACCCGCCTGCGTATATTTCTGAAAACCTGCTTTTCTCTGCCGATCGCTTATGCCTTTTTCGACTTTTAAATCCCCAAAAGATATATAAAACCGTTACTGCTTTCCGGGAAGTTATAAATACACTGACAGCATCTACTGGCCCAGGCTGGATTTCTATTTATCAGGGTGCTGCATGACACTTCCGGTTTTGAAAACATGGCTCAGCGGCGTGGCGCTGTCACTGTCGCTGGCAGCGGCGGCGCAGGCAACGGAGCTGCTGAACAGCTCGTATGATGTGTCACGCGAACTTTTTGTGGCACTCAACGCACCCTTTGAACAGCAGTGGGATGCGGCACACCCTGGCGATAAACTCACGATTAAGCAGTCTCACGCCGGCTCGTCCAAACAGGCGCTGGCTATCCTGCAGGGGCTGCGGGCAGATGTCGTTACCTACAACCAGGTCACTGATGTGCAGGTGCTGCATGATAAAGGCAACCTGATTGCCGCTGACTGGCAAAGTCGTCTGCCAAATAACAGCTCGCCGTTCTACTCCACCATGGCGTTTCTGGTGCGCAAAGGTAATCCAAAGCAGATCCATGACTGGGCCGATCTGGCGCGCGACAACGTAAAGCTGATTTTCCCGAATCCGAAAACCTCCGGCAACGGCCGCTATACCTATCTTGCCGCCTGGGGCGCAGCGGAAAAAGCTGACGGTCAGGATCGCGCAAAAACTGAAGCCTATATGCAGAAGTTTTTGAAGAACGTTGAGGTGTTTGATACCGGCGGGCGCGGCGCGACCACCACGTTTGCTGAACGCGGTCTGGGTGACGTCCTGATTAGCTTTGAGTCAGAAGTAAACAATATCCGCAATCAGTATGGCAAAGATGATTACGAAGTGATTGTGCCGCGCAACAACATCCTGGCGGAGTTCCCGGTTGCCTGGGTAGATAAGAATGTGGCGCATAACAACACCGCTGACGCAGCTAAAGCGTATCTGAACTATCTCTACACCCCAGCGGCTCAGGCGATTATCACCCGTTACTACTACCGCGTGAATAATCCACAGCTGATGGCAGAGCAGAAGGATCGCTTCCCGCAGACCACACTGTTTAACGTCAATGAGGCGTTTGGCGGCTGGGAGCAGGTAATGAAAACGCATTTCGTCAGCGGCGGTGAGCTGGATAAATTACTGGCAGCGGGGCGCGGCTGATGTTTGCTACAGCACAAAAACGCGTCCTGCCAGGTTTCGGCCTGAGCCTCGGCACCAGCCTGCTGTTTACCTGCCTGATTCTGCTGCTGCCTATCAGCGCGCTGCTGATGCAGCTGTCGCAGATGACGCTGGCGCAGTACTGGGCGGTGATCTCCAGTCCGCAGCTGGTAGCGGCTTATAAAGTAACGCTGCTGTCAGCCGGCGTCGCGTCGCTGTTCAACGCGGTGTTTGGCATGCTGATGGCGTGGATCCTGACCCGTTATCGTTTTCCGGGGCGTACGCTGCTGGATGGCCTGATGGATCTGCCGTTTGCCCTGCCCACAGCGGTAGCGGGGCTAACGCTGGCCGGACTCTTTTCCGTTAACGGCTGGTATGGTCAGTGGCTGGCGCATTTTGATATCAAAGTCTCTTATACCTGGATTGGTATCGCAGTAGCGATGGCCTTTACCAGCATTCCGTTTGTGGTGCGTACCGTTCAGCCGGTACTGGAAGAGCTGGGCCCGGAATATGAGGAAGCGGCGGAAACGCTGGGTGCCACGCCGTGGCAAAGCTTCCGGCGCGTGGTGCTGCCTGAGGTGGCTCCGGCGCTGCTGGCCGGAACGGCGCTCTCGTTTACCCGCAGCCTCGGGGAGTTTGGTGCGGTGATCTTTATCGCCGGCAACATCGCCTGGAAAACGGAAGTGACTTCACTGATGATTTTTGTTCGTCTGCAGGAGTTTGATTATCCGGCCGCCAGCGCTATCGCCTCGGTGATCCTTGCCGCCTCGCTGCTGCTGCTGTTTGCCATTAATACGCTGCAGAGCCGCTTTGGCCGTCGCCTGGGAGGTCACTAATGGCGGAGATTTCACACCTCAATCGCGCTGAGCGTGAGCCTTTTAACTGGGGCAAATGGCTGCTGATTGGCACCGGCGCACTAATATCGATACTGCTGCTGGTAGTGCCGATGATCTCTATCTTCTGGGAGGCGCTGGCGCAGGGCGTAGGCCAGGCGTTCAGCAACCTGCAGGATGGCGACATGCTGCACGCGATCTGGCTGACGGTGCTGGTTGCGCTCATTACCGTTCCGGTAAACCTGGTGTTTGGCACGCTGCTGGCGTGGCTGGTCACCCGCTTTACCTTTCCGGGACGGCAGCTGCTGCTGACGCTGTTTGATATTCCGTTTGCGGTATCACCGGTGGTGGCGGGCCTGATGTATCTGCTGTTCTGGGGCGTTAACGGCCCGGCGGGCGGCTGGCTCGATGCCCACAATATTCAGATTATGTTTGCCTGGCCCGGCATGGTGCTGGCGACCGTATTTGTCACCTGTCCGTTTGTGGTGCGTGAGCTGGTACCGGTAATGCTGAGTCAGGGGAGTAACGAAGATGAAGCTGCGGTGCTGCTTGGCGCATCGGGCTGGCAGATGTTTCGCCGCGTAACGCTGCCCAATATTCGCTGGGCGCTGCTCTACGGCGTGGTATTGACCAACGCGCGGGCCATCGGTGAGTTTGGTGCGGTGTCGGTGGTGTCAGGATCGATTCGCGGTGAGACCTATACGTTACCGCTTCAGGTTGAATTACTGCATCAGGATTACAACACCGTGGGCGCATTCACTGCCGCCGCGCTGCTGACCCTGATGGCAATTGTAACGCTGTTTCTGAAAAGCGTGGTGCAGTGGCGATTAGAGCATCAGCAGAAGCGCCAACAGGAGGAAAATCATGAGCATTGAGATCAAACAAATTAATAAAGCCTTTGGCCGCACCCCGGTGCTGAATGATATCTCTCTGGATATTCCTTCCGGCGAAATGGTGGCGCTGCTGGGCCCTTCCGGCTCGGGCAAAACCACGCTGCTGCGTATTATCGCCGGGCTGGAGCATCAGAACAGCGGACAGATCTACTTTCATGGCAAAGATGTCAGCCGCATTCACGCCCGCGATCGCCAGGTGGGATTTGTTTTCCAGCACTATGCGCTGTTCCGCCATATGACGGTGTTTGACAATATCGCCTTTGGCCTGACGGTGCTGCCGCGCCGCGAGCGCCCTTCAGCCGCTGAGATCAAACAGCGCGTCACGCGCCTGCTGGAGATGGTACAGCTGGCGCACCTGGCAAACCGCTTTCCGGCCCAGCTCTCTGGCGGACAGAAGCAGCGCGTGGCGCTGGCGCGTGCGCTGGCGGTAGAGCCACAGATCCTGCTGCTGGATGAGCCGTTCGGCGCACTCGATGCGCAGGTGCGTAAAGAGCTGCGCCGCTGGCTGCGTCAGCTGCATGAAGAGCTGAAATTTACCAGCGTGTTTGTTACGCACGACCAGGAAGAGGCGATGGAAGTCGCGGACAGCGTGGTCGTAATGAGCCAGGGGAACATTGAACAGACAGGTTCCCCGGATGAAGTATGGCGCGAACCCGCTACCCGCTTTGTGCTGGAGTTCCTGGGCGAGGTCAATCGCTTTGAGGGCGAAGTGCACGGATCGCAATTCCACGTTGCCGCCCATCACTGGCCGCTGGGCTATACGCCAGCGCATCAGGGTCGCGTTGAACTCTTCCTGCGCCCGTGGGAAGTGGATGTCTCACGGCAGAGCAGCCTGGAGACGCCGCTGCCGGTACAGGTGCTGGAAATCAGTCCGCGCGGACACTTCTGGCAGCTGGTGGTACAGGCCTCAGGCTGGCATGAAGAGCCGTTTACCCTGGTCTTCGAAGGTGAGCAGGCGGCTCCGGTACGCGGTGAGCGTCTGTTTGTGGGGCTGCAGCAGGCCCGTCTCTATCAGGGGAATACCCCGCTGCGCCCGGTTGCCTTTGCCGAGAGCGCCTGATATTTTGACATCTCTTTCGGGCGGGACTTTCCCGCCCGTTTTTATTGCCTCTCTTGCGCCTGGAAAACGATCGTGACCACTCTGGAAAATACCATCGGCAATACGCCGCTGATCAGGCTGCAACGCCTGTCGCCCGATAATGGCAGCGAAGTCTGGCTGAAGCTGGAGGGGAATAACCCGGCCGGCTCAGTGAAAGATCGCGCGGCCTGGTCGATGATTCATCAGGCTGAGCTGCGCGGTGAAATCAGGCCCGGCGACAGGCTGATTGAAGCCACCAGCGGCAACACCGGTATTGCGCTGGCGATGATCGCCGCGCTCAAAGGGTACAGGCTGCGGCTGCTGATGCCGGAGAACATGAGTCAGGAGCGACAGGATGCGATGCGCGCTTACGGGGCCGAGCTGGTGCTGGTTACGCGTGAACAGGGCATGGAAGGCGCACGCGATCTGGCGCAGGCGATGGCCGATCGCGGCGAAGGCCGGGTGCTCGATCAGTTTAACAATCCCGATAATCCGCTGGGCCACTATCTCACCACTGCTCCGGAAATCTGGCAGCAGACCGGCGGGCGTCTGACGCACTTTGTCTCCAGTATGGGCACGACCGGCACCATCAGCGGCGTGGGCCGTTTCCTGAAAGAGCACGCGCCGGCGGTCAAAGTGATTGGCCTGCAGCCGCAGGAAGGCAGCGCCATACCCGGTATTCGTCGCTGGCCTGAAGCCTATCTGCCTGGCATCTGGCGCCCTGAGGTGGTAGACGAGATCATGGATATGGGGCAGCAGGAAGCGGAAGAGACGATGCGTGCGCTGGCGCAGCGTGAAGGGCTGTTCTGCGGCGTGAGCTCCGGCGGCGCCGTGGCGGGGGCGCTGCGCATCGCCCGGGCGCAGCCCGGCAGCGTGATAGTGGCGATCGTCTGCGATCGCGGCGATCGTTATCTCTCCACCGGTGTTTTTCACTGACAGCATCTGCCCGGTCAGCCTGCTGCGCTGACCGGCTTGCCGCTTCTGTATCCGCGCATCTGACTGTAAGGATCGCGTAAATCCTGCTGCGTTTCTCCCGCAATCGGCACAAAATAGCACCACTTTAGCTGAGAGAAACCGATGAAAATCCTGCTTGTTGATGATGACGCTGAGCTGGGCACCATGCTCAGCCAGTACCTGCTTGCTGAAGGCTTTGAAACGCAGCTTGCCCTGACCGGCAGCGCCGGGATTGAGGGGGCACTGTCAGGCAGCTACAGCGCCATGATCCTGGATATCATGCTGCCTGACATGAGCGGCACCGACGTGCTGCGTCAGGTGCGCCAGAACAGCCGCCTGCCGGTGATCATGCTGACGGCAAAAGGCGACAATATTGATCGCGTGATCGGGCTGGAGATGGGCGCGGATGATTATGTCCCGAAACCCTGCTATCCGCGCGAGCTGGTGGCGCGCCTGCGTGCAGTTTTGCGCCGCGTGGAGGAGTTGCCGGCGGTGGCGGATAAAAAGGAGCCGCTCTGCCTGGGTGACCTGACGCTCAACCCGGCGACCCGCGTTACCGCATGGCAGGGCAGGGCGCTGGAGCTGACCGCGTCAGAATTTAACCTGCTGCAGCTGCTGCTGCGGGCGCCTGAGCGGGTGGTAACCAAAGATGAACTCTCTGAGCAGGGGCTGGGACGGTCGCGGGAAGCTTACGATCGCAGCGTTGATGTCCATATCAGCAATATCCGGCAGAAACTGGCGGCGCTGACAGCTGAGAGCGTGACGATTGAAACCGTGCGCAGTATTGGCTATCGCATCCGATGAAGCGCAGCTATCGCGGGCGCATGTTCTGGAAAATTCTGCTGGGTTTCTGGCTGGTATTCCTGATTATCAGCCAGCTGCTCTGGCTCGGCTTTGCGCTGTCGGGTAGCCGGCATGAGCCGCCCGACATTGCCGCGGTACGGCGCATTGTGAATCTGCAGATGGCCTCCGCTGTCTCCGTTCTTGAGCGCGGCGGTCCGGCTGCGCTTGACGACATGATGGCTGACTGGTCTGCAGAAGATCGTCAGTTTTTCTCGGTGCTGCCCCAGCGTGCGACGGCGCCGCGCGCCGCCGGCAGGACGCAGGCAGCGTTTGGCGCGCCGTTTCACGGCCCCATTCCTGACGTGATAGTGCGCCAGGTAACAGACGCAGACGGCAACGGCTGGGAGCTGCGTTATGACGTCAGGGCGTTGCGGCGCGACAGCACCATAGGCGAGCGCCCGCGCCGCATTCTGAATATTCCGCAACCGATGTTTATCTTCGCCGGTGCGCTGGGGCTGCTCTTCAGCCTGCTGCTCGCCTGGAATCTTACGCGCCCGATGCGCCAGCTGCGCGAAGGATTCGCCCGCGTAGCCAGTGGCGATCTCTCGGTGCGGCTCTGGCCGCTGATGCGCCGTCGTCACGATGAACTCTCCAGCGTGGCGCACGATTTTGATGCCATGGTAGAACGGCTCGATACGCTGATTAACGCCCGCGAGGCGCTGCTGCACGATATCTCTCACGAGCTGCGTTCACCGCTGGCACGCCTGCAGCTGGCAACCGGGCTGGCGCGTCAGACGCCGGCAACGGTCGCGGTATCGCTTAACCGCATTGATGAGGAAGCGCGTCGCCTCGACAAGATGATTGGCGAGCTGCTGACGCTGTCACGCGTCAGTCACGAAAGCCTGCCGGGAGAAGATTACTTTGATCTTCTCGGGCTGCTGGAGGTGGTTATAACCGATCTGCGCTATGAAGCGCAGCTGACTGGCGTGCTGGTGGAGTTTACCGCCGATGAGACGGCTGACTATACGGTGCGCGGTAACGCCGAGCTGATCCGGCGTGGCGCAGAGAATGTATTGCGAAATTCGCTGCGTTTTTCGCAGCAGGGGCAGGTGATCCGGGTAGATCTGCACGCGGAAGCCGCCTGGCTGACGATCTGCATTCGCGATAGCGGACCCGGCGTCGATCACAGCAAACTCTCCAGTATCTTCGATCCCTTTGTGCGGGTAAACACGCCGCTGGCCGGAAAAGGTTACGGCCTCGGGCTATCTATCGTCCGTAAGGTGATGCTGGCTCATCATGGCGAAGTTCAGGCGCAGAATATGCCGGAAGGTGGTCTTGAGGTGATTCTCAGGCTCCCGCACTGGCGCAAAGCGTAGCGAAAACAAAAACGGCACCCATCGGGTGCCGTTTTCAGAGAGTGCTAACGTCCGTTATTTTTTGATACGAATAACCGGCGTTTCGCCAACAGTTACCTGACCGGAAAGCTTGGTCAGATCTTTGATCTCATCCATATTCGAGATCACAACCGGTGTCAGCGTGGATTTCGCTTTCTCTTCCAGCAGCGGCAGATCGAACTCGATCACAACGTCGCCTTTTTTCACTTTCTGACCTTCTTCGGCGATACGTTTGAAGCCTTCACCTTTCAGCTCTACCGTATCGATACCGAAGTGGACAAACAGCTCAATGCCGTTGTCTGATTCAATGGAAAACGCGTGGTTAGTTTCGAAAATCTTGCCGATAGTACCATCAACCGGTGCAACCATTTTGTTGCCAGTCGGTTTGATTGCGATACCATCGCCCACGATTTTCTCAGCAAACACGACATCAGGTACGTCTTCAATATTGACAATTTCGCCTGACAGAGGCGCAACGATATCGATAGTCCCTGACGCGCTCTCTGATTTTTCGCCAAAAAGTTTAGAAAACAAACCCATGATCTTCTCCTAAGCAGTATTTTGGGGCCAGCATCACGTGGATCAGCAGAGCGTTTTTTCTTTAATGAACTTGTTGACCAGATTCATCAAATCTTCCGCTGTGGGTTGAGCCAGAGCCTGCTCTGCCAGAGCCTTAGCATCTTCGTAATTGGTATTACGAATGATTTTCTTGATGCTCGGGATCGAAATGGCACTCATGCTGAATTCGTCCAGCCCCATTCCCAGTAACAGTAGTGTAGCACGTTCATCACCCGCCAGCTCACCACACATGCCGGTCCATTTCCCTTCGGCATGTGATGCGTCGATCACTTGCTTAATGAGGCCAAGTACAGATGGCGTCATTGGGTTATAGAGGTGTGAAATCAAATCATTACCACGATCGACCGCCAGAGTATACTGCGTCAGGTCATTTGTCCCAATACTAAAGAAGTCGACTTCTTTCGCCAGATGACGGGCGATAACGGCTGAAGCCGGGGTTTCCACCATGATGCCCACTTCAATGGACTCATCAAAGGCTTTGCCCTCTTCACGCAGCTGCGCTTTCAGGGTCTCCAGCTCCGCTTTCAGGAAGCGTACTTCTTCCACCGAAATAATCATCGGGAACATGATACGCAGTTTGCCAAAAGAGGAGGCGCGCAGAATGGCGCGCAGCTGGGCATGCAGGATCTCTTTACGATCCATTGCGATACGAATTGCACGCCAGCCGAGGAACGGGTTCTCTTCTTTCGGCAGGTTCATGTAAGGCAGATCTTTATCGCCGCCGATATCCATCGTGCGCACGATAACCGCCTGAGAACCTACAGCCTCTGCGACGGCTTTATAGGCCTGGAACTGCTCCTCTTCTGAAGGCAGCGAATCACGGTCCATAAACAGGAATTCGGTACGATAGAGGCCCACGCCTTCTGCACCATTACGCTCTGCACCCGCCACGTCGCGAACGGTACCGATGTTGGCGCAGACTTCAACCTGATGACCATCCAGCGTAATGGCAGGCAGATCTTTCAGCTTGGCCAGCTCATGTTTCTCAGAAAGGTACTGAGTCTGAATCGCTTTCAGCTCTTCCTGTTCCGCTTCAGTTGGATTGACATAAATTTTATTGTTTACGCCATCCAGAATCAGAAAATCACCGTTTTTAACGGTGGTAGTCACGCTACCGGTGCCGACAATCGCAGGCAGTTCCAGCGAGCGCGCCATGATTGAGGTGTGCGAGGTGCGTCCACCCAGATCGGTGATAAAGCCCAGCACCTTTTTCAGGTTAAGCTGCGCAGTCTCTGATGGAGTCAGATCTTTTGCGACCAGAATCGCTTCTTCAGCAATAGAGCCGAGATCGACCATATGCAGGCCAAGAATGTTCTGCAGCAGGCGCTTACCGATATCACGTACGTCAGCTGCGCGCTCTTTCAGATACTCATCATCGAGCTCTTCCAGCGCTTTAGCCTGGCCTTCAACCACAGAGTGAGCCGCAGCGTCAGCGGTGACATGATCTTTTTTAATCAGGTCAATGATTTCCTGCTCAAGCTCTTCGTCTTCCAGCAGCATGATGTGACCTTCAAAGATCGCCGCTTTCTCTTCACCGAAGGTTTCACCGGCTTTGACGCAGATCGCCTGAAGCTGTTCTGCTGCTTTGCTACGTCCATCAAGGAAGCGCTGAACTTCCTGATCAACCTGGTCGTCTGTAATCTTTTTACGGTTGATGACGATCTCATCTTCTTTCAGCAGCAGTGCTTTGCCGAAAGCGATACCCGGTGATGCTAAAATGCCTGAAATCATAACCCTACCTTTTTATCACGATGGCTCGTTGACCCGATGCATTGCCATTGTCGTGGAGCAGTACTCTAGTGAAGCGATATCGCGGACAGGTTGTCCGCGATCAAGATAGTTGCACTCAATGGGGCAAAGGAGTCGATTTGGTGGTGACCGCGCGAAGTTACTCGAGCTCGGCCATCAGCTTAACCAGATGTTCAACTGCCTGCTGCTCATCTTCACCTTCAGCAGAGAGCGTGACTACGGTTCCCTGGGTCAGACCCAGCGTCTGCAGCTTAAACAGGCTTTTTGCGCTGGCAGATTTGCCGTTGGAAGTCACAGTGATTTCTGACTGGAACGCCTTAGCTTCTTTGACGAACTGTGCAGCAGGACGCGTGTGCAGACCGTTTGGTGCGGTAATGGTAACTTCTTGCTGGAACATGCTATTTCCCCAACTTTTTCAGGTTTGGTGTTATGGATCTAAAGTCTAGCCTGGAGCCGTAACTTTAGCCTGTGTAGGTACGCTGGTATGGCATCATGCTGACCAGAAAAGGACGCTCTGATGAATAAGCCATTTTTGCAATGACGGATCAACAACTGCGTTTGTTCGTCACCGGGTTAATTATGCCGTGATTCGCCATTTCGCCAAATCAGTAAATCGATTCAGCTTGATCCACTTCAAGGGCAGATTAATTTCAGGCACCGAAATAATTGGCAGCTTAAATACCAGAGCGGCATCACTGAAATCAATCTGCCCGGTGATGAAAGTGAGATCTGCGCCACAAAAAAGCACCCGAAGGGGTGCTTTTTTCGACACTTTAAGACTTTGACGATTACTGCTGCAGCTCTTTTTCCGTGAACAGATCGGCAAAGAGTGCGGTGCTGAGATAGCGTTCGCCGGAAGAGGGCAGGATCACCACAATATTCTTGTTTGCGAAGGCTTCATCTTCCTGCAGCTTCAGCGCAGCAGCCACCGCCGCACCCGATGAGATGCCGGCAAGAATACCTTCTTCTTCCATCAGCTGACGCGCCGTGCTGATCGCTTCATCGTTGGTGATGGCAATAACCCGATCGACCAGCTGCAGATCAAGGTTACCGGGAATGAAGCCTGCGCCGATGCCCTGAATTTTATGCGGACCCGGTTTGATCTCTTCACCCGCCATCGCCTGTGCGATAACCGGCGAGTCGGTAGGTTCTACCGCCACGGTAATTAGCTCTTTTTTGCCTTTGGTATTCTTGATATAGCGACTTACGCCGGTCAGGGTGCCGCCGGTTCCTACACCGGCAATAAAGACATCAACTTCGCCATCGGTGTCTTCCCAGATTTCCGGCCCGGTGGTTTTTTCATGAATCTCCGGGTTAGCCGGGTTGCTGAACTGCTGCAGCAGAACATACTTATCCGGATCGCTGGCAACAATCTCTTCCGCTTTGGCGATGGCGCCTTTCATGCCTTTTGGCCCTTCGGTCAGCACCAGATTGGCACCCAGCGCTTTCAGCAGCTTACGACGCTCAATTGACATCGTCTCTGGCATGGTCAGCGTTAGCTTGTAGCCGCGTGCAGCGGCGACGTATGCCAGGGCGATACCCGTGTTACCGCTGGTCGGCTCAACCAGTTCTACGCCAGGCTTCAGAATTCCGCGTTTTTCTGCATCCCAAATCATATTGGCACCGATACGGCACTTGATGCTGAAGCTCGGGTTACGCGACTCGACCTTCGCCAGAATACGTCCGTTACCGATGCGGTTCAGTCGAACCAGCGGCGTATGACCAATTGTCAGCGAGTTGTCTTCGTAGATCTTACTCATTGCCCGTCCTTAACTGTATGAAATATTGGGAACCCTTTGAGGATACCTGTTCTGTCTCCGCGCGGAAGGAAAGAAATAGTATATCTATATAGCCCCTGACCATAAGCCGTGCGGAAAAATGCATAAGCCTGGATCGCTGCGGTTAATGACGAGCTAAATCAGCACGATAGCGATCGACCCACATCGCGGTCGCCCCGCATACGGCCACCGGCATAATCACCAGATTCAGAATGGGTATCATGGTAAACAGGCTGACCATCGCGCCAAACTGCATATTGGCGACTTTATGCCGCCGCAGGGCAGTGCGCATATGCGGAAAGCTGACCTTATGGTTGTCAAACGGATAGTCGCAGTACTGGACAGAAAGCATCCATGCGCTGAACAGAAACCACAATACCGGCGCCACTATCTGACCAAAGCCAGGGATAAAATAGAGCAGCAGCAGGCCCAGCGCACGCGGCAGGTAGTAACCCAGCTTCTGCAGTTCACGTTTCATAATGCGCGGCAGATCTTTAAGCAGGCCCATCCAGCCACTGTCAGGCAGCGGCCTGCCGGTGAGTTGTCCCTCCAGCTGTTCAGCCAGCAGGCCGCAAAAGGGAGCGGCAATCAGGTTGGCGAGCGTGGAAAAAAAATAGCCAAACACCAGCACGATTGAAATCACTGAGAGCGGCCAGATGAGATAGCTCAGCCACTGCAGCCAGTCGGGCACGTGTGAAAGCAGCTGAGGGATCCACTCTCCCAGCCGCCGGAACAGCCAGTAAAACGCGCCGCCGAGCAGCAGCACATTCACCAGCAGCGGCACAATGACATAGCGGCGGATCCCCCGCATATGCACCAGGTTCCAGCCGCGGGCAAAGTAGTGAAGACCATTAAATGATGAGACTGAATTCTCTGCGGGCATAACAAGCCTTTCTCCTGTAAGTAGCGGCATCAACATCATACCCTGGCTTTTCCCGGTGAGCTGGCCTGCTTTGTGCGAAAAAACAGCGAAAAAGCGTCGGCTGGCTATCTTATTTGTCAGAAAATAGTGCGCAGACTTGCACTTGTGTAGCAGGGCAAATACAGTTAGAGGATAAAGTTTGCCGTGGTGGCAAGGTATTGGAACAACAGAGAATACAATGATGCAGGATTTGCGTCTGATATTAATCGTTGTTGGCGCGATCGCCATAATAGCGCTGCTTCTTCACGGACTGTGGACCAGTCGTAAAGAGCGTTCGTCCGTATTTCGCGATCGCCCGCACAAACGTCTCAAACAGCGCGATGACGCGGATGACGATCTGCTGAGTGATGAAGAGGATGGCGTCGGTGAAGTGCGCGTCCATCGTCAGCATGACGACAGTGATGAACCTGTGTTCACCGCGCCGCCAGCCAAACCGGCCGCGCCGCGAGCGCCGGAGCCGGCACGCCAGCCTTTCACACAGCATGAAACCCCGCTGACGGGCGATCCGCTGCTGGACAGCAAGCCTGCGCCTGCGCACTCCGCGCCGCAGCAGCCTGTTTCTCCGCCGCCTGTGCAGCAGCCTGCTGCGCCGCAGCCGGTTGCGAAACCGCAGCCTGCGCCGGTACAGTCCGCTCCGCTGCTGGATAACGAACCTCTTCCAGCGGCACAGCCCGCTCCGGAATTCAGCGCTGCACCTGAGCCTGAAGCCGTACCTGAGCGTGAAGCGACGCCAGCCCCGCAGGAACCGCAGCCTGCAGCGCCTGGCAGTAAAAAAGAGACGGTACTGGTTCTGCACGTTGCCGCTCATGCAGGCGGTGCGCTCAACGGTGAAGCGCTGCTGCAGGGCGTGTTACAGGCGGGTTTCCAGTTTGGCGAGATGAACATTTTTCACCGCCATCTGAGTCCGGCCGGCAGCGGCCCTGTTCTGTTCAGTCTTGCTAACATGGTGAAGCCGGGTTCCTTCAACCCTGACACCATGGGCGACTTCACGACACCTGGCGTCTCGATGTTTATGATGGTGCCATCCTACGGCGACGCGCATCAGAACTTTAAGCTGATGCTGCAGTCAGCCCAGCGTATTGCCGATGACGTCGGCGGCGTGGTGCTGGATGACGAGCGTCGCATGATGACGCCGCAGAAGCTTGAGACTTACAAAGCCCGCATTCGCGAGGTGGTTGGCGGCTAACCGCTACGGCAGTATTACATGTTTACGCCCGCCATTTGCAGCGTGAAACAGAGTCACTCTCAACCCCCGCCAGCCGGGGGTTTTTTATCGGATAAACACTATGAAATCAGTTCAGGAGCAGATCGCAGCGCTCAGTACCACGCTGCGTCATCATGAGTATCTCTACCACGTGATGGATGCGCCGGAAGTCCCGGATGCTGAATATGACCGGCTGATGAATCAGCTGCGCGAGCTGGAGCGTGCGCATCCCGATCTGATTACCCCCGACTCACCTACGCAGCGGGTCGGCGCGGCGCCGCTGACCGCTTTTGAGCAGGTGCGGCATGAAGTGCCGATGCTGTCGCTGGATAACACCTTTGATGAGGCAGGGTTCCGCGCCTTTAACAAACGCGTACAGGATCGGCTTAAGAGCAGCGATGAGCTGACCTACTGCTGTGAACTCAAACTTGATGGTCTGGCGGTCAGCCTGCTGTATGAAAACGGCTTACTGGTGCGGGCCGCTACCCGCGGCGACGGCACAACCGGCGAAAATATCACCGCTAACGTGCGCACCGTCCGGGCGATCCCGCTGCGGCTGCGGGGCGATAATATCCCGGCGCGGCTGGAAGTGCGCGGTGAAGTGTTTATGACTGAAAGCGGGTTTGAAAAGCTCAATGAGGAAGCGCGGCGTACCGGTGGCAAAGTCTTTGCGAATCCGCGCAATGCGGCAGCCGGCTCACTGCGTCAGCTCGATCCCCGCATCACCGCCAGACGCCCGCTAACCTTCTTCTGCTACGGCTTTGGCCTGCTGGAGGGCGGCGAGATCCCGGCCAGCCACTGGGAACGCCTGCAGCAGTTTAAAGCCTGGGGTTTACCGGTCAGTGAGCGGATCAAACGGGTTCATACCGCTGATGAAGCGCTGGCGTTTTATCATCATATTGAGCAGGAGCGGCCTGAACTCGGGTTTGATATCGACGGCGTGGTAATCAAAGTCGATTCACAGGCGCTGCAGGAGCGGCTCGGTTTTGTGGCGCGCGCGCCGCGCTGGGCGATCGCCTTCAAATTCCCGGCACAGGAGCAGCTGACCGTGGTGCGCGACGTTGAGTTTCAGGTCGGACGCACCGGGGCCATTACGCCAGTAGCGCGTCTCGAACCCGTGCAGGTCGCAGGGGTCATGGTAAGTAATGCCACTCTGCATAACGCCGATGAGATCGCCCGTCTCGGCCTGCGCATCGGCGACCGGGTAGCGATTCGCCGCGCTGGTGACGTGATCCCGCAGGTGGTCAGCGTGGTAGAGTCTGACCGGCCGGCTGACGCGCGTGAAATTGTGTTTCCGCAGCACTGCCCGGTGTGTGGCTCTGACGTGGAGCGGGTAGAGGGTGAAGCGGTAACGCGCTGTACCGGAGGGCTGATCTGCGGTGCCCAGCGTAAAGAGGCGCTTAAGCATTTTGTCTCGCGTCGCGCCATGGATGTGGATGGCATGGGAGATAAAATCATCGATCAGCTGGTTGAGAAAGAGTATGTAAAAACGCCAGCCGATCTGTTTCGCCTGACGGCCGGTAAACTGACCGGACTGGATCGCATGGGGCCGAAATCGGCACAAAACGTGGTGGCCGCACTCGAAAAAGCTAAACTGACGACGCTGCCGCGGTTCCTGTATGCGCTGGGGATCCGCGAGGTGGGTGAAGCCACGGCAGCTAACCTCGCCCGTCACTTTGGCGAGCTGGAGCGGGTGATGAATGCCGATCTCGATGCGCTGATTGCCGTGCCGGATGTGGGTAAGGTTGTTGCCGCTCACGTCCGCAATTTTATGGAAGAAGAGAGCAACCGTGAGGTGATCCGCGAGCTGACAGAAGAGATCGGCATTCACTGGCCTGCCGTCGCGGTAATCAAAGCAGAAGAGATCGACAGTCCCTTTGCCGGTAAAACGGTGGTGCTTACCGGCTCTCTGTCGCAGATGAATCGCGATGATGCGAAAGCGCGTCTTGCCGCGCTGGGCGCTAAAGTCAGCGGCAGCGTATCAAAGAAAACCGATCTGCTGATCGCTGGCGAAGCGGCGGGCTCCAAGCTGGCTAAGGCGCAGGAGCTGGGTATTCCGGTTATTGACGAAGCGGAGTTGATCCGCCTGCTGGACGCATAATATGGAGAAACAGCAGCTGCTGGCTATCGCCAGCACGGTGATGCCGTTTGGTAAATATCAGGGCCGGCTGCTGATCGATCTGCCGGAAGAGTACCTGCTCTGGTTTGCGCGCAAAAATGCGTTTCCGGCGGGTACACTGGGCGAGCTGATGCAGCTGACGCTGGCGATTAAAATAGAGGGGCTGCAGGGGCTGATCGCACCGCTCAGGCGCCCCCCGCAATAAAAAAGCCCGCTTGCGCGGGCCGGTTTTTATGACTTCTGCACCTCTGGCTGCTGTGCCAGCCGCTTTTCATTACCTGCTTTATAGCGCTGGGCAATGAACGAGCAGATCATCAGCTGTACCTGATGAAAAATCATCAGCGGCAGCACAATAATGCCCACCGCACTGGCCGGGAAAAGAATATTAGCCATCGGCACGCCGTTCGCCAGGCTCTTTTTCGAACCGCAGAACAGCACCACAATCTCATCAGCCCGGCTGAAACCAAACAGCCGTGAAGCACCGATATTGATTGCCAGCGCAATCAGCAGCAGCAGCAGGCTGCCTGCCAGAATCCACAGCAGGGTATCGACGCCCACGCGATGCCAGATGCCATTTACCACCGCTTCACTAAAGGCTGAATAGACAACCAGCAGAATCGAGGTTTGATCGGTTTTGCCAATCAGGCTGCGATGCTTTTCCACCCAGCCGCCGATCCAGCGGCGGGAGAGATGACCGACAACAAACGGCACCAGCAGCTGCATCACAATCTTACCAATCTGCTCCAGGCCGTTACCCGGCGCCGCACTGTGCACGTTCATTACCAGATTGACCAGCAGAGGGGAAATAAACACGCCCAGCAGGCTGGAGGCGGACGCAGCGCAGACCGCCGCCGCAACATTCCCGCCTGCCATAGAGGTAAAGGCGATAGAGGATTGTACGGTGGCAGGCAGAATGCAGAGGTAGAGGAAGCCGGTATAGATTTCAGGCCCGACGTTAACCGGGTGCCACCAGACCAGCAGCAGCCCGAGCGCCGGAAAAATCACAAACGTGCTGCACATAATCCACAGATGCAGACGCCAGTGGCTGCTGCCGGCAATAATCTTCTCGCGCGACAGTTTGGCACCGTGCATAAAGAAGAGCAGGGCGATAGCGGCAGTGGTGAGGTATTCAAAAAAGTCGACAAAACCGCCGCGTGCCGGCAGAAAGCTGGCCAGCAGTACGGTAATGATGAGTTTGATCATCATTGGATCGAGTCGTAAAAAGCCCATTGTTAACGTCCGGTTAAAAGAAAAAGTCTGGCAGAGATTGTGCGCTAAGCGCGTTTAGAAATAAAATTGATTTATTGCATTAATCTATGAGCAGAATCGATGAATTATACGTTACGCCAGCTGCGTACTTTTGTTGCTGTTGCCCGACAGGGAAGCTTTAGCCAGGCGGGGCAGCTGATAGGGTTAAGCCAGTCGGCGGTAAGCCATAGCGTGAAAGAGCTGGAGGCGGAAATAGGCGTGCGCCTGCTGGACCGCACGACGCGTGAAGTATTACTCACCGGGGCAGGGCAGCAGCTGGCAACCCGGCTGACGCGCCTGCTGGAAGAGCTGAATACCACGCTGCTGGATGTGCGCAGTTACGGCGAGCAGCGCAGCGGGACCGTACGGGTTGCGGCCAGTCAGACGCCCTCTGCGCATCTGATGCCGCAATGTCTGGCCAGCACGCAGCAGCACTATCCCGATATCCGCGTGATCCTGCACGACAGGGTGCAGCAGGCAGTGTTGCACAGCGTGCGTAATGCGGAAGTTGATTTCGGGATTGTGATTGGCCCGCTGGGTGACGCAGAGTTTGACGCCGAAGAGATCCTGCAGGAGCCTTTCCTGCTGCTCTGTCACCAGAATGATGCGCTGGCGCAAACCGAGAGCGTTACCTGGGCGATGCTGACAGATCGCAATATGGTACTGCAGGACTACGCCTCAGGCAGCCGGATGCTGGTGGACGCGATACTGCAGCAGCTCGCTGTCAGGGTGAATGTGGTACAGGAGATTGGTCATCCGGCGACCCTCTATCCGATGGTGGAAGCGGGCATCGGCATCAGCATTTTACCGGCGCTGGCGCTGCCGCTGCCTTCGGGACGTAAGCTGGTGGTACGCCGGCTTTATCCGGAGATGAACCGCAGTCTGATGCTGATCAAACGTAAAAACCGTTCGCTTACGCCCGCTGCGGAGGCGGTCTGGCAGGAAGTGCGTCAGCAGGCTGAGCTGCTGACGCAGACTCGCTCACTCTATCCGGCGTTTTAGATATAGACGTCGAGCTGGTTGTCTGGCGTTGGCCGGTTAATGCCATCCGCCCGGGCGCTCACCGGCTGTTCAGTCTGCTGCTGCTGTTCTGCCTTTTCCGCTTCGCGCTGCTGAATCTGAGCAATCTGTGCATAGAGCATCTGGATCTGGCTCTCCAGCATCTGCTGCTGTTCTGATTTTTGCTCCTGCGTCAGCGTATGATTGTCCGCCAGAGATTTGAGCTGGCTGGTAATAGCGGCGATCTGTTTATTAATAGCGGCAATCTCAGAGGCTGCCCCGCCTCCGCTGCTGCCCCCGGCCCCGATAGTGCTAATACCTGATATTGTCGTCATCATTTTCTCCTTGCCATAAACTCTGAAGGTTATCGGCAGCAGAAGTAAAGGCTTCAGGCGTGCAACCTGGAATGTTGAGGGCCGCGCTGATTTCAGGGCCGCATAAATGCGACCCCTACAGGTGCGAGCAGAGCGGCTTATTTGTAGGGGCGGCATTAATGCCGCCCAAAAGAAACAAAAAAAGCGCCCATAGGGCGCTTTTTTCTGAATTTGGTGGGTCGTGCAGGATTCGAACCTGCGACCAATTGATTAAAAGTCAACTGCTCTACCAACTGAGCTAACGACCCGAAGTGGTGGGTGATGACGGGTTCGAACCGCCGACCCCCTCCTTGTAAGGGAGATGCTCTACCAACTGAGCTAATCACCCACTTCGGTACTTCTTTAACAGGCTGTCTGGCTAAGATATGGTGGGTGATGACGGGTTCGAACCGCCGACCCCCTCCTTGTAAGGGAGATGCTCTACCAACTGAGCTAATCACCCATATCTTATCTCTTACTACCTGTTCACTGCGGGCCACCTTAAGAGTGGTGGGTGATGACGGGTTCGAACCGCCGACCCCCTCCTTGTAAGGGAGATGCTCTACCAACTGAGCTAATCACCCCCGCTGTGTGGAGTCGCATTATAGGGATCCTTCGAAGTGAGTCAACGCTTTTTAAAATTAAAATGTTTGTTCGCTTTAAAAATAGTCACCCTGAAGGGGTTTTAGCCAATGTGCTGGTTTTATTAGCAGAAAAAGCCGTTTGCGCTGCGGCAGCGGCGGTGAGAGTGATTGAGGAATCATCTCCACCTGCTAGAATGTGCGCACTGTTTTTTCGCGTTAACCCGTTTTTTTGTCATCCAGACAAGAAAACCTGCGCATCTAAGGCAATGCTGAATGAAAATTAAAACCCGCTTCGCCCCCAGCCCGACCGGCTATCTGCACGTTGGAGGCGCCCGCACCGCGCTTTACTCCTGGCTTTTTGCACGTCATTACGAAGGCGAGTTTGTCCTGCGTATTGAGGACACTGACCTGGAGCGCTCCACGCCGGAAGCGATCGAAGCCATTATGGATGGTATGAACTGGCTGAGCCTTGACTGGGATGAAGGTCCTTACTATCAGACCAAACGTTTTGACCGCTATAACGACGTCATTGATGAGATGCTGGAAGCGGGCACCGCCTACAGGTGCTACTGCTCCCGCGAGCGTCTTGATGCACTGCGTGAAGAGCAGATGGCTAACGGTGAAAAGCCACGCTATGACGGTCGCTGCCGCGACAGCCATGAACATCACGCTGCTGATGAGCCGTGCGTGGTCCGTTTCCGTAATCCGCAGGATGGCTCTGTCATCTTTGACGATCAGATCCGCGGCCCGATTGAATTCAGCAATCAGGAGCTGGACGACCTGATCATTCGTCGTACCGATGGTTCACCGACCTACAACTTCTGCGTAGTGGTGGATGACTGGGACATGGGGATCACGCACGTTATCCGTGGTGAAGATCACATCAATAACACACCGCGTCAGATCAACATCCTGAAAGCGATTGGCGCGCAGGTTCCTGTCTATGCGCACGTCTCCATGATCCTCGGTGATGATGGTAAAAAACTCTCCAAGCGTCACGGCGCGGTAGGCGTGATGCAGTATCGCGACGATGGCTATCTGCCGGAGGCGCTGCTTAATTATCTGGTTCGTCTGGGCTGGTCTCATGGCGATCAGGAGATCTTCAGCATTCCTGAGATGAAATCGCTGTTTACGCTGGATGCGGTCAGTAAATCAGCCAGCGCTTTCAACACTGAAAAACTGCAGTGGCTGAATCACCACTATATTACTACGCTGCCGCCAGAGTATGTGGCGACGCATCTGCAGTGGCACATTGAACAGCAGCAGATCGATACCCGCACCGGGCCTGAACTGGCAAAACTGGTGACGCTGCTGGGCGACCGCTGCAAAACGCTGGTGGAGATTGCCGCTTCCTGCCGCTACTTCTATGAAGAGTTTGACGCCTTTGATGCGGATGCCGCGAAGAAGCATCTGCGTCCGGTTGCGCGTCAGCCGCTGGAGAGGGTGCGTGACAAGCTGGCTGCACTGAGCGACAGCGACTGGAATGCAGAGCAGATTCACCATGCGATTCAGAGCGCGGCGGATGAACTTGAGCTGGGTATGGGGAAAGTGGGCATGCCGCTGCGTGTTGCCGTTACCGGAGCAGGGCAGTCGCCGGCGCTGGATGTGACCGTGGAAGCGATTGGCCGCAGCCGCAGCGTTGCGCGGATTGATAAAGCGCTGGCATTTATTGCTGAGCGCGAAGCTAACGCCTGATAGCTTATCGCTCTCGCACGCCGCGGGAGCGTTATCAGGTACAACAAAAAAGCCGGAAGCAATTGCCTCCGGCTTTTTTATGCATCCTGAATACCCAGCCTTTCCAGAACACCGCGGATCCCTTCACGCAGTAACAGGGCGGCGAGCTGGTCCTGTTCTGTCTGCGTCATTTGCTGGACAGAATTTATTAATAACGCAGGTAACGTATTCTGCTGAGCGGCGTAATTCGCTGCCGGTTCACTCGCGTGGCGGGTGGACTGAATAAAGCTTTTCACCCGCTCATCGATATAGATCAAACGCGCTTTGCCGCCCTGTACGCCGGGCTTAGGCGTGGTGGTCCAGTTTTCGCGTTTGATCCATTTGTTCACCGTCTGCCGACTGTAGCCCGTTTCAAGCGCGAGCTCTTCGGGGGTTAGCCATTCCTTTTTCACGATGCTGTCCCTGTTGAATACATTAGCTCTACATATTACAACAAAACGTTACTGGGAAAAGTAATCCGGACAGAAAATGCTTTTTACGACCAATAAAAGACATTAATAGGTTACGAGGCTTCGCGAGCAACTGCCTGTTCAGGGCGGAACGCCAGGAAATAGGTCAGACCGACGAAGATAGCTCCCCCTACGGCGTTGCCAAGGAACACGGCAATTACGTTAGGCGCAAACTCGGCCCAGCTCATCTGACCCGCAAAGATAGCCGCCGGCACAATAAACATGTTCGCCACGACGTGCTGGAAACCAATGGCCACGAACGCCATCACCGGGAACCACATCCCCATGATTTTGCCCACCATATCTTTACTGGCAAACGCCAGCCATACCGCCAGGCAGACCAGCCAGTTACAGCCCACGCCAGAGATAAAGGCATGCAGGAAATCGGCGCTGACTTTAGCGTGCGCAATCGCAACGGTTTTTTTCAGGTAGTCACCTTCCGTCATGCCCAGCATATGCCCAAAGAACCAGGCGACGGCGACGCTACCAATAAAGTTCGCAATCGTAACCCAGAACCAGTTACGCAGGACGCTCAAAGCGCTGATACGGCGGGCAAACCACGCCACCGGCAGCGTCATCATATTGCCCGTCAGCAGCTCACCGCCAGCCAGCACGGTCAGAATCAGACCGACCGGGAATACGGCAGCGCCCAGGAAGCTGGAGAATGAGCCCCATTCAGCAGGCAGCTGGTTAATGACGTGCAGATCAAGCAGAAAGCCGGTAGCGATAAAGGCACCGGCCATAAAGCCAAGGATTAATAAGGTTGAAACGGGCAGGCGGCTTTTAGCCACGCCAGCCTGAATCGCCAGCTGGGCGATCTCTTTAGGAGTATGTAGTGACATAATTCTCTTTTTCTTTTATTAAACAAAGGGATGATTTTACCGGTTATTAAGGAGCTAACCCTGGCAGGTCAACCGGTTAATTAGCGTGCGAAGTTTTACACGGACCATTAACGAAAACAAGCCTGGCGCTAACATCTTTAACCTGAATTTAACCCGCCAGCGCGCTGCTTTTTGGCCACCATCAGCAGCAGGAGGAGCATAAGTGGCGAAAAAAAGGTCACTACAACACGGGTTTGCCGTCTTTTTCAGCGATTGCACACAGAACGAGAATTTGCCGTTGACACACTCAGAGCGGTTTCATATTATGCCGTCCGTCGGGTCTGCCCGGCAGTTTTTTCGGTACGGGGCTATAGCTCAGCTGGGAGAGCGCTTGCATGGCATGCAAGAGGTCAGCGGTTCGATCCCGCTTAGCTCCACCAAACCGCTCCCAACGGTTTGAACCGAAAGAATAATTCCAGATGTGGGGGTATAGCTCAGCTGGGAGAGCGCTTGCATGGCATGCAAGAGGTCAGCGGTTCGATCCCGCTTATCTCCACCAAATCTTCGTTGTTGCTCTGAATATCTTCCCGTTACTGCGATAAATCTCTTCCTGAATGACCTTTTTCTGTCAGTTCTGCTCCCTGCAACGCACGCTTTATAGCGGCAGCTATTCCGTTGATGAAAATCAGTGATGTGCAGAAAGCGCAGAGAAAAGCGGGAAGCGTGGTGCTGAAGGCGTAACGGCTGAGCAGGAGAGCAGGGCGAGCCGAAGCCCGCCCTGATAATCAGAAAGCGAGTACCAGACCGGCAATGGCAGCTGAGAGCACGCTGACCAGCGTTGAACCGTAGAGCAGTTTCAGGCCAAAGCGTGATACCACGTTGCCCTGTTCTTCATGCAGTCCTTTAATCGCGCCAGCCACAATCCCGATGGATGAAAAGTTAGCGAACGATACCAGGAACACCGAAAGAATGCCCTCTGCGTTAGGTGACAGCTGGCCTGCAACTTTCTGCAGATCCATCATCGCCACAAATTCGTTAGAGACCAGTTTGGTGGCCATGATACTGCCTACCTGCAGCGCTTCATGAGCCGGAACACCCATCACCCAGGCAAACGGATAGAATACATAGCCCAGCACGCCCTGGAAGCTGATACCAAAAATCAGGTCAAACAGCGCATTCAGACCGGAGATCAGGGCAATAAAGCCAATCAGCATAGCCGCAACGATAATCGCCACTTTAAATCCGGCAAGAATATATTCACCCAGCATCTCAAAGAAGCTCTGACCTTTATGCAGATCCTGCAGCTGCAGATCTTCTTCGTTCTCTACGCGGTAAGGGTTGATCAGCGACAGAACGATAAAGGTACTGAACATATTCAGCACCAGTGCGGCAACCACATACTTTGGCTGCAGCATGGTCATGTAGGCGCCAACAATGGACATCGATACGGTCGACATAGCGGTGGCCGCCATGGTGTACATACGACGCTGCGACATTTTGCCGAGAATATCTTTATACGCGATGAAGTTTTCTGACTGTCCCAGAATCAGAGAACTGACGGCGTTAAAAGACTCCAGCTTGCCCATGCCGTTCACTTTTGACAGCACGGTTCCGATACCGCGGATGATCCACGGCAGAATGCGGAAATGCTGCAAAATACCGATCAGCGCAGAAATAAAGACGATAGGGCATAAAACATTAAGGAAGAAGAAGGCGAGTCCCTTTTCGTTCATGCCGCCAAACACAAAATTGGTGCCTTCACCTGCATATTTCAGCAGGTAATCAAACATGCTGGCAAAGCCCTTAACAAAGCCCAGTCCCGCCTCAGAGGTCAGGAAAAACCACGCCAGCAGGAGTTCAATCACTAAAAGCTGTGCGATATAGCGAAAGCGAATACTTTTACGGTCGTGACTGACCAGCAGGGCCAGCACGCCGACGACCACCAGTGCTAAAAGGAAATGCAAAATATGGGACATATCGGCTCCAAATTTGAGGAGGGTTGTATTTTGCTGCGTATTCTATGTAACACGTTACTTAAAAACGAGATCAAACCCGCATTATAAGTATTCAGTATCGCAATTTTTTGCGGATAACTCTGCCTGCTCACATCACCGTAACAAACCGCTCACACAATTTATCCACACAGAGATTGTTTATAATTTGTTCCGGGCGTAGAGTAAATCCGTTCTATGCTTTGTCAGAGGCCGATCTTTGCGTTGATGTATAGCATTGGCTATACTTTATAGCACTATCTATTACTGCGATAAATATAACCAGATTTCACTTGCCTGTAAGGCCCCTTAAACTCAGCGGGTCTACACGCGTCAGGACAGGATCACACTATGTCAGAAAGCCGCACCGTAGAGCGCGCCGCCCGCGGAGCCAGAAAACTTAAGCTCGCCCTGCTGGGGCCTGCGTTTATCGCCGCTATCGGTTATATCGATCCGGGTAACTTTGCCACCAACATTCAGGCAGGAGCCGCCTATGGCTATAAGCTGCTGTGGGTGGTGGTCTGGGCAAACGTCATGGCGATGCTGATCCAGCTGATGTCAGCCAAGCTGGGGATCGCAACCGGTAAAAACCTGGCGGAGCACATACGCGACCGTTTCCCGCGTCCCGCCGTCTGGTTTTACTGGGTGCAGGCCGAAATCATCGCGATGGCGACCGACCTGGCAGAGTTTATCGGTGCCGCGCTGGGCTTTAAGCTGCTGCTTGGCATCTCACTGCTGCAGGGCGCCGTACTGACCGGCATTGCGACCTTTTTGATCCTGATGCTGCAAAGCCGCGGACAGAAACCGCTGGAGCGGGTGATTGGTGGCCTGCTGCTGTTTGTTGCCGCGGCCTATATCGTTGAGCTCTTTTTCTCCCAGCCCAGCGTCAGCCAGCTCGTTACCGGGATGGCCCTGCCTTCGTTACCGGGGTCTGACGCGGTATTTCTGGCAGCCGGTGTACTGGGTGCCACCATTATGCCGCACGTTATCTATCTGCATTCAGCGCTGACCCAGCACGGTAATAAAGGCACCAAAGCCGAACGCTACTCCTCCACCAAACTGGATGTGGCGATTGCGATGACCATTGCCGGCTTCGTGAACCTGGCAATGATGGCCACGGCGGCGGCGGCGTTTCACTTCAGCGGACACACCTCCATTGTCGATCTTGACCAGGCGTATCTGACGCTGGAGCCGCTGCTCGGGCAGGCCGCAGCGATTGTATTTGGATTGAGCCTGGTGGCGGCCGGACTCTCCTCCACGGTGGTCGGCACCCTGGCAGGGCAGGTGGTGATGCAGGGCTTTATCCGGTTTCATATTCCGCTGTGGGTCCGGCGGGTAATTACTATGCTGCCCTCATTTATTGTTATCTGGGCTGGCTGGGACCCGACGCGCATTCTGGTGATGAGTCAGGTGCTGCTGAGTTTTGGTATTGCGCTGGCGCTGATCCCGCTGCTGGCGTTTACCGGGAATCGTGAGCTGATGGGGGATGAACTGGTCAACTCCCGACTGATGCAGAACACCGGCCGCCTGATTGTGATGCTGGTCGTGGCACTGAACATCTATTTACTGGTGGGAGAAGCGCTCGGCTGGTAGCGTAAAAACCGGCGCGAAGGCGCCGGGAGAAGGTTTAGTGATGGTGGTCATGAGGATGCGGCGGGCCACCGTGTCGCCAGTGCGCGCGACGTTCCCGTTCATGATGACGATCCTGTTCACGCCAGCGCTCCCGCTCATGCCGGCGTCGTTCATGTTCGCGGTCTCGCTCCCACGCTTTATGACGCTTCCACTCTTCATGGCGCCACCAGCGATGTTCATTATACTGGTAGCGGTCGTTCCACCAGCGCGGTTCGCGCCAGTTCCCGCCATCCCAGTAATAGCCGCGACGGTCACGTTCTCCCAGCTGTAAACTGACGCCGGGGGCAAGATCGATGGTAGCGCTGGTAGCATGGGCTGTGTGTGGCACCAGCGGCGATAATGTTGCCAGCAAAACGGCAACGAAAAGTGCAGATTTCATGTTATCTCCTTGCGACAGCTTATCACTGCTATCGTCAGACCAGTGTGCCACATCGGACCAGCTTAGCCTTGAGAGTTAGTCTGAAAAAGTACGACGGCAGCAGAATATGCGGTTAGTTAACCGCCCCTGCTGCCGTAAAAGAGAGCGGTTACATCAGGATCCGATCGATCGCCTGCAGCTCTTCAGGAGTCAGCGCCGGCTGGCTTAGCATCGCTACTGCGTCGTCGATCTGCGCAATTTTGCTGGCGCCAATCAGCACTGAAGTGATGCGCGGATCGCGTAACACCCAGCTCAGCGCCATCTGCGCCAGCTTCTGCCCGCGCTGCTGCGCCAGCACCTGCAGCTGCCGGACTTTTTCCATTTTCTCTGCGGTAAGCTGGTCCTCATTCAGGAATTTACTGCCGCTGGCAGCACGCGAATCCTGCGGGATGCCCGCTAAATAGCGATCGGTCAGTATGCCGCCCGCCAGCGGTGAAAAGGCGATGCAGCCGGTTCCCTGTTCGCCCAGCATATCCAGCAGGCCCTGTTCCGGGCCGCGTTCAAACAGCGAATAGCGCGGCTGATGAATCAGACAGGGCGTACCGAGCTCACGCAGCAGCGCTATAGCGCGTGCGGCCTGCTCAGCCGGATAGTTAGAGAGCGCAACATGGAGCGCTTTGCCCTGACGGACGCAGTGATCGAGCGCGCGCATCGTCTCTTCCAGCGGCGTATGCGGGTCGGGACGATGGTGATAAAAAATATCCACATACTCCAGCCCCATGCGTTTCAGGCTCTGATCGAGGCTGGCGATCAGGTATTTACGCGACCCCCAGTCACCATAAGGGCCGTCCCACATGGTGTATCCCGCTTTGGTAGAGATCACCAGCTCATCGCGCAGGCCGGAGAAATCTTCCCGCAAAATACGACCGAAGTTGCTCTCTGCAGAACCGGGCGGAGGACCATAGTTATTGGCCAGATCGAAATGAGTAATGCCGCAGTTAAAGGCGTGGCGCAGCAGTTCGCGACTGGTATCGACGCGCGTCGCGTCGCCAAAGTTGTGCCAGAGCCCCAGTGAAATAGCGGGCAGTTTCAGCCCGCTCTGGCCACTGCGGCGATAGTGCATCTGCTGATAACGATCGGGATGAGGAAAAAGAGGCATGGCTTAGAGTTATCCTGCAATAGAAATGAGTATTCCGGCCAGTTAGTGTATGCGTTTACACTGCGCTAAAAAGCGTGAAAGATCCCATTCTGCAGAGAGATATCACGCCGTAACGAATGCTTGCCATTCAGCCCGGCGCAATCGCGGTTAAAAAGTCGCTTCCTTTCAAAGCCATCGCTGATACTCCAGAACATTCCCCCTGGAAGGAGCATCTGATGAAGAGATTCACCGTAAGCGACTATCTATTACAGAGGCTGGATGAGGCGGGCATCCGTCACCTGTTTGGCGTGCCGGGCGACTACAATCTGCAGTTTCTCGATAGCGTGATCGCGCATCCGGCGATCGCCTGGGTCGGCTGTGCCAACGAGCTTAACGCCGCCTATGCCGCTGACGGCTATGGCCGCTGTCAGGGCGCGGCAGCGCTGCTGACCACCTTTGGCGTGGGTGAGCTGAGCGCGATTAACGGCATCGCCGGCAGCTATGCCGAGTATGTGCCGGTGATCCAGATTGTCGGTGCGCCGGCGCTGACGGTGCAGCAGCAGGGGGAGTGCGTGCACCATTCGCTGGGCGACGGTGATTTTCACCATTTTCTGCGCATGGCGCAGGAGGTCAACGCCGCGACAGCGGTGCTTACCGCAGAGAACGCCGCGGCAGAAATCGATCGCGTGGTAAGCACCGCACTGCATGAGCACCGGCCGGGCTATCTGCTGCTGGCGGTGGATGTGGCCGCGGCAGCGATAACCCCGCCGTCAGCCCGCGCTGAGCCGCACAGCGAAAACGCAGATGCCGCTGCAGCCTTTGCGGCGGCGGCTGAGCGTCTGCTGGCACCGGCACAGCGCGTGGCGCTGCTGGCTGATTTTCTCGCCGCACGCTGGGGGGCTGCCGCACAGCTGGCCGGACTGCGTGAGCTGCGCGCGATCCCGTCAGCGACGCTGCTGATGGGCAAAGGCGTGCTGAATGAACAGCAGTCTGGTTTTGTCGGCACTTACGCGGCGGCGGGCAGCAGCATGGCTATCCGCAGGGCGATTGAGGAGACGGATGTGACGCTGTGCGCAGGGGTGCGCTTTACCGACACGCTGACCGCGGGCTTTACCCAGCAGCTCTCCCCTGAACGCGTTATCGATATCCAGCCGTTTCACAGCTGTGTGGCGGGCGAGCGCTTTGCGCTGCCAATGAAGGCGGCGCTGGCGGCGCTGCAGCCGGTTTATCAGCGTCACTGCCAGCGCTGGCCGACCGGAGAGAGCATGCAGTGCGAGGAAAATCATCAGATTGCTGCAGGGATAATCACTCAGCAGGCATTCTGGCAGGCAATGCAGCACTTCCTGCTGCCGGGTGATATTATCCTTGCCGATCAGGGTACGGCGGCATTTGGCGCAGCGGACCTGCAGCTGCCGGAGGGGGCGCAGCTGCTGGTACAGCCGCTGTGGGGATCGATTGGCTATACGCTGCCGGCGGCGTTTGGTGCGCAGACGGCGCGGCCCGACAGCCGGGTGATCCTGATCATTGGCGATGGCTCAGCACAGCTGACTATTCAGGAGCTGGGCTCCATGCAGCGTGACGGCCAGCGCCCGGTGATTTTCCTGCTCAATAACGACGGCTATACCGTAGAGCGCGCCATTCACGGTCCGGAACAGCGTTATAATGACATTGCGCGCTGGAACTGGACCGCACTGCCGCAGGCGATGAGCCTGGAAGGGGCGGCGCAGAGCTGGCGGGTCAGCGAAACCGCGCAGCTGGAGGCGGCGATGGCGGTGGTCAGCAAAACCGCGCGTTTGTCGCTGATTGAAGTGGTAATGGAAAAACAGGATCTGCCGCCGCTGCTGCGCAAAGTTACCGCCGCCCTGCATCAGCGTAATAGTGGTGCAGTTTAAGAAAGTTGCCTCTATACAGATGGCCTGACAATCGCCAGGCTGTGCATCACACTGGATTAACAGCGTCCGCCTCACCGGCGGGCGTTGTTGTTTTATTGGCAGGCTTCTATAGTGTTTGCCACTATTTATGACCCAAGCGGAGCAGCAGAAGAATGACAAAATACGCCCTGGTCGGCGATGTGGGCGGTACTAACGCTCGTCTCGCGCTGTGTGAGGTAGAGACCGGCGCCATCTCACACGCCAAAACATTCTCCACATCAGACTACGACAATCTTGAAGCCGTTATCCGTTTCTATCTGGCGGAACAGCAGCAGGCAGTGACTGATGGCTGTATCGCTATCGCCTGTCCGATCACCGAAGACTGGGTCGAGATGACCAACCACGACTGGGCATTCTCAACGCGCCAGATGAAACAGAATCTGGGCTTCAGCACGCTGGAAATTATCAACGACTTCACCGCCGTCTCTATGGCGATCCCGATGCTGACGGAAAACGAAGTGATCCAGTTTGGCGGCAAAGCGCCGGTTAAAGATAAGCCGATCGCTATCTACGGTGCGGGCACCGGACTGGGCGTCAGTCATCTGGTACATGTCAATCAGCGCTGGGTCAGTCTGCCGGGTGAGGGCGGCCACGTCGATTTCGCGCCGAACAGCGAAGAGGAAGATCAGATCCTCGAAGTGCTGCGTGCAGAGATGGGCCACGTTTCTGCCGAGCGCGTGCTGTCAGGAGCCGGACTGGTCAACCTTTACCGCGCGATTGTGAAATCTGACGCGCGCGAGCCGCAAAACCTCAAGCCCAAAGATGTGACCGAGCGGGCACTGCAGGACACCTGTATCGACTGCCGTCGCGCGCTGACGCTGTTCTGCGTGATCATGGGACGCTTTGGCGGCAACCTGGCGCTGAACCTCGGCACCTTTGGTGGCGTTTATATTGCGGGCGGCATCGTGCCGCGCTTCCTCGACTTTTTCAAAGCCTCCGGTTTTCGCGCGGCGTTTGAAGATAAGGGACGTTTCCGCGACTATCTGGTCGATATTCCGGTGTATATGATCACGCACGATCAGCCCGGCCTGCTGGGTGCCGGCGCGCATCTGCGTCAGGCGCTGGGCCGCGTGCTCTGACACAGCGGCGGACGGCGCGGGTCGTCCGCCTTACAGCCGCATCAGCTGCCGGAACGGTCTGGCTTTGCTGCGGCTTACCGGTACCTGCGCTTCCAGATCGCGCAGCTTCACCAGATAGGTATTATTAAACCACGGCTCTATCTCGCGAATTTTACTCAGGTTCACACAGTAAGAGCGATGACAGCGAAAAAACAGCGCCTCCGGCAGCCGGCTGCAGAACTCACTGATGGCCACTGACATCACGTAGGCTTCCCGCCGCGTATACACAAACGTCAGCTTCTCATGCGCTTCCACATAGTAAATATCGTTGATATCGGTAACGATGATGCGCTCATCTTTCTGCAGATTCACCGTCTGCGGCGCAACAGCCGGGCTGTTCTGCGGCGGCGGCGGCTGCGTGGTGGCCTCCAGCTTATTCAGCATGGTGATGATGCGCGCCTCATGATAGGGCTTGAGGATGTAGTCAAACGCGTCGAGTTCAAACGCCTCCACCGCATAATCTTTCCAGGCAGTGATAAAAACAATCAGGGGCTTGTGGGTAAACTGATGAATATTCTGCGCCAGCAGCATGCCATCGAGCGACGGAATATTAATATCGAGGAAAATCACGTCGACCCGGTGCGTCTGCAGATATTTCAGCACATCCAGCCCGTCATCAAAGCTTGCTTCAACCGTGATCTGACTATGCTGCTGAATCATCCAGCTGAGCTCCTGGCGCGCCAGAAATTCATCTTCCACTATTATGGCTTTCATACTGTTATTTCCGGTTGAACGCTGAGCGCGGCAGGAAGAGGCTGGCTGTTTTTCGGCAGGCTAAAGGCGATTTCCGTTCCCGGCTGGTGACGCATGATAATCAGCCCCTGGCCGGTCAGCAGTCTGACACGATGGTGAACGTTCAGCAGGCCAATTTTATTGCCCGGCACCTCATTGCGCGCAACGCGACGGATCACCTCGTCGCTGATCCCCGGTCCGGTGTCGCGTACGGCGATACGCACCCGATCGCCCAGATCTTTCACGCTGAGCGTCACCACGCCTTTGCCCCGGCATGGCTGAATGCCGTGCACAATAGCATTTTCCACCAGCGGCTGAATCAGCAGGCTGGGCAGAGTAAAGTGCAGATCGTCGTCGATATCGTAGATCATTGACAGCTTATCGCCGAAGCGCGCCTGCTCAATGGCAATATAATCTTTTACCTGCCACAGCTCTTTCTTGATATCGATCAGCTCATCCTCATTGAGTTCAAGGTTGTAGCGCAGGTAGCGCGACAGGTTGATAACCAGCTGACGGGCAGTATCGGGATTCATCCGGATTGAGGCAGAGATAGCGTTCAGGGCATTAAACAAAAAGTGAGGGTTAATTTTGCTCTGCAGGGCACGGAGTTCCGCCTTATTGGCCATTTCACGCAGCTGCTCAGCGCGCGATACCTCCAGCTGGGTCGAGATAATCTGCGACAGCCCGATAGCCATCTCTTTCAGCGAGCCGGTAATGCGATGCGCCCGGCGATAGTAAATTTTCAGCGTGCCGGTCACCTGACCCTGCTCCCAGAGCGGGATCACCAGCATCGAGTGAATATCGCGCGTGCGATGCGCTTCGTCGTTGTTTTTGATGATGATTTTTCCGCTGGCAATCGCCTGTGCGGTAGTGGGGCTGATGCCATCATCGCCATTATGGTAGTTCTGTTCACCATAGCCGACATACGCCTGAATCTGCTGCGTATTGGTAATTGCAACCGCATCAGCGTGGATGTCGCGCCGGATAATATCGCACACTTCGCGCAGCGCATCGCTGTTTACCTGCCGAAACAGCGGCAGCGTTTTATTCGCTATCTCCAGCGCAAGTTTGGCCTGCCGGGCGGCAATCGCCTCTTTTTCTCCCTCCACGCTCTGCACCAGCAGCACAATCAATCCGATACTGGAGGCACCCAGAATCATCGGCAGGGCGATTTCCGAGACAATCGTCAGGCCGAGCGCTGCAGGCTTTGCCCATAACAGGATCAGCAGCATAGTCAGCGCCTCGCACAGCATGCCGCCCACTATGCCGGCCCCCCAGCGCTGCTCTTTGCTGACCCGGCGATTAATTACGCCAGAGGCGATACCGGCCACAATGCTGGTGATCAGGCAGGGTACTGACGTGACGCCATCTATGTCGATCAGGAAGCGGTGCAGCCCGGCAATGACGCCGGTCGTCACGCCCACCCAGGGGCCAAACAGAATGCCGCCCGCCATCACCGCAATGACGCGGACATTCAGCAGCGAGCCATCCACCGCCACGCCGGACCAGGTGCTGAACAGCGCAAACAGCGAGAAAATCAGGGTGACGATCGCTTTCTCGCTCAGCGTGTGTTCATCTTTCTGCAGCAGCTGGCGCAATACCCGGGTGCGGGTGAGAAAAAAGAGGCAGATGAGCATCAGCGCTGCGCGATCGAATACCGCCAGCAGCATGTCAAAATGGAAGGGCACAGGCATTTCCGGGACAGAATATCGGTGGCGTCATAATAAAAAATGCGCGCGCAATGCGCCAGCATAGCGCTCCGGGTTTAACGGGCCGCATAAATGCGGCCCGTGCGGAGGCGCGTAGGGGCGCCATTAATGGCGCCCTGGCTGTCGCTGCGGCAGTTTGCTATGTTGCACTATTCCCCGTAGCGGAGCGCCGCCATGCAACTTCAGACCCCGCGATTAACCCTGAGCCGGTTGCAGCCGGAGGACTGGCAGATCTTCAAAGCGGTACATGAAGACGCTGCCACCATGACCTGGGTAAGCGAAATTCCCGATGAAAACGACATTCGTCAGCGTTTCAATGAACGCCTGGCGCCGTGGCAGCCCGCCAGCTTTCATATGCTGTGCCTGGTGGCGCGCCTGCAAACAAATCAGGAACCGATAGGCCTGTTTGGCTGCAGCGCCGAGTGGCACCCTTATCGCCAGGCGGAAGTTGGCTATATGCTGCGCCATAGCCACATCGGGCAGGGCTACGGTAGCGAAGCGCTGGCGGCGCTGGTTCACTTTCTGTTCAGCGCAGAATTTCATAAGCTGAAAGCGCTGGTGATTGAGGGTAACTGGCCATCCCGACGTATTCTGGAAAAGAATAATTTTATGCTGGAGGGGACTCTGCGGGATAATTATCTGCTAAACGGAGAGTGGGTAAACGATTGGGTGTTTGGCTGCCTGAATCCCGAAAAATAAAAAAATTTTCTGCTGCTCTCGACAGCGCAGGTCACAGCGCGTTATGTTCGGGGTGAGGTCACAGCAAGTGATCCGCGTCGCTCGGACGGTCCGGGCGCTCACGTAATCCTGAGGACATCATGGCTGATAACAGCATACCCCGTCGTTTCTCGCGTATAGAACGCCTTCCCCCATACGTATTCAACATCACCGCTGAACTGAAGATGGCTGCGCGTCGGCGCGGCGAAGATATTATCGACTTTTCAATGGGGAATCCGGATGGCGCTACGCCGCCGCATATTGTGGAAAAGCTCTGTCAGGTGGCGCAGCGTGAAGATACGCACGGCTACTCCACCTCAAAAGGTATTCCGCGCCTGCGCCGGGCGATTTCGCGCTGGTACGCTGAGCGCTATCAGGTGGATATCGATCCGGAGTCAGAAGCGATTGTGACTATCGGCTCCAAAGAGGGACTGGCGCACCTGATGCTCGCCACGCTCGATCATGGTGACACCGTGCTGGTGCCCAACCCCAGCTATCCTATCCATATTTATGGCGCGGTGATCGCCGGGGCGCAGGTTCGCTCCGTGCCGCTGGTCGCGGGCGTGGATTTCTTTACTGAGCTGGAGCGTGCAATTCGCGAAAGCTATCCAAAGCCGAAAATGATGATCCTCGGCTTCCCTTCTAATCCCACCGCTCAGTGCGTCGAACTCGACTTTTTTGAACGGGTTATTGCGCTGGCAAAACAGTATAACGTGCTGGTGATCCACGATCTCGCCTACGCTGACATCACCTACGACGGCTGGAAAGCGCCCTCAATCATGCAGGTGCCGGGTGCGCGCGACGTGGCGGTAGAGTTCTTTACGCTCTCCAAAAGCTACAATATGGCGGGATGGCGTATCGGTTTCATGACAGGAAACAAAGAGCTGGTAGCGGCGCTGGCACGCATCAAAAGCTATCACGATTACGGGACATTCACGCCGCTACAGGTGGCAGCCATTGCCGCGCTGGAGGGCGATCAGCAGTGCGTGCGCGATATCGCTGAGCAGTATAAGCGCCGGCGTGATGTGCTGGTAAAAGGGCTGCATGAAGCGGGCTGGATGGTGGATCTGCCTAAGGCATCGATGTACGTCTGGGCAAAAATCCCGGAACGCTACGCGCATCTTGGCTCGCTGGAGTTTGCCAAACTGCTGCTGCAGGAGGCCAAAGTCTGCGTGTCGCCGGGCATCGGTTTTGGTGAATATGGTGATACACACGTGCGCTTTGCGCTGATTGAAAACAGCGATCGCATTCGTCAGGCGGTGCGGGGAATTAAGGCGATGTTCCGCGCCGACGGTATCTTACCGGGAGCGGTAAAAGAAGCAGAAGAGACGCGTTAAGCGTGCGTCGGGGCGACTGGTATGGTCGCCCCGTCCGGTACTCAGAGCATCAGCACAAAGGTGCCGACCCAAAGCAACACGAAAAAAGAGATGCCCATCAAAGCGTATTTCACAACATAACTCCTCTGTGCGGTTACCGTGATGGCGATCCCAGACCAGCGTAACCCGAACAGAATAAGAGAAAGGTGGAGTTCATTAACGCTACACGCTTTCTACTCAGGTGGTCCCGGCCAGACCGGAACAGGATCGGGCGCTAATTTACGCGGAATCGATCCAGAAATAAATAGGCCGGTTCTGAGATATTGCTCACAATTTATTGGGTCTGAATGTGCGGGATCGCCGACATGCCGACGCGCAGCTGCGCCAGATCGGGCTGACCCGCATCAAGCACAATCTTTACCGGCAGACGCTGAACCACTTTAGTGTAGTTACCCGTTGCATTATCAGGTGAAATTGCCGAGAAGGTTGCCCCTGTTGCCGGCGCAATGCTGTCGATACGCCCGGTAAAGGTTTTATCCGGTAGCGCATCAACAGTAACGCTGACCTTTTGCCCTGGCCGCACGTCGGTCAGCTGGGTTTCCAGATAGTTAGCCGTAATGTAGAGCTGCTGCAGCGGCACCACTGCCAGCAGGCGGCTGCCGGCACTGACATAGGCGCCCGGACGTACGGTACGCTGGCCGACCGTGCCCTCTACCGGCGCAACAATACGGGTATAAGAGAGATTAAGCTGCGCCTGGTCGACATTCGCCTGCGCGACTGCGACATCCGCCTCCGCCTGACGCACGGCCGCCTGCAGGACATTAACCTGCTTAAGCGCCGCGTCCAGCGCCGCCTCACTCTGTCGTGCCGTCGCCGAAGCGGAACGCTGGTTAGTATCCGCTTTTTGCTGATCGTCAGCCGCAATGGTGCCACTTTTATAAAGCTGATTATAACGTGCGGCGTTCTGGCCGGCGTAGCGGGCCGCTGCCTCACTGGCCGCCAGCGTCGCTTTTGCCTGATTAATCGTCGCCTGCTGCTGCGCCAGCTGCGCCTGGGTGCTTAGCCGCTTAGCCTCGCTGACCTGCAGCGAAGCGCGCGCGGTTTCCAGCGCCACGCGAAAATCGCGATCGTCAAGCGTTGCCAGCAGATCGCCCGCCCGGACGTGCTGGTTATCCTGCACGCTGACCCGGGCGATATAGCCTGAAACTTTGGGGGCGACCAGCGTGTAATCCGCATTAACCCAGGCATCATCGGTGCGATGATCGTTGGTGGTCATGGCACGCCAGAGGAGAAAGGCGAGCGCGAGCAGCAGCACTAACAGGGCGCTTAGCAGCGCCGTTCTTTTTACAGCAGAGAGTTGCATATCAGTTTTCCCGACGTGGCGTAACAGGTTGAATCAATGTTTGAGGCGGCCAGACGCGGTGCGCCAGACAGAGCGTCAGCAGCAGCAGCAGGGCGCCAAAGGTGGTCAGCATCAGCCAGGCGTCGCTCAGGCTGAGTACCAGCGCCTGATGTTTCAGCAGGGCGGCAAATCCGCTCAGGTTCTGCACGCTACTGGCGCTGCCGTCCGGCAGCAGGGGAGTGCTGCTGCCTGCCTGCGCGCTGCTGGTCGCGGTCATCAGCCAGCTACGGCTGGCCGCCTGATCTACCAGTACATGCGAATGGAACTGTTCGCGATGGCTGATAAACCACTCCACCAGCGTGCTGGCCGCAATGCTGGAAAAACCGCGTACGGTGTTGAACATGGCAGAGGCAAAAGGGCCCTCCGGCGGCGCCACAACGCTGGTGGCACTCATCAGCACCGGCAGGATCACCATCGGCTGTCCGAACGCCTGCAGGATCTGCATCAGCCAGAAATTCTGCCGCGCCCAGTCAGTGGTAATCTGCGTTCCCAGCAGGCAGGCGGTGACCAGCAGCAGCACGCCGCAGCACAACACCCAGCGGCAATCGACCCGGCGAATGTTCAGCAAAGCGGCGATCAGCGGGGCAATCAGCAGCTGCGGCAGGCCCACGGTCAGCGCCAGCGGCGCAAACTGCAGCGTGCGAAATCCCTCTACCTGACCAAAATAGAGCGAAGGCAGCGCTGAACCGGAGAGTGCCAGAATCAGCACCGCCATCAGCGCCAGCAGGCCGTGCGCCAGGTTGGAACGGCGCAGCATCTGCAGCCTGAACAGCGGCAGCGGATGAAACCACTCGTTAATCAGAAACACCGTCAGCAGCGCCAGCGCACCCAGCAGCATGGCGGTAAACAGCGGTGAGCTGAGCCAGTCCAGCCGTTCCCCCTGAGTCAGGGCCAGAATCAGCAGCGCCATGCCGGCGCAGCCGGTAAGCATGCCAAACAGGTCGATCTGCCGAAAGCGCTCCAGGCGCAGCGGATCCTGCGGCAGTCCCCAGGCAATCAGCGTCATTGCCAGCAGCATGGCCGGGACTACCTGCCAGAACACAAACGTCCAGCCCACTTCATCGGTCCAGAACGCCGCCAGCGAGGCCGCCATATTGGGGCCAAAGGTGGCGGTGAGCGCATAGGCGCCCAGGCCATAGAGTTTGATCGGCGGCGGCAGAAAGCGCAGCGCCACTGTCATCAGCAAGGGCGGCAGCGCGCCGCCAAAGATACCCTGCAGCACGCGCAGCGCAATAAACAGCGTCGCATCCTGCGTCAGCGGCAGCACCAGGCCGCACAGCATAAAGCCGGCAGAAACCACCAGGGCAAAGCGGCGCAGAGAAAAGGTGACGGCGAACCAGGGCGCGATCATCATTGCGGCGACTTCAGCCGCCTGATAGCCGGAGACAATCCAGCTGCCGCGATCGTGACTGATACCGATAGCGGCGCGGATATCTGCCAGCGCAATATCCGTGACCCGATCGTTGAGTCCTGACGTCAGCGCCGCGATCAGCACGCCCGCCAGCCCGAGAGCCAGGCGCAGTGTAAACGGGTGCGGAGCTGGCGGAGCAGCGGGCGAAGCGGTCATAGCAGAACTCTCATGAAATTATGATGCAGTGTATTACGATGTGATACAGGCCGCGCATCTTACATGCCGGTATGATGTATTGCAATGTGATACGCAGGTACAAAAGTGCGATCATTCGCGCTACAGTAAAGCAGGCTCATAAGGAACGCATTATGGTGGGATCTGCCTCAGGCCGTGAGGATGAAAAAGCGGGTGGCATTCAGGTCATTGCGCGTGCGGCAAAAATTTTACATGCGCTGGGTGAACATCCCGGCGGCATGAGTCTGGGCGAAATTGCGCAGGTGGTGAACCTGCCACGCTCCACGGTACAGCGCATCGTGGCGGCGCTCGACAGCGCTCAACTGGTGCGCAGTAGCGGGGCAGGGGGCCTCAGGCTGGGGCCAGCTCTGCTGAAACTGATCTCCAGCGTCCATACAGATGTGGTGGAGCTGGCGCGTCCGCTGCTGGAACAGCTCTCAGCAACGGTTAATGAAACCGTCTCGCTGGCGCGCGCCAGCGGGACGCAGCTGGCGATCGTTCATTATGTCGTGGCGCCGCGCGAGCTGCGGGTCGTACCGCGGATGGGGCTTAATCTGCCGCTCTACAGTACCTCCGGCGGCCGGGCGCTGCTGGCGCTGGAGAGCGATGAAGATGTACAGCTGCTGGTGGGCGATGCCTGGCAGGAACTCACGGATAAAACGGTAAAAACGCTGCCGCAGCTGATGGCGCTGATTGCTGAAGTACGCAGCAGTGGCCTGGCGATCGATCGCGGTGAAACGCTTGAAGGGATCACCACCCTGGCGGTCGCCATTGACACACTGTTCGGACGTTTCTCTATCTCGCTGCTGGTTCCCGGCGCGCGCTTTGCGCAACATGAAGCGCGCTATCGCAAAGAGATCATCACCTGTAAAGAGGCGCTGCTGCGCGAAATTGGCAAAATAACCGCTGTGGAGAAGAGGTAACGACTCATGAAAATGTTGTTAATGGCTATCGATAACTCACCGGTCGCGGAGAAAGTGATTGCGCTGACCCTTGAACAGGCGCTGGCGCTCAACGCCCCGGTCACGGTGCTGTGCTGTATCGATCCCGCCTATTCAGCCTGCAGCCAGCCTATCGAAATTGACGCCGGTGAAGATCCGGATGATTTTGTCGCGGCAAAAGATGAGCAGAACACCGCCGAGATGGTGGTGCGTCATGCGCTGGCTCCGCTGCTGCGGGCGGGTGTGAATGCCAGAGGCGTCATCCTGGCGGGTGAAGCCGCTGAAACCATTGTGGCGCAGGCTGCGGCACTGCGCGCCAGTATGATTATCATGGGACGCCGGCACCTCTCGCCGCTTAACCGGCTGCTGAAAGGCTCGGTCAGCGCGGCAGTGATCGAACGCGCGACCTGTCCGGTTCTGCTGGACGTGCGTAAGGATTAACGCCGTACTATGACGCTGCTTTTTATTTCGGTGCTGGCCGCTTTTGCACTGCTGGCGCTGGTGATTGTGATGCTGGTACGCACCACGGCGCTGCGAGCCTGGCAGGGGGTGCTGCTGTTTATCCTGCCGCTTGTGGCAGCTAATCTGATCTGGTTTAGCTGGCTGCATCCGCGTCAGGCAGAGAAGATACAGATGGAGGCGGTTGCGCAGCGGCTCAGCGCGGCGCCAGGCTATCGCCTGCTTAGGGTTCAGGAGCCGGAGCTGTGGCAATTACTGAATCGTGAACTGCGGCATAAGCTGCAGCAGGGCGTTTCCGCCGAACAGGCGCTGGGCGACCTGCGGGGCTGGCTGACTGATATCGTCAATAAACGTATGACCCGCGCCAGCGATGATGCAGTGATCGCCTATGTTCAGGTGTCGGTGGAAGAGATGCAGGCGCTGCAGCAGCAGAGTCCGCAGCGCTGTTTTCAGTTCCTCTATCCGCAGGTCAGCGGCGGCATCAATCTGCAGGAGGTGCTCACTCCGGCACTCTATCAGCGCGACGGTCATGCGCTTGAAGCCCTGCTGCTGAGCAGCCAGGGGGCAGAGCAGCAGACCGACCAGACGCTGGCCCGCCGCGATCTGCGTGAGATAGTTGACAGGCTTTATGGAAAATGGGGCAATAAACTTCAGCAGCTTAATCAGCCGGCTGATACCGCCGTCGATCGCAGCGCGCTGTGTGCTATGTCTATCGATCTCTACAGCGCCATTCTCGCATTGCCTGCTAAGCGCGCCGCCGGCCTTTTACGTAATATGGTGCACAGCAACGGCTAACCGGTGAAAAAAAGCCCGCTCAGCGCGGGCACAAAGGTCACTTTGTTACATCTTCTTATTATTGATATTACCTGGTGTGGAGCAGACATCGTGTGGTCTGACTGCACTATCGCAGTTGTCATATGATAAGAAAAGCCGTTTGGTTTTATTGATTCAATTGGCAAAAACACTGGTCTTAACACTGTTTCGCGCGTTTTCCTATAGGCGCGCGGTGGCATCGTTGTTTACACTTCGACGCCTGAAGAGGACACCTGAATGAAAAATATCGTTACCGGCGCGTTAGCGCTCATTATGCTGGCGGGCTGCAGCGTTAATCAGCCTGGCGGATTTGAACGTGTAGATGAAGATAATACGTCCAACACCGTTCAATATCGTTACGACCCGCATAGCCTTAATCGGGATGCCATGAATGTTGACCTGGCAAATTACTGCAGCGAGCGGGGTTTTGATAAAGTGGATTCGCTGCCTGCTCAGGACAGTCATCTGCCAGGATTAAAGAAAGCCTGGTATCAGTGTAATTACGCGATTAAAAGCTAAAAAAAGGGCGGGATATATTCCCGCCCTGCTTATTTATTTTTTTATTAGTGCTGTGTGCGCTTTGCCCGATTATCCGTGACGATGCCCGTGGTGGCCATGATGCCAGCCGCGGTCATGACCCCAGCCAGCGCCGCGGCCACGGTCGTGCTCAATAATACATCCGCTGAGCAAACTGACCATAACCGCTATCGACGTTAACGAAATAAGCTTTTTCATGGAAAGACCTCCTCTTTTCCAGTGAGGTCAGATTACGCCGGAATAGTGGAGTGAAGATGCAGCAAATGTAGAGTTATTTAGATAAATATTGCCAGATGTGTCTAAATAAAAGATCGGGAAAGCGGGTTTTTCTATTTGAATCAGAATAAGCTGAATAGCAGGCTATATTAGCGCGATAATTCTGAAAGACAATAATTCGCGCCTGCGGATGAAAAATAAAAATGCGAGCGCTCAGGATAACAGCGCTCGCCTGTAAGTTAATTATGCAGTGCAGGCCTGTTAATTGCCTGACGGCGCGGCTGACGAACGCTCAGTGAAAGCAGCAGCGAAATAACCAGCAGCGTCATGATCAGACTAAAGGTAACGGTAAAGCCACCGAACAGGGAGGCGACCAGCGAGCCGAGCACGCTGCCAATACCAAACCCGAGGTAGATCAGCCCGTAATTTTTTGTCAGGTTGTTCAGGCCAAAGAAGTCGCTGATCAGCGCCGGGAAAACGGTGATTGTGCCACCGAAGCTGAAGGCTACGCAGGCCAGCGAGACAAAAAAAGTGGTTTCGTTCATACGGGTAAACAGCAAAATACTCATGCCCGCGAGCGCAATACATTGCGCCAGTGAGATCACCCGGATACGGGCCATTTTGTCTGACAGTACCCCCAGCGTTAACCGGCCGCTAAGGTTGGCAATGGCGATAACCGTTACGGCACTGGCGGCTATCTGCGGCGTAAGGTGCACCATTCCTTCGCCGATATCTTTCGCTACGCCGATCACATACAGGCCGCTCATACAGGCGGTGAGGAACATCAGCGCCAGCATCCAGTATTGCGGCAGGCGAACCGCCTGTGCCAGCGTAAAGTCGCGTCCGGCATGCTGTGGATTGTTGCTGGCAGCGCGCACTGGCGCATCGCGCATCAGCAGCGCGCCGCAGAACATCATGCTCATCGCCAGCACGCCCCAGATCATGAAGGTGTTCTCCAGGCCAACAGCATCCAGCAGGGTGCCGCAGATAAATTTGAAGCCGAGACTCCCCAGACCGTAGGCGCCGATTGAACAGGCGGAGATAAGGCCTTTGCGCTCAGGAAACCACTTTACACAATTGGATAGCGTCATCAGGTAGCCCGCACCATCTGCCAGGCCCACCAGAATACCGGCGCTCAGATAAAGCATCATCAGGTTATCAGCCTGCGCGGTCAGCCAGAATCCGGCTGCCATCAGGATGCCGGCTCCGATAGTCACATTACGCACGCCAAAACGCTCCTGCAGCTTGCCTGCCAGCGAGGAGGCGATAGCCAGCCCCAGGCTGAGCAACCCAAAGGAGAAAGCAACCTGACTGACTGATTCGTGCAGTTTATGCGCCAGCGCGCCGTTAAAGAGGCTCCAGGTATACACTGACCCCAGCGCAAGCTGGGTAATGACAGTGCCGATCAGAGTCAGTATGCGGGTGCGCTGGTAGTGCGCCGTTGAGGCTGTGGTCATGGTGATTCTCCCGTCCGGGAATATGGAGTCTGCTGGCAGCTTAGCGCGCACGCGCGTAGCCGCGGCCGGATCCCGCTTCAGCGGTCAGAGAAACAGAATGAAATGCCGTTTTTCCGGTATGAATGGCAGCAGCGTGACAATTCACGTCCCGGTATGTCCTGCGATAAGCATATGTAACCAGGTATGTTAAGCGAGGCGATTTTGCTGCAGAGTCCGGGATGTTTGCCAGGCTTATATTTCAACCAACGGGAGGAAATATGAAAGACCGAGCATATGAATCCGTATCCAGTGGAGATGAAGTCTGCTGTCTTATCGGTCAGGCGGTGATCGAATTGAGCGATGAACATCAGCCTGTCAACAAAGCCACGCTGTCGTTAAAGCTGCTGGCTATGGCCGATCGTGACAGGGATGATGAGCGGGTAATGCTTTACTGGATCGCCAGAAAAGCCCTTAATCAGCCGCAGCAGCTTCAGTCCGGCGCAGGTGGCTGGCGTTAGAGGATGAGCAGAGCGGGCTGCACGCCCGCTTCTGCTGTCAGGCCAGCCGCAGTGCGCGGCGCACCGGCCAGCGCATAAACATCACCAGGTTGCCCAGCAAAATCAGCGTCAGTCCCGCCACGGCATTAGCGTGCCACTGATAGCCTTCATAAATTGTCGAGAGCGTCAGCGCAACCAGCGGAAAAAGTAGCGTACTGTAGGCCGCCTGACTGGCACCGATGCGACCCACCAGCGTGAAGTAAGCGCCAAATCCAATCACAGAACCAAACAGCGCCAGATAACTCATCGCGCCCAGCCACTGCAGATTGCGCGGCAGCTGCAGCGCATCGCCATTAAGCCATGCCATTACCGCCATGATCAGCGCGCCGTAGAGCATGGCGTAACTGTTAGTGGTGAGAATATCGCGCTGGCGGCGCTGATGCCGGGCTGAAATCATATTACCCAGCGAAAAGCCAAAGGTGCCCAGCGCACTCAGGCCCGCGCCCCATAACAGCTGCGGCGAGGGGTGCGCCGCGCGAATATCGCTCCAGAAGAGCGCGACGATACCGCCCATACCGAGCAGCGCGGCAGGCACCAGGCGCAGCGGCGGACGCTGGCCAAAAAAGAGCCAGCCGTTGAGCGCGTTAAAGATCACCGCCATGGAAAAAATCACCGACTCCAGACCGGTGCTGATCCAGGCTGCTGCATAATAAAAGCAGACAAAGTTGAAGCCAAAAACACAGCCTCCCTGCAGCAGACAAAACAGATGATCGCGCCTGTCCAGCGATCGCAGACGGCGGCACAGCGTCAGCAGCGCCAGCATCAGCAGCGAGGCGAAGAGAAAGCGCCAGAAAACAGCCACATAGACCGGCGTGGTGGCTGCGTCCTGCTGCAGAAAGATCGCCAGCCAGGTGGTGCCCCAGATCAGCACCACGCTCAGATACAGCACTACATTCATCGTTAATACTCCGGCAGAGACAGGACGACAGTATCCGCGCAGGCGCGGGCGGGCGCTTGCACCCGATTGCGCAGCACTTGCAAAAACTTGCGCTTTTTTCATTCTCACACCGACTGCCGCGCTGTTTTCCATCGTCCGGACGGGTAAACTGCTGGTTAACCGCTGCCGATGTGATGTGCGCAATGTCCGATTACCAGACCTTTACTATGCTAAAAAACCGAAAGGCTCAGCTGCGTGATAGCGTACCGCTTTCAGGCGGGATCCGGCTGGCAGCCTGGTTTAATAGCGGCGACCGCGTAACCAACCACAGCGATCACCATACCCTGAGCCTCTATATCGAAGAGGGGTATGATACCTGGCATAAAACCGCGCACGGGTGGCGCAACGGTGGCGCCCCGGATCGTTTCTGCCTGATGCCGTCCGGTATGGAGTCCACCTGGGATCTGCGGGCCGACCTCGCATTCGTGCACCTCTACTGCACCGATACCCATTTACGCCAGCTTGGCGAACAGATCTGGGATCGCACGCCAGCCAGTCTGAATCTGCAGGAGAAGATTTTTGCTGATGACGATCGCATTACGCAGCTCTATCGCCATTTTTTGCTCAGCGTCAGCTGGCAGCAGCCCGCCAATCAGCTGATGCTGAGCAGCGCATCGACGCTGCTGCTGACGCATCTGCTGCATCGCTACAGCGATGTGCAGTGGCAGCTGCCCGCCGTGCGGGGCGGCCTGGCACCCGCCGTGCTGCGCCGGATCATTGCCCTGATTGATGCGCAGCTCGATCAGCCGCTGACGCTGGCGCGGCTGGCCGCAGAAGCTGCGCTCAGCGAATATCATTTTGCGCGTATGTTTCGCAGCAGCACCGGCAGCGCGCCGCACCAATATGTGATGCAGCGCCGCATGGCGGTGGCGAAAGAGCTGCTGATGCACAGCACCCTGCCGCTAACGGAGATTGCACTGCGCTGCGGTTTTCACTCCGCCAGCCATTTCAGTAACCGGTTCCGCCAGCTGCACGGCGTGGCGCCCTCCGCGTGGCGGCAGGACTTTAGCCGGTAAAAAGCGCGTCGTCAGGGAAGCACTTCACCCCGCACGATAACTTTGCCCGGCTTGCTGTCGCTTTCGTTAATACGCCGGAGCGCCAGATTCAGCGCCTGCCAGGCGATGCTCTGCAGATCGTGCGCGATGCAGGGAAAGTGAAAGCCATAAATATCCGCCTGCGTGACCTCATCAATGCTGAACAGCTTTACCTGCTGCTGCAGACTGAGTTTGTGTTCGATACAGGCTTTGATAATGCCGAGTGAGATCTGATTGTTACACCCCACGAAGTAATCAGGGGCGGGGTGCTGTTTCAGCCAGCGCCGGGTCTCCTGCCAGGCCGCATCCATAAAAAAGTCGGCATAGAGCACCTCAAGCGAAGCAGCTTTTCCCTGCAGCGCGGCCTGCAGGCCGAGCACGCGCTCACGCGCAACGTTCGACTTTTCCGGGCCGGAGACCACGACAATACGCTGCGCCCCCTGTTCCGCCAGCCAGCGACCGGTCTGCAGGCCGCAGTCGAGGTTATCAATATAGACGCCGCTGCAGTGGGAAACCTGCAGCTCGCGGTCGATCAGCACCACCGGTATATTCAGCGTCTCCAGCCGTCTCATATAGGCCGGGTGATAGTGGAGATCGTTGGAGATCACCGACAGAATAATGGCATCAACGTTATACCCAATCAGCTTATCGATAATACGGTTCTCATTCTCCTGCGACTCACAGGAGTCAAAAACCAGCGTATCGTAGCCCAGCTTGTTCGCCTCCAGCGTCATCAGACGCGTCAGGCCGCCAAAGAAGGGGTTTGCCATATCGGGGTTGACGATCCCGATGGTTTTACTGCTTTTCGCCCGCAGGCTGCGCGCAGCCGTATTCATCACATAGCCCAACTGCTCTGCGGTAGCGTGAATGCGCTGCAGCGTCTCCGGATGCACTTTCTCCGGCTGTGAAAAAGCGCGCGAGGCGGTAATTTTGCTTACGTTTGCCTGGGCAGCAACGCTTGCCAGCGTTGCCTTGCGTCCCCGTCCTGCTGCCAAGTCTGGCTCCTTAATCAACCCTGTCATTTTGTATCATGAGTCAATCATGGCAGATCGTACCGCGTTAAGCGATCTCGCTGCGCTAGGCGAGTCGCCTGACGCGCGGGTCGGTGAAAATATCCAGATCGTCGCGACTTTCTGACGAAAATTCAGAGATAACGGCCCCGTGTTCGCCCGCCTGAAACCAGTGCCGCGTATCGGGTTTAATGGTGTACTGTTCGCCCGGACGCAGCAGGATATAGCGGCTGCAGGTATAGGCGGTTTCACTGCCGGCAGGCACCTGACAGCGCGGAGTGCCGGTCGCATCGTTTGGCGTAAGCTGTTCATCATCGACAAACAGATAGACCTCGCCCCAGCGGCAGCGAAAGGTTTCCTGCTTGCCTGGCGTGCCGTTAAACGGCGGATGCCGATGTTCAGGACAGGTCTGGCGGGGAAACAGCACCAGTTCTTTAGCGCAATAGCGCGGTTCGTTGATATAGGTTAACAGCTGCAAACCTGAGGCGGGGTAATCGTCCAGGCCGAAAGTAGCAATCTCAATCTTCTTCTGCTCTGCAGGGGTGAGAACAATATTCGCCTGCTCTAAAAAGGTCAGGGTGCGCTGAATCGCCTGCGGATAATCGGTCATACGGTTTCTCCTGTAATGATATCGATACCATTAAAGCGTGTTCCGCTTGTGATCTTCTGTGATCCCGATCCGCAATTCGCTGCGACAGGGCTAAATTGCGCTACTGCAGATCGATATTATTCAGCTTGCATCACAGTTTTCATGTTTTTTTTAGGTCAGTATCGCCGCATTGAAATGATATCGATACCATTAAAATGAATCCGGGGGCGTAAATGAAAGCGTTAGTTCTGACTCAGGCAGGCCACATTACGATTGAAGATCGGGAATTTGATGAAGTGCTGGGTGATAACGATGTCAAAATTAAAATTCACTCGGTAGGGATTTGCGGCAGCGATGTTCACTACTACAAACATGGCCGGATTGGTCCGTTTGTGGTGGAGGCACCGATGGTGCTGGGTCATGAAGCCGCTGGCATTGTGCTGGAGACCGGTAAAAACGTGACGCACCTGAAGGCGGGCGATCGCGTCTGTATGGAGCCAGGGATCCCGGATATGCACTCCGATCAGTCGCGCGCCGGTCTCTACAATCTCGATCCCGCCGTGCGCTTCTGGGCAACGCCGCCGGTACATGGCTGCCTGCGTGAAACGGTCATTCATCCTGCGGCGTTCACGTTTAAGCTGCCGGAAAATGTCAGCTTCCGCGAAGGGGCCATGGTGGAGCCGCTGGCGGTGGCGATGCAGGCCGCGACCAAAGCCGGCATCAAACCCGGCGATATCGGCCTGGTGCTGGGGGCCGGTCCGATCGGCGTGGTCACGGCGCTGGCGGCGCTGGCAGGCGGCTGTTCCGATGTCATCATCTGCGACATGTTTGATGAAAAGCTTGCCGTGGCGGCAGCGTATGAAGGGCTGCACGCCGTTAACATCAAAACCGGCGATCTGGCCGGTAAAGTCTCAGAACTGACCAGCGGTAACGGCGCGGATGTGGTGTTTGAGTGCAGCGGAGCCAAACCTGCTATTGCCACGCTGGCGGAACACGCGGCGCCGGGTGCTACCGTCATTCTGGTGGGCATGCCGGTGGACGCCGCGCCAATGGATATTGTTGCGGCACAGGCCAAAGAGCTGACCTTCAAAACGATTTTTCGCTACGCCAATATGTATCCCCGCACGCTGCGCCTGTTAAGCAGCGGCAAGCTGCGGGTAGAGCCGCTGATCAGCCACACCTATAAATTCGCCGACAGCGTTGAAGCGTTTGACCGCGCAGCCGCGGGCCATGCGGCGGATATCAAAATCATGCTGGAGATGGAGTAACGCATGGCGCTCTATGCAGGCATAGATTGCGGCACGCAGGGAACGCGCGTGGTTATCGTGGAGAGCGAGCGGGGGACGATCGTCGGCGAAGGCAGCGCGCCGCACCGGCTGCAGAGCGGGGCGGATGGCGCCCGTGAACAGCATGCCAGCGACTGGATCGACGCGCTGGTCACGGCATTCCATCAGGCAGCCTCAGACGCCGCTATTGATACACAGCAGATTACTGCGCTCAGCGTCTCCGGCCAGCAGCACGGCTTTGTGGCGCTGGATGAAGCCGGAGCGGTGCTGCATCCGGTAAAGCTGTGGTGCGATACCGCCACCGATGCACAGAACAGCTGGCTGCTGCAGCAGCTGGGAGGGGTTAGCGGTGCGCTGGCACAGCCCGGGATTGTTCCGGCTACCGGCTACACCGCCTCAAAAATTCTCTGGCTGAAGCAGCAGCATCCGGCGCTGTGGGCGCGTTTACATACCGTGTTGTTGCCGCACGATTATCTTAACTTCTGGCTGACCGGCGAACGGGTTATGGAGTATGGCGACGCCTCCGGCACCGGACTGCTGGATATCCGCAGCCGCAGCTGGGATCGGCATACGGTGGAGCTTATCGATCCTGACGGCCGGCTGTGGCAGGCGCTGCCGCCGCTGGCTGCCGCGCAAAAGTGTATCGGCACCCTGCAGCCGGAAGCGGCGCAGCGGCTGGGACTACGCCGCACGGTGCGGGTCGCGACAGGCGGCGGCGATAATATGATGGCCGCCATCGGGTCCGGCAATATTGCGCCTGGCACGGTGACGCTCAGCCTGGGAACATCCGGCACGCTGTTCGCCTGCAGCGAGACGCCGGTGACTGACGAAAACGGCCTGATTGCCAGCTTCTGCTCCAGCACTAATTGCTGGCTGCCGCTGATCTGCACCATGAATGTCACCTCGGCGACCACGCTGATCCAGACGCTGCTGGCAGAGGATCTTACCGGCTTTAATCAGCTGCTGAACCAGGCAGAGCCGGGGGCTGAGGGCGTTGAGATGCTGCCGTTTTTTAATGGCGAGCGCACGCCGGCGCTGCCCCACGCGCAGGCGAGTCTGCACAACCTGAACGCCTTGAATTTTACCCGCGCTAACCTCTGCCGCGCCGCCGTGGAGAGTGCCACATACGGATTACGTTACGGACTTGATCTGTTCCGGCAGCAGGGCATCAGCGCGCAGGAGATCCGCCTTACCGGCGGCGGCGCGCGCAGCGCTGGCTGGCGACAAATTGTGGCTGACGTCATGAACTGCCCGGTGGTCTCTTTGCGTATTCCGGAAACCGCCGCGCTGGGTGCGGCAATTCAGGCGATGTGGGCCAGCGCGCTGCTGGATAACCCGGCACAGCAGCCGGATGCGTTACTGCAGTCGCTGTGCCAGCGCTTTGTCACGCCGGATGAAAGTACCCGCGCCGTGCCCGATGCCGCGCGCCATCAGACCTATGAAACGCACTATCAGCGCTATCTGAAGCGTCTCAGCACGACTTATCCGGAGGTGGCATTGTGACCAGAAATAACCAGGAGATGCTGCTGGAAGTCACGGGGATCCGCAAAGCGTTTGGTCCGGTTGTGGCGCTGAAAAACGCCGAATTTGCGCTGCGCCCCGGCTCCATTCACGCGCTGTGCGGCGGCAACGGTGCCGGAAAGTCGACCTTTCTCAGCATCTTAATGGGGTTTATCCAGCCCGACGCCGGAGAGATATTTATTCGCGGCAGGCGCTGCAGCTTTGCCCATCCGCGGGACGCGCTGGCCGCCGGTATCGCGATTGTTCAGCAGGAGCTGAGCGCAATTCCGGACCTGACGGTGGCTGAAAATATCTGGCTGGGACGCGAACCGCGCCGCTTTGGTTTTGTTGACTTTGCCACGCTCAATCAGCGTACTCGCGCGCTGCTGGCAGAGCTCGATTTTGACATCTCTGCTACTGAAAAGATGCGTAACCTCAGCGTTGCCGGGCAGCAGCTGGTGGAGATCGCCAAAGCGCTCTCGCACGCGAATGCTGACATCATCATCATGGATGAGCCAACCTCAGCGATTGGCGAGGAGGATGCGCAAAAAATCTTTCAGACCCTGACCCGGCTGGCGCAAAAGGGCAAAGGCATTATTTATGTCTCCCATCGCCTCTCCGAGATTTTCCAGATTGCCGACAGCTATACCATCTTTCGCGATGGCGCCTGGGTGCAGGAGGGCATGCTGGCCGATATCACGCGCGAGCAGCTGATTGAGCAGATTATTGGCGGAGAATATGAGAGTGAATTTGCCAAGTTTAATCAGCCGGGTAATGAGGTGATGATGGAGGTAAAAAACCTGCGCTGGCGCAATAAAATCAACGATATCAGCCTGCACCTGAAGCGGGGCGAAATCCTCGGCATTTACGGGCTGGTTGGCTCCGGGCGCAGCGAGTTTCTCGATTTACTGTTTGGGATTGAACACGCAGACAGCGGAACCATTCGCCTCGGCGAGGTGGTGCTGGGCCGCCACTCACCGAAAGAGTCGATCCGGCACGGCATCGCTTATGTCACAGAAGATCGCAAAGCAACCGGGCTGGTGCTCTGCCGTTCGATTCGCGAAAACATCAACATCGCCTCATTTGGCGCTATCTCCCGCGCCGGTTTTATCAGTGAGAAGCAGGAGCAGCAGCGCAGCCTGGAGATGATCAAACGCTTTAACGTCAGAACGCCGGATGCCGAACAGCTGGTGGGCAACCTCAGCGGCGGTAATCAGCAGAAAGTCGTGCTGGGACGCTGGGCGTTACTGGACCCGGAAGTACTGCTGCTGGATGAGCCTACCCGCGGTATTGATGTCGGCGCGAAAAAAGAGATTTACCGCTTTATGTCTGAGTTTGCGTTGAAAAACAAGGGGATCGTGATGGTCTCCTCAGAGCTGTCAGAGATCATCGGCATGAGCGATCGCATTCTGGTTTTTCGCGACGGACAGCTGGCGGGAGAGCTGAGTGCGGCTCAGGCAACGCAGAGTGAACTGATGAAGCTGGCGGTTTAACAGAGAGATCACGTTATGAACACCACACATTCCATGCCTTCCGGCATCTCATTTTTTACGCGCAACAAAAGACGTATGCACAAATACGGCATCATCATCGCGTTCTTTGTGCTTTGCCTGATTGTGGCTGCCGTCGGCGAGCTGCAGGTCGCTAATGGCGCCTGGAGCAGTAACTATTTTCTCAGTAATGAAAATATGCTGATTGTGCTGCGCCAGGTCTCTATCAACGGCATTTTAGCGATCGGCATGACCTTTGTGATTATCACTGCCGGCGTCGATCTGTCGGTAGGATCGGTGCTGGCGCTGAGCGGCATTGTTGCTGCACGTTTCGCCACGAACAACAGCGGTATGGCAATTGGGGATACGGCACATGCGGTGATGGTGCCAATGATTATCGCGCTGGGAATTGGCATTGTCTGCGGCCTGATCAACGGTACCGTGCTGGCGCGTTACCGGCTGCAGCCGTTTATCGTCACTATGGGCATGCTCTCCGCTGCGCGCGGACTCACGATGCTGACCACCGGCGGCAACCCGGTTTCGCAGCTTAACAGCGATTTTCGCTGGCTCGGCAACGGCTACATAGCCGGCATACCCGTACCGGTCATTATCTTTGTCGTACTGTTTGGTCTCGCGTGGCTGCTGCTCAATAAAACTTTGCTCGGGCGCTACGTCTATGCCGTTGGCGGCAACCCGAAAAGTGCCCGCACGTCAGGGATCAGCGTCGTCGGAATAAAAGTCATGGTCTACACCCTGTGCGCCGCGCTGGCCGGAATCGCCGGGCTGATCCTCACCGCACGCACCGGATCGGCACAGACCAACGCGGGCGCAGGCTATGAACTTGATGCGATTGCTGCGGTAGTGATTGGCGGCACCAGTATGGCTGGCGGTGTCGGTACGCTTGTCGGCACCTTTTTTGGCGTGCTGATCATCGGCGTAATGAATAACGGCCTGGATTTACTGGGGGTGCAGTCTTACTACCAGCAGATCATCAAAGGCGCTCTGATTGTAGTGGCTGTACTGCTCGACCCGTCGCGTAAACAACAGCGCGATTAACCTCTGAATAGATAAACCCTGCCAGGAGAGAACAATGAAAATAAGATCTATCGCTCTGTTAACCTCAGCCCTGACGCTGGGCGCGATTAGCATAGCGCAGGCTGCCCCCGTAAAAATCGCTGTGCTGATGTATGGCAATAAGGCGGAATTCGTTCAGCTGATGGAGCGCTACGGTAAAGCGCATCCGGCAGTAAAAAGTGGCGAAGCCGTGCTCACCTTTTATGATGGTCGTTATGACGCGTCGGTGCAGAATGACCAGGCGGCGACCGCTATCCAGACGCGTGCCGACGCGATTATCGTGAACCCGATGGATTATGAAGCCAACATCGATATTGTGACCAATGCTAAAGAGGCTAAAATTCCGGTGGTGGTCACCAACGCCCGCCTGAATACGGAAGAGATGACGTCCGAAGTTGTCTCTAATGATGAGCTGGGCGGCTATCTGGAAGCCAAAGCGGTACTGGATAAGCTGCAGTGCAAAACCAAAAAGGTCAATGTCGTCATTATTGAAGGGCCGAAGGGCGGCAGCGGTGAGATCCAGCGCGGCAAAGGCAATGATAAAGCGATAGCGGAGTGTGGTCCGGGCCAGGTTACCGTACTGGAGAGAAAAACGGCCAACTGGTCACGCGCTGAAGCACAGCCGCTGATGGAGAACTGGCTGCAGAAGCATCGCGGCAAAATCAACGGGGTGATTGGGCAAAACGATGAGATGGCGCTGGGAGCCATTGAAGCGATTAAGGGCGCCGGGCTGAACGTGAACGACTTCGCCATTGCGGGTGTGGATGGGGTGTCTGATGCGATTCATGCCGTTCAGGCGGGTGAAATGGTTTCTATTCTGCAGGATGCGAAAGGCCAGATGCAGGGCGCTATTGATGTCGCGCTGCGTGCGGTAAAAGGCGCAGGCTATCAGCCGCAGTCTGACATCTGGCAGCAGTATGCCAAAGATCTCGCCTGGGATGGTGGCACGAAAAAACACTATTACATTCCGTGGACCACGGTTACTGCGGATAATGCGCAGCAGCTGCTGGACGCGCGTAAGTAATCAACGCGACGGCGGGCAGGCTGTCTGCCAGCAGACAGCCTGCCAAAGCCGTTTACTCGTTGCCCCACTCATTCAGAAAGTTCGCCACATCATCAATGCGCGCGTCAGCAATTCCCGCCTCGCGCGCCATCTCATGCTGCGCTTCTTCACTGATCTCCTGATGGTTATTCAGGCGGGTGATCAGCAGCTGGAAGTAGTGCGCCAGCGGGTCGCGCTCGGCTTCGCTCACCGGTTTTTCACACTCTTCAGCGTAGGCGTCAGCGATATCGTAATACTTCAGATCAATCTCATGTTTCATAGTGCGCTCCGGAAACGGGAAGGGGTCAGATGCCAGCGGCATCATTTAACGTAAATCATACCACTCCTGCCAGCTTTTTCCCGCCTGCCGGAAAAGGCAGAGACATCGCGCTATTATTGTCATCATGAACCTGGTACCGGGCCAGTATTATCAGCATGCCGGCAACATAATAAACAGACACAGGGCTAAGTGGCATAACATCGTATTCTAAAGTTTTAATAGCGATGTTATCGTGGTGTTGCGCTGATGTACTTTATATACGTGGATACTGTTTTATGGCGAAATTAATGACCTCCCTGACGCTCTGTTCAGGGCGAATGACGCACGGGGAACGACGCGTCGCCCAGCGGCTTGAATCGCATCTCGGCGATGATTGTCTTATCTGGTATGACATTCCGGTCGGGCGCCAGTACAGGCATCCCGATTTTGTTATTATCGATCCTGCCAACGGGCTTATTTTCCTTGAGGTCAAAGACTGGAAGCTAAGTACATTTCAGCATGCGGACCCGCAGACGGTAACGCTGAGACATGCTCAGGGCGAAACGCAGGCGCAAAATCCGCTGCTGCAGGTCAGGGAGTATGCCTGTGCGACCGTTGACCTGTTATCTCAGGATCCGAAACTGCAGCAAAAAACAGGCCTGTATAAAGGAAAGCTGAATATCGCCTGGGCTTATGGTGTGGTGTTTACTAATATTACCCGTCAGCAGCTGACATCACTCTCAGCCGATGGCGTGGTTGAATCTATATTTCCACAGGCGCTGACGATTTGTCAGGATGAAATGACCGAGTCTGTCTCTGTTTCTGCGTTTCGCGCTAAAGTTTCCGGACTCTTTACCACCCGTTTCAGGCCTGCAATAACGCCGGCTGTGCGGGATATTCTGCGCCGGCATCTTTTTCCGGAGATCGCCATTACGGTAAAAAATAAGCGCAGTAATATTTACCGGGTAATGGATCTGCAGCAGGAGGTGCTGGCACGCAATCTCGGCGAAGGGCATCGTGTTATTCATGGCGTAGCCGGTTCCGGTAAAACGCTGATTTTACTCTACCGCTGTTTATACCTTTCCGAGACCACCACACGCCCTGTGCTGGTGCTCTGTTTTAATATCATTCTGGCTAACTATATCCGTGAATGCATCGCGGCCAGAGGACTATCGCATAAAGTACACGTCTATCATTTTCATGACTGGTGCGCGACGGCAGCCCGGACCTTTAAGCTGAAGATGAGCGGGGAAGGGCGCTATTATGATAACTGCTTTGCGGCGCTGGAAAATGCGGTTGATAGCGGCACTGTCGGGGATGCGGGGTATGATGCGGTGCTGGTGGATGAAGGACATGACTTCGACCGGCGCTGGCTTTCACTGATAGCCCGGCTGTTTGATAACACCCGCCGCTCGCTGCTGCTGATGTACGACGACGCCCAGTCTCTGTACCGGCGCGAGAAAGCGCTGAACTTTTCGCTGGCGAGCGTGGGTATTCAGGCTCAGGGGCGCACCTCTATTCTTCGGGTGAATTATCGCAATCCGCGGCGCATTCTCAATTTTGCCTACGCTTTTTCACGCGACTACTTTGACCGGCACCATAATCAGGAGCTTCCGCTGGTGCTGCCGGAAGCCTGCGGCGAAGAGAACAGCGACATTCCCGATATCGAACAGTGTCAGTCTGCAACAGATGAAGCGCGTCGCGTTGTGGCGTGGCTGCGAGAGAAGTATGCGGCGGCAGGCCGCTGGGGCGATATGGCTGTGCTCTGTCCTACGCATTTTTCAGCAGACAAACTCATCGACCTGCTGCAGCAGCATGCGATCCCCGCCGCCGTCAGCTTCACCACGGAAGATAAAAAACGCTATTCGCATCGGGAGGATGTGGTTCATCTGCTGACCTTTCAGAGCAGCAAAGGGCTTGAATTCCCTTACGTTGCCGTGATCAATGCATCATTTGTTCATAAAGGGGCTGAAGATGAGTCTGAAGCTATCCCGGCGCTGTATGTGGCGTTTACGCGCGCAACCCAGGCGTTACTGGTCACCTGCTACAAAGAAAATAGCATCAGTCAGCAGCTGTCGAAATTTGCCGGTATGGATCTGCAGGATGAGGGAGAGATGTCTGTGGCGTCCCCTGCAGGAATCGAACCTGCAACTAGCCCTTAGGAGGGGCTCGTTATATCCATTTAACTAAGGAGACATCCGGAAACGCAGTATACCCGTATGTCTCCCGGATGTTAACCGGGCGCGGCGTGATTGCTCATTCTGTCAGCAGCGCCGCGCCCGGAAGAGCGGTTACTCCGTCTGCTCTCCGGCAGCGTTCTTCGCTTCTGCTTTCTCACGGCGTTTGTGATCTGCCCGCGCCTTCGCTTTGGCCTCTTCGCTCATGTCGTTGCGGATCTGCGCATGGCTGATCAGGGCAAAAATCAGCGTGCCGCCGGTGATGTTACCGAGCAGCGTGGGCAGCGCAAACGGCCAGAAAAACTCCTGCCACGGCACCGTTCCCGCAAAGACCAGATAGAGTACTTCGACCGAGCCGACCACGATATGCGCCAGATCGCCCAGCGCCACCAGCCACGTCATCATAATGATGATCAGCAGTTTGGCATTCTCCGCATGCGGGATCATCCAGACCATAGTGGCGATGATCCAGCCGGAGATCACGGCATTAGCGAACATCTCGCCCGGCGAATTTTCCATCACCTTTTCACTGATGGCCGTAAACGCCTGGCGCGTCGCCTCATCAAAAATGGGCATGTAGTTAAAGGCCAGCGCCGCCAGCCCGGTACCAATCAGATTGCCCAGCAGCACCAGCCCCCACAGGCGCAGCAGCAGCATAAAATTGCTGCCGGTGGGCTTATGCATGACCGGCAGGACCGCCGTCACGGTGTTCTCGGTAAACAGCTGCTGCCGCGCGAGGATCACAATCACAAAGCCAAAGGTGTAGCCGAGGTTCTCCAGCAGAAAGGCGCCGGGGACCCCTTCAAGGTGAACCTGAAAAATCCCTTTCGCCATCAGCGAAGCGCCCATTGAGAGGCCTGCGGCGATGGCTGACCACAGCAGCGCCATGCCGTCACGCTCTAGCTCTTTCTCCCCGTCCTGCCGTATCTCTTCATGAATCGCCGCTGCCCGCGAGGGCAGGGCCTCTTCATCAACTTCAATCTCAGTGCCTTGCTCTTTTTCTTCGCTGTCTACGTCATTGTCGTGTTCAGCATTTGATGGCGATGGCTTCATGTTTGCTCCTGGTGATAGTGCCAATGCGTAATAAGCGTAGACGGTTTTAGCAAGCCTGAAATGTTACGAAGAATTTCTTTAAGCGTAACAAAATTTTAACCGCGCGGCTTTTTTATACAGTTTTCGGATCTGAAGGCGTGAAACAGCGGTGCGCAGCGAAATGAGAGCACGGTCACACTCTTCGGCGCACTGCAACAGTGTGGTATTATCGCCGCCTCATTTTTTGCGGTGATGCGCCCCTCTATGTTCGAAGTCATTAATCTCTCATGCGTTCGCGATGAGCGAATGCTGTTCCATGGGCTGAGCTTCCATGTCCGGCCGGGTGACCTCGTGCAGATAGAAGGGCCGAACGGCGCCGGTAAAACTTCACTGCTGCGTCTGCTGGCCGGGCTTAGCCGGGCAGAAGAGGGCGAAGTGCGCTGGCAGGGCGAAACGCTGCAGCGTCAGCGTGAAATATGGCAACAAAACCTGCTTTATCTTGGCCATCAGCCTGGCGTAAAAGCGGTACTCTCTCCGCTGGAAAATCTGCGTTTCTGGCACGGCGACAGCAGCCAGACGGCGCTGTATGCGGCGCTGGAGCAGGTCAGCCTGACCGGCTATGAAGAGGTGCCGGTGGCGCAGCTCTCTGCGGGTCAGCAGCGGCGCGTCGCGCTGGCGCGCCTCTGGCTCAGCTCAGCCCGACTGTGGATCCTGGATGAACCGCTGACCGCCATTGATAAAGCCGGTGTGGAAGCACTCATGGCGCGTTTTAACCAGCACGCCAGCCAGGGCGGGGCGGTGATCCTCACCACGCATCAGGAACTGCCCGCCGCCGCGCTGCGTAAAATACGCCTGAGCGGGGAGTGGCAATAATGCTGCTGCGTATTCTCCGGCGTGAACTGAAAATTGCGTTTCGCAGCGGGGCTGAAGTGATCAACCCGCTGTGGTTCTTTCTGATTGTCATTACGCTGTTTCCGCTCGGCATCGGTCCGGAGCCGCAGCAGCTGGCGCGCATTGCGCCCGGCGTGGTCTGGGTCGCCGCTCTGCTGGCTTCGCTGCTGGCGCTGGAGCGCCTGTTCCGTGACGATTTCCTTGATGGATCGCTGGAGCAGCTGCTGCTGTTGCCGGCGCCGCTGCCGGTCACGGTGCTGGGTAAAGTGATTGCTCACTGGCTGGTCACCGGCCTGCCGCTGATCCTGCTGTCGCCGCTGGCGGCACTGCTGCTGTCGCTGGATATGGCCGGCTGGCGCGCGCTGGCGCTGACGCTGCTGCTGGGTACGCCGACGCTGAGCTTTCTTGGTGCTATCGGCACCGGCCTGACAACGGGATTGCGGCGTGGCGGCGTGCTGCTCAGCCTGCTGGTGCTGCCGCTGACCATTCCGGTTCTGATTTTTGCCAGTGCGGCTATCGACGCCGCCGGGCAGGGGCTGCCAGTTGGCGGCTATCTGGCGGTTCTGGGCGCGATGCTGGCGGTAAGTGCGACGCTGTCGCCGTTTGCCACCGCTGCAGCGCTGCGGATCAGCCTGCAGTAGCGCGCTTCCTCAGAGAAGCCGTTCCCTCTTTATTATTAGTGTGAGCAATGCAAATGTGGAAATGGATACATCAGTGGGCAAGGCCGGAACGCCTTTACCAGCTATGCGGGCGACTTATTCCCGGCATGGCGATTGCCGCAGCCGGCGCGCTGCTGCTTGGCTGGGGATGGGGATTTGGCTTCGCCCCGGCTGATTACCAGCAGGGCAATAGCTTCCGGATTATGTACCTGCACGTGCCCGCTGCCATGTGGTCAATGGGGATCTACGCCGCCATGGCGATTGCCGCCTTTACCGGTCTGGTGTGGCAGCTGAAGATGGCTGACCTGGCCGCCGCCGCGATGGCGCCGGTGGGAGCCGCCTTTACCTTTATTGCGCTGATTACCGGCTCCGCATGGGGCAAACCGATGTGGGGAACCTGGTGGATCTGGGATGCGCGCCTCACCTCAGAGCTGGTGCTGCTGTTCCTTTATATGGGCGCGATGGCGCTCTGGCTCGCCTTTGACGATCGCCGCACGGCGGGCCGCGCCGCCGGTATCCTGATCCTCGTCGGCGTGGTGAACCTGCCGATTATTCATTTTTCTGTGCAGTGGTGGAACACGCTGCATCAGGGCTCATCCGGTCTGCTGCAGCAGGCAATCGATCCCTCTATGCGCACGCCGCTGCGCTGGTCGATTCTCGGCTATCTGCTGCTGTTTATCACGCTGACGCTGATGCGGCTGCGTAACCTGATTTTACTGACCGAACGGCATCGTCCGTGGGCTATCGCGCTGGCACAGCAGGGAGCAAAAGCATGAGTCCGGCCTTCACCTCATGGAGTGAATTCTTTGCTATGGGCGGCTACGCCTTTTTTGTCTGGCTGTCGGTTGCCTGCACCCTGATCCCGCTACTGGGCCTGGTGCTGCATACGCTGCTGCAGCGGCGGCGTCTGCTGGCGGAGATCCGTCAGCGTCAGGCGCGGGAGCAGCGTGTGCGTGCGGCACAGACTAAACAGCGCGCGCGCGCTGCCGGGGAGGCAGGATGAATCTCCGTCGTCGCAACCGTCTTTTGGTGGTGCTGGCTATTCTTACCGGCCTTGGCCTGGCGACCGCGCTGGTGATGTATGCTCTGCGCTCAAACATCGATCTGTTCTATACGCCGGGCGAGATTATCAACGGCAAAGGCGACGCGCAGCTGAAGCCGGAAGCGGGGCAGCGTCTGCGCGTGGGTGGCATGGTGATGCCAGGCAGCGTGAGGCGCGATCCGCAGTCGCTGGCGGTAACCTTCAGCCTGTATGACGCCAGAGGCGTGGTCAGCGTCAGCTATAACGGCATCCTGCCCGATCTCTTCCGCGAAGGGCAGGGGGTAGTGGCGCAGGGCGTACTGCAGGCGGGTAATGTTATCAGCGCCCGGGAAGTGCTGGCTAAGCACGACGAAAAATACACGCCGCCGGAAATTCAGGATGCAATGAATACCAATCATACCCGCGCCGCAGTGCGCTATCAGCCGGCGGGTAATCAGCCATGATGCCGGAAATCGGAACTTTTCTGCTCTGTCTGGCGCTGGGCCTGGCGCTGCTGCTGAGTATTTACCCGCTATGGGGCGCCGCGCGTCAGGATGCGCGGCTAATGACGCTCGCGCGACCGCTGACCTGGGGCATGTTTTTAGCCATTGCCGCCGCCTTTATGGTGCTGGTGCACGCATTTGTGGTGAACGATTTCACCGTTGCATACGTTGCGACAAATTCAAATACGCTGCTGCCGGTCTATTACCGCGTCGCCGCGACCTGGGGTGCGCATGAAGGATCGCTGCTGCTGTGGGTACTGCTGCTCAGCAGCTGGTCGCTGGCGGTGGCAATTTTCAGCCGCGAGATGCCGCGCGATGCGCTGGCGCGCGTGCTGGCGGTAATGGGGATGATCAACGCCGGCTTTCTGCTGTTTATCCTGCTGACCTCCAACCCGTTTGCCCGCACGCTGCCTGATTTCCCCATCGACGGCGGCGATCTTAACCCGATGCTGCAGGATATCGGCCTGATCTTCCATCCGCCGCTGCTCTATATGGGCTATGTCGGTTTTTCGGTCGCCTTTGCCTTTGCCATCGCCTCGCTGATGACCGGACGGCTGGATACCGCCTGGGCGCGCTGGTCGCGCCCCTGGACCACCGCCGCATGGGTGTTTCTGACCATCGGTATCGTGCTGGGATCGGCGTGGGCCTATTATGAGCTGGGCTGGGGCGGCTGGTGGTTCTGGGACCCGGTGGAAAACGCCTCGTTTATGCCGTGGCTGGCCGGAACCGCGCTGATGCACTCGCTGGCGGTAACGGAAAAGCGCGGCAGCTTCAAAGCCTGGACCGTGCTGCTGGCGATCGCGACGTTTTCGCTCAGCCTGCTCGGCACCTTTCTGGTGCGCTCCGGCGTGCTGGTCTCGGTGCACGCCTTTGCCTCCGATCCGGCGCGCGGGATGTTTATTCTCGCTTTTCTGATCATCGTGATTGGCAGCTCGCTGCTGCTCTATGCGCTGCGCGGCGGGCAGGTACGCAGCCGCGTGCAGAGTGAAATCTGGTCGCGGGAATCGTTTCTGCTGGGCAATAACGTGCTGCTGATTGCGGCAATGCTGGTGGTCCTGCTCGGTACGCTGCTGCCGCTGGTGCACAAGCAGCTGGGGCTGGGCAGTATCTCAGTGGGAGAACCTTTCTTTAATACGCTGTTCAGCTGGCTGATGGCGCCGTTTGCGCTGCTGCTCGGTATTGGTCCGCTGGTGCGCTGGCGGCGTGATGAGCCGCAAAAGCTGTGGAAGCGGCTGAGTGCCGGGCTGGTGGTTACCCTGCTGCTCTCTGTTCTGCTGCCGTGGCTGCTGGAAGATCGCATTGAAGCGATGACGGTAACCGGGCTGCTGATGGCGATCTGGGTCACGCTGCTGACGCTGATGGAGCTGCATGAGCGCGCGACTCACCGGCATAGCCTGCTGAAAGGGCTGTGGCATCTGTCGCGCAGCCACTGGGGCATGGTGCTGGGGCATCTGGGCGTAGCGGTAACGGTAGTAGGCATCGCGTTCAGCACCCAGTACAGCGTTGAGCGCGATGTGCGCATGAAGGCGGGCGACAGCATCGATATTCATCGCTATCACTTTGTGTTCCGCGACGTGCATAACCTGCAGGGGCCTAACTACAGCGGCGGCGTGGCGATCATCGATGTCACCCGCGATGGCAAACCGGAAGCGGTACTGCGGGCGGAAAAACGCTTTTATACCGCTGCCCGCACCATGATGACCGAAGCGGCGATCAGCGGCGGATTTACCCGCGATCTCTATGCCGCACTCGGCGAGGAGCTGGATAACGGCGCCTGGGCCGTACGCCTCTACTACAAACCCTTTGTCCGCTGGATCTGGTTTGGCGGCCTGTTTATGGCGGCAGGCGGCCTGCTCTGCCTGCTGGATCCGCGTTATCGCGCGCGGAAAAAAGTTGCGCGTGAGGAGCGGGCATGAGCAAAAAAATTCTTTTTATTCCCCTGGCGCTGTTTCTGCTGCTGGCGGCAGCGCTGCTGTGGCAGCTGTCGCGTAATGCACAGGGTGACGATCCCTCCCGGCTTGAGTCAGCCCTGACGGGCAAACCGGTGCCACAGTTCAGACTGGAAGCGCTGGATCAGCCAGGCAAAATCTACAGCCAGCAGATCCTTACCGATGGTCAGCCGCTGCTGCTCAACGTCTGGGCAACCTGGTGTCCGACCTGCCGCGCTGAGCATCACTATCTGAACCGGCTGGCGGAGCAGGGCGTGCGTGTGGTTGGCCTCAACTATAAAGATGACCGTACGAAAGCGATAAACTGGCTTAATACGCTGGGCAACCCTTACGCGCTGAGCCTCTACGACGGCAGCGGCATGCTGGGGCTTGACCTCGGTGTCTACGGTGCGCCGGAAACCTTTCTCATTGATGGCCACGGCATCATTCGTTATCGCCACGCCGGTGATATGAACGAGCGCGTCTGGAATGAAGAAGTTAAACCGCTATGGGAAAAATATAGCCGGGAGGCGGGGGCATGAGCAGGCTGCTTATTGCGCTGACGGCGCTGCTGCTTACGCTCAGCGTCCGGGCCACCACCACAGATAGCCTGCAGTTTACCTCGCTGCAGCAGGAGGATCAGTACCGGGCGATCACCGCCTCACTGCGCTGCCCGAAATGCCAGAACAACAGCATTGCAGATTCAAACGCCATGATTGCCGCTGACATGCGCCTGAAAGTCTATGAGCTGATGCAGCAGGGCAAGAGCCGGCAGCAGATAGTGGATTACATGGTGGCGCGCTACGGTCACTTTGTCACTTACGATCCGCCGCTGACGCCCGCGACGCTGATTTTATGGGCCGGTCCGGCGCTGTTTGTGCTGCTGGGCGGCGGGGTGATCCTGCTGCGTAACCGCCGCGCGCGTGAAACGACTGAACTGAATGACGATGAACAACAGCGCCTGGCGGCGATTCTGGAACGTAACGGGAAGCCGTAATGATTGTATTTTGCATGACTCTGATCGTCTTACTGGCGGCTGCGGTAGCGCTGTTTCTGGCTGCGGGATGGCGCCAGCGTGAATACCATGCTGACGAACGCGACCGTCTTAACACCGCCTTTTACCAGCAGCGCCTGCGCGAGCTGCAGCGTGATGAAACGGAAGGCGTGGTAGCCAACCGGGCGGAGATGGAGCGCGATCTGCAGCAGATGCTGCTGACTGACGTCACTGACGGGCAGCACGTCCCGGGGCGGCAGAGCAGCCGCTGGGTACTGCTGCCGGGGGTCGTGCTGCTGCTGCTGGTATCGACCGGGGTCTATCTGCAAACCGGCGGCTACGCTCAGCTGGCCGGCTGGATCGCCGTTCAGCGTGACTATCCGGCGCTGCGCGCCCGCGTAATGGATCCGGATGCGCAGCCGCTGACGATGGAGGAGCTGGCGCGCCTGCAGCTGGGACTGCGCACGGCGCTGCAGCAGACACCCGGCAGCGCCGATGAGTGGGCGATGCTGGGGCGGCTTGGTATGGTGCTGAACAATGCTACCGCTGCCGGACAGGCGTTTGAGCGCGCGCTGCAGCGTGCGCCTGACAGCCTGGAGCTGCAGCAGGATTACGCCGAAGTCCTGACGCGTTCCGGCGATCCACAGGATAACCGGCAGGCGAGCGTGCTGCTGCATGCGCTGCTCAAGCGCGACAGCGCGAATCTGCGTACGCTTAGCCTGCTGGCGTTCAACGCATCCGGACAGCAGAACTATACTGAAGCGCTCGACGCGTGGCGCGCCATGCTGGCGTTGCTGCCTGCCGGCGATCCGCGCATAACGCTGATTCAGCGCAGCATTGAGCAGGCGAAAACCGCTGCCGGGCAGCAGGCGGTTGCGCTGAGCCTGACGGTCAAGCTGTCGCCGCCGGCAGAAAAAATGTTGCCGCCGGACGGAGTGTTGTATATTTCTGTATCTGACGGTGTTTCACCGGTGCCCGTGGCCGTTAAGCGCCTGCCGCTTAGCCACTTTCCGCTATCGCTTACGCTGGATGACAGCAACGCTATGATGCCCGATCGCCTGCTTTCGGCGCAGCATCAGGTTCAGGTCAGAGTGCGTATTGCCCGCGACGGCAGCGCAAATCCTCAGGCCGGGGACTGGTTCGGGCTCAGTGCTATTACCTCGTGGGAGGGTCACCAGCCGCTGACTGTTGAGATCAATCAGCAGCAGCCCTGAAGCGCTACATTTATCATCCGCACAGGGAGAAGAACATGAATAACCGCCTGACCAGTCTGGCACTGGCCAGTTTACTTCTGGTGGGATGCGCCAGCTCAAAACCGGCGGATGACGCCGCCCCGGCGCAGCGCAGCGATCCGCTGGAAGGTTTTAACCGTACGATGTTCAATTTTAATTACAACGTACTTGATCCTTATGTGGTGCGCCCGGTGGCGGTAGCCTGGCGCGACTATGTGCCGGTACCGGCGCGTACCGGCATGAGTAATTTTCTCGGCAACCTGAATGAACCCGCCAGCATGGTTAACTCCATTCTGGTAGGCGAGCCGCGTCAGGCCGGGATCCACTTCACGCGTTTCTTCCTGAATACCGTACTGGGTCTGGGCGGCTTTATCGACGTCGCAGGCAAAGCGAACCCGGCGCTGGCGCGCGAGGTGCCGCATCGCTTTGGCAGTACGCTGGGGCGTTATGGTGTCGGCTACGGTCCGTATGTGGTGCTGCCCGGCTACGGCAGTTTCACCGTGCGGCAGGATGGCGGTGACTATGTGGATACGCTCTATCCGGTACTCAGCTGGCTGACCTGGCCGATGTCGATCGGTAAGTGGGCGCTGGAGGGAGTAGAGACGCGTGCTCAGCTGCTGGACTCTGACGGGCTGCTGAAACAGCAGCAGGATCCTTACTCTTTTATCCGCAATGCCTATTTCCAGCGTAACGATTTTCTGGCTAACGGCGGCAAGCTGAAGCCGGAAGAGAATCCAAACGCCAGCGCGATACAAAACGATTTGCAGGATATCGACGCGCCGTAAAAAAAGGGCAACCCACCGGGTTGCCCTTATTACTTGTGCGGCAGGCGCGATCAGAACTTATAGTTAAAGCTTGCGCCGTAAAGCCAGGCTTTGCCTTCTGAGTTGAAGGTATAAGGGGCTTCATTAACGGTAACGTGCTGACCATGCATATAAGATACGCCGACATCCACTGACGCTTCAGGCGTAAAGGCGTAAGACGCACCGGCGCTCAGCCACAGACGATCCTGATCCGGAATAGAGATAGAGCGTTTATCGGCCGGAACCGGGCTGTCATCGAAGGCGATACCGGTACGGAAGGTCCAGCGATCGTCATAGAAGTAGGTGGTACCCAGCGCAATGCGATAGGCATCTTTAAAGCTCTCATCTTTCTGGAACAGCGTCTGGCCGCGGCTGCCAGTCGCTTTCAGCTCCTGGAACTGGCTCCAGCTGGTATAGGCAAGGCTGTAGTGCACTGCCCACTGCGGCGCAACTTTATGCCAGCCGGACACTTCCCACATTTCCGGCAGGTTCAGGGTCAGGTAGCCGGGCACCGTTGAGCCGCCGGTACCGCCAAACGCCGCCGGGATATCGTTTTTATAATTGCCGTCAAAGTCGACTTTTACTTCAGAGCGGTAGGTAAAGCCGAAACGGTTATTTTTATCCACTTCATACAGCACGCCGGCGTTCCAGCCATAGCCCCACTCATTGCCTTTAAGGTGTGCGACCTGCAGATCGGACGGGAAGCCCACTGCCGGGCCAGCTTCACCGGCATAACGCTCAATTTTGGCGCGGGCATAAACCGCATCAAAGCCAACGCCAACGCTCAGGTGCTCGTTCAGACGATAGGCGGTGCTGAGATTAAGGTTAGCGGTCATCAGATCGGTTTTACCGCCATAGCCTCCTGCGGCATAACCATTATTAAATTCAGTGGCCAGGCCATAGTTTGAGGTCGCGGATGCGCCCACCCACCACCGATCGGTAAGCGGCTGAACGTAGTGAATATTTGGCACCCACTGATTAGGCGCAATGTTATTCGCGTCCAGGCTGTTGCCGGTGAGCGGACTGCGTCCGCTAATATCTACTTCAGGATCGATATAGACTGCGCCGATGGAGAACATCGGGCTATCCATCAGTGCCATGGTAGCGGGGTTGCGACTGGCCGATGCTGCTGTGTCACCCATCGCGCCTTCGCCTGAATAAGCGCGACCTAATCCAATTGCTGAGAATTCGTTAAGTTGAAAGCCTGCGGCGTAAACCTGGGAGGAGACGAGCGCCACTGCAGCTGCCACAGCTGACTTTGCAAACAGGTTCTTATGGTTCATGACCACAACCTCATCAAAATTATTATTAAACGTTGTCACGTCGCGTAACAAAGGACGGCGGATTGTAGGGACTGAGACTAAACAGACATATCAGACCAGTGCGACGAGTATAGGTCTGACCTGTGTGTAAGTTGCAATAATGTTTTTCAAATATTACAGACTTGATCGATAAAATCAGATCTGCTTAACAATTTCTTTATACTGCGCCGTCAGCATACCGGCTCAGGTTTGTTTTGGATCAAATTTTATTGTGATATTCGTCACTTAGCGACGCAATGATAGAGGAAAATGGCCCGCAGGCGTACACTTTATGACAGAACATCCCCTTAGATCGCCCGCTTTTTCAGCCGGAGAAACCTCATGAGTCAGACCATTAATAAATGCAGTGCCCGCGAGACCGCTGCCTGCTGCTGTGTGGATACGGGCATTGTGATTGATAACAGCGACTGCAGTGCCCGCTGGTCAGCGCTGTTTCCCGATCGCGCAGCTGCCGAAGCGATGCTGTTAACGCTGACGGAGAAAGCGCAGCAAACTGCCTCTGAACCCTGTGAGATTACGTCGCAATTTACCTCAGAGCCGGAAGGTATACGCCTGAACGCTGAATTTACCTTTGCCTGTCAGGCTGAAGCGCTGATTTTTCAGCTCGCCCTGCGTTAATTCTGCATCGCCGTCAATCCGCGACGGCGAATCGCTATTTTCGTGTTTTTCCTCGCACTTTTTTCTCTTTGCTATTGGCGAGCCGTCGCCGGATGGTTAACACTGACGATCAGGTCAGACCTCTCTGGCAATGGTGTCAGATCGTCGGTTACAGGGGGAAAAGCATGAGCAGAGCGCAGCCGTTGCTGACGCGTCAGGGCGAACGTATCGCTATTACTCACGGGCTGCGTACGCCTTTTGTCCGGCAGGCGAGCGATTTCCACGGCATTCCGGCGCTGGAGCTGGGGCGTATGGTGGTCAGCGAACTGCTGGTGCGCAGCGAACTGCCGGTTGAGGTAATCGATCAGTTGGTGTTTGGTCAGGTGATACAGATGCCGGAAGCGCCAAATATTGCGCGCGAAATTGTGCTGAGCAGCGGGCTGAGCGTGCACACGGACGCCTACAGCGTCAGTCGCGCCTGTGCAACCAGCTTTCAGGCCGTCGCTAACGTAGCGGAGAGCCTGATGGCGGGCACCATCGATGCCGGAATTGCCGGCGGCGCAGACTCCTCCTCCGTGTTACCGATTGGCGTCAGCAAAACGCTGGCGCGTGCGCTGGTCGATCTTAACCGTGCGCGGACAGTGGGCAAAAAGCTGCAGATCCTGCGGCGTCTGCGCCCGCGCGATCTGCTGCCGGTGCCGCCTGCCGTGGCGGAGTATTCAACCGGACTGCGCATGGGAGATACGGCTGAGCAGATGGCTAAAACCTGGGGTATTACGCGTGAGCAGCAGGATGCGCTTGCCCTGCGCTCACATCAGCGTGCCGCACAGGCCTGGCAGAGCGGCGTACTGCAGCAGGAGGTCATGCCCGCCTTTGTGCCGCCGTGGAAAGCGCCGGTTGAGCAGGACAACACCATCCGCTTTAACGCCAGCGCGGCCGATTATGCCCGACTGCGGCCTGCGTTTGACCGGCGTCACGGCTCGGTAACCGCAGCAAACAGTACGCCGCTGACGGACGGCGCGGCAGCCCTCATCCTGATGCGTGAAGGGCGCGCCCGCGAACTGGGAATAGCGCCGCTGGGCTACCTGCGCAGCTACGCGTTTACCGCCATCGATGTGCAGACCGACATGCTGCTGGGCCCGGCTTACGCCTCGCCGCTGGCGCTGGATCGCGCTGGCGTCACGCTGGGTGATTTAACGCTGATTGACATGCATGAAGCCTTTGCCGCCCAGACGTTAGCCAACCTGAAGCTGTTCAGCGATGCGCGCTTTGCGCGTGAGGTGCTCAACCGGCCGCAGGCGCTGGGCGAGGTTGATGATGACCGCTTTAATGTGCTGGGCGGCTCCATCGCCTACGGGCATCCGTTTGCCGCCACCGGTGCCCGCATGATCGCCCAGACGCTGCATGAACTGCGGCGGCGCGGTGGCGGACTGGGACTGGTAACCGCCTGCGCGGCGGGCGGTTTGGGCACTGCAATGGTTCTGGAGGCTGAATAATGCAGCATACCGCGTTTGAGTTAACCCTGCGCCCGGATCATGTTGGTGTGATCACCATTGATGTGCCGGGTGAAAAAATGAATACACTGCGCGCTGAGTTTGCCGCGCAGATCCGCGCGGTGATCGCCGCAGCCCGTCAGCATCCGCAGCTGGCGGGTCTGGTACTGATTTCCGGCAAAGCGGACAATTTTATTGCGGGTGCTGATATCAGCATGATCGACCGCTGCCACTCATCAGCTGAAGCGCAGGCGCTGGCGAAGCAGGGGCAGGAGGTGATGGCGGAGATTGCAGCGCTGCCGTTTCCGGTTGTGGCGGCGATACACGGCGCCTGTCTGGGGGGCGGTCTGGAGCTGGCGCTGGCGTGCGACGCCCGCATCTGTTCGCTGGATGAGAAGACCCGGCTTGGTCTGCCTGAAGTTCAGCTGGGCCTGCTGCCTGGTTCCGGCGGCACACAGCGGTTGCCGCAATTGATTGGCGCAGAGCAGGCGCTGTCGCTGATACTCAGCGGTAAAGCCCTGCGCGCCCGGCAGGCGCTTAAGCTGGGCCTGGTCGATGATGCGGTGCCGCCGGCCATTTTACTGGCAACGGCGGTGGCGCGCGTTCATAAAGGAAAGGGCGCGGCGCGGACGTTGCCACAGCGGGCGCGCCTGATGCAGAGCTTTGCGGGGCGCCCGTTGCTGTTTGCGCTGGCAAAGCGTCAGACGGATAAAAAAACTCAGGGTAACTATCCGGCGACCGGGCGCATTCTGCAGGTGGTGCGCATCGGGCTGGAGCAGGGTAGCCAGGCGGGACATGAGGCTGAAGCGCAGGCGTTTGGCGAGCTGGCGCTAACGCCGGAATCGGCAGCGCTGCGCAGCCTGTTTTTCGCGTCCACCGCGCTGAAAAAAGCCGCCGCCGCAGAGGGCGAAGTGCGCACGCTGCAGCAGGTGGGCGTACTGGGTGGTGGGCTGATGGGCGGAGGGATTGCCAGCGTGACGGCGCTGAAAGCGGAACTGCCGGTGCGTATCAAAGATATCCAGCTCAGCGGAATCAATCACGCGCTGCGCTACAGCTGGGATCTGCTGACAAAAAAAGTCAGGCGGCGTCAGCTGAAACCCGCAGAGCGTCAGCAGCAGATGGCGCGCATCAGCGGCGGTACCGACTATCAGGGCTTCAGCCGGCGCGATGTGGTCATTGAAGCGGTATTTGAAGATCTGGCACTGAAGCAGCAGATGGTGGCGGAAATGGAGCAGCACTGTCAGCCCGACACCATTTTCGCCTCGAATACATCCTCGCTCGCTATCAGCGCTATCGCCGCGCAGGCGCAGCGGCCGCAAAATATCATCGGGCTGCACTACTTCAGTCCGGTAGATAAAATGCCGCTGGTTGAGGTGATCCCGCATGCGGCAACGTCAGCGGAAACGCTGGCGACCACGCTGCGGCTGGCGCAAAAGCAAGGTAAAACTGCAGTAGTGGTAGCGGATCGCCCAGGCTTCTACGTTAACCGTATTCTCGCCCCCTATATCAACGAAGCGCTGCGCTGTCTGCTGGACGGGGAACCGGTCGAACATATTGACCAGGCTCTGGTAAAAGCGGGTTTTCCGGTAGGGCCATTGCAGCTGCTTGATGAAGTCGGTATCGACACTGGCAGTAAAATCAGCCCGCTGCTTGAGCAGGCTTATGGCGCGCGCTTTGCCGCACCGCAGGCCGCGGTTGATGCTATTCTCGCTGACGACCGCAAAGGACGAAAAAACCGGAAAGGGTTTTATCACTATGAGAAGAGACGCTGGCCCGGCGCGCGTAAAGCGGATCGCAGCCTCTATACGCTGCTCGCTCTGAAACCTGAGGCGCGTCAGAGTGAGCAGCAGATTGCTGAACGCTGCATGCTGATGCTGTTAAATGAGGCCGCGCGCTGTCTGGATGAGTCGGTGATCCGTTCGGCACGCGATGGCGACGTTGCTGCGGTATTCGGCATCGGCTTTCCACCTTTTCTTGGCGGACCGTTCCGTTATATGGATCGATACGGCAGCGCTGCGCTTGTGGAGAGACTTACGGCCCTCGCCCAGCAGCATGGCGATCGCTTTGCCCCGTGCGAGGCGCTGCTGAAGCGGGCAGAAAGCGGCGCGCATTTTTACATTTAATCACATTCAGCAAGAGCGGTGCATATTCAGCCGCTTAGCAGAGAAGATGCAGTACAGGTCAGCCGGTACCGATTTAGCGGGCGCTTATTTAATAAGCAACCGGTTGACTATACTGAAGCCATTGGGGTAAAACACAGCCTTCATTCGCAGAATGAAGCGTCTGGTGCCGTGGTACCGGACGATATCGACCAACAACAGCGGTGCTTTATGCAAGTTTTTATCATGCGTCATGGCGATGCAGCTCTGGAAGCCGCGAGCGATTCTGCTCGCCCCCTTACGCTGTGCGGCTGTAACGAATCACGTCAGATGGCGAGCTGGCTCAACAGCCAGACGCCGGATATCGGAAGGGTGCTGGTCAGCCCCTATCTGCGCGCCGGGCAGACGCTCGCCACCGTGCGCGAGGCACTGGATTTGCCGCAAAACCAGGACGTTCTTTCTGAACTGACGCCGGGCGGCGATCCGGGACAGGTCGCATTGCATTTGCAGGCGCTGGCGGTGCAGGGCGTGAAAGCCGTGCTGGTGATTTCGCATCTGCCGCTGGTAGGATACCTGGTTTCTGAGCTGTGCCCGCAGGAAGCGCCGCCCATGTTCGCCACGTCGGCTATCGCCTGTATCGATTTTAATGCCGACGAGAGTGAAGGTAAGCTTTTGTGGCAGGTGAGTCCGGCCAGGCTTGCTAAAGCTATCTGATTCCCCTTCATAATTCAGGCTGCAGCTGCGTTGGCTGCGCGCCTTCACCCCGGTCACTTACTGATGTAAGCTCCCGGGGATTCATTTGCTTGCCGCCTTGCTGCAACCTGAATTATTTCGGGGAATACGCGCGTACAGGCTGCAGC